>NZ_WYDQ01000001.1:0-711875 GCF_024105635.1 Oceanicola sp. 502str15
TCGATGAAGGCCCGCGCCGGGGCAAAGGCTTCCTCCGCCCCCACGGCCTCGGTGCAGGCGGCGGAGCGATAGAGCAGCCGCGCCTTGGGGCCGAGCATCAGGTCGGGGGCCGGACGGCCGAAGCCGAAGGCGTCGGTGGCAATCCGCAACATCTTCTGCGGCTCGCGCCCCGGCGCCCGTGCGGCCAATTCGCCGCTTTCGGGAAACACCGTCATCGAGCCGATCCACAGCAGCGGTTTCGGGCCGTTGGCCGTTTCCACGAGGGTGCCGGGCAGGATGTCTTCCACCGCCGTGAGGCCGTCGACGGTAGAAATGAGAGCCCCCCGGCCCAGGGCCGAGAAGGCTTCCTCAAACAGCGGGGTGGCCGGAGCCACCCGCTGAAACTCATCAATGTCACCATTGGAAGCGAGATAGGAAACCTCGAAGCGGCGGGTGAGAGGCATCACCCGCCGAGGTTTCGAGCGAACGTCCGAGCGGGACGTCCAGGAGGTTTGCCCCGGGGTTTGACCCTGAGGGCGAATAGCGTCCGTCGCGAGGCCAGCGACGGGATGGCGAGGGTACACCATGCGATACCACCTTTCGGTTCGATCACATCTGCTTGGCCCCCACCAAAGAGCGCAGAAGGATTTGTCTTGAGGAAGAAAATGGCGGCGCGATGCCGGGTCTGTCAAAGTTCGCGGCCGATTTCACCCGGCTGCCACGCCAATCCGGCGGTTTCGCGCAAAACTGTTTCGCGATCGTGGCCCGCCCTGCCACATTCTGATTCCCGCAGGCCCCCGTCGGCCCCGCTTTTCGCTCCTGCGCCGGGCGCAAAAGCAGACAGCCCGCCGGGGGAGGACCGGCGGGCTGCTGTGATATGCCGGGGGGGTACATCCCCGGCGAGGGAAAGTCGTGCTGCGGCTCAGGCCGACAGGAGATTCAACGCCGCCATGCGCGCCTCGCGCCGGGCAATCATCGCCTCGCGGCGGCGGCCCCGGGCCCATGGCATTTCCACCTTCGCGGCTTCCGCGGTTTCGATGGTGGTCTTGATCCAGCGCGTCTTCATCTCTCTAGCTCCTGCTCGTGTGCTCTTTGGCCGGGCTTGTTGCCCCTTCGCAAACAATCTCGCCTCCGAACGCGGCGCTGTTTTGGCATACGGCAAGAAATTTAAGAAAACTTGAAGAGGATGCCGGACGAATTGCGGCAAGACCGTGCCGAAGCCGAGAGGCCAGCAAAACAAGGCACCCGGAATGAGGCGGAAACAGTCCGGCGGCGGAGTCGGCATTGTTTCTGGCAGGCAATGGGGCAGCAGGCGGGCAGGGCGCGCCCCATTCCTGCCCCGATCGGCCCCCCCCCTAGAGCCGGATCACCGAGATCAGTCGCCCGTAGTCGGCCTCGCCCCGATGGGTGGTGCGCCGGTAGGAATAGAATCGCGCCGGGTCCGAATAGGTGCAATGCCCGGTCCATTCGGCGCGGCTCACGCCCGCCTCGCGCAGCATGTGCAGCCCGAAGGCGGGCAGGTCAAACTGCATCCGGTCGCCCGCGCCCCCGGCAAAGAAGCGGCTGAACTCCGGGTCTTCGGCCATGAAGTCCTCAAAGAACTCGGGGCCAACCTCATAGGCCCGCTGGCTGATCGAGGGGCCGATCACGGCGGCGATCCTCTCGCGCCGCGCCCCCAGCGCCTCCATCGCCTCCACCGTGGCCGCAAGCACCCCCGAGAGCGCCCCGCGCCATCCGGCATGCGCCGCACCCACCACGCCCGCCTCCGCGTCGGCAAAGAGCACCGGCTGGCAATCGGCGGTCAGAATCGCAATCGCCAGCCCCGGCGTCGCCGTCACCAGCGCGTCGGCCTTGGGCTTGCCCTCGAGCGGCGCCGTCACCGTGACCACATCGGGCGAATGCACCTGATGTACCGTCACCAGCTTCTCCGGCGCCACCGCCATCGCCCCGGCCACCCGCGCCCGGTTCACCTCCACCGCGTCCGACAGGTCCGAGGAGCCGCCGCCGCAGTTCAGCCCTTCGAACACCCCCGAAGAGGCCCCACCCTTGCGGGTGAAGAACCCGTGGGTGGCGGGGGCGAGGGCCGGGGAGGTGATGATATCCAGGGTCAAGGGCTCAAAAACCGGGGGGTGTGGCCGTGCTGGCCGGATGGAGGGCAAGACACTTGAAGAGCCTCCCCATTTCCTCGGGGTGGGTCAAGCGGCGATGGGCGGCAATATGGCTTTCCAGCGCCGCGCCTTCCAGCCCCCCGGCCAGGGCCTGTGCGCGTTGGGTGATTCCGAGCCGCTCCAGAAACACCCCCTGCGGGGTGAGCGGCGCGGCCTCTGCCGGGCCACGGGCGGCGGCGAGCGCGCCGAAATCCACATGCGCCGTCAGGTCCGCCTCGCCCGGTGTGGCGAGCGGGTCGACCATCTCATGCGCCTTCAGCGCCTGAAGCGTGTCGCCCCGCGAGATCGCCGCGCCATAGTCGATCACCAGCGCCGCGCCGGCGCGGTGCCGCGCCAGCCGCCGGCCGATCTCGCCCAGAATCGCCGTGGCCGGGGCGCAGGTTTCCACCATCTCGCCCGGTTCCGTGTCGCCCAGCCGATAGCCCAGCTCGGGCACCTGCGCGGGCCGGGTGGTAAAGCCAAGCCCCGCGCCCTCGATCCCCACGCAGCGCTCGTGCCAGCCCTCGCCCGCGCGGATGAACTGGCGCACCGGCAGCGCGTCGAAGAACTCGTTGGCCACAAGGAACAGCGGCAGATCGGGCAGCGCCTCCGGGCTGTCCACCCAGCGCGGCGCGTGGCCCTCCAGCGCCTCGGCCTGCATCGCCCGCAGCGGGGCCGAAGCCTCCACCAGCACCAGTTGGGCAGCCTGCGCGAAGCCCGGCACCTTGCCCGCCGCCCGCAGCGCATCGGCCATCAGCGTGCCCCGCCCCGGCCCCAGCTCGGCCAGCACGAAAGCCCCCGGCGCGCCGTGATCCACCCAGACCTGCGCGAGCCAGAGCCCGACAAGCTCTCCGAACATCTGGCTGATCTCGGGCGCGGTGATAAAGTCGCCGCCCGCGCCCAGCGGGTCGCGCGTGGTGTAATAGCCGTGGTCCGGGTCGGTCAGGCAGGCCGCCATGAAGGCATCCACCCCCAGCGGCCCCTCCGCCTCGATCCGCGCGCGCAGCCTCTCTGCCAGCGGCGTCATGCCGGGGCGGCGCGGCGCCTGCGCAGCAGCGCGTAGATGATAAGGCCGATCCCCAGCGCGATCATCGGCAGGCTCAGTTGCTGCCCCTTGGTGATGCCCCATTCGCCAATCCGCATCACGTAGCCCGCCGGGTTGTCGGCGCTCATGAACTGCTCATCCGCCAGCCGGTAGAACTCGACCACAAAGCGCGACAGCCCGTAGCCTGCAAAGAACACCCCCACCGTCAGCCCCGGCACCTTGAAGCTGCCCTTGAGCGCCATCACCAGCACCACCGTGCCCAGCAGCAGCCCCTCCAGCCCGGCCTCGTAAAGCTGACTCGGATGCCGCGCCACCTCGCTCCCGTAGTAAAACCATTCGCCCGCCACCTCGCAGCCCTGCCGCACCGGGTCGAAGCACATCGACGGAAACTTCACGCCCCAGGCCACATCGGTCGGGCGGCCATAAAGCTCGGCGTTGATGAAGTTGGCGATCCGCCCGAAGAACAGCCCCGGCGGCACGCAGACCGCCAGCAGATCGGCAATGTTCATCTTGGCAATCGCGTTGCGGGCGCAAAAGATCCACACCCCGATGATCACCCCGAGCAGCCCGCCATGAAAGGCCATGCCGCCATCCCAGACCCGGATGATCTCCGCCGGGTTCTCCCAGTAATACATCGGCTTGTAGAACAGCACGTAGCCCAGCCGCCCGCCCAGGATGATGCCGAGCACGATCCAAGTGAGCATGTCGTCGCCCTGCTCGCGGCTCATCGGCACCCTGTTGCCCGGCCACAGCCCGGCGCGGCCCGCCAGCGTCACGCCAATGCGCCAGCCCGCGATGATCCCCGCGATATAGGCCAGCGCATACCAGCGCAGCGAAAACTCCATGCCGAAAAGGCCGATGGTAAAGATCGCCGGGTCGATCTCGGGAAAGGGGATAAGCGCCTGCATGGGCGCAATTGGCCGCGCAGGGGGGGCGGTGTCAACCTTGCACATTCACCCGCAAAGCCCCATATGAGCCTGCAAGTGCGACCCATCCGCAATCGGAGGCCCCATGCAGTCCCGCAACAAGATTTTCGACGACCTTTCCCAGCTCATGACCAACGCCATGGGCGTGGCCCAGGGCGCAAAGGACGAGGCCGAAACGGCGATGCGCGGCTGGATGGACCGCTGGCTTGTCGACCGCGACTTCGTGACCCGCGAAGAGTTCGACGCGGTGCGCACCATGGCCCAGAAGGCCCGCGAAGAGAACGAGGCTCTCAAGGCCCGGCTCGACGCGCTGGAAGCCGCCGCGGCGAAGCCTGCCAAAAAATCCTGAAGTCCCCGTGACAGTCCCGCCGAAGCGCCCGGGTTTTTGCCCGGGCGTTGGCTTTTGAGCACGCCGCCCCCGCGCCCCCGCCCATCCCCTGCCGGATTTCGTGGCTGCCTCTTCTTTCTCCACAACTTATTGCGGTGTGCTGCAAGATTTGGCTTTACACACGCAACCCATCACGCGCACGATATGTGGTAAGGGCGGATGGAAAACCCACCGTTCCTAGAGCAGGCAACAAGTTCTGGCGGCCGCAGAGCCAGCGGAACGAGCAACAAAGGGGCCGGGCATGTCACTTTCCGAATCTTACATCGAATCCGAGGATCTTCACCCGATCGACATCGTCGAAACGCTGGCAGAGCATCACTCGTGGGATTTCGACCGCATCGCGGATGACCAGATCGCGATGGCGGTCGAAGGACAGTGGCGCACCTATTCGATCACCCTCGCATGGTCCGGCTACGACGAGACCCTCCGCCTCATCTGCACCTTCGAGATGGAGCCGCCCGAAGAAAAGCACGGGCCTCTCTTCGAGGTTCTGAACTCCATCAACGACATGTGCTGGGCCGGGGCCTTCACCTACTGGGCCGAGCAGAAGCTCATGGTCTACCGCTACGGCCTCGTCATGGGCGGCGGCCAGATGGCCCACCCCGAGCAGATCGACAAGCTGATCGGCGCCGCCGTCTCGGCCGCCGAGCGCTTCTACCCGGCGATGCAGCTGGTGGTCTGGGGCGACCGCACCGCCAAGGACGCCATGCAGGTGGCCATCGCAGAGGCCTACGGCCGGGCCTGATCCCGGACGCATCGAAGTTTCACAACGGCGGGTGTCCCGAGCGGCACCCGCCGTTTTCGTTTGCCCGCCCCATTCACCCCCAATTCGGGTTGCACCCCCGCCGCTGAGCCGTAGTCTCGCGCCACAAATCAGCGAGGCCGGAACATGATGGATGAACTCAACGCACGCGGGCTGGTGCTTCTGGGCTGCGGCAAGATGGGCGGGGCCATGCTCGCCGGATGGCTGGCCGAGGGGCTCTCCCCCACAGCCGTCACCGTGCTCGACCCGAACCCCTCCGACTGGCTCAAGGCCCAGACCGGCGTGCGCATAAACGCGCCGCTGCCCGAAAGCCCCGCCGTCGCGATCATCGCCGTGAAACCGCAGATGATGGGTGATGCGCTGCCCTCCCTGCGCGCGCTGGGCGCCGCCACCACCTTCATCTCCATCGCCGCAGGCACCCCCATCGCCGCCTTCGAGGCCGCGCTGGGCGATGTGCCCGTGGTGCGCGCCATGCCCAACACCCCCGCCGCCGTGGGCCGGGGCATCTCCGCCGTCATCGGCAACGGGGCCGTCACGCCTGCCCAGCTCGACATGGCCTGCGCCCTGCTGCAAGCCGTGGGCGAGGTGGTGCGGCTCGACACCGAAGACCAGATAGATGCCGTCACCGGCGTCAGCGGCTCCGGCCCGGCCTATGTGTTCCACATGATCGAGGCGCTGGCCGCCGCGGGCGAGGCCGTGGGCCTTGCCCCCGAGCTCGCCATGAAGCTCGCCCGCGCCACCGTCTGCGGGGCAGGG
The DNA here is from genome assembly GCF_024105635.1 of Oceanicola sp. 502str15. Taxonomy (NCBI): domain Bacteria; kingdom Pseudomonadati; phylum Pseudomonadota; class Alphaproteobacteria; order Rhodobacterales; family Roseobacteraceae; genus Oceanicola; species Oceanicola sp. 502str15. The sequence goes on from NZ_WYDQ01000001.1 coordinate 6,005, forward strand.
GAACTGGCCCATAGCGACGCCGAAACCTCCGCCGAACAACTCCGCATCAACGTCACCTCTGCCAATGGCACCACCCAGGCCGGGCTCGAGGTGCTCATGCCCGACCTGCCCGACCTGATGCGCCGCACGGTCGAGGCTGCAACCAACCGCGCAAAGGAACTGAAATCATGAGCGAAATCACCTTCGACGACTTCCTGAAGGTCGATATCCGCGTCGGCACGGTGGTGAAGGCCGAGCCCTTCCCCGAGGCCCGCAAACCCGCCTACAAGCTCTGGGTCGACTACGGCGAGGAGATCGGCGTCAAGAAATCCTCGGCCCAGATCACCGTGCACTACACGCTCGAAGAGCTGGTCGGGCGGCAGGTGATGGGCGTGGTCAACTTCCCGCCCCGCCAGATCGGCCCCTTCATGTCCGAGGCCCTCGTGCTCGGCATCCCCGACGAGAACGGCGAAGTGGTGCTGCTCGGCCCGGGACAGGACGTGCCCATCGGCGGGCGGATGTTCTGACGGAATCCTGCCGTCGTCCTCGGGCTCGACCCGAGGACCTCTCCCCCCCCACCACTGTCATCCTCGGGCTCGACCCGAGGATCTCTCCCCTCCGCACCACAGTCATCCCCGGTGCCCGACCCAAGCCCCCCGGCCAGCCCTTACTGGCCCATGGCCTTGCGCCAATGGCGGCGGCACAGGCTGAGATAGGTCTCGTTGCCGCCGATCTGCACCTGCGCCCCGTCGCGCAGCACCTCGCCCTGCTCGTCCATCCGCACCACCATCGTCGCCTTCTTGCCGCAGTGGCAGATGGTGCGCACCTCGCGCATCTCGTCGGCCAGCGCCAGCAGCGCCGCCGACCCCGGAAACAGCTCGCCCCGAAAATCCACCCGGAGCCCGTAGCACATCACCGGCACCTTCAGGTCATCGACAACCCGCACAAGCTGCCAGACCTGCTCCTTGGTCAGAAACTGCGCCTCGTCGATGAACACGCAGGCGCAGGGCCCGGCCCGGCGGCGGGCGTCGATCTTGGCAAACAGGTCCTCGCTGCTGGTGAAGGTATCGGCCTCCGCCTCCAGCCCGATCCGGCTGCCGATGGTGCCCGCCCCGGCGCGGTCATCGAAGGCGACGTTCAGCAGGTAGGTCTGCATCCCGCGTTCGCGGTAGTTGTGCGAGGCCTGCAGCAGAATGGTGCTCTTGCCCGCGTTCATCGTCGAATAGTGAAAATAGAGCTTGGCCATGCGCCCCCTGTCCCCGGCTGCCTGCGCGATCAGCGCCGGATAGAGCAAATCCGCCCCGCCAGCGCAACCGCCCCGCGCACCCCCGGCCGATCCTGCGCACGGCCCATCCGCGCCCGGTTAACCCTTTCTGCGCAAACTGCCCGCACCCTGCCAGGAGTGCCCCATGCCCGTCGATCCGTCGAAGATGACCAAGACCGAACGCCAGAACTTCATGTATGGCGTCGACGCCCTGCGGATGATCGAGCACGACATCCACGACCGCCTCTGGGATCTCAGGGGCTGCCCCCCCGACTGGCACGACATCTGGCGCGACGACGACCGCCGCGACCCCAAACGCGAGCGCGTCACCCTGCGGCTCGACAGCGATGTCCTCAAGTTCTTCCGCGCCATGGGCCCCGGCTACCAACCCCGCATCAACCGCGTCCTGCGCGCCTTCATGCACATGCGGCTGGCCAAGGTGATCGAGGGTCCCGACGTGAACGACTACGTCCTGCGCCCCGAGCAACTGGCCTTCAAGACCCGCCGGCGGGTGGAATTCGGGGAGAGCGGGGAGGAAGGCTAGGGGGGCCTCTTCGGCTGCGCCTCATCGGCCAGAGTGTCGGGACAAGTCCCGACCTACGACTGTGGCAACGAAGGCGCGCCTTCGCCAAGCTGGCGCCACTCGAGGCGATGCGCTTTCACTTTCGAGCCTCCGGCGGGAGATATTTTCAGCAAGAAAATGCAGCGGACCCCGTTCATTTTCTTGCGCCAAATACTCCCGCCGGAGGCAAACCAAATAGATAGCGTGCGCCGCAGGCGCTCATCTGGATCGCGTCACGCCTGCTGCAACGACCGCACCACCAGCTCGCCCTCGTCGCGCGACTTCATGGCCAGCGCCGCCGCATGGCTGGCGGCCAGCGTGGTGAAATAGGGGATCCGGTCGCTCAGGCAGACTGCCCGCATGCTCCGCGAATCTTCCACCGATTGCGCGCCCTCGGTCGAGTTCATCACCAGGCAGATGTCGCCGTTCTTCATCGCGTCCACCACGTGCGGGCGGCCCTCGTAGGCCTTGTTCACCACTTCCGCGGTGATCCCGTGTTCGGCGAGGTAGGCCGCCGTGCCCCGCGTCGCGATCAGCGGGAAGCCGAGCGCGGTGAGCACCTGCGCGGTTTCCACCAGCTGCGCGCCCTTGTCGTCTTCCTTGATCGACAGGAAGACCTTGCCCGCCCCCGGCTGCGGCAGCAGTGTGCCGGCGCCGAGCTGGGCCTTCAGGAAGGCGCGGGCAAAGCTGCGGTCCCAGCCCATGACCTCGCCGGTCGAGCGCATTTCCGGCCCGAGCAGCGTGTCGACGCCAGGGAAGCGGCCGAAGGGCAGCACCGCTTCCTTGACCGAGAACCACGGCGTGCGGAAATCGGCGAGGCTCAGCGGGTCGCCCATCGGGATCGGGGTGTTCTCGTCCACCGGCTTGTGCGGCGCGGCCACCGGGAAATCGGCCAGCTTCTCGCCCGCCATCAGCCGGGCGGCGATGGAGGCAATGGCGCTGTCGGTCGCCTTGGCGACGAAGGGCACGGTGCGCGAGGCCCGCGGGTTCACCTCGATGAGGAAGATCTCCTCCTCGCCCGCCGCATTGGCCTTCACCGCGAACTGCACGTTCATCAGCCCGACCACATGCAGCGCCAGCGCAAGCGCGCGGGTCTGCTCGGTGAGGCGGGCGATGATGTCTTCGCTCAGGGTGTGGGGCGGCAGCGAGCAGGCCGAGTCGCCCGAGTGCACCCCGGCCTCCTCGATGTGCTGCATGATGCCGGCGACATGCACATCGGTGCCATCGCAGAGCGCATCCACATCCACCTCGACCGCGCCCGACAGGTAGTTGTCGAGCAGCACAGGGCTGTCGCCCGACACCACCACGGCTTCCTTGATGTAGCGCTCGAGCTGGGCCTGATCGCGCACGATCTCCATGGCCCGCCCGCCCAGCACGTAGCTCGGTCGGATCACCAGCGGAAAGCCGATGTCGGCGGCAATGCCCAGCGCCTCGGCGTCGGAATGGGCAATGCCATTCTTGGGCTGCTTGAGGCCCAGCCGGTTGACCAGATCCTGAAACCGCTCACGGTCCTCGGCAAGGTCGATGGCATCCGGCGTGGTCCCGAGAATCGGGATGCCCTCGGCCTCCAGCGCGTTGGCCAGCTTCAGCGGGGTCTGCCCGCCGAACTGCACGATGACGCCATGCAGCGTGCCCGCCTCCTGCTCCACCCGCAGGATCTCCATGACATGCTCGAAGGTCAGCGGCTCGAAGTAGAGCCGGTCCGAGGTGTCATAGTCGGTGCTCACCGTCTCCGGGTTGCAGTTGACCATGATCGTCTCGTAGCCCTGCCCGGTCAGGGCAAAACAGGCGTGGCAGCAGCAGTAATCAAACTCGATGCCCTGGCCGATCCGGTTGGGTCCGCCGCCCAGAATCACCACCTTCTTGGCATTCGAAGGCCGCGCCTCGCATTCCACCTCGCCCATCGCCGGGTGCTCGTAGGTGGAATACATGTAGGGCGTCTGCGCCTCGAACTCGGCGGCGCAGGTGTCGATCCGCTTGAAGCTGGCGACAACGCCGAGGTTCAGGCGGGCGCGGCGGATGTTGGCCTCGTCCCGGCCCGTCAGCTTGGCGAGCCGGGCATCGGTGAAGCCCATCATCTTGACGTGGCGCAGCCCGGCCTCGTCCATCGGCAGACCGTTCCGGCGCAGCTCGGCCTCGGCCTCCACGATCTCGCGGATGCGGGCGAGGAACCACGGATCAAACGCCGTGGCGGCCTGGATCGCATCGTCCGAAAGCCCGTGGCGCATGGCCTGGGCGATCACCCGGATCCGGTCCGGGGTCTGCTGCGAGAGCGCCTTGGTGACGGCGGCCGCATCGGGGGCGCCCTCGATCTCGATCTCGTCAAAGCCGGTGAGGCCGGTTTCCATGCTGGCCAGCGCCTTCTGCATGGATTCATGGATGGTGCGGCCAATGCTCATGGCCTCGCCGACCGACTTCATCGCGGTGGTCAGCTCGGGCTTGGCGCCGGGGAACTTCTCGAAGGCGAAGCGCGGGATCTTGGTGACCACGTAGTCGATGGTCGGCTCGAAGCTCGCGGGCGTCACCTTGGTGATGTCATTGTCCAGCTCGTCCAGCGTGTAGCCGACGGCGAGCTTGGCGGCGATCTTGGCGATCGGGAAGCCGGTGGCCTTGGAGGCCAGCGCCGAACTCCGGCTGACCCGCGGGTTCATCTCGATCACGACCATCCGGCCATCGGCGGGGTTCACCGCCCATTGCACGTTGGAGCCGCCGGTCTCGACGCCGATCTCGCGCAGCACGGCAATCGAGCCGTTGCGCATGATCTGGTATTCCTTGTCGGTCAGGGTGAGGGCAGGGGCCACGGTGATGCTGTCACCGGTGTGCACGCCCATCGGATCGACGTTCTCGATCGAGCAGATGATGATGGCGTTGTCGGCCTTGTCGCGGACCACCTCCATCTCGAATTCCTTCCAGCCGAGGAGGGATTCGTCGACGAGGATCTGGCCGACCGGCGAGGCGTCCATGCCGGTGCGGCAGTAGTGGATGTAGTCCTCGCGGTTGTAGGCCACGCCGCCGCCGGTGCCGCCGAGGGTGAAGGCGGGGCGGATGATGGCGGGCAGGCCGATCTCTTCCAGCTCGCCAAGGGCAATCTGCACCCCGGCCTCCAGATCGCGGCTGCCGTTCTCGCGCTTGGGCGCGGTGACGATGGTGGCCTTGGGGTTTTCCAGCCCGATCCGGTCCATCGCCTCGCGGAAGAGCGCGCGATCTTCCGCCATTTCAATGGCTTCGCGCTTGGCGCCGATCATCTCGACGCCGAACTTGTCGAGCACGCCCATCTCTTCGAGCTTGAGCGAGGTGTTTAGCCCGGTCTGGCCGCCCATGGTGGGCAGCAGCGCGTCGGGGCGCTCCTTCTCGATGATCTTGGCGACGACCTCGGGGGTGATCGGCTCGATGTAGGTGGCATCGGCCAGTTCCGGGTCGGTCATGATGGTGGCCGGGTTGGAGTTCACCAGGATCACCCGATAGCCCTCTTCGCGCAGGGCCTTGCAGGCCTGTGCGCCGGAGTAATCGAACTCGCAGGCCTGTCCGATGACGATGGGGCCTGCACCGATGATCATGATGGAATTGATGTCGGTTCTTTTTGGCATGGTCATCCCCGGGGCGGCGCAAATTGTCGTGGGTTATAGGGATGGGGCGGGCGAGGGCAAGGGGGTGCGGCCCAGATGGTGAAGATTGGCAGGGTGGTGCGCCGATTCCCGGCCTTCGGCCCGGCTGCACGGGCGGGATTGGATATTTGCAGCAAGAAAATGCAACAGGTTGGCGCGTCGACGGCGGGCGCTGCGCCGGGGGCAGGGCGGGCCGGAGGGCGGCGGTTGCGGCGGGCGGCGCGTCCGGCGGGGCGCGCGCGGGGGCTTGGGTAAAATTTTAGTCAAATGCGCGGCGTTGGGCGGTCGGTGACCCGCGACAGGCGAACCCCGCCACCGGGACGGTCTGGGACCAGCGGCAGCGGGGCATTTCCTTGCGCGGTCATCGGCTTCCCAGCCTGTACCGCGACTCCCTTCTGCCATGCCTTGGTTAACAAAACGTTGCGCCCGCCCCTGGGCCGCCCCCTACCATCGGCTGCATTGACCCGGCCCCGGCACCGCGCAAGTGTTTCCGGCCCGCGCCATGGGTTTCCGATCGGGGCGCGAAGGGTGACGCTTCCGCCGCCTTCATGGTCGTCGCGGGCGTTTTGCCTGCCCGGGAGGCGTGCCATAAGATCGGCAAGAGCAGGAGGAGAGCCAGCCGCGATGAACCGGATAGCCAAGGATTTTGCCCGCCGCGATGCCAGCCAGCCCAAGGGGCGGCAGGTGGAGGAGGCGGCGCTCGAGGAGGTCACACGGCTGCTCGGCGACATGCCGCGCCGTGCCGACCTGCTGATCGAGGCGCTGCATCGCCTGCAGGACGCGAGGGGCCATCTGTCGGCGGCGCATCTGGCCGCGCTGGCCGAGCTGTTCCGCATGGCCCAGGCCGAGGTTTACGAGGTGGCCACCTTCTATCACCATTTCGACGTGGTGAAGGAGGGCGAGGCCGCGCCCGCGCCGGTCACCATCCGGGTCTGCGAAAGCCTCACCTGTGCGCTCGCGGGCGCCGAAGGCCTGATCGAGACCCTCAAGGGCATCACCGACCCCGAGCGCATCCGCATCCAGCCGGTGCCCTGCATCGGCGCCTGCGACCGTGCGCCTGCCGCGCAGGTCGGCAAGCTGGCCGTCGACCACGCCACGCCCGCCTCGCTGACCGAGGCCGCCACCGGCCCGCTCGCCCCGGTGATCCCCGACTACGAGGGGCTGGAAAGCTACCGCGAGGCGGGCGGCTACGACATCTACGAGCAGATCCGCGCCGGCGAGATCACCCCCGAGGCGGCCATCGAGACCATGTCGGATGCCGGGCTGCGCGGCCTTGGCGGCGCGGGCTTTCCGGCGGGCAAGAAGTGGGGCTTCGTGCGTGGCTATGAGGCCCCCCGCCTGATGACCGTGAACGGCGACGAGGGCGAGCCCGGCACCTTCAAGGACCGCTGGTGGCTCGAGCGCAAACCCCACCGCATGCTGGAGGGCGCGCTGATCGCCGCCCATGTCGTCGGCTGCGAGCGCATCTATATCTACATGCGCGACGAATACCCGGCGGTGCTCGCCATCCTCAAGGCCGAGGTCGAGGCGCTCGAGCACGCGGGCCTCGCTCATGTGCCGATCGAGATCCGGCGCGGGGCCGGGGCCTATATCTGCGGCGAAGAGAGCGCGATGATCGAGAGCATCGAGGGCAAACGCGGCCTGCCGCGCCATCGCCCGCCCTACATCGCCGAGGTCGGCCTGTTCGGCCGCCCCACGCTCAACCACAATGTCGAAACCCTCTCCTGGGTGCCTGATATCCTGCGCAACGGCGCAGGCTGGTTCTCCTCTCAAGGCTATGGCCCAGACCACAACGGCCTGCGCTCCTATTCCGTCTCGGGCCGCGTCGCCAGCCCCGGCGTCAAGCTCGCGCCCGCCGGCATTCCGCTGCAGGAGCTGATCGACCAGCACTGCGGCGGCATGGCCCCCGGCCACAGCTTCAAGGCCTTCCTGCCCGGCGGCGCATCGGGCGGCATCTTCCCCGCCTCCGAAGCCCACCGCGCCATGGATTTCGGAGAGTTCGAGAAGGACCAGGGCTTCATCGGCTCCCACGCCGTGATGATTCTCAGCCATGAAGATTCGGTTAAGGATGCCGCGCTGAACATGATCCGCTTCTTCGAGCACGAGAGCTGCGGCCAGTGCACCCCCTGCCGCTCGGGCACCGCCAAGGCCGCCGCGATCCTCTCGGGCGAGACCCCCTCGAGCGACCTGCTGAACGATCTCATCACCGTCATGACCGACAGTTCCATCTGCGGTCTCGGCCAGGCCGCGGGCAACCCGATCCGCCACCTGCTGCGCTACTTCCCGGAGGAGTTGGCATGAGCACTCCCCGTAGGGTGGGCAGTCTGCCCACCAGCCCGGCCCGCCACCCAGCGCCACGCCAGCCGGGCAGCGCCGGTCCGCGGGTTGGCGCACCAAGGTTGGTGCATGGCACTTTATGGTGCCGTGGTCATCTTCCCGCAGTGGTATCGCCCAACCTCTCCGAAGCGCCGACCCGGGGGGCGGGCCGGCGCTGCCCGGCGCCTTACGGCGCGCACCGGGCCGGCACCACACGCACCCTGAACACCCTCCCCTCGGAGACCGCCCGATGAAAGACCTCCCCACCACCGTCACCTTCCAGCTCGATGGCAAGGACGTCACCGCCGAGGCCCACGAAACCATCTGGCAGGTCGCCAAGCGCGAAGGCACCGCCATCCCGCACCTCTGCTACAAGGACGACCCCGAGTACCGCTCCGACGGCAACTGCCGCGCCTGCATGGTGGAAATCGAGGGCGAGCGCGTGCTGGCCGCCTCCTGCAAGCGCCGCGTCTCCGAAGGCCTCAAGGTCCAAACCGCCACCGACCGCGTCACCACCAACCGCCGCCTCGTCTTCGACCTGCTCGCCTCCGACATGCCCGCCCGCGAAACCTCGCCCGACCCGGACGCCCGCTTCTGGCATCAGGCCGAACTCGCTGGCCTCGCCGAAACTCACTTCCCTTCCACCCGTCCCGGCGCGCGCAAGGAAATCCCGGTCGACTCCATCTTCCGCGATGCCTCCCACCCCTCCATCGCCGTCAACCTCGACGCCTGCATCTCCTGCACCCTCTGCGAGCGCGCCTGCCGCGACGTGCAGGTCAATGACGTGATCGGCATGGCCGCCCGCGGCACCCATAACCTGCCGGTTTTCGACCAGAACGACCCGATGGGCCTCTCCTCCTGCGTCGCCTGCGGCGAATGCGTGCAGGCCTGCCCCACCGGCGCGCTGATGGAAAAGACCCTCCTCAACGAAGAGGCCACCAAACGCACCGAATACGCCGAGAAAAAGGTGGAGTCCGTCTGCCCCTTCTGCGGCGTCGGCTGCCAGACCGAACTCTCCGTCAAGGACAACAAGATCATCCAGGTCGAAGGCCGCAAAGGCCCCGCCAACCGCGGCAAGCTCTGCATCAAGGGCCGCTTCGGCTATGACTACGTGCTCTCCCCCGAGCGCCTGACCAAGCCCCTGATCCGCCGCGACGACGCCCCGAAAGACGCCCACGCCAAGCTCTCCACCGACCGCATCCACGAGGTCTTCCGCGAGGCCACTTGGGAGGAGGCGCTCGAAAAAGCCTCCGGCGGCCTGAAAACCATCATCACCCGTGACGGCGGCCAGGCCCTCGCCGGCTTCGGCTCCGCCAAGGGCACCAACGAAGAGGCCTACCTCTTCCAAAAGCTCGTCCGCCAAGGCTTCGGCACCAACAACGTTGATCACTGCACCCGCCTCTGCCACGCCTCCTCCGTGGCCGCCCTCATGGAAGGCGTCGGCTCCGGCGCCGTCTCCGCCCCCTTCACCGATGCCGAGAAGTCAGACTGCATCATCATCATCGGCGCCCGCCCCGAGCAGAACCACCCGGTCGCCGCGACCTACTTCAAACAGGCCGCCAAAAACGGCGCCACCCTCATCGTGATGGACCCGCGCCGCCAGGGCCTGATGCGCCACGCCACCCATTCCGTGGTCTTCGAGCCGGGCCGCGATGTGGCGCTGCTGAACGCCATGATCCACACCATCATCGACGAGGGCCTGACCGACACCCAATATATCCAGGCCAATACCTCCGGCTTCGAGGCCCTCACCGAAAAGGTCAAAGGCTTCACCCCCGAGGAAATGGCCCCGATCTGCGGCGTCCCTGCCGATGAGATCAAGGCCATCGCCCGCGCCTTCGCCAAGGCCGAGCGCGGCATCATCTTCTGGGGCATGGGCATCTCCCAGCACGTCCACGGCACCGACAACTCTCGCTGCCTGATCGCGCTCTCGCTCATCACCGGCCACGTCGGCCGCCCCGGCACCGGCCTCCACCCCCTTCGCGGCCAGAACAACGTGCAGGGCGCCTCCGACGCCGGGCTGATCCCCATGTTCTACCCCGATTACAAATCGGTCGAGAGCGCCGACCTCATCACCCAGTATCAGGACGCATGGGGCCGTACCCTCGATCCGGCCCGCGGCCTCACCGTGGTCGAAATCATGCACGCCATCCACGCGGGCGAGATCAAGGGCATGTATGTGCAGGGCGAAAACCCCGCCATGTCCGACCCCGACCAGCACCACGCCCGCGCCGCGCTCGCCTCGCTCGAACACCTCGTGGTGCAGGATATCTTCTTCACCGAAACCGCATGGCACGCCGATGTGATCCTGCCGGCCTCCTCGCAGGCCGAAAAGCTCGGCACCTACACCAACTCCAACCGGCAGGTCCAAATCGGCCGCCCGGTGCTCGACCCACCCGGCGAAGCCCGGCAGGACTGGGAACTCATCATGCAGGTCGCCAACGGCATCGGCTGCGGCTGGACCTACACCGATCCCTCCGAGATCTACACCGAGATGGCCGGCTTCATGCCCTCGCTCGACAACATCTCATGGGAGCGGATCGAGGCCGAAGGCTCCGTCACCTACCCGGCCAACGCCCCCGACGAGCCGGGGCAGGAGGTGATCTTCGACACCGGCTTCCCCACCGAAGACGGCCGCGCCCGCATCGTCCCCACCGATCTCGTCCCGCCGGATGAAATGCCTGATGACGAGTTCCCCCTCGTCCTCACCACCGGCCGGATGCTGGAGCACTGGCACACCGGCGCCATGACCCGCACCAGCCACGCGCTGAATGCGCAAGAGCCCGAGCCCGTCGTCTCCATGCACCCCCGCGACATCGGCCGCATGGGCTTCACCCGCGGCCAGCAGGTGACGGTGGAGACCCGCCGCGGCGACATCACCCTCACCCTGCGGGCAGACCGCGACGTGACCCAGGGCATGCTCTTCATCGCCTTCTGCTTCCGCGACGCCCCGGCCAACTTCCTCACGAACCCACAACTCGACCCCTACGGAAAGATCCCCGAGTTCAAATTCGCCGCCGCCCGCATCCGCGCCGCCACCTGAGCGCCCGCAATCAGAACAATTGGCCTAAAGTTCCCCCCGTCATTCTCCTGAGAATACCTCCGGGGGTCGCCATCGGTCCGAGCCCAAGGGCGACAGGGCTGGCCCCCAGGCCGCCCCATCCCCCACTCACGGCCCCAAACGGATCGCGCCCGCCTCAGGGGAAAGACGGGCGCTGTCGGCTGATCCGCGGTGCGGGAGGGAGTTCCGACGTCTTCAACCTAGCGCGGAGTGCCCCCGCGCCGAAACTCGCCAGTATCGGGGAGGGCAAACACCGCTTTCCACCCCAAGCATCGCTGCCACCAGTAGACAGATTGACCCAACGTCAATACGGTGCTCCCACACCACAGGGGAGCCTGCCAGATGACAAAGATGATGCCCTACGAAGTGCAGGATGCCTTCCTGCGCCGCGGCTGGAAATCCGGCGCCGGAGGCGACCTCTACTACAACGGCGCCCGCACCACCGACCACCCGCACCTGCACATGCGGCTCTCCAACATCCACGGCGGCCCGCGCCCGAACGTGGGCGGCGACATCCGCATGGGCGTGACCATGCTCGCCTTCAGCGGCGGCCCCGGCGGCGGCGGCGGCACGACCTTCATCTCCAACAACGGCGACACCGTCCGCCCCGGCTGGAAAGCCATCGCAGGCCCCCTCGCCATGAACGGCTCCATTCGCGAAGAATTCGGCTGGGTCATGGACTATTTCGTCAACGGCTGATCCCCCACGCCAACGCGCCCTCAAAACCCGGGGGCGCGTAGCGACCCGCGCCGGTCGAACCCGACGACAGGGCAGGGCGGTCAATAAAACAATTCGGGCAGAGAGATGGTGCTGTGAGAGAGGCTAGACCTCTCGTCCCAGTGGGTCGCGCCAGCGACCCGCGTCGGTCGAGCCCCACGACAGGGCAGGGCGGTCGCTAAATCAATCCGGGGAGAGAGATGGTGCTGTGAGAGAGGATTGAACTCTCGACCTCACCCTTACCAAGGGTGTGCTCTACCACTGAGCTACCACAGCATTCTCATCCTGCGACCCGGCCGGTCAAACTCGGCGGGCGCAGCGTGAGGGGCCTTTTACATCAGTCGCGCTCACATGCAAGCCCCCTGTCACGGCATTTTCGGGGTCAATCGCAGGCGTCCGCGCCAGCCGAATGCGCCGGCCAGTCGCGGAGCTTCGGCGCCGGTGCCTTCTGCGGCCAGCCGGGCGAGGCTTGCCATCAGCCTTGCCTCGATCTCCCGCTGCGTCCCGGCCCTCTGCGGGTCGGGGTGGCCGGTGCCGAAACGGATGTAGGGATTGGTGTTCAGCTCGAATACGGCCACCCCCTCCGCGGTCAGGCCAAAGTCCACCCGGCCAAAGCTCTGGCCCGCCAGCGCCATCACCCGGCGAACGGTGTCGGCGTGGGGATAGTCGGTCATCTCGCCCGCATCGGCGCCATATTGCGCCGCGCTGGCAAGGCCGACCTCGCCCGATTTCGCCACCCAGTGCCGCTGGCTCACCGTCAGCGCCGGAATCACCTCGTCCCGCAGCCCGTAGGCGGCCCGCTTCCGAAAGATCCCGTCCTCCCGCGCCAGCCCGGCGTATTCCACGAACAGCAGGTCGCTCAGCGTGTGCCCGGCCTCCAGCGCTGCCTCCAGCGCGGCCTGTGCCGCTTCGGCGCTGTGCAGCAGGTCTCCGATCACGCCGCGATGGGCCCAGCCGGTGCGCAAGAAGCAGGGGAACCGCTCGGGGCGTTCCCCCAGCACCGGCAGCCAGCAGCCGAATCGGTTTATGCCCGCCCGTCCGAGCGCCCGCAGCAGCGCCCCCCGGGGCAGAAAGCGCGACGGATCGTTCAGCACCGGGGCGCCGCTGCCCGCGGCACGGGCGCGCAGCGCGGCGGCCACCTCCAGCCAGGGCGGCGACATGCGTTCGAAGTCGGTAAAGATCGCGCTGCCCGCCGGCAGCCGCATCCGCCGGGCCGCCGCCTCGTAGCCGATCAGTTTCACCCGAAAACCGGCCTTCGGGGCCTTCGCCCGGATCTCGCGAAAGGTGTTCAGCCGCCGGGTGGTGGCATAGATGACAAGTCGGGGCAGGCCAGGCATGAAAAGGCTCGGAACGGCGCCTTGACAGGCTGAGAGATGTAAAGGTTAATCGGCCCCACAGGATTTTTCAAAGGAACATTCGATGTCCGTTAAGATTGATGCAGAAAAGCTCCTCGGCTTCCGGCTGGAAGGCAAGGGCGCAGGCGGCCTCAAGATGGGTGGCAAGGGCGGCGGCGCCGTCGGCGGCAAGGTCACCGGCCCGATGAGCATCAAGATGGGGACCAAGGGCGGTGTAAAGCCGCCCGCAGGCTGAGCCCGGGCGGCCTCTCACCTCATGACACCCGAAAATCTGCTGGCTTTCCCGCCCGATGCCGATCGGGCGGGATTTCTCGACTCGCGGATGCACCGCGAGCTTTCGGCCAGCCTCGCGCATCTCGCCGAGGCCTGCGCCGAGGCGCATCATCCCGCCGCAACGCCCCTGGCCGAAGCCGCCCGCCTGCTGCAAAACCAGCGGGTCGGGCCCGAGGCCTTCGCGCGCTACTTCCTCATCGGCACGGCGCTGCTTGAGGGCCGCGAGGCCGAGGTGGAGGCCGATGCCGTCGCGCTGCTGGCCGATGTCCGCGCCGGCCGCGCCCCCTTCCGGGTCTCGCCGCGCGGCGGGGCAGGGGAACTCGACGGGCTGATGGACCGGCAGATGGGCGAGGAAGCCGCCTGCTTCGCCCCGGTCGCACCCGAGACCGCCGCCACCTTCGCCACCCTCCTCGACACCGGCCTCGACCTGCTGTGCGCCGGGCTTCCCGCGCTCCACGCCGAGATCACCACCATCACCCACCACGTCGTCGCCGCCACCGCGCCCGACGACGCGACGATGCAGTTCGACGGCGCCTCCCACTACCAGTTCTGGGGCCTCCTGCTGCTCAACCCGCGCTTCCACACCACCCGCCTCGCCATCGCCGAGGTGCTGGCCCATGAAAGCGCCCACTCCCTCCTCTTCGGCCTCACCATCGACGACCCCCTCGTGCTCAACGCCGAGGGCGCGCTTTTCGCCTCGCCCCTGCGCGCCGATCCGCGCCCGATGGACGGCATCTACCACGCCACCTTCGTCTCCGCCCGCATGGCCTGGGCGATGGAAGGGCTCGCCGCCTCCGGCCTGCTCTCCCCCGAAGAGCACCAGCAGGCCCTCGCCGCCGCCCGCTCAGACCGCGCCAATTTCCACGCCGGCAACGGCGTGATCGAGGCCCACGGCCTGCTCTCCCCCACCGGCGAGACCATCCTGCGCAATGCCCGCAACTGGATCGCCGCCTGAGGGTATGGACGCCGCGCCGCCCTTCCCCTAAAGCTCTTTCATGACCAAAAGCGGCAAACCCGGCGCATCGCGCGAGGAGCGGCTGAAGCAGGCGCTCAAGGCCAACATGGCCCGCCGCAAGGCACAGGCAAAAGCGCGCGCCGGCAAGACAACAAACGAAACGGCAGTATCGAGCGGTAAAGAGGGCGAAAATGGATAGAATCGTGGTCAAGGGCAACGGCGCCCTCTCGGGAGACATTCCGATCTCGGGCGCAAAGAACGCCTGTCTCACCCTGATGCCGGCAACCCTGCTCTCCGAAGAGCCGCTGACGCTCACCAACGCGCCGCGCCTCTCCGACATCCGCACCATGACGGCCCTGCTGCAATCGCTCGGCTGCGAGGTCACCTCGCTGCAAGACGGCAAGGTGCTCACCATGTCGTCGCATGACATCAACAACCACAAGGCCGATTACGACATCGTCCGCAAGATGCGCGCCTCCATCCTCGTGCTCGGGCCCATGCTGGCGCGCGACGGCCACGCCGTGGTCTCGCTGCCCGGCGGCTGCGCCATCGGCGCCCGCCCCGTCGACCTGCACCTGAAGGCGCTCGAAGCCATGGGCGCCGAGCTCGATCTGCGCGACGGCTACGTCCACGCCAAGGCCATCGGCGGCCGCCTCAAGGGGGCCGAATTCACCTTCCCCCTCGTCTCCGTCGGCGCCACCGAAAACGCCCTGCTCGCCGCCGTGCTCGCCAAGGGCACAACCGTCCTCAAGAACGCCGCCCGCGAGCCCGAAATCGTCGACCTTGCGAACTGCCTCAACAAGATGGGCGCGCAGATCGAGGGGGCCGAAACCGGCACCATCACCATCCAGGGGGTCGACAGCCTGCACGGCGCCACCCACCCCGTCGTCACCGACCGGATCGAGCTGGGCACCTACATGCTCGCCCCCGCCATCGCCGGCGGCGAGGTCGAGCTGCTGGGCGGCCAGCGTGAGCTGGTCGGGGCCTTTGCCGACAAGCTCGAAGAGGCCGAGATCGAGGTCACCCAAACCAACCGCGGCCTGAAGGTGAAGCGCAAGAACGGCCGCGTGCGCGCCGTCGATGTCGTCACCGAGCCGTTCCCCGGCTTCCCGACCGACCTTCAGGCCCAGATGATGGCCCTGATGTGCACCGCCGAGGGCACCTCTGTGCTCGAAGAGAAGATCTTCGAGAACCGCTTCATGCACGCCCCCGAACTGATGCGCATGGGCGCCAAAATCGACGTGCACGGCGGCCATGCCACCGTCACCGGCGTCGACAAGCTCAAGGGTGCGCCCGTCATGGCGACCGACCTGCGCGCCTCCGTCTCGCTTATCCTCGCCGGTCTGGCCGCCGAGGGCGAAACCGTGGTCAGCCGGGTCTATCACCTCGATCGCGGTTACGAGCATGTGGTGCGCAAGCTCTCCGGCGTCGGCGCCCATATCGAGCGTCTGCAAGAGGGCGACTGACAGCTCGCCACTCCCGCCGCCCCGCTGTGCGCTCCCGCGCGAACGGTGCCGCAACCCGCGCCAGACCTGCAAAAACCGCGTATGCACAGCTTGTGTACCGGCTGTGCACGGGATGTGACATTTAACCAAGGTTAACAGCCGCCCCGCCTTTAACCCGCCTGTACGGTGCCCCGCCGCCGCGCCATGCCCTCACGGCAACCTGCGCTTGTGAGCGCGGGCCGAAACCCCTATGTCATTCCTGCAATGGGAAAAACGCCAAACATCCGCGCCTCGGAGGCAACCTGTGTCTGAAGACGCCAAGTTCGAAGACGGGTCGGACCGCCCGATCTACATCGCCGCCATGGACGATGGCTCGCTGCCCATCGTCTCCTCGCTGGTGCAGGATGCCGTCTTTCCGATCACCGAGATGAAGTTTGACCGCAAAGCACGCGAATTTGCCTTGCTGCTCAACCGCTTCCGCTGGGAAGACAAGGCCCGCGCCGAGGCCCGTGGCCGGCCCTACGAGCGGGTGCAATCGGTGCTGCGGGTGGGCGACGTGATGGGCGTCGCCACCATGGGAATCGACCGCTCCGACGCCGATACCATCCTCTCCCTGCTGGCAATGACCTGGGAAGAGGGCGAAGAGGGCGCCGGCGCGCTCACCCTGACCCTCGCGGGCGACGGGGCGATCCGGCTCGAGGTCGAGTGCCTCGACGTGGTGCTCAAGGATGTCACCCGCCCCTATGTCGCCCCCTCCCGCAAGGCCCCGGAGCACCCAGAAGGGTGAGCATCCGCCGCCTCGGGCCGCAGGATGCCGAGGCCTTTCGCGCCCTGCGTCTGGAGGCACTGGAGGAGGCGCCGGATGCCTTTGGCGAAGATCTCGAGCAGGCCCGCCAGAAGACCGATCTCGACTATGCCAACCGTCTGGAAATGGGCGATAATTTCGGTGCCTTCGCGGGCGGCGAACTGGTCGGCATCCTGCTCTATATGCGCGAGGAAGGGCCCAAGATCGGCCACCGCGCCTTTGTCATGTCGGTCTATCTGCAACCCGCTCACCGGGGCTCGGGGCTTGCCTCCGCGCTGCTCGGGGCCGCCGTGGCGCTGGCCGCGGAAACCGGGGTCGGGCAGGTCGAGCTCTACGTCTCCTCCGCCGCCCCCCGTGCCCGCGCCTTTTACCTGCGCGAAGGCTTTGCCGAGGTCGGCCGCAGCCCCCGCGCGCTCTGCGTTAACGGGTGTTACCACGACGAACTCCACATGCTGCGCCTGCTCGATCCGCTTGAGGGCGGCGGGGCAGGCGGGTAAGAGGCGGCCAAAGGAGAGCCCATGCCCGTCTTTCTCGATACCCGCGACGCCGATTTCGAAGCCCGCTTCCTGGCCCTCCTCAGCGCCAAGCGCGAGGACTCGCCCGATGTCGACGAGGCCGTGGCCCGGATCATCTCCGACGTGCGCGAGCGCGGCGATGCCGCCGTCATCGAGCTGACCGAAAAGTTCGACCGTCTCTCGCTAACCCCTGAAACCCTTGCCTTTTCCGAGGCCGAGATCGACGAGCACTGCGCCCGCGTGCCCCCCGCCGAGGCCGCCGCGCTGGAGCTGGCCGCCGAGCGCATCCGCGCCTACCACGTGCGCCAGATGCCCGAAAATGCCGAGTGGACAGACCCCGACGGGGCCACCCTCGGCTGGCGCTGGGGCCCTGTGTCCGCCGCCGGTCTCTACGTGCCCGGCGGCCTCGCCAGCTACCCCTCCTCGGTGCTGATGAACGCCGTTCCCGCCCATGTCGCAGGGGTCGAACGCCTCGTTATCGCCTGCCCCACCCCGGGCGGCGAAGCCAACCCCCTCGTGCTCTACGCCGCCCGCCTGGCGGGGGTGAAAACCGTCTACCGGATCGGCGGCGCGCAGGCCGTGGCGGCCCTGGCCTATGGCACGCAAACCATTGCCCCGGTTGATAAAATCACCGGTCCCGGCAATGCCTTTGTCGCCGCCGCCAAGCGCCGGGTCTTCGGCAAGGTCGGCATCGACATGATTGCCGGTCCCTCCGAAATCCTGGTTATCGCCGACCCCGAGAACGACCCCGATTTCCTCGCCCTCGACCTGCTCTCCCAGGCCGAGCACGACGCCTCCGCCCAGTCCATCCTCATCACCACCGACGCCGCTTTCGGCGAGGCCGTATCGCAGGCCATCGACACCCGCCTGCAAACCCTCGAACGCGCCGAGATCGCCGGGGCCAGCTGGCGCGATAACGGCGCCGTCATCACCGTCCGCTCGCTCGACGAGGCCGCCGAGCTCTCCGACCGCATCGCCCCCGAGCACCTCGAGCTCTGCGTCGCAAACCCCGAGAAACTCAGCGAAAAAATTCACCACGCCGGGGCGATCTTCCTTGGCCAGTGGACCCCCGAGGCGATCGGCGACTACATCGGCGGCCCCAACCACGTGCTCCCCACCGCCCGCTCCGCCCGGTTTTCCTCGGGCCTCTCGGTGCTTGATTTCCTCAAGCGCACCACCCTCGCCAAGATGACCCCCGAGTCCCTCCGCGCCATCGGCCCCGCCGCAGAAACCCTCGCAACCTCCGAGAGCCTGCAAGCCCACGGCCTCTCCATCCGCGCCCGCCTCGACAAGCTCAACCGCTAGGCTTTCGCTGCATTGCAGTATCCGCGCCCGCAGGCTAGCTTTCAGCAGCCACGGAGACGAGCGAATGAGCCGCATCTGCCATATAGAGATCGACGACGCCAACCTGCCCCCGCCCACGCCCGAGATCGAGCAGGAGCGGAAGGTGGCGATTTTCGATCTGCTCGAGGACAACAGCTTCATCCCCGACGGGCGGGAGGGCGTCGAGCTTCCCCCGGGCCCCTACCGCCTGCATCTGTGCATCCGCGAGCGCCGGCTGGTCTTCGACATCTCCGACGAAAATGCCAATGAAGTCGGGGCCTTCCACCTGTCGCTCTCGCCCTTCAAGCAGGTCGTGAAAGACTACTGGCAGATCTGCGAAAGCTATTACGACGCGGTCAAGAAGCTGCCGCCGCACCAGATCGAGGCCATCGACATGGCCCGCCGGGGTATCCACAACGAGGGCGCGCGGGTGCTTCAGGAGCGGCTCGAGGGCAAGGCCGAGGTCGATACCGATACCGCCCGCCGGCTGTTCACGCTCATCTGCGTGCTGCACTTCGGGAGCTAGGCTTGGGCAAGGACTTCCCCTCCTCGGTACTGTTCTGCTGCGACCACAACGCCGTGCGCTCGCCCATGGCGGAAGGCCTGATGAAAAAGCTCTACGGCCACGATGCCTACGTGCAGTCGGCCGGGGTCTACAACGATCTCGACGTCGACGGTTTCGCCATCGCCGTCTGCGACGAGATCGGGGTCGAGCTGCACCGCCATCGCTCCCGCAGCTTCGAGGAGATGCAGCAATGGGGCGATGACCTCTCCGGCTTCGACCTCATCGTCGCCCTCTCGCCCGCCTCCCAGCGCCAGGCGCTTGAAATGACACGCGTTTTCCATCTCGACGTCGAGTATTGGCCTATCATGGACCCCTCCGGCCTCGGCGAGACCCGCGAGGCCAAGATGGGCGTCTACCGGCAGGTCCGCGACCAGCTGCTCGCCCGCATGAAGCAGCGCTTCGGCCCACCCACCAAGGGCTGACAGCGCCACGGCCCCGGCGTCGATCAAAAAGGTCACATCGCGGCGATTGGCCGGTATTTCTGCTTGATTTCATGCGCACTTGGGCGCATCTAGTGCCGCGTCCGCCACAGTGCGGCGTGTATGCAACAACGGAGTGACCATGGCCAAGGAAGAACTGCTCGAATTTCCCGGTGTCGTGAAGGAGCTCCTGCCCAATGCGACGTTCAGGGTCGAGCTGGAAAACGGCCATGAGATCATCGCGCATACGGCAGGAAAACTTCGCAAGAACCGGATTCGCGTCCTCACCGGCGACAAGGTGCAGGTTGAGATGACGCCCTATGACCTGACCAAGGGCCGCATCAACTACCGCTTCCGGTAAGATGCGACTCATCCTCGGATCCGGCAGCCCGCGTCGTCGCGAGCTGCTGGGCCAGCTCGGGATCACCCCCGACGAAATCCGCGCCGCCGACATCGATGAAAGCCCGGCCAAGGGGGAGCTTCCGCGCCCCTATTGCACCCGCATGGCGGTGGAAAAGGCCCAGGCCCTTCCGCCCGGCGCGGGCGAGATCGTGCTCACCGCAGATACCACCGTGGCGCTGGGCCGCCGCATCCTCGGCAAGCCCGAGGGGCGGGCGCAGGCCGGCGAGTTCCTTCGCGCGCTCTCGGGCCGCAGGCATCGCGTCATCACCGCGCTGGCGGTGCGCAGCGAGGCCGGGATGTGGCAGCGCGACGTGGTCACTTCGGTCAAGATGAAGCGCCTCTCGCAGAGCGAGATCTTCGCCTACCTCGAAACCGGCGACTGGCAGGGCAAGGCCGGCGGCTATGCC
Source organism: Oceanicola sp. 502str15 (assembly GCF_024105635.1). NCBI lineage: Bacteria > Pseudomonadati > Pseudomonadota > Alphaproteobacteria > Rhodobacterales > Roseobacteraceae > Oceanicola > Oceanicola sp. 502str15. Next base: position 25,973 of record NZ_WYDQ01000001.1, read on the forward strand.
ATCCAGGGGCCGGCGGGCGCGTTCATTCCATGGATATCAGGCAGTTACTCCGCCGTCATGGGGCTGCCGGTGGCCGAAACCGCCAGCCTTCTGGTGGCGGCGGGCTACCCGCTTTACGGAGCCGCGACATGAAGGGCACCCAGATCATTCTCGACCACGTGGCAGGCCGCGAGGCCGCCGCGTTCATGGTCGACGGACGGCTCGACGACCTGCTGATCGACGCCCCCGGCACCCTGCGCCCCGGCGCGATCTGGCGCGCCAGGGCCGAGCGTCAGGCAAAGGGGCAGGGGGGCATCTTTCTGGCCGCCGAGGGCCAGCGCTTCTGGTTCCGTCAGGCCAAGGGCATTGCGCCCGGCGAGCCGCTGGTGGTGCAGGTCACCGGCTATGCCGAGGTCGAAAAGGCCCCGCCCGTCACCCGCGCCCTCACTTTCAAGTCGCGCTACGTGATCGTCACCCCCGATGCGCCCGGCGTCAACGTCGCCCGCTCGATCCGCGACGAAGACGAGCGCGACCGCCTCAAGCTCGCCGCGCTCGAGGCGCTGGAGGGCCGCGACTGGGGCCTCATCCTGCGCTCCTCCTGCGTCGGCGCCGCCGAGGACGAGATCGCAGACGACATCGCCGCCATGATCGCCACCGCCGAGGAGGCGCTTTCCGAGGGCGCCCCGGGCGAGATCCACCCCGGCGACGGCCCCCACATCACCGCATGGCGCGAGTGGACCCAGCCCGCCGAGGTGGTGACGGAGCCCGGCAGCTTCGAGAGCCACGGCGTGCTCGATGCGCTGGCCGCGCTTCAGGGCCCGCGCGAGCGGGCCGGGGAGGCCACCCTCTATGTCGAGCCGACCCGCGCGCTTGTCGCGGTCGATGTGAACACCGCGGGCGACATGTCTCCCGCGGCGGCGCTCAAGGCCAACCTTGCCGCCGCAAAGGCCCTGCCCCGCGCCCTGCGCCTGCGAGGCCTCGGCGGGCGGGTGGTGGTCGATTTCGCGCCCATGCCCAAGGGCCAGCGCAAGCAGCTCGAGCAGTCGCTCAAGGCCGCCTTCCGCGCCGACCCGATCGAGACCGTGCTGGCCGGCTGGACGCCCCTTGGCCAGTATGAGATGCAAAGGAAACGCGAGCGCCTCCCGCTCGCCCTCACGCTGCCGAAGGAGGTCAAGTGAGCTGCCCGATCTGCTCGAAGGAAGCCCAGCCCAAGTATCGTCCCTTCTGCTCCGCCCGCTGCGCCGACCTCGACCTTGGCAAATGGCTGACAGGCGCCTACGCGGTGCCCTCCGACGACCCAGAGGATATCGAGGAAGCCTTCCGCCTCACCGGCGAGGAAGAGCCCCCCAAACCGCACTGAACATCCCGCGCCCGCTCACCGCATCAACCCCGGCAGCCCGGTGGAGAGGATCGGGAAGGCGCAGACCAGGATCAGCACCACCACCGGCGGGATCAGCCAGGGCAGGATGGCGAAGGCCAGTTTCTGGAACGGGATGTTGCCCACCTGCGCCACGATGAACAGCGCCATGCCCATCGGCGGCGTCAGGATCGAGATCATCAGGTTCAGCACGATGATGATGCCGAAGTGCACCGGGTCGATCCCGTATCCAAGCGCGATCGGCACCAGGATCGGCACCACGATCAGCAGGATCACGAGGCTCTCGATGAAGGCCCCGAGCACGAAGATCATCACGTTCACCGCGATCAAAAAGCTCACCGGCCCGTCGGTCAGCCCGAGGAAGAGCGCCGCGATCTGCTGCGGGGCCTGCTCGCGGGCCAGCACGTAGCCCATCAGGCTCACCCCGGCGATGATCGTGCCGATGGCGGCCGAGGTGGCGGCGGTGGAATAGAGCGCGTCCCACAGGCGGCGGAAGGTGAGTTCGCGGTAGAAGATCAGGTCGATGGCAATGGCATAGGCCACCGTCACCGCAGCCGCCTCGGTGGGCGAGAAATAGCCCGAGAAGATGCCGCCGATGATGACGGCAGGGGTCATCAGGGCCGGGAGCGAGTGCAGAAAGCGCCGGCCGATCTCACCGGCCGTCTGGCGCGGGTCCACCGGGTAGCCGCGCTTGCCGGCATAGATCCAGACCATCACCATCAGGGCAAAGGCGCAGAGCACGCCGGGCACCACGCCGCCCAGAAACAGCGCCCCGATCGAGGTGCCCGAGATCACCCCGTAGAGCACCATGGTGATCGAGGGCGGCACCAGCGGGCCGATCATCGAGGAGGCGGCGGTGATGGCACCGGCGAATTCCTCGTCGTAGCCGGCCTCCCGCATGGCGTCGATCTCCATCTTCCCCAAGCCGCCCGCATCGGCCATGGCCGAGCCGGACATGCCGGAAAAGAACAGCGATGCCAGCACGTTAACGTGCCCCAGCCCGCCCCGGATATGGCCCACCAGCGCGCGGGCAAAGCCAAAGAGGTGGTTCGAGATGCCCGCCGAGTTCAGGATCGAGGCCGCCAGCAGAAACAGCGGCACCGCCAGCAGCGGAAAGCTGTTCAGCCCGTCGGCCATGCGCTGCACCGCGAAGGAAAGCCCCATGCCGGTGTAGTGGAAATAGGCCATCGCCACGAGAATCATCGCCACGCCGATCGGCACCCCGATCAGCACCATCATCAGCCATCCGAAGGCCACCAGAAAGAGCGTCAAAGCACCACCCCGTCACCGTCGCGCCCGGCCTTGCCGAGCAGCCGCGCCCCAATCCGCCAGACCACGAGGATCATGCCGAGGAAGGCGGCCAGGTACATTGCCCCATCCGGGGCGGGCAGGGTGACGGAGGCGTTGCGCCAGGTGCGCTCCACCGTCTTCCAGCCGATCCACACGAGGTGGCAGGCGACCCCGAAGTAGACGAGGTCGATCGCCGTGAACAGGATCATCCGTCCGCGCTCCTTCAACAGCCCGCCGAGCAGGTCCATCCGCAGCTGAGCATTGGTCCGCTCCGCCTCTCCGATCCCGATGAACACCATCCACACCCAGAGCCAGCGGGCCAGCTCCTCGGTCCAGACCGGCCCCGTGAACAACGGGGTCCGGCCCAGAATCTGGATCAGGATCACCACGATCAGCCCGCAGAAGATCAGCGTCGAAAAGACGCCTTCGGGCGAATAGCGGGCACGGCGGCGCATCGCTCTGCGGCTCAGTTGCCCTGAACCCGGGCAATGGCGCCCTCACCGAACTCCTTCTCGAGCTCGCTGTAATAGCCCTTCATCGCGGCGCGGAAGGGGGCGAGGTCGGGCTTGGTCACGGTCAGCCCGGCGGCCTCGAACTTCTCCACCAGCGCGGCCTCGGCCTCCACGTTGGCCGCGTCGTTCACATCGCCGCCCGCAAGCGCCGCCTCCTCGACCCAGGCCTTCTCCTGGTCCGAAAGGCTGTCCCAGGTCTGCATCGAGATCTGGATCGCCTGGCTGGCCACGAAGTGGTTGGTCATCGCGATCGACGACTGCACCTCGTAAAACTTCATGTCCTCGATGGTGGGCAGCGGGTTTTCCTGCGCGTCCACCTGGTTGGTCTGAAGCGCGAGGTAGACCTCGGTAAAGGCCACCGGCGCGGGGGTGGCGCCCACCGCCTCGGCATAGGCGATCAGGAAGGGCACGCCCGGGGTGCGCATCCGCAGGCCCTTGAGGTCTTCCATGCTTTCGATCGGCTTGTTGGCCGAGGTCTGCCGGGTGCCGTAGTACCACAGGTCCACCACCTTCACGCCCTCGGCCTCGAACTTCTGCTCCATCTCCTGGCCCCACGGCCCGGCGACGATGCGTTCGAGATCGGCGAAATCCTCCACCACGTAGGGGGCGCCGATCAGGGTCAGCTCGGGGATCACGTAGGACATGTCGGGATAGCCGGTCGCGGCCATGTCGAGCTCGCCGGCCTGCAGCATCGCCACCATGGCCTTGAAGTCGCCGAGCTGGGCGTTGGGAAAGAGCGTCACCGTCAGCTCCCCGCCCGAGATTTCCTCGAGCTTGGTCTTGAAGGCGTCCATCCCCTTGTAGAGGTTCGAGGTCTCGTTGTTCTGGGTGCCGAAGGTCAGCTCGCGGGCCTCTGCGGTGCCCGAGAGCAGCGCCAAGGCGGCGGCCCCGGCGAACAGGTGTTTCATCAGCATTTTGGTAGTCCTCCCTGGGTGTCTTTCGTATCAGTCCGGCGGATTGGCCGGTTTCGGATCGGCAAGGCGCGAGCGCCATGACCGGTAGAGATGCTTTTCCATCACCTCGGTGGCAGCCGCCGGATCGCCGGCCAGAACCGCCTCGTAGATGCCCCGATGCTCCTCGTAGACCACGCGGTCATGGGCGCTGCGGTCGGTCTCGGGCGGGCGCGCGGCGAGCATCTCCGACAGGAACATGTCGTGCAGCGTCAGCATCACCGGGTTGCCGATCCCGGCCACGATGGCGCGATGAAAGGCAATGTCGGTGGCGGCAAAATCGGGGGTGCCGATGGCGCCGAAGTTCGCCTCCAGCGCGGCGCGGATCTTGGCCGCCTGCAACGGGTCGGCGCGGGTGGCCGCCTCGCGCACGGCGCCGGTCTCGATGAAGTTGCGCATCTGCTCGATATGGGCGCCGCTCTCGTCGTCACCGAGGATCTCGCGGATCATCCCGCCCGCGCCCTGTAGCACCGCCAGCAGCGAGGGCAGGGTGGCCCGTGGCCGCCGCCCGCCGCCGCCCGAAATGTAGCCGCGCATCTGCATCAGCGCGAGCGCCTCCCGCACGGTGGGGCGCGAGGTTTCGAACCGGCTGCACAGGCTGCGCTCGGTGGGCAGGGGGGAATCGGCGGCAATCACGCCGGCCCGGATCTCTCCGATCAGCGTCTGCGCAATCATCTGCGGCGCCTGCCTGTCGTCCGATGATCCAGCGGCCAGCACGCGGCCCTCCCTCGATGGTGTCGGTTTCCTAATCGTCTCGGGTTTGGTAATACCAGATTCGATTCTTGTCAAACCACTGACGGTTTGGCAGGAAAGGGGCAGGAGCCGTTGGAGGGCAGAATGACAAAATCGCTTGGGGGAATGTACGCCGCGCTGATGACCGCGATGGATGAGGACGGCGGCTTTTCGCCCGAACGGCAGCGCGGGCTCGATGCCTGCGTGCTGGGGCAGGGGCTCGCCGGGCTCTACGTGGCGGGCAGTTCCGGCGAGAGCGGGCTGATGGAAAGCGCCGAGCTGGCCGCGCTGCTGGCCGTGGTGGCCGAAGACGCCCGCGCGTCCGGCGCCACGCTCATCGCCCATGTCGGCCAGCCCGCGCTGGAGCCGACCCTGCGGCTGGCGCGCGAGGCCGAGCGGCTCGGCTACCATGCCATCTCCGCCCTGCCGCCCCACGCCTACCCGTTTTCCGACGCCGAGATCCTCGCGTTCTACAAGGCGCTCGCCGCCGCCACCTCCCTGCCGCTCATCGGCTACGAGATCCCGGTGCGCACCGGCCGCCCGCTGCCCACCGCCCTCCTGCTCGACATTCTCGACCTGCCGGGCGTGGCAGGGCTCAAGTTTTCCTCCTCCGACCTCTTCAAGTTCGGCGCCCTGCGCCGGGCGCGGCCCGACAAGACCTTCTATTTCGGCTCCGATGAAATCTGGGGCGGGGCGGCGCTGATCGGGGCCGATGGCGGCATCGGCACAACCTACAACCTCCTCGGCAAGCTCTACGTCGCGCTCGAAGCCGCGCTGGCGGAGTCAAACGTCGCCAGGGCCCGCGCCCTGCAAGATATCTCCGCCCGCTTCGTCGAGGTGTTGCTCGATGTCGGCGTCATGCCGGGGATGAAGGCGGGCTTTGCCCACATCGGGGTCGATGTCGGCCCCTCGCGGCGGCCCATGGCGCTGCGCGGCGCGGGGGCAGAGGCCAAGGTGGCGGCCTTCCTCAGCCAGCCCGAGGTTGCCGAATGGCTGCCCTGAGGCCCGTCGCCTGACAGCGCCCGCCCGTCACGCCCTTATGCGTCACGCCCCCGCCGGGCGTGGCGCGCGCAGCGCCATCACGAGGGCACCAAGCAGCGCCAGCCCGGCCACCTCGGCCCCAAGGCTCACCGCCCCGCCCACCGGCCAGACCAGCGCCACCGTCTCCAGCGCCGCCACGGCAATGAACCCGGCGCGGTGAACCGCCGTCAGCGGGCGGATCATCCATCCCGTCAGCGCCGTGCCCGCCGCGAAGGTGCCCGCAAAGGCCGCCACCGTCGCCAGCGCGATGTTCACCGGCGTCCCGATCAGCAGAAGCTCCGGCGCATAGACAAAGAGGAAGGGCGCGACCACCTTCACAAAGCCCAGCCGGATGCTCTCCATCGCCGTCTCGTTCGGCTCCGCCCCGGCAATCGAGGCCCCGGCATAGGCCGCCAGCGCGACTGGTGGCGTGATGGCCGAGAGCAGCCCGTAGTAGAAGATGAACATATGCGCCGCGATCACCGGCAGGCCGAACTGCTCCAGCGCCGGGGCAATCAGGATCGCCAGCAGCAGGTACGCCGCCGAGGTCGGCATCCCGAGGCCCAGCACGAAGCTCGCCACCATGGTCAGCAGCAGCGTCAGCAGCAGCGACCCCGCGCCCGCGGTCAGGATCAGCGACGAGAGCTTCAGCGCCATGCCGGTCAGGGTAAGCACCCCGATCAGCATGCCCGCAATGCCCACGGCGGCGACGATCGGCAGCACGTTGCGCACCGTCTCCATCATCACCTTCAGCAGGCCCACCGGGCCGATCCGGGTTTCCCGGGTGAAGACAGAAACCACCAGCGTCGTGCCGAGGCACAGCACCGCCGCCGCCGAGGGCGTGTAGCCCATGGCGAGGAACACCACGAGCCCGACCAGCGGAATCAGCAGGTGCCCGCGCTTCAGCAGCACGTCCTTCAGCGCCGGGATCTCGCTCGGATCGGCGCGCCCGAGGTCGAATTTCCCGGCCTCCTCGCGCACGCCCACCAGCAGGGCGAAAACATAGAGCAGCGCCGGGATCAGCGCGGCGGCGGCGATGGTGGCATAGGGCGTCTGGGTGATCTCGGCCATGAGGAAGGCCGCGGCGCCCATGACGGGGGGCATGATCTGCCCCGCCGAGGAGGCCGCCGCCTCGATCGCCCCCGCCACCTTGGGCCGGTAGCCGGTGCGCTTCATCAGCGGAATGGTGAAGGTGCCGGTGGTCACAACGCCCGCCACCGCCGAGCCGTTGATCGAGGAGAACATGGTGGAGGACACCACCGCCGTCAGCGCCGGCCCGCCCTGCACGCGGCCGGTGGCGGCATGGGCGAGGTCCACGAAGACCTGCCCCAACCCGGTCTTCAGCAGCAGCGTGCCGAGCAGCGAGAACAGCAGGATATACTGCACCGCCACCCCCATCGGCAGGCCGAACAGCCCCTCGGTGCGCAGGAAGAGGTTGGAGGTCACGCGGGAGAGCGAATAGCCGTTGTGCCCATAGGTGCCGGGGATCAGGTCGCCGAAGAAGGCATATCCCAGCGCCACCACGCCGAGGCCAACCATCACCCAGCCGATCAGGTAGCGCGCCAGCACCAGCACGGCGGCGGTGCAGATCACGAACAGCCCCACGTCGATGTCGCTGGCAATCCCGCCCGAGCGGACGATCGACAGGTAGTTCACCCACAGGTAGGGCCCGGGCACCAGCACCGCCGCGGCCAGCGCGTAGACCACCGGGCGCAACCATGCCGCCCGCTGCGCCGCCACCACGATCAGCCCGGCCGAGACCATCAGCGAAAAGAAGGTCGAGCGCAGCACCAGCGCCGTGATGTCGCCAAACCACGCCGACCAGACGCAGAGCGCGGTCACGAGCGCCGACAGCACCGCAAGGGCGGCGGTGGCGGCAAGGCGTTCCCAGCGGGGCAGGGCGGTGCCGGGGAGAATATCTGTCAATGAGGTCATCTGTGATCCATCCGCCGCGCGGGCGGGTTGGGCGGGGCCTTTCAGCCCCGCCATCGGGGCTTACTGCCCGTCGAAATAGGCCTGCGAGCCCGGATGCAGATCAATCGGCGTGGCCGTGGCCCGCTCCTTGGTGATCTTCTTGGCCGCCGGGTGCACCGCGCCCAGCTCTTCGAGGTTGTCGAACAGCGTGGCGGTGATGCTCTGGATCAGCGCCGGGTCGGCGTCTGCGGCGGCAAACAGGATCGCCGGATCGCCCACCGCCACCACGGCGGCGTCTTCGCCCTCGTAGGTGCCGCCCGGAATCTCGACCACCTCGTAGAACGGGAATTCCTCGATCAGCCCGCTCACGTCATCGGCCACCACCGGCACCAGCTTCACGTCTTCGGTGGTGAACAGCTCGATGAAGGCCGAGGCCGGGGTGCCGGCCAGAATGATCGAGCCGTCGAGCTGCCCGTTTTTGATCGCGCCGGTCGCCTCGCCATAGCTCAGAAAGCTGACGTTGCCGATGTTGAACGCATCTTCCGCCGTCAGCAGCCGCTCGGCGAAGACCGAGGAGTTGGAGCCCGGAGGGCCGACCGAGATCTTCAGATCGGCCAGATCCTTCACGCCGGCGGCGCCGCTCGCCTCGGTCGCCGCAATCTGCAGCACCGCGGGGTAGAGATAGGCGATCGCCGCCACGTTCTGCGCGTCGCCGTCAAAGGCTCCGGTCCCGTTCTTCGCCTCGTAGAGCGTCGAGGCCGACGAGAAGCCAATGGTCATCTCGCCGCCCGAAACCCGGCGGATGTTCTCGATCGAGGCGCCGGTCACCTCGGCATTGGCGCTCACGCCGTCGAGCTTGCGGGTCAGCAGGTCCGCCATCCCCGCGCCCACGGCATAGAACACCCCGCCGGTGCCGCCGGTGCCGATTGATACCCGCTCCTGCGCCACCGCGCCAAAGGCGGTGGCTCCAAGGACTGCGGCTGCGAGGCCGATGTGCTTAATCATGATGACCCTCCCGTCATATGTTCTTTTTCGTCATGTTCCGCTGGGGGCCAACAGGCGAGCGGCCCCGGGCGTGCCATGCTAGATGATGCGCAGGCATATGTATCCAATACAATTTCCGCAACGCCCATTCAAAAAGGGGGCAGGGCGTGGGGCGCCGCCCTCTGGCCCCCGCGACCGCCCCGGCATAGGCTCCCGCCAAACCATGCCGGAGGCCCCCATGACCAAGACCCACGCCAACACCCACGCCCTCGTCATCGGCGGCACCCAGGGCCTCGGCCGCGCCATCGCCGAGCAGCTCGTGGCCGAGGGCTGCACCAACCTCGTCATCGCCTCGCGCAACGTGCCCCGCGGCGAGGCCGTGGCCGCCGAGATCGGCGCCACCTTCCTGCCCGTCGACCTGCTCGACACCGAGGCCACCGTGGCGCTGGTCGAAAAGGCCGCCGCCCATATGGGCCGCCTCGACGCGCTGGTGAACTCCGCCGCGCTGACGGATCGCGGCACCGTGCTCGACACCTCCCCCGCGCTCTGGGACCGGCTGATGACCGCCAACGCCCGCTCGCCCTACTTTGCCCTACAACGTTTCGCCCAGCTCGCCATCGAGGCGGGCCACCCGGCCTCGGTGGTCAACATCCTCTCCATCGTGGTGCACGGCGGCCAGTCGTTCCTGTCGCCCTACGCGGCCTCCAAGGCGCTCATGGTCAATGTCACCAAGAACGCCGCCAGCACCCTCAGCCACAACCGCATCCGGGTGAACGGCATCAACTGCGGCTGGATGGATACGCCCGGCGAAGACGAGATCCAGCGCAAGTATCACGACGGCGGCGACGACTGGCTGGAGAAGGCCGAGGCAAAGACCCCCTTCGGGATGCTGGTCAAGACGCCCCACGTCGCCCATCTCGCCAGCTACCTCCTGAGCGAGAACGCCGGGGTGATGACCGGCGCGTGCATCGACTTCGATCAGGTCGTGCCCGGCATGTATCCCGAAGCGTAGGGCGGGACTTGTCCCGCCACCCCGGCTCCCGTCTCTTCAGCCAATAAGGCGCAGCCGAAAAGGCCCCCCTTGCGTCCAATGCTTGCCGATGTCAGGCTTTTTGCAAAACTCACATCGGATACCTCCATGACAGCCTGGCCCAGCCCCCGCATCTTCGACGGACACAACGACACGCTCCTGCGCATCATGAACGGCCAGATCACGCCGCAGGACGTGGCCGATGGCCTGCCCGACGGCCACATCGACCTGCCCCGCGCCCGGGCGGGCGGCTTCGGCGGCGGCTTCTTCGCCATGTTCGTGCCCAGCCCCGCCGACAAGGCCCTGCGCTACGAGGTGATGGAAAATCCGCCCTACGACCTGCCGCTGCCGCCCCGGCTGTCGCAGTCCGATGCCCATGATTTCATCACTCGCGAGTTTGCCGCGCTCGAGGCGCTTGAGGCGGCGGGGGCCGTCACCATCTGCCGCACCGCAGCCGAGATCGAGGCCGCGCTGGGCGGCGAAACCATGGCCGCCGTCGCCCATATCGAGGGCGCCGAGGCGATTTCCGAAAGCTGCGCCGAGCTTGAGCCGCTTTACGCGCGCGGCCTTCGCTCGCTCGGCCCGGTCTGGTCGCGCCCGACCGTCTTCGGCGAGGGCGTGCCCTTCCGCTACCCCTCCACCGGCGACATCGGCGGCGGGCTGACCGAGGCCGGCAAGCGGCTGGTCTCCGAGTGCAACCGGCTGAAAATCATGCTTGATCTCAGCCACTTGAACGAGAAAGGCGTAGATGACATCGCCGCGCTCTCCGATGCGCCACTGGTCGCCACCCACTCCAACGCCCATGCCGTCACGCCGCACTCGCGCAACCTCACCGACCGCCAGCTTTCGCAGATCGCGGAGCGCGGCGGCATGGTTGGCATCAACTACGCCTCCGCCTTCCTGCGCCCCGACGGCAAGATGCTTTCCGACTTTTCCCTTGACCTCATGATGCGTCACCTTGACCATCTGATAAAATTTCTGGGGGAAGACGGCGTCGGCTTCGGAAGCGATTTCGACGGTGCGCTGGTTCCCGAAGAGATCAAGGATTGTGCAGGCATGGTCAATCTTCGGGCCGCCCTGCGCAAACATGGGGTGGATGACGCGCTAATGCAGAAGCTTGCCCATGGTAACTGGTTGCGCGTCCTGCGCGCGACATGGGGAGAGTGACCCCACAAAGAAATGAGGCGGCAGGCAAATGACCGCATCAACAACAGGGAGTTCCTACACAATGACACACCGCAAACTCATGCGAACCACCGCGCTCGTCGCCGCCCTCATGGGCGGTGTGGCAGCGCCCGCTCTGGCCGAGACCCCGCCCAACATGCTGGTGATCGCCAACCGCATTGACGACATCAAAACCTTCGACCCGCAAGAGAGCTTCGAGTTCGCCGGGGCCGACGTGTCGCGCAACGTCTACGAGAAGCTGGTCAACTTCGACCCGATGGACCTCGACGCCGGCTACCAGCCCTCGCTGGCCGAAAGCTGGGAGATCTCCGAGGACGGCAAGACCATCACCTTCAAGATCGCCGAGGGCCACGTGTTCTCCTCCGGCAACCCGGTGACGGCCAAGGACGCCGCCTTCTCGCTCCAGCGCGCCGTCAAGCTCGACAAGACGCCCTCCTTCATCCTCACCCAGTTCGGCTTCACCGCCGACAACGTGGACGAGATGATCAAGGTGGTCGATGACATGACCCTCTCGATCACCCTCGACAAGCAATACGCCCTGTCCTTCGTGCTCAACTGCCTCACCGCCACCATCGGCGGCGTGGTCGACATGGAAACCGCCATGGCCAACGAGGTCGATGGCGACATGGGCAACGAGTGGCTGCGCACCAACACCGCCGGCTCCGGCCCCTACAAGGTGGTGGAGTGGAAGCCCAACGAGTCGGTGCTGATGGACCTCAACCCCAACTATCACGGTGACAAACCGGCGATGGAGCGGGTGATCGTCCAGCACATCCAGGAGAGCGCCACCCAGCGCCTCCAGCTCGAGCGCGGCGACATCGACGTGGCCCGCAACCTCTCCCCCGAGGATGTCACCGGCGCCATGGAAGTCGACGGCGTGAAGGTGCTCGACGAGCAGCGCGGCCAGATCATGTATTGGTCGGCCAACCAGAAGAACGAGATGCTCTCCGATCCCAAGGTTCTGGAAGCCCTGAAGTGGGCCACCGACTACGCGGGCATGGAAGGCTCCTTCCTCAAGGGTCAGTGGATCACCCATCAGGCCTACCTGCCGCTCACCTTCCTCGGCGCGCTCGAAGACAAGCCCTTCGGCTTCGATCTCGACAAGGCCAAGGCGGCGCTGGCCGAAAGCGGCCACCCCGATTGCGGCCCGATCAAGATCTCCGTGCGCGAGGCGCAGGAACGTCTGGATATCGCCCAGTCCCTGCAAAACACCTGGGGCCAGCTCGGCTGCGACATCGAGCTGATCGTCGGCACCGGGGCGCAGACGCTCGATCGCTATCGTGCCCGCGAGCACGATATCTACCTCGGCGCCTGGGGCCCGGACTACCCCGACCCCAACACCAACGCCGGCACCTTCGCCGCCAACCCCGACAACGCCGATGAGGCCGGCAACACCGGCTACCTCGCATGGCGCAACGCCTGGGATGCGGCCGGCTTCAACGACGATACCCTCGCCGCCGTGGTCGAAAACGACACCGAGGCGCGCAAGCAGATGTATCTCGACAGCCAGGCCAAGTTCCAGCAGGAGGCCCCCTTCGGCATCATGTTCCAGCGCATCGAGCAGTCGGGCCTGCGCGACAGCGTCGAGAACTGGGTCGTCGGTGGCGCAACCACCGCTGTCTCCTACTGGGTCGTGACCAAGTAAGTGGCAGATATTTCGCAACATCGGGAGGACCGGCGCGGGCCGGTCTTCCCCCCATGGCTCAAGAAGCTGACCGCCACGCTGCTGACCGTGGCCGTCACCTTGTTGGGACTTCTCTTCGTCACCTTCATGATCGGCCGCGTCATGCCGATCGACCCGGTGCTCGCCGTCATCGGCGAGCGGGCCACGCAGGCGCAATACGAGGCCGCCTATCTTGAACTCGGCCTCGACAAATCGGTGTTCCAGCAGTTCCTGATCTACCTCGGCGACGTGTTGCAGGGCGATTTCGGCAAGTCGATCCGCACCGGGCAGCAGGTCACCACCGACATTGCCCGCGTCTTCCCCGCCACGCTGGAGCTGGCCTCCCTCGGCACCATCATCGGCATCGTGCTCGGCGTGCCGCTCGGGGTCATGGCCGCCGTCTATCGCGGCTCGTGGATCGACCAGATCGCCCGCCTCATCGGCCTCATCGGTTACTCCATGCCGATCTTCTGGCTCGGCCTCGTCGGCCTGCTGATCTTCTACGGCATATTGGATTGGGTCGAAGGCCCGGGCCGCCTCGGCGTGTTCTATCAAGGCATCGTGCCCGAGCGCACCGGCCTCCTGCTGGTCGACTCGGCCATCGCGGGCGACTGGACCGTGTTCAAGAACGCCTTCGGCCACATCATCCTGCCCGCCTGCCTGCTGGGCTACTATTCGCTGGCCTACATCAGCCGGATGACCCGTTCGTTCATGCTCGAACAGCTCAACTCCGAGTATGTCACCACCGCGCGGGTCAAGGGCCTCTCCGAGCGCAAGGTCATCTGGCGCCACGCCTTCCGCAACATCCGCATACAGCTCATCACCGTGATCGCGCTGGCCTATGCCAACCTGCTCGAAGGCTCGGTGCTCACCGAGATCATCTTCGCCTGGCCGGGCCTCGGCAGCTACATCACCACCTCGCTCCTCGCCAATGACATGAACTCCGTGCTCGGCGGAACGGTCGTGATCGGCACCATCTTCGTCGGGCTCAACATCTTCTCCGACCTGCTCTACCGCTTCTTCGACCCGAGGGCCAAATGACCGAACTGCCAAACCCGGCCCCCAAGCCCACATGGCGCGAATGGCTCCTGACCGATGCCCCCGGCTCGCGGGCGCAGGCCCGGGCGGCGGCGTGGTATGCGGGCTGGACCAACCTGCGCGGCAACACGCTCGCCATGTTCGGCCTGCTGGTGCTGCTGGCGCTGATCCTCTGCGCCGCCTTCGCCCCGCTGCTGGCCAGCCACAACCCCTTCGCGCAGGATCTCGGCGCGCGCCTGCTGCCGCCCGGCTCCGAGGGCTACATCCTCGGCACCGACAGCCTCGGGCGCGACATCTATTCCCGCCTGCTCTACGGCGCGCGCATCTCGCTCTACATCGTCGCACTGGTGGCGCTCGTCGCCCCGCTCCTCGGGCTGATCATCGGCACGCTGGCGGGCTACATGGGCGGCTGGGTCGACGTGGCGCTGATGCGCTTCACCGATATCTTCCTCGCCTTCCCCCGCCTCATCCTCGCGCTCGCCTTCGTCGCGGCGCTGGGCGCGGGCATCGAAAACGCGGTGCTGGCGATCTCCCTCACCGCATGGCCGCCCTATGCAAGGATCGCGCGGGCCGAAACCCTCACGATCCGCAACTCCGACTATATCCACGCCATCCGCCTGCAAGGCGCGGGGGCAATCCGCATCATCACCCGCCACGTCTGGCCGCTCTGCATTTCCAGCCTCGTGATCCGCGTCACCCTCGACATGGCCGGCATCATCCTCACCGCCGCCGGCCTCGGCTTTCTCGGCCTCGGCGCGCAGCCGCCCTCGCCGGAATGGGGCGCGATGGTCTCCGAAGGGCGCAAGTACATCCTCGATCACTGGTGGGTCGCCACCATCCCCGGCCTCGCCATCTTTGCCATCTCGCTGGCCTTCAACCTGCTGGGCGACGGTCTGCGCGATGTGCTGGACCCCAAGGAGAGCAAGTCGTGAGCGATACCCTCCTCGACGTCGAGAACCTCTGGGTCAAGTTCCCCACCCGCAACGGCATCTTCGACGCGGTGCGCGGCATCTCCTTCAAGCTCGGGCGCGAGCGGCTCGGCATCGTGGGCGAGAGCGGCTCGGGCAAGTCGATGACCGGGCGCGCGCTCCTGAAGCTCATCCGCAAGCCCGGCTTCGTCGAGGCCGACCGGATGCAGATGGGCGACACCGACCTCATCACCGCCTCAGAGCGCGACATGCGCGCCATCCGGGGCCGCCGCGCCGCCATGATCATGCAAGACCCCAAGTTCTCGCTGAACCCGGTCATGAGCATCGAGGCGCAGATGGTCGAGGCGCTGACCACCCATGAGCGGGTGAGCCGCCGTCAGGCTCGCGCCCGCGCGCTGGAAATGCTCGATGCGGTGGCGATCCGCGAGCCGGAACGGGTGCTCAAGCTCTACCCGCACGAGGTTTCGGGCGGCATGGGCCAGCGCATCATGATCGCCATGATGCTGATCCCCGACCCCGAAATCCTCATCGCCGACGAGCCGACCTCGGCGCTCGACGTCTCGGTGCAGCTTCAGGTGCTGGAGATCATGGACAAGCTGGTGAAGGAGCGCGGCATGGGGCTGATCTTCATCAGCCACGACCTGAACCTCGTCGCCAATTTCTGCGACCGTGTCGCGGTGATGTATGCCGGACGGATCGTGGAGGTCTGCGAGGCCGGCAAGCTGAACGACGCCCAGCACCCCTACACCCGCGGGCTGCTCAACGCCGTGCCCAACCTCGAACACCCGCGCGAGCGGCTGGAGGTTCTGGCCCGCGACCCGGCCTGGCGCGAGGCACCCTCGGTGAGCGCCCGATGAACACCGCAAACCCGATGAACACCGCCCTCGACATCCGCAATCTCCACGTCTGGTTCGGCGAGGGTTCGGCCCGCAACATGGCGGTGAAGGGCGTGGACCTCGCCGTGCAGGAGGGCGAGAGCTTCGGCCTCGTGGGCGAAAGCGGCTCGGGCAAGTCCACCGTGCTGCGCGCGCTTGCCGGGCTGGTCGAAAGCTGGGACGGCTCGATTTCCGTCGCCGGCGAAAGCCTGCGCCCCAAGGGCCGCTCGAAGGCCTTCTACAAGACCGTGCAGATGGTGTTTCAGGACCCCTACGCCTCGCTCCACCCGCGCCATACGGTGGACCGGGTGCTGGGCGAGACCCTGCAACTGCATGGCTTTTCCGAGATCGACGCCCGCATCACCCGCCTGCTGGAAAGCGTCGGCCTCGGCACCGGCTTCCGCTTCCGCTACCCCCACCAGCTTTCCGGCGGCCAGCGTCAGCGCGTCGCCATCGCCCGCGCCCTTGCGCCCGAACCCCGCATCCTGCTGCTCGACGAGCCGACCTCGGCGCTCGACGTGTCGGTGCAGGCCGAAATCCTCAACCTGCTCTCCGACCTGCGCAGCGAGATGGGCCTCACCTACCTGATGGTCAGCCACGACCTTGGCGTGGTCGGCCATATGTGCGGCCAGATCGCGGTGATGCAGCAGGGCGAAATCGTCGAAACGCTGGGCGTGGCCGAGATGCGCAAGCTCCAGGCCAGCCACCCCTACACCCAGCACCTGCTCGACAGCTCGCTCGGCGCGATCCGCTGAACCCGCAGCGCCCTTGGCGGGCGGGGGATTGAGTATTTGCAGCAAGAAAATGGGGCAGGGGGGCGCCCGGCCTCCCGGCCCGCTTGAAATGCAGGCGTGCCGCCTATTCTTTGGGCAGCTCCGGGGGCGCTCCTCGCGCGCGCAGCGCCCGCCACCGCATCCGCTTGCTGCCCCTCCCGGCCCGGCCTAGGCAGGGGCGGCCAAATCGGCCCCTTGCCAGACCGGAAGCCCTGCGAATGTCCGACAAGCTCTCCATCATCGTCGTCGAAGCCGACCGCGAGCGCGCGCTGCTCATCGTCGACAGCCTGCGCGAGGCGGGCGATTTCGACGTGTCGGTGATCTCCGAGGTCACCGGCCTCTCGCGGCGGATCTCGGAGATGAACCCCGACATGGTGCTGGTCGATGTCGCCTCGCCCTCACGCGACATGCTCGAGGAGCTGACCCTCGCCTCCGGCCCGATGGACCGGCCCGTGGCGCTCTTTGTGGACCGAGACGAAGGCGGCATGACCCGCGCCGCCATCGAGGCCGGGGTCTCGGCCTATGTGGTCGACGGGCTGCGACCCGACCGGATCAAGCCGATCATGGATGCCGCCATCGCCCGCTTCCACATGTTCTCGCAGATGCGCGCCGAGCTGAAAGCCACCCGGCAGGCGCTGGAGGAACGCAAGATCATCGACCGCGCCAAGGGCCTGCTGATGAAGGCCAAGGGGCTGGACGAAGACGCCGCCTATGCCCTGCTGCGCAAGGCGGCGATGGATCAGGGCGTGAAGCTGGCCGACGTGGCCCAAAGCCTCGTCACCGCGGCCGGGCTGCTCTCGTGAGCGCGCCGCTTTCCGCCGGGTTCATCCCGCTGGTCGACGCCGCCCCGCTGGTGATCGCCCGCGAAATCGGCTTTGCCGAGGAGGAGGGGCTGGCGCTGGACCTGCGCCCGGCCGCCTCCTGGGCCACGCTGCGCGACATGGTCTCGCTGGGGCAGGTCGAGGCCGCGCATATGCTCGCCCCGGTGCCGGTGGCCATGGCGCTGGGGCTCGGCGGGGCGGGCACAAGGCTCGACGTGCTGCAGGTGCTCTCGGTCAACGGCAATGCCATCGGGGTGTCGACCCAGCTTGCCGCGCGGATGCGCGAGGCTGGCCACCCCTTCGACTTCGTAGATGCCGCCGCCGCCGGGCACGCGCTCATGGCCGCCAAGCCCGAGGGGCTGCGCATCGGCGTGCCCTTTCCCTTCTCCGGCCATGCCGAACTGCTCTACCACTGGCTCGGGGCGCTGGGCTTTGCCGCGCCGCAGGCGCTCTCGGTGCACACCATTCCGCCCGCCCTCATGGCCGATGCCCTCGCCGCCGGCGAGATCGACGCCTTCTGCGTCGGCGCGCCCTGGGGCTCGCTGGCGGTGGAGGAGGGCTCGGGCGAACTGCTGCTGCCGGGCACCGCGATCCGCCGCTTCGCGCCCGAGAAGGTGCTCGCCGTGCGCCACGACTGGGCCGAGACCGAGCCCGACCTCACAGGCCGCCTGATGCGCGCGATCTGGCGCGCCAGCCGCTGGCTCGGGCAGCCGCAGAACCGGATGACCGCGGCCGAGATCCTCGC
Source organism: Oceanicola sp. 502str15 (assembly GCF_024105635.1). NCBI lineage: Bacteria > Pseudomonadati > Pseudomonadota > Alphaproteobacteria > Rhodobacterales > Roseobacteraceae > Oceanicola > Oceanicola sp. 502str15. Next base: position 43,791 of record NZ_WYDQ01000001.1, read on the forward strand.
CCGCAAGCCCTGGCTCGACACCTCCGCCGAGCTGATCGAGCGGGCGCTCTCGGGGCGGCTCATCGTCAGCCAGCGCGGCGACATGCGCACTGTGCCGCGCTACCTCGAGTTCTTCGCAGGCGCCGCCACCTTCCCCTGGCGCTCCGCCGGGGCGCTGATTGCCGACCGGATCGCCGGGCGCACCGGGCTCGACAGGCCCGCCGCCCAGGCCGAGGGCCGCCGGGTCTTCCGCTCCGACCTCTACCGCCAGCACCTCGCCCGCACCACCGCCGACATGCCCGGCGCCTCCGAGCGGCTGGAGGGCGCGCTGCGCGAAGACACCCCCGCGGCCTCCCCCTCGGGCCGGCTGACCCTGCCGGCTGATTCCTTCTTCGACGGCTACATTTTTGATCCAAGCGCCCGGAAGCGCTGAATTCTTGTGCAGCAATGCTGCACTGCGGCACGCCCGCCGCCCGGTTTGCGCCAATTTCGCCCCCCTCGCTTGACCGACGGGGAGCAGCAGCGCAAAACAACCCTCAGATGAGGCAAGGGCGTCTCATCCGACGAATTCACCCTCGATGATGCGGGTACACCCGAGCACAGCCGCTCGACCCATTGCGCCGAAAACGCGCGATGTCGGTCAGCGGCTTTTTTGTTTTTGCGGGCCCGTACGGGCCCAAACCAAGGGACGAATGAACAGATGAAAAACCTCTTCGGAATCGTCGCCACCACGGCGACCCTTCTGACCGGCGCCTTCCTCACCGGCACCGCGACCGCCCAGTCGCTGGACCTGGAAAAGGACGAGCTGACCTTCGGCTTCATCAAGCTCACCGACATGGCCCCCCTCGCGGTGGCCTACGAGCAGGGCTACTTCCTCGACGAAGGGCTCTTCGTCACGCTGGAAGCGCAGGCCAACTGGAAGGTGCTGCTTGACGGCGTCATCGGCGGCCAGCTCGACGGTGCCCACATGCTCGCCGGTCAGCCGCTTGCCGCCACCATCGGCTACGGCACCGAGGCCCATATCATCACCCCCTTCTCGATGGACCTGAACGGAAACGGCATCACCGTGTCCAACGAGGTCTGGGAGCTGATGAAGCCGAATATCCCGCAGGAAGACGGCAAGCCCGTGCACCCGATCTCCGCCTCCGCCATGGCGCCGGTGGTCGAGCAGTACAAATCGGAGGGAAAGCCCTTCAACATGGGCATGGTCTTCCCGGTCTCCACCCACAATTACGAGCTGCGCTACTGGCTTGCGGCGGGCGGGCTGCACCCGGGCTTCTACTCGCCCGAAAACATCTCGGGCCAGATTGCCGCCGATGTGCTGCTCTCCGTCACCCCGCCGCCGCAGATGCCCGCCACCCTCGAGGCCGGCACCATCTATGGCTACTGCGTGGGCGAGCCCTGGAACCAGGCCGCCGTGTTCAAGGGCATCGGCGTGCCGGTGATCACCGACTACGAACTGTGGAAGAACAACCCCGAGAAGGTCTTCGGCATCACCGCCGCCTTCGCCGAGGAGAACCCCAACACCACCAAGGCCGTGGTCAAGGCGCTGATCCGCGCCGCCATCTGGCTTGACGAGAACGACAACGCCAACCGCGCCGAGGCGGTCGAGATCCTGTCGCGCTCCGAATACGTGGGCGCCGACGCCGAGGTGATCGCCAACTCGATGACCGGCACATTCGAATACGAGAAGGGCGACAAGCGCGCCGTGCCCGACTTCAACGTGTTCTTCCGCTACAACGCGACCTACCCGTTCTACTCCGACGCCATCTGGTATCTCACCCAGATGCGCCGCTGGGGCCAGATCCCCGAGGAGAAGCCGGACGCCTGGTATGCCGAAACCGCAGCCTCGGTCTACCGCCCCGACATCTACCTCGAAGCCGCCCGCCTGCTGGTCGATGAAGGGCTCGCCAACGAGGCCGACTTCCCCTGGGACAGCGATGGCTACAAGGCGCCCACTCCGGCCACCGACATCATCGACGGCATCCCCTACGACGGGAAGGCGCCCAACGCCTACCTCGAGAGCCTGCCGATCGGCCTGAAAGGTGCGCAGAAGGTCGTCGGCAACGAGGTGCAGGGATAACCCCCGATGGCGGGTGACGCTCGCGCTGCCGCGCATCGCCCCACCCGCCATCCCGCATCACCGCACGTTCCCGCCCGTCCGGGTGCGTGCCCCCCGTTTACAGGTGCCCGGTATGTCGGATGACGTCTGCACAGGTTGTGCACAGGTTGTGTACCGGATGTGCCTCTGAAGTTTTCATAGTTAACCCGGCTGCAACGGCGTGGCCTCAGCAAAAACGCACATAGCAAAGAGACCCGAAATGACCGCTATCGACCCTCAATCGCTGGACGCCGCAGCCGCCGCCAAAGAGGCCCGCCGCGCCCGGCTTTTCACCCGGATCAACAAGGCCGACAAATGGTTTTCCGTGCTTGGCCTCGCCTGGATCACCCCCATGCTGAAGGCCGCCGCCGGAGACAACCCGCGCGCGCAAGCCTCTGAAATCTGGAAACTTCTCGGCGTGCCCCTGCTCGCCATCGCAGCCTTCCTCCTGCTCTGGGGCACCCTCGCGCCCCGGGTGCAAACCTCGCTCGGCGCGGTGCCCGGCCCGGCGCAGGTCTGGGAAGAGGCGGTCAACCTCCACCAGGATGCCGTCGCCACCGCCGCGAAGCGCGCCAAGTTCGAGGCCATGGTGGCCAAGCGCAATGAGAAGCTCATCGCGGAAGGCAAGGAAGATCAGGTAAAATCAGTCGCTTACACCGGCTCGCCCAGCTACTACCAGCAGATCTGGACCTCGATCAAAACCGTGTTCTTCGGCTTCCTGATCGCCTCGCTGGTTGCCATCCCCCTCGGCATCGCCGCCGGCCTCTCGGCCACCGCGAACGCCGCCCTCAACCCTTTGATTCAAATATTCAAACCGGTCTCCCCGCTGGCCTGGCTGCCGATCGTCACCATGATCGTCTCCGCCGTCTACGCCACCAACGACGGGCTGTTCTCCAAGTCCTTCCTCGTCTCCGCCATCACCGTCACTCTCTGCTCGCTCTGGCCCACGCTGATCAACACCTCGCTGGGGGTCGCGAGCATCGACAAGGATCTGGTGAACGTCTCCAAGGTGTTGAAAATGAACACCTATACCAAGATCACCAAGCTGGTGCTCCCCTCCGCCCTGCCGCTCATCTTCACCGGGCTGCGGCTCTCTCTCGGGGTCGGCTGGATGGTGCTGATTGCCGCCGAGATGCTGGCGCAGAACCCGGGACTGGGCAAGTTCGTCTGGGACGAGTTCCAGAACGGCTCCTCCAGCTCGCTGGCCAAGATCATGGTCGCCGTCTTCACCATCGGCATCATCGGTTTCCTGCTGGATCGCGTCATGTTCGCCCTCCAGTCCCTCTTCACCTTCTCCAACAATCGGTGATCCCCATGGCCATCCTGAAATTGCAAGACGTTTCAAAGAGCTACGGCGAGGGGCTGCACGAGACCCCGGTGCTGCAAAACATCGACTTGGAGGTGCAGGAGGGCGAATTCCTCGTGCTGCTCGGCTTCTCCGGCTCCGGCAAGACCACCCTCATCAACCTGCTCGCCGGGCTCGATGCACCCACCAAGGGCAGCGTCACCTACAAGGGCGCAAAGATCACCGAGCCCTCCCCCGAGCGCGGCGTGATCTTCCAGAGCTACTCGCTCATGCCCTGGCTCACCGTGGCGGGCAACGTGGGCCTCGCGGTCGACACGGTTTTCCCCGGTCTGAGCAGGGCCGAGAAGGCCGAGAAGGTGGCGCATTACGTCAAGATGGTGGGCCTTTCCCACGCCACCGCCCGCCGCCCCGCCGAGCTTTCGGGCGGCATGCGCCAGCGGGTCAACGTGGCCCGGGCACTGGCGATGAACCCAGAAGTTCTGCTGCTGGATGAACCGCTTAGCGCGCTCGATGCGCTGACCCGCGCCAACCTCGCCGACGAGATCGAGGCGATCTGGCAGGAAGAAAAGCAGACCTGCGTGCTCATCACCAACGATGTCGACGAGGCCATCATTCTCGCTGACCGGATCATCGCGCTTAACCCCGACGGCACCCTTGGCGAAGAGTTCAAGGTGAGCATCCCGCGCCCCCGCGACCGGGGCGAGATGAACCACGACGAGACCTTCAAGAAGCTGCGCGCCAAGGTCACGACCTACCTGATGGATGTGGGCATCGAGGCCAAGGCCGAGGGCATCCGCAACCTGCCGCAAGTCACCCCGATTCACGGGCTTCCGGCGGCGCAGGCCAAGGCGCAGGAGGGGATGATCGACGATCGCTTTCTCGATTTCTCCCAACTCCACAAGATCTATCCCACGCCGAAGGGGCCGTTAACGGTTGTTGAAGACTTCAACCTCAAGATGGACCGTGGCGAGTTCATCTCGCTGATCGGCCATTCGGGCTGTGGCAAGTCCACCGTGCTCACCATGGCGGCCGGTCTCAACGAAATCAGCAAGGGCGCGATCAAGCTCGACGGGCGGCACGTCATGGGGGCAGACCCCGAGCGCGCCGTCGTGTTCCAATCGCCCAACCTCTTTCCGTGGCTCACCGCGCGGGAAAATTGCGCCATCGGGGTCGACAAGGTCTACCCCAACGCCTCCCAGGCCGAGCGGCAGGAGGTGGTTGAATACTACCTCGAACGTGTCGGCCTCGCCGATGCGATGGACCGTGGCGCCGCCGACATGTCCAACGGCATGAAGCAGCGCGTCGGCATCGCCCGCGCCTTCGCCCTCTCCCCCAAGCTCCTCCTGCTCGACGAGCCCTTCGGCATGCTCGACAGCCTCACCCGCTGGGAGCTGCAAGAGGTGCTGATGGAGGTCTGGGACCGCACCAAGGTCACCGCCATCTGCGTCACCCACGATGTCGACGAGGCGATCCTTCTGGCCGATCGCGTGGTGATGATGACCAACGGCCCGCAGGCCACCATCGGCAAGATCGTCGACGTAGACCTGCCGCGCCCGCGCAGCCGCAAGGCCCTGCTCGAGCATCCCGATTATTATCTCTACCGCGAGCAAGTGCTTAATTTCCTTGAGGAATACGAGCATGGGGCAAAGGGAAAATCCGAAAGTGAGAAGGCGAAAACAGGAGCCAAGAAGGCGGCCTGAGCGCGATGAGCACTCACTTCACAGTCATTCCGGGCGGCCTGCTGGGCGCGTCCACGCAGACAGAGGGAGACGACATCATGGATGTCGCAGTCGATACACCAACCAAGACCTTCATACAGGTCGCTGAAATCTGGGTGCCCGAGGGCGAGACCCTGGTTCACGGCGGCGGCAGCTACGGCGATCTGGCCGCCTTCGAGGAGGCGTCGCGCCGCGCGAGCTTCCCCAAGGGCGAAGGCCTTCCGGGCCGGGCGTGGGAGGAGGCCCGCCCGGTCGTGCTGAAGGGGTTCGATGGCAGCAATTTCAAGCGGATAGAGGCCGCCGCCGAGGCCGGGCTCACCTCCGCCGTGGCGATCCCGGTCTTTGCCGGAAAGACCCTCAAGGCGGTGCTCGTGGTGCTCTGCGGCGACGATGAAAACCGCACCGGTGCCATCGAGGTCTGGGCCGAGAAGGACCAGTTGCTGATGCTGGAAGACGGCTACTACGGCGCCGCCAAGCACTTCGAATGGGTCAGCCAGCACACGCATTTTCCAGCCGGTCAGGGGCTTCCGGGCGGCATCTGGGCCTCGCAGACGCCGATCCTGATGCGCGATCTCGGCTCCGGCTACCGCTTCATCCGCGCCGATGCGGCGGGCAAGGCCGGGCTCACCACCGGCCTCGGCCTGCCCGTGCCGGTGCCCGGCAAGAGCGCCTATGTGCTCACCCTGCTCTCGGCCCTCGGCACCCCCATCGCCCGGCGGTTCGAGCTGTGGGACGCCCGTGCCGCCAAGGTCGGCAAGGGCGGCGGGGCCGCGCTGGTCGATGGCATCTGCGCCCGTGAAGGCGCGCTCTGGGATCCGGAGAATGCCGGCAAAGAGCGCCGCGCCGAGGCCTGGCAGGGGAGCATCGGCAAGGTGCTCGGCTCAGGCCTGCCGGTGGTGGAAAGCGGCAAACCCGGGCTGGCGGCGGGCTACGGCTCGATGGTCGCCCTGCCGATCTATCTGGGCGGAGAGCTCGCCCACATCGTCGCCTGGTACGTGTGAGGAAAGCGCCATGATCCAATTTGTCTTCGATCTCTTCGTCGTTCCGCAATTCGCGCCCGTGCCGGTGCGGAGCCAAGCCAAGCACCCCACCAAGGGAGCCCGCAAATGACTGAGAAACTTGTGGTAATCGGCGCAGGCATGGCCTCCGGCCGGATGCTCGAAAACCTCTTCGAACTCGCCCCCGATGCCTTCGATGTAACCCTCTTCAACGCCGAGCCGCGCGGCAACTACAACCGCATCATGCTCTCCCCCGTGCTCTCGGGCGAGAAGAGCTATGACGAGATCGTCACCCATGATGCGGCCTGGTACGAGGCCCACGGCGTGACCTGCCGCTTTGGCGAGCGGGTCGAGTCGATCGACCGGGAGCGCCGGGTGGTGATCGCCCCCGGCGGCGAAGAGGTGCCCTACGACAAGCTCGTGCTCGGCACCGGCTCCTCCGCCTTCATCATCCCCTGTCCGGGCCATGACCTGCCCGGCGTGGTGGCCTTCCGCGACCTCGAAGACACCACCGCGATGCTCGAGGCGTCTAGCGGGCAGGGTGCCCGCGCCGTGGTGATCGGCGGCGGCCTTCTGGGCCTCGAGGCGGCCGCGGCCCTGCGTCTGCGCGGCATGGAGGTGACGGTGCTGCATCTCGCCGGCCACCTGATGGAGCGCCAGCTTGACGAGAGCGCAGGCTACCTTTTGCAAAAGGATCTCGAGCGACGCGGCATCAGCGTGCTCACGAATGCCTCCACCAAGGCCATTCAGGGCGAGGGCAAGGTCGAGAAGGTGGTGCTTGAAGATGGCACCGTGCTCGGAGCCGATATCGTCGTCATGGCCGTGGGCATCCGCCCCGCCGTCGCCGTCGCCGCCGAGGCGGGGCTGGAGATGGGCCGCGCGGTAAAGGTCGATGCGCAGATGCGCACCTCCGATCCCAACATCTTTGCCGTGGGCGAATGCGTCGAGTTCAACGGCCAGCTTTTCGGCCTTGTCGCGCCGCTCTACGATCAGGCCAAGGTGCTGGCGCAGACCCTCATCGGGGGCGAAGATGCCTTTGTTCCCAAGGAGCTGTCGACCAAGCTTAAGGTCACGGGCTGCGATCTGTTCAGCGCGGGCGATTTTGCCGAGGGGGAGGGGCGCGAAGACATCATCTTCCGCGATCCGGCGCGGGGCATCTACAAGCGCCTCGTCATCGAGGACGACAAGCTCGTCGGCGCGGTGATGTATGGCGATACCGCCGACAGCAACTGGTTCTTCGGGCTCATCAAGGAGGGCACCGAAGTCGACGAGATGCGCGACACGCTCATCTTCGGACCGGCCTTCCAGGGGGGCGCCTCCGTGGACCCTATGGCGGCCGTTGCAGCCTTACCGGCTGACGCAGAAATCTGCGGCTGCAACGGCGTATGCAAGGGCCAGATCGTGGAGGCGATCGAGGGCGGGGCCACCTCGCTGGGCGACATCAAGGCCTCCACCAAGGCCAGCGCCTCCTGCGGCACCTGCACCGGGCTGGTCGAGCAGGTTCTGGCCGTAACCCTCGGGGACGACTTCAAGATTCCGGCGGCGCAGAACATCTGCAACTGCACCGACCTCTCCCACGAAGACGTGCGCCGCCTCATCAAGTCGAGCGAGCTGAAAAGCCAGCCCGCCGTCTGGCAGGAGCTGGGCTGGAAAACCCCAAACGGCTGCCATGTCTGCCGTCCGGCGATCAACTTCTACCTGCTGGCCGACTGGCCGCTGGAGTATCGCGACGACCCGCAGAGCCGTTTCGTGAACGAGCGCAACCACGCCAACATCCAGAAGGACGGCACCTATTCCGTCATGCCCCGGATGTGGGGCGGGATGACCGATGCCAAGGAGCTTCGCGCCATTGCCGATGCCGCCGAAAAATATGACGCGGCGGTCAAGGTGACGGGCGGCCAGCGGATCGACCTGCTGGGTGTGAAGAAAGAGGATCTGCCCGCCATCTGGTACGATCTGAACCAGGCCGGCATGGTCTCTGGCCACGCCTATTCCAAGGGCTTGCGCACGGTCAAAACCTGCGTCGGCTCCGACTGGTGCCGCTTCGGCACGCAGGACAGCACCGGCCTTGGCATCAAGCTCGAAAAGAAGCTCTGGGGCAGTTGGACCCCGCACAAGGTCAAGCTCGCCGTCTCGGGCTGTCCGCGCAATTGCGCCGAGGCGACCTGCAAGGACGTGGGCATCATCTGCGTCGACAGCGGCTACCAGATCGGCGTCGGCGGGGCGGCGGGCATGGATGTGAAGGAAACCGAGCGCTTGCATGATGCCCGCACCGAGGAGGAGGCCATCGAATGGTCCACCGCCTTCATCCAGCTCTACCGCGAGAACGCCAAGTATCTGGACCGGCCCTACAAATGGGTCGCCAAGGTAGGGCTCGACTGGGTGAAAGCGGTGCTGGCCGATGACGCCGAGCGTGCGGCGCTGAACGAGCGTTTCGAGATTTCCCAGTCGGTCTACCGCAAGGACCCATGGGCCCAACACGCAACCCCCGAAAAGGCGCAGGGCTTCCAGCCTGTGGCCGATCTGACCCTGGAGGCAGCCGAATGAGCTGGATTGATATCTGTGCCGTCGAAGAGATCCCCGAGCGCGGGGCGCGTATCGTCAAGACAAAGGCGGGTTGCGTGGCCGTGTTCCGCACCGGGCCGCAGGAGGTCTTTGCCACCTCCAACACCTGCGCCCACAAGGGCGGCCCGCTGGCCGAGGGGATCGTGCATGGCCGCTCGGTAACCTGCCCGCTGCACAACTGGGTCTGGAGCCTGGAAACCGGCGAGGCGCAGGGAGCTGACGAGGGGCAGATCGCCACTTATCCGGTCCAGATCGAGGCGGGCCGCGTGCTTCTTGATGCCGAGGCCGTCACTGCCGCTCGGGACGCCGCCTGATGGAAAGCCCCCGCGCCACGGTCTGCACCACATGTCCCTACTGCGGGGTCGGCTGCGGCGTGCGGGCCACGCCCGACGGGGCAGGGGGCCTTGCCATCGAGGGCGACAAGACCCACCCGGCCAACTTCGGGCGGCTCTGCTCCAAGGGCTCGGCGCTGGGTGAGACGGTGGGGCTGGAAGACAGGCTGCTCGCCCCGCGCCTCTACGGCAAGGAGGCGAGCTGGCAAGACGCGGCGGGCGAGGTCGCACAGCGTTTCTCCCAGACCATCGCCCGGCACGGCCCGGATTCGGTGGCCTTCTACGTCTCCGGCCAGTTGCTGACCGAAGACTACTACGTGGCCAACAAGCTGATGAAAGGCTTCATCGGCTCGGCCAACATAGATACCAACTCCCGCCTCTGCATGGCCTCCTCCGTCGCGGGCCACAAACGCGCCTTCGGCACCGATACCGTGCCGGGCACCTACGAAGACCTCGAAGAGGCCGATCTGGTGGTGCTGGTGGGCTCCAACCTCGCCTGGTGCCACCCGGTTCTCTACCAGCGCCTCGTGGCGGCCAAGGCGGCGCGGCCGGCCATGCAGGTCGTGGTGATCGACCCGCGCCGCACCGCCACCTGCGACGCCGCCGACATGCACCTGCCGGTGGCCTCCGGCGGCGATGTGGCCCTGTTCAACGGCCTGCTGCGCCGCATCCGCGACATGGGCGCCACCGATGGGGCCTTCGTGCGCGCGCATGTCGACGGCTTCGATGCCGCCATCGCCGCCGCCTCCTCGGAAACCAGCGAAGCCACCGGCCTGTCGGATGACCTGCTGCGCCGCTTTTACGATCTCTGGCTGCGCACCGAGAAGGTGGTCACGGTCTATTCGCAGGGGGTAAACCAGTCGGCCCAAGGCACCGACAAGGTCAACGCGATCCTCAACTGCCACCTCGCCACGGGGCGCATCGGACGGCCGGGGATGGGGCCGTTTTCGGTCACCGGGCAGCCCAACGCGATGGGCGGGCGCGAGGTGGGGGGGCTGGCCAACATGCTGGCCTGCCACCTCGATATCGAAAACGCCGCCCACCGCATCGCCGTGCGCGAGTTCTGGCAATCGCCCACCATGCCAGAGGCAGCGGGGCTCAAGGCGGTCGACATGTTCGACGCCATCGAGCGCGGCCAGATCAAGGCGCTCTGGGTCATGGCCACCAACCCCGCCGTCTCCATGCCCGAGGCCGACCGGGTGCGCGCGGCGATCGCGGGCTGCGAGTTCGTGGTGGTCTCCGACATCACCGCCGCCACCGACACCGCCCGCCTTGCCCACGTGTTGCTGCCCGCAACCGGCTGGGGCGAGAAGGAGGGCACCGTCACCAATTCAGAGCGCCGGATCAGCCGCCAGCGGGCGGCGCTGCCCGCGCCGGGCGCGGCGCGGCACGACTGGCAGATCATCTGCGATGTCGCCGCCGCGATGGGCTGGGCCAAGTCCTTCGACTATTCTTCCCCCGCCGAGATCTTCCGCGAGCACGCCACGCTTTCGGGCATCGCCGCCGGGCTGGGCAAGGACTTCGACATTTCCGGCCTCGCCGCGATATCCGATGCCGACTATGCCGCGCTGGCCCCGGTGCAATGGCCGGTCAGCCCCACCCGCACCGGCGGGCGGTTCTTTGGTGACGGCATGTTTTTCACCCCGGACGGGCGCGGGCGGATGCTGCCGGTCCGCAGTGCCGCCCCTGCCAGCGCCACCGACCGGCGCTACCCCTTCCGCCTCAACACCGGGCGCGTGCGCGACCATTGGCACACCATGACCCGCACCGCCAAATCGCCCCGCCTCAGCCAGCACATGGCCGAGCCCTACATCGAGGTGCACCCCGACGACGCCTCCCGCCTCGGGCTGCGCCCTGCCGGGATCGCCGATGTCGAAAGCCCCAGCGGGCGGGTGCTCTGCCGGGTGATCGTGACCGACAGGCAGCGCCCGGGTGAGGTTTTCGTGCCGATGCACTGGACGGCGGAGACGGCGGCGCTGGGCCGGGCCGATGCGCTGGTGGCCTCGGTGGTCGATCCGGTCTCGGGCCAGCCCGACAGCAAGGGCGCGGTGGTGGGCCTTTCGGCCTATCCCGCCGCATGGTTCGGCTTCGCCGTAAGTGCCTCCAAGCCGCGACCGGATGCACCCTACTGGGCGCTGGCCCGCGCCCGCGAAGGCTGGCGGCTGGAGCTTGCGGGGGCGGAGGCTCCGGAAGATTGGGAGGCCTATGGCCGCATGGTCTTCGGCCTCGGCCCGGAGGTGGAGGCGCTCGTTGTGACCGACAGCGCTCGGGGCGGCGCTCGGCTCGCGTTTGTTGCCGAGGGGCAGCTTGTCGCCGCGCTTTTCGTCGCCGCGGAGCCGGTGGCGGTGTCACGCAGCTTCATGGCAGGCGAGCTTGGCGCGGCACCCTTGCCCGCGCATCTCTCCGGTCAGCCGGGGCAGGACAGGCCCGATCCCGGCGCAACGGTCTGCGCCTGTTTCGACGTGGGGGTAAACACCATACTCGCGGCGATCGAAACCCGGCAGCTCGCCTCGGTCGAAGCCATCGGCGCCGCGCTTCAGGCCGGCACCAACTGCGGCTCCTGCCGTCCCGAACTGGCCGCGCTGCTGGCCGGTGCCACCCGCCGGGAGGCCGCCGAATGAGCCTCGCCCCCTATGTCCGCATCCTCGGGCGTGGCCCGGGCCGCTCGCGCTCGCTCACCCGCGAGGAAGCCCGCGAGGCCATGGCGCTGATCCTCTCCGGAGAGGCCGCGCCGGAGGCCATCGGCGCGCTGCTGATGCTGATGCGCTTTCGCGGCGAAACGGCGGGCGAGGTGGCCGGTTTCGTCGAGGCCGCGCGAGACATGCTGCCGCCCTGGCCCGGAGCCACGCCGATGCTGGACTGGCCCAGCTACGCAGCCGGGCGGACCCGTGGCCTGCCGTGGTTCCTTCTCTCGGCGCGGCTTGTCGCCCGGGCCGGGGCGCCGGTACTGCTGCATGGCTGGAACTCGCACCAGCGCGCTGCCGCCTCGGTGCGCTCGGCGCTTCCCGCCGCGGGCATTGCCGAGGCTGCTTCGATGGAGCAAGCCGCCGATCTGATCGCCCGCGAGGGCATCGCTTACCTGCCGCTCGAAGCCTTCGCGCCGCGCCTGCTGGAGCTGCTGCGGCTGCGCGATGTGCTCGGCCTGCGTTCGGCGGTCAACACCGTGCTGCGCGTGCTCAACCCCTCCCGTGCCCCTGCCGCCGTGCAGGGGGTGTTTCACCCGCCCTACCGCGAGCTTCAGGCCGATGCCTGCGACCTGCTCGGCCAGCCCGCGATGACCGTGCTCAAGGGCGGCGGCGGCGAGTTCGAGCGGCACCCGTCCAAGGACATCGCCCTTTACGGCACGAGGAATGGCACCCGCTGGGAGGCCTCCGCCGCCGCGCTGGAAGACGACCACCGCCGCCTCGCCGATGCAGCCCCCGACCCCGATGACCTCGCCCGTCTCTGGACCGGCGAACTCGATGACCCCTTCGCCAGCGCCATCGTGCTGGGCACCGCCGAACTTGCGCTGGAAACCTGCGGCCTTCCCGCAGCCATGGCGCAAGACCTCTGGACCAACCGAAACACGGCCCGCGCGGCCTGACCGGGAGAGATGCGATGAAGACCTTTCCGATGTTCCTGCGCATGGCCGGGCGCCGCGTGGTGATCGCGGGCGGCGGCGAGCAGGCCGCCCAGAAGGCCCGGCTGGTGCTGAAAACCGAGGCGCGGCTGGTGCTCTTGGCCGAGGCGCTGGACGATGAGCTTTCCGCGCTGGTCGTGGCAGGCCGGGCCGAGCAGGACGAGGGCACGCCCACACCCGAGAGCTTTGCCGGGGCCGCGCTCGTTTTCATCGCCACTGGCTGCACCGAGCGTGACGCGGCGCTCGCCGCCATGGCCCGTGCGGCGGGCGCGGTTGTCAACGTGGTCGACCAGCCCGAGCTTTGCGATGCCTTCACCCCCTCCATCGTCGACCGCGACCCGCTGGTGGTGGCCATCGGCACCGAGGGCGCGGCCCCGGTTCTGGCGCGGCAGGTGAAAACCCGCATGGAAGAAATGCTGGAGCCGTGTCTGGGTGAGTTTGTCGCCATGGCCGGGCGGATGCGCGAGGCCGTGGCCCGTCAGGTGCCCGCGCGCGCGCGCCGCGCCTTCTGGCGCTGGGCCTTTTCCGATGCGCCCCGCCGTCTGCATGCCACCGGGGCAGAGCGAGAGGCGGCGAAGGTGCTGAAGCAGGCCATCGCAGAGGGCGGGGCGCCCGGCGAGCGCGGCGAAGGGCTGATCAGCCTCGTTGGCGCGGGCCCCGGCGCGCGCGATCTGCTGACTCTTCGCGCGGTGCAGCGGTTGCAGGAGGCCGATGTGATCTTCTACGACCGCCTTGTCGACCCGGATGTACTTGAGCTGGCCCGGCGCGACGCCGAGCGGGTCTTTGTCGGCAAGGAAGTCGGGGCCTGCGCATGGCCGCAGGAACGGATCGACGCGGTCATCGTCGCCGCCGCCCGCAAGGGGCAGCGGGTGGTGCGGCTCAAGTCCGGCGATCCCGGCGTGTTCGGGCGCGCAACCGAGGAACTGGCCGCTGCCCGTGCACATGGCCTCACCGTCGAAATCGTGCCGGGCGTCACCGCCGCTTCTGCCGCCGGGGCCGCCATGGGCCGCTCGCTCACCGAGCGCGGCGAGACCGATCGCCTCGTGCTGGCCACAGGCACCTGCCGCGATGGCGATGCCGCGCCGGACTGGGGCACCATCTGCATTCCGGGCACAACGCTGGCGCTCTACATGGGGGTGCGCAAGGCCTGCGAGATCCAGCATAGCCTGCTCGCCGCCGGGGTGCCTGCGGCATCGGAGGTCGAGATCGTCTGCTCGGTCTCGACCCCTCAGGAGCGCCACGTCGCCTGCCGGCTCGGGGCATTGGCCGCAACCATCGCGGAACAGGAGGTCAGCAACCCGGCGATCATCTTCGTGCGCTACCCCAAGACGCGGATCGAACCGCTCGCCGCAACGCCACCCGCCCGCCTTGCGGCCGTCGGCTGAGCTGCCAACGCCCGCACCCAGCCCCATTTTCCCGCCGAACACCGCGCAGTTCCCTCGGAAATCCGGGAATCCGGCCCGGGAGTGCACAGCAAAGAGGCATCTGCCCGATCATGGCAAAATGCATGGGCCCCGCGCCTTGAAAGCGCTTTGGCTTTGATGCTTTACCTGAACGCATGCCTCCCACCCGGACCTCTCTGATGCAAAAAACCTCTCCCTCGGTCAAATCCAGAACTGCGAGCCTGCTGGAACAGATCTATCCCGATCACGACGCCGCCGATCTGGCCGCGCGGGTGCAAGAGGCGTTCTGGCCCGAGGGCGCCCATGCCCGCTCGCGGGCGCGCACGGCGGGCAACAACCTGTGGAGCGAGGCCGATACGCTCGTTATCACCTATGCAAACTCGCTGGTGGACGGGCACCACAAGCCGCTCGACCTGCTGCGTGACTTTCTCACCCACTACCTTCAGGGGGTGATCTCGGGGGTTCACATCCTGCCCTTCTTTCCGTTCACCTCCGACGATGGCTTTGCGGTGGTCGATTACCGCGCGGTCAACCCGCAGGTGGGCGACTGGCCCGACATCAACCGCATCGCGGAAGAGTTCAAACTCATGTCGGACCTGGTGCTCAACCATGTGTCGAGCTTTTCCAAGTGGTTTCACGACTACCTGCAAGGCCATGAGCCCTACGACAAGTTCTTCTTCGAGGCCTCGCCCGAGGATGACATCAGCCAGGTCGTGCGGCCGCGCACATCGTCGCTGCTGCGCGAGGTGCAAACGCCTGAAGGGCCCAAGCACGTCTGGTGCACCTTCTCCCACGACCAGGTCGATCTGAACTTTGCCAACCCCGAGGTTCTGCTCGAGTTCCTGCGCATCATCCGTCTGCATATCGACAACGGCGTGCGGGTGATCCGGCTGGATGCGGTTGCCTTCCTGTGGAAGGAGATCGGCACCAACTGCATCCACCTGCCGCAGACCCATGCCATCGTCCGGCTGATGCGGATGCTGTTCGACTACGCCACCGAGCCGGTGATCCTGCTGACCGAAACCAACGTGCCCAACGCCGAAAACCTGAGCTACTTCGGCAACCGCAACGAAGCCCATGCGATCTACAATTTCTCGCTGCCGCCGCTAATCCTGCACGCCCTGCTTACCGGCACCTCGCGGCCGCTGAACCAATGGCTCATGGCCATGCCGCCCGCCCAGCTCGGCTGCGCCTACCTCAACTTCACCGCCAGTCATGACGGCATCGGCATGCGCCCTGCCGAAGGGCTGCTTTCGGAAGAGGATATCGAGCAGGTCATCGGCGCGGTGAAGGCCCATGGCGGCCTGCTCTCGATGCGCGCGCTGCCCGGCGGGGGCGAAAAGCCCTACGAGCTGAACATCACCTATTTCGAGGCGCTCAAGGGCACCGTGAAGGGGCCCGACGAACACCAGATCGAGCGGTTCCTGTGTTCGCAGACCATCGTGCTCTCGCTCGAAGGGATCCCGGCCTTCTACATCCACTCGCTGCTGGCCACGCCGAACGACCATGATGGGGTGGAGAAGACCGGCGTGAACCGGGCGATCAACCGCCACCGCTGGGATTACCCCGAGCTGCGCAAGGCGCTGGACGATCCCTCAACCGTGCATTCCCAGGTGCTGACGCGCCTCAAGCGACGCATCTCCATCCGCACCCGCCAGCCCGCCTTCCACCCCAATGCCACCCAGTTCACGCTGCAACTGGGCGAGGGGATCTTCGGCGTCTGGCGCCAGAGCCTCGATCGGTCGCAGTCGATCTTCGCGCTGCACAACCTGACCGACGAAACCATCACCCTGCCTGTCTTCTCGATCAACCTGATCGGTGGAGAAGATTGGATCGACTTGCTGTCGGACGAGCTGATCGACGCGGCCCGTGGCGAGATTGACCTCGCGCCGTACCAGTGCCGGTGGATCACCAACCGGCATTAGCCGCGAGCGGTTCATCACGCGCCACCCGGGGGCACGGGGCCGCCGGGAGCCTCGATCAGGTTGCGAACTCGGCGTTGTCCTCGCGGATCGCCGCCGACATGTCGCGCATCAGGTCCGGGTCGGCCGAATAGACCCGGCTCCAGTTGGGAATGAAGGGGGTCTCCATCGGGTTCTCGAGGAAGATGTGCCCGGCTTCCACGATGTTGCGGGCAAAAAGCTCGACGGTGGTCTCCTCCTTGTGCCGGTCCACCGAGAGGCCGTTCATCCATGCGTCGTGGGCGTAGATCTCGATCATGTCGAGGGCGGTCCGGTAGTAGGTGGCCTTCAACGTGCGGAAGACGTTGGGGGTAAAAACCGTGCCGTCGGTGGCGAGCTTGCGGTAGAGCGCCTTGCAGATGTCGATCGACATGCGGCTGAGGCCGGTGGAGGCATCATCCTCGCTCACCGGCTGGTGCTTGTGGTCGTAACGGTCGGAGATTTCGGCCTGGCAGACGGCCTTGGGGCTGAGGTTGCGCCAGGCTTCGGACAGAACGCCGATTTCCAGCCCCCAATCGGAGGGGATGCGCATGTCGGGCAGGATGCCGGTGCGCATGGCGAATTCGCCGGCCAGCGGGTAGCGGAAGCCGCGCAGGTAATCGAGGTAGTCGTGGTCGCCGATCACCTTCTTGAGGGCCACCAGCATCGGGCTCACCAGCAGGCGGCTGACGCGGCCATTCAGCTTTCCGTCCGCGATCCGGGGGTAGAAGCCCTTGCAGAGCTGGTAGGGAAAGTTGGGGTTGGCGACCGGGTAGACGAGGCGGGCCAGCATGGCGGTATCGTAGGTGAGGATATCGCAGTCATGCAGCGCAACAACCGCACTGTCCCCCTGGGCCAGCGCATAGCCCATGCAGAACCATACGTTGCGCCCCTTGCCGGGCTCCTGCGGTGACAGTTTCAGCGCCTGAAGCCGTTCGTCGATGGCGGTGAGGCGGGGGCCGTCGTTCCAGAGCACCATGTGCTCCTGCGGAAGCCGGGAGAAGAACTTCTTCGCGTCGCGGTATTGCTGCTCGTTGGCGCGGTCCAGCCCGATGATGATGCGGCTGATGAAGCGCACCTTGGAAAGCTCGTCGATGATGGCGGGCAGGGCCTCTCCCTCCAGCTCGGAGTAGAGCGAAGGCAGAACCAGCACGATCTTGCGCGTGACCGAGATGGTCTCAAGCTCGCGGGCCATGGCGGCCGGGTCGAGGGTCCGCAGGTTGTGCAATGTGGCGACGCTGCCGCTCTGATGAAAATCGGCCAAGTCTCTGTCTTCCCTGTATCAAGCCCGCCCGTGGGCGGAGGTCACTGTGACAATGGTTTCAAGCACCGCTGCGTTCCATCCTTCGGGGCCGGGCAGGGTGGTGCGCCGGATCTTTCCGGTGGATTCGCCGGGCAGTGTAGCAATTCCGGCGCCATGAGGGTTGGCCACGATCACGCCGGTGTCGGCGGCTTCGAGCATGCCGATGTCATTGGGCGCATCTCCGAGGGCGAGGACATGGGCCGTGGGCGCCAGTCGGGATGCGACCTCGCGCAGTCGGTCGGCCTTGTCGGCGCCGAAGGAGAGGGTCAGGTAGCGCCCGCCCTGTCGTGCGGTGATACCGGCCTCCTCCAGCGCGGCCAGAAATTCGTCGCGTTGGCCGTCGCTGCCGCGCCAGAGTCCGGGTTCGGAGAACTCCCGGCGCGCGGCCAGTTCGGCCTCACGCAGCGCAAGGCCGGTCTGGTGCGCGATGCCCTCTGTGCCCCAATCAGAGAACCCTTCGAACCCCGACCTCAGCGCAGCGGGCAGACCGGCCAGGGCTGCCAGAATTTCCGTGTGGCGCGGCGCAGCGATGCCCTCTTCGCCCGGCCAGACCACGCCCGCACCGTTTTCGACGATCAGCGCAGCGGGCTCGCAGGGCAGATTTTGTGCCAGTTCTTTCATCTCCGACGAGGTTTTGCTGCTTGCGAGCACCAGTGGCAGGTTTTTTTTCGCCATGCACTCCAGCGCACTCTGCGCCGCAGCAAAGCTGTAGTCCCGGTGGTCGAGGAGGGTGCCGTCGAGATCGGTGAAGACGATCAGTTCGGGGCGCAACAGTGTGGATTCGTTGGACATCTGACAAAACCCTAGCGGGTCGCGCCCGCATTGGCCACCGCCCGATTGCCTGTGCGCAATTGCATGGAAAGATGAGTTTCTGCCGAAAAATGTGCTGCGGCGCGGCGGATCAAGTGCTTGGGAAAATGATATCCGGCGCGTATTCTTCCAGTGTTTTCCATGACTTCTGCATGGAATGCCCCTGTGGATTGTGTCCCTCTAACCCGGTTTTAACGAATTCGATGCTAGCCTTGCCCAGATGCACCTACCTGGAGACTGAAGTGCAGCTCTTGAACATAGCGATCCTGCTTGTTTTCGGTTTCGGCACGGCCGCGCTTGCGGCAGTTATCGGTGTGCCTCACTGGCTGCTGCTGATCCCCGCTTATTCCGTCGGCAGCATTCTTGGTCTGGGCGCAATCTGGCTTGTCTACGCCATTCCCTACGGATCGCGACGCACCCCGATTGCACCTGTCGAGTCCGCCAAGACCGGCTGATGATCGGGGCACTCGTTGGGCCCCTCCTCCGGCACCGGCACTTTCTGCTCTGCTGCGCACTTGCCCCCCGCCATCCGGGCACTAGGCTGCTGTCCTGAAAAAATACCACAAGGGACAGCCACCACATGAAACTGGAAAAGCTCGGCAAGAGTGACCTCGAAGTGCCGATCTGGTGCCTCGGCACCATGACATTCGGCAACCAGACCCCGGAGGCCGATGGCCACGCCCAGATTGACGCGGCGCTGGACGCGGGGCTGACGTTCATGGACACCGCCGAGATGTACCCGGTGAACCCGGCAAAGGCCGAAACGGTGGGGGGCACCGAAGAGATCATCGGCAACTGGGTCGCCAAATCGGGCCGCCGGAACGATGTGCTGATCGCCACCAAGATCGTCGGTCCAAGCCAGCTCGCCCGCGACGGGCGCGGCATTGATGCCGAGACCCTGCGCGAAGCGGTCGACTGCTCCCTGCGTCGTCTCCAGACCGACGTGATCGACCTGTTTCAGCTTCATTGGCCCCAACGCGGCTCCTACCACTTTCGCCAGCACTGGACCTTTGCCCCCGAAGAGCAGGATCGCGCGGCTACGCAGGCCAACATGGAAGAAGTCATGGCCGAGATGGCGCGTATCCGCGATGCCGGCAAGGTCCGCCACTTCGGCACCTCCAACGAGAGCGCATGGGGCATGACCCGCTGGAACCAGCTCGCCGCCGAAACGGGCGGGCCGCGGATGGAAACCGTGCAGAACGAGTACAGCCTGCTTTGCCGGATGTATGACACCGACATGGCCGAGATGTCGCACCAGGAAGAGGTGTCGCTGCTGGCCTACTCGCCGCTGGCGGCCGGGTTGCTGACGGGCAAATACGCGGACGGCGCCCGGCCCGAGGGCAGTCGTGCGTCGATCAACGGCGATCTGGGCGGGCGGATCACCCCGCGTGCCGAAGCCGCGACCGAGGCCTATATAGCGCTGGCCGCGGAGCATGGGGTCGATCCGGTGCATATGGCGCTGGCCTGGGCGGCGGAGCGGCCGTTCATGGGTTCTGTCATTTTTGGCGCGACGACGATGCCGCAGCTTCAGCACATTCTTTCGGGCATGGAGTTCAAACTGACCGACGAGCTGCGTGACGGGATCGCCAGCACCTACCGCGATCATCCCTTGCCCTATTGAGCATCACTTTGCCGTCAGCTCCCAATATCTAGCGGTTCCGGCTGGACTTTTGACGCATATCTGGCAGGCTCCCCGCGACTTGCGAGGAGGCTGCCAGCAGTGAAGAAGGCGTGGATCGGAGCGGTGGGGCTGGCACTGTGCCTCGCCTTGGCGGCATGCGTCCCGCCTGGCGGCAGCGCGCCCGATGGGCCGGCCGATGCCGCGCAGGCGGGGCCGGACGACCCGCGCCCAAAGCCGCGTCCGGGCTCCGAGCCGGAGGGCGCTGCACCGCCGCCGGCCCAGACTGCGCCCGCCGCATCGTCGGCCCTTGAGCCGCCCTCGGCCGCCCGCACTCCGGACGCCGAGGACGATCTGCTGCCGCAGGCCGAGGAGGCGCCCGAGGCCGCCGATGAAACGCCGGCACCGACCCTTCCCGACAAGATCTATCAGCCCCCTGAACCCCCGCCGGTGCCGGCCGCCCTCACCGGGCAGGCAGCGCAATGCACCAAGAAGAAAGGCCGCTTTGTGCGGCGCGGTGATGGTGGCACCTTCGTCTGTGTTCAGCCCACGCGGGACGCCAACAAGCGATGCGATGACGGCTCGGACTGCGAGGGCATCTGCTTTGCCAAGTCACGCACCTGCGCCCCGGCCACACCGCTGTTTGGCTGCTACGATGCTTTGGAGAACGGGCGCGTGGTGAACATATGCACCGAGTGATCCCGGCGCTTCTTCTGGCAGGCTGCACCGCTGCGCCCGTGACCACGGCCTACCGCGACGCCTCGGCCCCGATCAGTTCAATTGCCCTTTTCGATGCCTCCCGGCTGGAGGGCGAGTGGCGCGAGGTTGCCTCGTTCCGCGACAGCGGCGCCTGCCTTATCTGCCGTGCCCGGTTTTCGGCCGGCGCAGAGGGCCTCGCGATGGAGAGCGGGCCAGGTCGGGCGATGCTCAAGCCGGCAGGTCCGGGACGGATGGCGCCGGTGGGGCTGAAAGGGCGGCTGGGCGAACCCTGGTGGGTGCTCTGGGTCGACGCCGACTATCGGACATTGGTGATCGGCACGCCATCGGGCGAGTTTGGCGCCGTACTCGACCGGGGCGAGATCGGAGCGGACAGGTTGAAGGCCGCCCGCGAAATCCTTGGGTGGGCCGGCTACGACGTGGCGCGCCTCAAGCCTGCAAGGCTCTAGGGCACATTTTCTGCCGGGCCATGCCGCCTTTCAGGAAAAAGGGTCCGCCGGATAGTCCACCGCCCGTAAGTAAAGCCCGTAGGGCGGGCAGACCGGCCCGCATTTGGCACGATCGCGGGCCTCGAGCGCCAGCTTCACATCATCAGGTGCCCATGCACCCGCCCCGACCCGTTCCAGCGTGCCGACGAAGCTGCGCACCTGATTGTGCAGAAAGCTGCGGGCCGAGAGGTGAAACCTGAACTCGCGGCCGCCGGGATACTCCAGCTCTTCGATATCGAGCCTGTCGAGGGTCTTTACAGGCGACTTCGCCTGACACTCCGAGGCGCGGAAGGTTGTAAAATCATGCTGCCCGAGCAGGTGGTTGGCCGCAATCTGCATGGCCTCCAGCGAAAGCGGCTGCATCACCCGCCAAGCCAACCCTGCGTCATGGGTCAGGGGCGCGCGGCGCACCACGAGGCGGAACAGGTAGTGTCGGGCCTGTGCCGAGAAACGCGCGTGCCAGGCGTCATCCACCACGGCACATCCAACCACCGCCACAGGCTCCGGCTTGAGGTGGAAGTTGAGGGCTTCCGACAGCCGGAAGGCGTCCCAATCCTTGGTCATGTCGCAATGCGCCACCTGGCCGAGCCCATGCACCCCGGTATCGGTGCGCCCTGCTGCAGCAATCGTATGCGGCCCCGGCTCCAGCTTTGCCAACGCCGCCTCGATTGCCCCCTGAACCGAGGGCAGGTCAGCCTGGCGCTGCCAGCCTGCATAGGGGGCGCCGTTGTATTCGATTTTCAGGGCGTAGCGGGGCATTTCGGCGGTTTACGGTGGCGTGGGGTGAGGCGCAATCATTTGCGCGGTTTGGCGCGAAGGGTCGGGTCGGCCACAGTGGGGTCTTCTGGCCAGGGGTGCCGCGGGTAGCGGCCCCGCATATCCTTGCGCACATCGGCATAGGAACTGGCCCAGAAGCCGGGGATGTCCATGGTCGTTTGCACCGGGCGGCCCGCCGGAGAGAGCAGGGTGACGCGCAGCGGCTGGCCGGCGACCGTGGGGTGGGTGGTCTGGCCGAACATCTCCTGCAGACGCAGCGAAATTTCGGGGGCCTCGCCGGAGTAGTCGATGGCGATGGCGCGGCCGAGCGGCGTGGTGAAGGAGGGGGGCGTGGCGCGATCGAGGGCCTGCATGCCGTCCCAGCCGACGCGGGCCTTGAGCGGTTCGGTGATGTCGAGCGCGGCAATGTCGGCGGCGGTTCGGATGCGGCCAAGGTAGGGGAGCAACCAGGTTTCGGCCTCGGCCAGCAGGGTCTCCTGCGAGCAATCGGGCATGTCGCCCACGAGGGCAATGCGAGCGAGCAGGCGGCGCGCCTTGGTGCTGACCGGCAGGCCGAGGTCGCGGATGCCCTCCAGCGCGGCGAGGGCGAGGGCCTCGTCGGGGGTGTCCTTCCAATGCCGGTCATCCAGCACCAACGCGCCGAGCCGCTCCTGTTGACGGGCGACCACGCGGCGCTCGCGTTTCGACCACTCCGCCACATCGTGCCAGGTGGGCTCCACGCCGGGCGTTGTTCTCAGCTCGCTTTCGCTGATCGGCAGGGCGAGACGAATGCGGGCATCGCGGCCCTCGCCCTCGATATCGGCCACCACGATCAGACGTTGCCCGGCGAGGTCATCCTCGGCCCCCATCTGCGCCCCACGCCCGCCCGAGAGCAGAAACCGCGGCGCATCGCCGGGACGGCGAAGGCCGATGCGGTCGGGATAGGCGAGTGCGAGGGCCTGGGCTTCGGTAAGGTCCGAGGCCGGCCCGGCGAGGCGGGCAAGGCGTTTGGCCTCCTGGGTGATGCGCTTGAAGGCAGGGCGAGCGGGCTCCGGCGCGGTGCCGGGATTGCGCAGGGCTTTCAGGCGTTTGGACAGGTCCGCCCCGGCGTTGCGCAGCGGATCGCGCTCGTTGAGCAGGGCGGCGAGGGGGGCGGCGCCGGGGCCGGCGAGGGCCAGCATGTGGCCAAGGCGCGGGTGCACGGGCAGGGCGGAGAGGGTCTTGCCGTGATCGGTGATCCGCCCCTCCTCGAGCGCGCCGAGATCCTGCAGCAACCGCTGGGCGGAGGCCATCGCCCCCTCGGGCGGCGGGGTCAGGAACTTCAGCCCGTCGCCGCCGCCCCAAAGGGCCAGTTCGAGCGCGAGGCCGGTCAGGTCGGCGGCTTCGATCTCGGCGGGGGGGAAGGCCGGCAAGGCTCCATGGCCGCCCCGGGTCCAGAGCCGATACACCCGGCCCGCCTCGATCCGTCCGGCCCGGCCCGCCCGCTGGGTGGCCTCTGCGCGACTGACGGCCTCGGTCACGAGCCGCGACATTCCGGTGCCCGGATCAAAGCGCGCCCGCCGCGCGCGGCCGGAATCGATGACCGTGCGGATGCCCGGAATGGTCAGGGAGGTTTCAGCAATCGAGGTGGCCAGAACCAGCTTGCGGATCTGCTTGCCTCCGGGGCGCAGGGGCTGCATGACCGCGCGTTGATCGGCAAAGGGCAGGGCGCCGTAGAGCGGCATCACCACCACCGTGTCAGGCAGGCGCAGCGCGGAGGTGAGGCGGCGGATTTCGCCTTCGCCGGGGAGGAATGCCAGCATGTCGCCCGTGGTTTCGTCCATGGCGCGGGCGATCAGATCGGCCATCGGTGCTTCGAGGCGGGCGCCGGCGGACAGGGGGGCCTCTGCCCAGTGCTCCTCGACCGGAAAGCTGCGGCCCTCGCTGGTGATCACCGGCGCCCGGCCCATGAGCGCCGCCACGGGCTCGGCGTCCAGCGTGGCCGACATGACCAGCAGGCGCAGGTCGGGGCGCAGCGCCTCGCGGGCCTCCAGTGCCAGCGCAAGGCCAAGGTCGGCCTGAAGGGAACGCTCGTGGAACTCGTCGAAGATCAGCGTCGACACCCCAGAAAGCTCGGGGTCGTTCTGGATCATCCGGGTCAGGATGCCCTCTGTCACCACCTCGATCCGGGTGGCCTTGCCAACCTTTGCCTCGCCCCGCACCCGGTAGCCCACGCCCTCGCCCACCTTGGTCCCGAGGGTCTGGGCGATCCGCTCGGCGGCGGCGCGGGTGGCGAGGCGGCGGGGCTCCAGCATGAGGATGCGCCCGGTGTCGGCCATTCCGGCCTCGAAGAGCGCCACAGGAACGCCGGTTGTCTTGCCCGCGCCGGGCGGGGCCTGAAGCACGGCCTGCCCGCCCGAAGACAGCGCATCGACAAGCTCGGGCAGCACCTCCTCGATCGGCAGGCGAATGGCAAAGGGGTCGTCAACCTTCCGCATGGGCTGGACATAGCCCGCCGCGCCGGGGCAAACCATGACAAAACGAAAGGGCAGCGGCGTGGATACGGGCGATCTGGCACAGCGGGTGATGGCGGGCGAGCGGCGGGCGCTGGCGCGGGCGATCACCCTGGTCGAGAGCGCCCGTGCAGATCATCGCGCCGATGCGGCGGCGCTGGTTGGCGAAGTCGCCAAGGCCGGCAGGCAGGCGCTGCGCATCGGCCTTTCGGGCACGCCGGGTGTGGGCAAGAGCACCTTCATCGAGGCCTTCGGTCTTTTCCTCGTCGAGCGCGGCCTGAAGGTGGCCGTGCTGGCGGTTGATCCCTCTTCGGCACGTTCGGGGGGCTCGATACTGGGCGACAAGACCCGGATGGAGCGGCTTTCGCGCCATCCTTCGGCCTTCATCCGCCCCTCTCCGAGCCAGACCCAACTTGGCGGCGTGGCCCGCCGGTCACGCGAGGCGGTTGCCCTGTGCGAGGGCGCGGGGTTTGACGTGGTGCTGGTGGAAACCGTGGGCGTGGGCCAGTCGGAAACCATGGTGGCCGAGATGGTCGACCTCTTCCTGCTGCTGCTGGCGCCCGCGGGTGGTGACGAGTTGCAGGGGGTGAAGCGCGGGATCATGGAGATCGCCGATATCCTGCTGGTCAACAAGGCCGACGGCGCGCTGCTCGACGTCGCCCGCCGCACCTGCGCCGATTATTCCGGCGCCCTGCGACTGCTGCGCAAGCGTGCGCAAGACCCCGAGGGTTTTCCGAAGGCGCTGATGGTCTCGGCTGTGGAGGGTGCGGGGCTCGAGCAGGCCTGGGCCGAGATGGAAACGCTGTCGGGCTGGCGGCGCGATCACGGGCTGTGGGAGGCCACGCGGGCCGAGCAGGCGCGGCACTGGTTCGAGGAGGAGGTGCGCCACGGGCTGCTGCGGCGGCTGACGGAAAACACGTCGCTGGCCGAGAAGATGGCCGCGTTGCGAGAGGCCGTGACGACTGGGCAGCGCACGCCGGCCGAAGCGGCGGAAGAGGTTCTGTCGGGCTTCGACCGGGGGGAGTGAGCGCCTCTCTGCACGTCAATCAGTTGGAAATCGGAGATATCCGGCGCGGCGCGATTGGCGTGGCACCTTCGGGCGGGCCGGAAAAGCCTTCCTTCGCCCGCAGGAAGCCGTTGAACTCGGGGTTCTGCCGGGTCGAGAGCCGCGCCGCCTCGATGGTCAGTGCAACCTGCTCGGGCTTGAGGCGCAGCCGTGTGGGAATGCCATCAAGCTCCTTCTGCATCTCTGGTGGCAACCCTTCGAAGCTGACCTGCCCGACAAAGAGCTTCACATCGCGGCAATCCCAACCTGCCGTACTGCCCCGAATGCGGCGCACTTCCGAGGCGGGAAGGTCGCAGCGAAACTCCACGAGGGCCTCCTGCCAGCGGTCGAGCGTGAGGCGCATGGCGTCATAGCCGGTGCGCGTGGCCGCCGACATGGAGCTGGTCGCGATCGACATGGCAAGCTGCACGCCGCCCGGGCCGGGGAGTTTCTGGGTCCAGCCGTAATCGGTCCGCACACCCGCGTTGGCGACAAGAAACAGCATGCGTTCCAGCTTCACCGCCTCTTCGACGGTCAGCGGGGCATAGGCATTTTGCGCCCGGGCCCGCTCGACGTTCAGGCCGGTGGTGCCGAAATTGTCGGTGATCCCGCCATCGAGCAGCTTCACGAAACGCGCCTCTTCGGGGTTGGTGTAGCTTTCGAGCGCCCGGGCGTGGGCCTTCATCGCCTCGCTGGCCTCGGGGTTGTGGCGGGCGGCGGTGAGCCAGTCGGGCTCGTCATACGCGCAGCCCTTCTGGTGCGCCTCCAGCACGATGGGCGAGAACACCAGCGGAAAGGCGGCAGAGGCCGAGACCGCCTCGGAAAGCGGCAGCTTCATGAGGTCGGAGCAGAGCGCGTCGAAGGTTTCGGGTGAGAACAGGAAGGTGACGTTGTTGGCCACATCGGAGGCATTGATCCAGGTCTTCACGTGGCTCTTGCGGCGCAGGTCTCCGAAGGTGGCGCCGCGAAACAGCTCTTCGTCGAGAAACCGCCCGAAGGTCTTGCGCCCGTTCGCGCCGCCCGAGAGCCCGCGCACGAGAGTCACCGGGTTGAGCGGCGAATTGGCCATGTATTTCTCGCCGTTCTTGTCGAGATAGGCGCGAAACTTCGCCATGCCGCCGGGGCCCGCGTAGCCATACCAGGCCGCCGTGACCGAGCCGCCCGACACGCCGGTGACGAGACGCACGTCGGAGAGAATGCCATCGGGGTCGCCAGGGCTGGCGGTGGCGTCGCGCAGGGCTTCGAGCATGCCGTAGCTGAAGGCCGAGGCGCGTGTGCCGCCGCCCGAGAAGGCGAGGCCGATGAAGGTGGTACCGTCGCCGGGGATCACGCTTTCGTCGATCAGGGACGGGTTGCCATCGGCCCCGAGCGGCTGGTTGAGCGGTTTGTTCACGGCCGAACAGGCGGCGAGGCTGATGGCCGCGAAGATTGCAGCAAGCTTTGCGAACGTCATTTGACAAGTGCCTGTAATTGCACGTTGCTTCCCCCCGAGCCTAACCCGTTCTACCCCATGTCGGCAGGCAGCTTAGGCCAGGATATCTCGATCGAGAAACCCTTTTTGACGTCGAGCACCCGCAGTTTGGCGCCGTGGCGTGTGGCAATGGCCCGCACCAGCGCCAGACCCAGACCGTGCCCCGCAACCTCTCGGTCGCGTTCGGCGCGGGCGAAGCGCTCGAAAACGGCCTCGCGGGCCTCTTCGGGCACGCCGGGGCCCGTGTCGGAGATGTTCAGCACGTGCCGGTCCGCGCCTTCTTCCAGCGACAGGGTGATGGCATCGCCTTCGCGGCAGAACTTGATGGCGTTGTCGACGAGGTTGGAGAGGAGCTGCGCGATCAGGTTGCGGTCGCCCAGCACCATGCAGGGATCCTGCAGGACCGCGCCGTAATCCAGCGCCTTTTCTTCAGCGAGCGGCTCGTAGAGCTCGGCCACTTCGCGGGTGATCTTGCTGAGGGAAACCGGCACCAGCCCGGTGCCCCCGCCACTGGCCGCCTCGGCCGAGGAAATCTCGAGCAGGCTGTCGAAGATCCGCACGGTGCCGCGGATTTCGGAGGATACGGCGGCCACGGCCTCGGGGTCGCCCTCCAGCCGCTCCAGCTTGCCCTGAATGCGGTTGAGCGGGGTGCGCAGCTCGTGGGCGATGGTGTCCGAAAGGCGCCCGTGGGCGCGGGTCAGGTGACCGATGCGGTCGAGCATGGTGTGAATGTGCCGCTCCAGCGCACCAAACTCATCATCGGCGCGGGGGCCGGGTAGGCGGGCGGAAAGATCGCCGGCGGCAACCTGATCGGCCAGCTTGTTGAGCCTGTCGATCCGGCGCATGACAAAGCGCGAGGCGAGCCAGCCCGCAGCGAGCGACAGGCCGATCAGCACGATGGCGGTGACGAAGATCTGCGCGCGGGTCGCCGCAAGCGCGTCTTCGGTCGGTGCACGGGAGCGGGCGACCAGCATGGGAAACCCGCCTCGCAGCTCGCGGGCGACACCGATGTAGGCCTGCGGGGTGCCGGTTGCGTCGAGCGTGAAGGTCACCGGCTCGGTTGCGTCAATAGGGCCGGTGGTGGGGGTCAGGCCCTCGGGCCAGGTCTCGATGTTGCCGGCCAGCTTCGCGCCGTCCTTGCCTTCGAGCAGGTAGAGCATGCCGGTCTCGGGGGCGGCGACGGAGCGGAACTCCATCGCCTGCCGCAGCGCGATGATCCGGCGTTGATCATAGAGCGCGGCCAGCCCGGCCAGGTCTGCGGTCAGCAGAACCCGCTCGCGCCGCTCCAGCTCGGCAGCGGTTGCCCGGTACTGCAACGCCATGGCCCCGAGCGAAAAGACGATCAGCAGGGCCGAGAGGCCGAGGGCGAGACGGAGGGAGGCCTTGCCGCGAGGTCTGCGCACGGGCGGCTCAGGCCTCTGGCGAGAACACGTAGCCCTCGCCCCGCGCGGTCAGGATGATCGGACGTCCGGCCGCGGTTTCGAGCTTGCGGCGCAGCCGGCCGACATGCACATCGACCACGTTTGTCTGCGGGTCGAAGTGCAGATTCCAGACATTTTCGAGCAACTGCATCCGGGTCACGGTTTCCCCGGCATTGCGGGCGAAAAAGGTAATCAGCTCAAACTCTTTCGGGCTGACCGAAACGTGGGTCTGGCCGATGTGCACGGTGCGGGCCTTGAGCCTTATTTCAACATCGCCGAAGGCCATCAGGTCATTGTCGAGGACCACCATCTGGTTGCGCCGCAACAGCGCGCGGAGGCGGGCCTTCAGCTCGTCGCCGTCGAAGGGCTTTGCAAGGTAATCGTCGGCCCCCTTCTCCAGCCCCTCGATCTTGGCCCCCGATGTGCCGAGCGCCGAGACCACCAGCACCAGGGCCTGCGAGCCGAACCCGCGCATCTTGGCGATGGCATCGACCCCATCACCGCCGGGCAGCATCCTGTCCATCACGATGACGGCGAAATCCGCGAGCTGGGCGGCCTTCAACCCGCTCTCCCAATCTCGCATCACCACCGGCTCGCAGCCCAGCGAGGTCACGGCCTCGCAGATGGTTTCGGCGGTGGCGCGGTCGTCCTCGACGATGAGGATTCGCGGGGTGGCTTCGGTTTCGGTCATCTCGGGAGCGGTCTGTTCCATGGCCAGCATCTCAGAGCACCACCACGTCGGGGTCAAGCACGTTGCCACCGCCGACCGGGCGCAAACGCGGAGTTTTGTCCCACGGGTCCAGATAGATGTGCTCGGTGCGACCCTCTGCATGGCGCACGAGGAGCACCATGGGCTCGGTGATGCGAAGGGCGGCAAGCCCGCCGTCGATCTCGTTGAGGGGCTTGCCGTTGACGGCCAGCACCTCGTCGCCGCGGCTGAGACCGGCGAGGTAGGCGGGGGAGTTCTCGGAAATATGGGTGACTTCCGCGCCGGAAAGTCGGACGCCGAGCCTCGAGAAGGTGAAGGCCGGGCGGGCCGTGGGCAGGGTGGCGCGGTCGATCCCGGCGGTTTCGATATGCTCGCCCCGATCGAGCGGCATGGTGGCCAGCACGGTTTCACCCGCCCGCAGGAGCTGCACCGCGATCCCGTCGGAGCCCAGCACGGCCTCGACGGCAAAGGCCACATCGCCCGGCGCCGCCACCTCCCGGCCCGCGACCGACACGATCACGTCGCCGGGGCGGATGCCCGCACGGTCGGCCGGGGAGGCCTCTGCCACGCTATCGACCAGAACGCCCTTGGCCGGTACGCCGAGAGCCTGAGCCAGCGCCTCGTCGATCGGGCGCACCTGAAGCCCGAGGGCCGGCATTTCCTTGAGGGTGCCGGCGATGAGCTGGGGCACGATGCGGGCGAGGTCGGAGGCGGAGATGGCGTAGGCGACGCCGATGTAATGCCGCGAGCCGTCTGCAATTTGGCTGTTCATTCCAAGCAGTTGCCCCTGAGCGTTCACCAGCGGGCCGCCGGAGCTGCCGGGGTTCACGGCGGCATCGTGCTGCACGAGGCGGATCGGCACGGCGGCCTCGACCTGGCGGGCCATGGCCGAGATGATTCCGCGTGTGAGCGTGAACTCGATCCCCAACGGTGCGCCGAGGGCATAGACCTGCGTGCCGAGCCCGGCAGGGGCGGCGGCGGGCTCCAACCCGGGGCCGAAGCTGCCGTCGACTGCCAGAATGGCGACGTCGCGGACCGCGTCGCGGGCCAGCACCTTCACCTTGCGGCGTTCGCCGGTGGCGCTGACCAGCACCACCTCGCGGGCGCGTCCGACGACATGGGCGTTGGTCACGGCCCAAGTGCCGTCACGCCAGATGAAGGCGGAGCCGAGGAAACGGTCATGCCCGTCGGCGGACTTTACGATGAGCGTGGCATCCATCGCCCGGTCCAGCTCGCCGGCCCGCACTGAGACGGGGAGGGCGACCATGACGATGAGGAAGAGAGGGAGGAAGAGGGCGCGCATTTGGATGGTCCTTCAGGTGTGTTCGACTTTCCTCATGGCTAGCAGCGGCCCCGCGCCAAGCCACGTGACAAGTCCAGTCATCAAAGGGTTATTCGGTTTCGGGCAGTTGATTGGCGCCGGGCTCCGGGGCAATCTGAGGCTCGAAAACATTGCTCTTGCTGGAGATCAGACTCATGTTGCGTGCAAGCCTTTTGGCCCTTTCCCTCTCGTTCTCGGCCGCGCCCGTAATGGCCGCCGACGAGCTGCCCCCGCTCCGTGCCATGGAGATGTCGCGCCAGTTATTCGCGGCGGGCCAGGCATCGCGGGATCCGCTGATGATGGCCGCCGCGGCCCAGTTGCGGAAAGGGGTTTCGCTCGAAGAGGTCGCGCGCAGCGGCGGGGAGGGCGAGGCGATTTCGGGCGAGGCGCCGATGGGATGGGAAGCCATGCTCGACGCGGCCCGGGACGCGGCTGGCGACGACGAGGCGATGCTGTCGGTGATCGAAGATATCCGGGTGGCGGGGACCAAGGGGGTCTCGACCGGGCCGGTCTATTCCATCTCCCGGCTTGCCGCCAAGAAAACAGATACTTACCCGCCACTCCCCTATGACGGCGGCAAATATGCCGAGGTCTATGTGGAGGGCGGGGGCGACTCCGACCTCAACCTCTATGTCTACGATGCCAAGGGCCGGCTGGTGTGCTCGGACACCGACATTTCGGACGTTGCCTATTGCGGCTGGCGCCCGGCGACGAGCGAGAAGTTCACCGTGAAGGTCGAGAACAAGGGCGCCGGCACGAACCGCTATTCCCTGATGACGAACTGAGGATTTGCAATGAAACTCAAGGCTTTGCTTCTTGCCGGCGTGGCCGCCATGGCCGCCCTTCCGGCACTCGCACGCGACAATCACGCGCTGCTCATCGGGGCCTCGACCTACCCGGCCCTCGAGGAGCGGTTCTGGCTGAAAGGCCCCGCGAACGACATCGATCTGGTGCAGACCTACCTGCTGACCAACGACTCGATCCCCTTCGAGGCGGCCCATGTCACGGTGCTGGCGGACGGGATCGAGGGCAAGCAGGCGCCCACGCTTCAGGCGATCCGGGATGCCTTCAAGGCGCTGGCCGAGCGTGTGCAGCCAGGTGATTTTGTGTATCTGCACTTCTCTGGCCACGGGTCGCAGGCCCCGGCCAAAGACCCCGACAGCGAACTCGACGGTCTGGATGAGCTGTTTCTGCCAGTGGATATCGGGCCGTGGAACGACTCGGTGGGCGAGGTCGAGAATGCGCTGGTCGATGACGAGATCGGCGAGTTGATCGGGATGCTCCGGGCGAAGGGCGCGGACGTGTGGGCGGTGTTTGACAGTTGCCATTCGGGCACCGTCACCCGGGCTGCGCCCAACGGCGAGGACGATGAGAAGATGCGCAAGCTGGAGCCCGGCGCGCTGGGTGTTCCGCAGGCGGCGATCACCGATGCAGAGGGTGCCTCGCGCGGGTTGGAAAGCCCCCGCGACCGGGCCGATGCGCCGGTGGCGGAGGAGGAGGAACGCAAGGAGGGAGAGGGGACCTTTGTTGCTTTCTTTGCCGCGCAAACCAATGAAACCACGCCAGAAAAGCTGATGCCCCGGTCGACGAAGGACCGGCTGCAGGGGGTGTTCACCTATACGCTCTTCGAGACGTTGGCGGAGCGCCCCGGGATCACCTATCGCCAGCTTGGGCAGGAGGTGTTGCGCAAGTATTCGGTGAAGAACCTCGCCCGCTCGACGCCGCTGTTCGAGGGCGATCTGGACGGGGTGGTGTTTGGCTCCGGCGAGACGGTCGATGTGCGGCAATGGCCCGCCGAGAAGGGCGAAACCAAGCTGCGGCTTCGGGCGGGCACGCTCCATGGTCTGGCCAGTGGTGAGCGGCTCGCGGTGCTTGGCTCTCCGGCGGATTCCACGGCCGATGCAATCGGCTACGCGACCGTGGACAGCGCAACCACCTTCGGCGCCACGGCGGTTCTGGAAGACGGCAAGACGCTGGACGACGTGCCGCGCGGTGCCTTTCTGCGCAAGGTCGATACCGGCGTGGACCTGACCCTGCGGGTTGCCCTGCCCGAGGGCGAAGGGGCGGTGCATGAAGCCATGAAAGTTGCCGCGCAAGCCATTGAAGGAAATGGCCAACTTGGCGGCAGGTTCTCCTTTGTCGCGCCGGGCGAAGAGGCCGATATTCGCCTTGCCGTGATCGCCGAGAGCCCGCGCCCCGATGCGATATGGATCCTCGACGGCACCGGCGAAGTGCCGGTGGCGGACCGCTCGGAGCAGACGCCGGGGGAGGCGCCTGTGCTCAACTTCTCCAGCCTGCCCAGCGTTTCGACCGGCGACAAGAGCGCGGACGACCTTGCCAAGGTGCTCACCGAGCAATTTGCCCATATCGGCAAGGCGCTCAACGTGCTGCGCATCGGCGCGGCCAGTGGCGGCAACGGGCTGAGTGTGCCCGTCGAGCTGCATCGCGCCCGGTTCGACCTTGATGCCGGGGCCATCGTCGAAGGTAGCCGTGCCGCAATGGATGCAGGCAACGTGCCCCGGTTGATCCCCGGCGATACCATCGGTGTGTGGGCGCAGAACACCACCGACGAACCGCTGGACATCAACGTGCTTTATGTTGGTGCCGATTACTCCATCACGTTCATGGACAAGGCGCGGATGCAGCCTGGTGGAATCTACAATGAAGACCTTTCCTTAATATCGGATGAATATTTCGGCCGAGATCGTCTGGTGGTGATCCTCTCGCCCGTCGCGGAGCAGAGCGACGTAGAAGACCTGAGCTTTCTGCAGCAGGATCCGCTGGTGCGCACGCGGGCCATCGGCACCGGTGGCGAGGGCTTCAGGGGGCTGCTGGACGAGGCGGGTTTTGGCCAGAAAACAAGGGCCGCGCTGCCCCTCGGTGGCATGAAGAAAGGCCCCGAGCCGGTGATCCTGCAGTTCGAGATAGATACCGTGCCGGGAGAGGGCTGAGCGCTGGCGAACCGACTTCGCGAAGAGGCGGTTTCAAGCGGAGGGGTCGGGCCTGGTGGGAGGCTCGGCCCCTTCATCTGTCAGCCACTGCGTGAGCGGGTGATCCGCTTCAAGAAGAAAGTCGATCACGTTGAAATGATGGAGCTTTGCGGCTTCGCTCACCCGGACGCCGGGCCATGGCAGGGCCTTGGCCTGGGCAATGAACGAAGGCCGTTCGGCCGCCCCGATAAGGACATGCACAGGGGTTAACGGCGCCTGCTGATGCACCGGGCTTTCGGATTTTGCCTCCGAGTCAGTGAGTTGCAGGGTGTCGTTGAGGTGCGTGTCGCGCAGGGGAGCGAGGTCCGTGAGGGGAGAAATCGGCAGGCATCGGGTGATGCGGCTCCGCGCCTCGCCGATGTCGAGCGCCGGATCGAGCATACGCAGAGCGAGATGGCCGCCGGCGGAATGGCCGGTCAGGGAGATTTTTCCTTGTGTTTTCAGAGCAATGGCGGCAGTTGCGCGGGCGATGCTGCCGGTGATGTCGCTGATTTTCACCTCGGGGCAGAGCGGATAGGAGGGCATGGCGACAGCCCAGCCTCTTTCGGTTGCTCCACGCGCTAGATGCGACCAGTCCGACCGGGAAAACGCCCGCCAGAACCCACCGTGAATGAATATCACCGTGCCCTTGGGCTGGGCCGAGGCGGGGTAGAAGAGATCATATTTTTCAGATGGATGCGGACCGTAGCTCTGATTCAGACGGGCCCGCCCCAAGGCGGCTTCGATCGACCGATGCTCGCGGGCAGCCTCCGACCAGCGCTCGGGATAGGCGGCGGCGTCAGGGATGAACGGGGCGTTGTCGAAGGCGGTTGGATCGGTCATGCATTTTTGTCGGTATGGCGAGGGTGAAACGGCGTTAACCGTGATTTTCTTCATGTCACAAGTGGTACACAACCCGTGCACAACCTGTACATACGGCAAAAATTCAAAACGACGAAAGGTTAACGGCCCGTGCGCCGTGCCATCGCGCTAAACGCCGTAGGGAATCCAGACCGTCTTGATCTCGGTCGCGGCGGCCAGCATCTCGCGCCCCTCTGTGGCCGGGTCCGTCCAGTCGGGGAAGAGCGAGAGGGTGCGCTTGAGGTTGCCCGCCGCGGCCTTCTCGATGGGCGCGGTCAGATCGGGGCTGGAGAAGTTCCAGAGGCTGTCGACCTCCATGTGCTCGGACAGGGTCTTTGCCAGATCGGCATGGGGGCCGGTGACGATGTTGACCACGCCGGGGGGCACATCCGAAGTGTCGAGAATTTGATAGAAATCGGTCGCAATTAGGGGAAACGGCTCGGAGGGGCAGGCGACGATGCGGTTGCCCATGGCCACGGCGGGGCCGATGGCGCTGACCAGGCCGAGGAGCGGCTGGGCGGGGGAACAGAGCGCGCCGATGACGCCGCAGGGCTCGTTGAGGGCGAGCGCGGTGCCGCGCATCGGCACTGGCTTGGCAGCACCGTCGAGCTTGTCGGCCCAGGCGGCGTAGGCGAACAGGCGGGAGATGCTGGCCTCAACTTCGGATGCGCCGGATTTTCCGGTCAGGGCCTTGATACGGTTGGCAAATTCATCGGCGCGGGCAGAGAGATTCTCGGCCAGGTAGAAGAGGATCTGGGCGCGGAGATGGGCGGAGGATTTTGCCCATCCGGTTGCCTTGGCCGCAGCTTCGACGGCATTGCGGATGTCCTTGCGGGAGCCAGTGCCGACGTGGCCGAGGAGGTCGCCCTTGGGGCCGTGGATAGCGGTGGAATATCCGGAATCGGGCCGCGCTTGTTTACCGCCGATAAACATTTTGGCGGTACGGTCGAGGGGATCGGCGGGGCCGCCATCGCCCTCGAAGGGTGCGGGCGTCTTGCCGGGTTTCGCCGGTTTGGCGGGTCTGGAGTAGGCGAGCAGGCCTTCCCAACCGCCTTCGCGGCCAAAGCCGCTTTCGCGGACGCCGCCGAAACCTGCGGCGGCGTCGAACATGTTGGTGCCGTTCACCCAGACGACGCCGGCAGCCAGTTGAGGAGCAACATGGAGAGCCAGATTTATGTTTTCAGACCATAGGGTTGCGGCAAGCCCGTAGCGGGTGTTATTGGCCAGCGCGATGGCTTCTTCGGGCGTGCGGAAGGTGCAGGATACCAGCACGGGGCCGAAGATTTCTTCCTGCATCAGCCTTGCCGATGGGGCGAGGCCGGTGATGAGGGTTGGCGGATAAAAGCAGCCCTCGGGGAGTGTCGTGGCGGGCTGGTAGGTTTCGCCTTCGGTGTTGTTTGCGACCATATCGGTGATGGTCTTGAGCTGGGCCGGATCGACTATGGCGCCCACGTCGATGCACTTGTCGAGCGGATCACCGATGCGCAGGCCGTCCATCCGGGCCTTGAGCTTGGTGTGGAAGGTGTCGGCAATGCCCTCCTGCACCAGAAGGCGGGAGCCCGCGCAGCAGACCTGGCCCTGGTTGAACCAGATCGCATCGACGAGGCCTTCGACGGCGGAGTCGATGTCGGCGTCCTCGAAGACGATGTAGGGGCTTTTGCCGCCCAGTTCGAGCGTCAGCGGGATGGAGCGACCTGCGGTGGCCTCGCGGATGCGGCGGCCGACGGCGGTGGAGCCGGTGAAGGCGAGCTTGTCGACCTCGGCCCCCACGAGGGCCTCACCGGTGGCACCGTCGCCGGTGACGATGTTGAAGACGCCCGCAGGCAGGCCGGCCTCCTGAGTGATTTCCGCGAAAAGGAGCGCGGTAAGCGATGTGTATTCGGCGGGTTTGAGAACCACAGTGTTGCCCATCGCAAGCGCGGGGGCGACCTTCCAGGCCAGCATCAGGAGCGGGAAGTTCCACGGAATGATCTGGCCGGCGACGCCGAGGGGTGCGCGGTCTGGCAACTCCGTTGGGGCGAGCTGGGCCATGCCGGCGTGGTAGTAGAAGTGGCGCTGCGCGAGGGGGATGTCGATATCGCGGGATTCGCGGATCGGCTTGCCGTTGTCGAGCGTCTCGAGCACGGCGAAGAGGCGGGCGTGCTTTTGCAGGAGCCGGGCGAGGGCGTAGAGATACCTGGCGCGCTGATGGCCGGTCAGCGCGGCCCATTTAGGCTGGGCCTTGCGGGCGGCTTTGACGGCGGCGGTGACGTCCTTATCGGTGCCCTGAGAGATGGCCGCCAGGTGCGCGCCATTGGCGGGGTTCTTCGTGGGGAAGCCCTTGGCGGGCTTTGTAAAGGCGCCGTCGATGAAGTGGCCGAACTTGGCCTTGTGCTTCTCGAGCCAGGCCTGCGCCTCGGCGGCGGACTCGGGGGCGGGGCCATAGGCGAGGGAATCGAAGATTTCGGGGACGTTCATGGCGCGTTTCTCTCAGACGGTAGGGGCGCCGGAGCGCCTGTCTCTGTCGAATGTTTCGAGGTCGGGCGCGACTTTGCGCCATACCGTGTGGATCGGATACCGGGCCCCTCCGTCGAAGCGACCGTGGGCGAAATCACGGAGGCAGGTTGCGGCCTCGGGCGGGCGATCCTGTGGCTCGCGGGCGCTCATCCCATCGCGTGCCGAAAAGAGGCCGAATAGGCGCCGGTGACGTGGTGTTCGAGCTGGCGTTCGATGTCGCCCAGCAGGGAGGAGGCGCCGAAGCGGAAGAGGTCGGGCTGGACCCAGCGGGGGCCGAGTTCGTCCTTCAGGAGGGCGAGGTAGAGCAGGGCGTCCTTGGCCTTGGAGATGCCCCCCGCAGGCTTGTAGCCGACGCGGGTGCCGGTGGCCTCGAAGTAGTCGCGGATGGCGCGGATCATGACGAGGCTCACGGGCAGGGTGGCGTTGACGCTTTCTTTACCGGTTGATGTTTTGATGAAGTCAGCGCCGGCCATCATGCAGACAAGGCTGGCGCGGGCCACATTCTGCAGGGTTCCGAGTTCGCCCGTGGCGAGGATTGCCTTTACATGCGCCGGGCCGCAGGCGGCGCGGAAGGCTTTCATCTCGTCATAGAGCGCCTGCCAGTTGCCGGTCAGCACATGGCGGCGGGAGATCACGATGTCGATCTCGTCTGCCCCCGCCTTCACGCTCTCCTCGATCTCGGCGAGGCGGAGATGGAAAGGAGAAAGGCCGGCGGGAAAGCCGGTGGAAACGGCGGCCACGGGGATGCCTGTGCCACGCAGGGCCTCGACGGCGACGGGCACCATGTCGTGGTAGACGCAGATCGCGCCTGTGGTCAGGCCCTCCATGCCGAGCGCCTTGAGGATATCCGGATGCACCGGCTGACGGGCCTTGGCACAGAGGCGGCGGACTCGGCCGGCAGTGTCATCGCCTGCGAGGGTGGTGAGGTCGATCAGTGTGATGGCCTTGCAGAGCCACGCGGCCTGAAAGGCCTTTTTGACCGAGCGGCGACCCGGCAAGGAGGCGGCGCGGCGCTCGATTGCAGAGGTATTGGCCTGGGCGCGCATGACCCAGTCCATATCGAGCTCCATGCCCGCATTGCGGGCAAGCGCCACCTGCGGCAGCTGGGCCGTGGCGGCGGGTGCTTCGGTCTTGGTGGTCACGGGCGGGCCTCCTCAGCGGAAAGCGTGGCATGGGGCGATGGGCTTGGCAACGGCATGAATTTTACCGGATGGTCAAATATGAAGCAAGAGGGGCGCCAGAGAATGACATAGCTGCATGAGACAGCCCTTGAAGGGGCATGGCTTGCGTCATCCGGGGCAGGCGGGTAACCCGATGCCGGACCAAACCCGGAGCTCGCCCATGTCTTTTGACCGCGCCATCAAGATCGCCCCCTCCATTCTTGCCGCCGATTTCGCCGCCTTTGGCGCGGA
Organism: Oceanicola sp. 502str15; assembly: GCF_024105635.1. NCBI lineage: Bacteria > Pseudomonadati > Pseudomonadota > Alphaproteobacteria > Rhodobacterales > Roseobacteraceae > Oceanicola > Oceanicola sp. 502str15. Next base: position 81,641 of record NZ_WYDQ01000001.1, read on the forward strand.
GTGCGAGGCCGCGGAAGCGCAGGGCGCCGACTGGATCCACGTGGACGTGATGGATGGGCATTTCGTGCCGAACCTCACCTTCGGGCCCGCCATGTGCAAGGCTTTGCGCCCCCATATCAAGGGCGTGATGGACGTGCACCTGATGATCGCTCCGGTCGACCCCTATATCGATGCCTTCGCCGAGGCCGGTGCCGATGTGCTGACCGCTCATGTGGAGGCTGGCCCGCATATTCACCGCACGCTTCAGGCGATCCGCGGGGCCGGCATGCGCCCGGGCGTGGCGCTCAACCCCGGCACTCCGGCCGAGGCAGTGCGTGATGTGCTGGATCTCACCGACCTGATCTGCGTGATGACGGTGAACCCGGGCTTCGGCGGGCAAAAGTTCATCGATATGGGCGACAAGATTCGCGCCCTGCGTGACATGATTGGCGACCGGGAGATTCACATCGAGATCGACGGCGGGGTGGACCCGAAAACCGCGCCCCTCGTTGCGGCGGCCGGTGCCGATGTGCTGGTGGCCGGGTCGGCGGTGTTCAAGGGCGGTTCTGTTGCGAATCCAGAGCCTTACGGCGCGAATATTCGGGCGATCCGGGCCGCCGCAGAAAGCGCCTGAATCTCGGCAACGGTTTTTTAACGTCGATCTGTCAGACCTGCCGGTGACACTGAGCAGGAGACGATCATGGGTTTTGCAGGCTTCGGGCGCCCCCGCGCGGTCGGTATTGATCCGATGACGCAATTGGGCGCGGCGGTTCAGGCAACCTATGCGGTGATCTGGTTCACCCCCGAGGGCGTGATCCTGGATGCGAATGACAATTTTTGCACCGCGACGGGCTATGCACGCGACGAGGTTGTCGGGCAGCATCACAAGATGTTCGTACAGCGTGGTTTTGCTGCGAGCGAGGAATACAAGGCGTTCTGGGACCGGCTCGGCCGGGGCGAGAGCTTTACGGCCACCTTTCCGCGCATTGCAAATGGCGACCGCAATATCTGGATCGAGGCTGCTTACGTGCCGCTGCGCAACGCCGCCGGTGAGGTGGAAAAGGTTGTGAAGTTCGCGACCGATGTGACCGAGCGGGAGTTTGAGGCCATCAAGGCGAAGAGTCGGCTGACGGCCCTGGATAAATCGCAAGCGGTGATCGAGTTCGAACCTGACGGAACGATTGTTACGGCAAATCGGAATTTCCTTGCAGCGGTCGGTTACGAGCTGGAGGAGATCAGGGGCAAGCATCACAGCATTTTCCTGCGCGAAGATCTGCGCAAGACCCCGGAGTACAGCTGTTTCTGGAGCGATCTTGCGGCGGGAAAACCCAAGCTCGGGAAGTTCAGGCGCTTTGCCAAGGACGGACGCGAGATGTGGCTGGAGGCCACCTACAACCCCATCATCGACGGGCGGGGCAAGGTGGTGAAGGTGGTGAAATTCGCCGCCGATATCACCGACACGCGCACCCAGGCCATCGACTCCGCCGGCCAGCTCGACGCGCTCAGCCGAAGCCAGGCGGTGATCGAGTTCAGGCCCGATGGCACGATACTGACAGCAAACGAGAACTTTCTCGCAGCGACGGGCTACAGCGCCGAGGAGGTGACGGGCAAGCACCACCGCCTGTTCGTGGATCCGATAGAGGCTGCGACGCCCGGCTATGAAGCCTTTTGGGCCGCGCTGGCTGGCGGCACCTTCAAGGCGGGGCAGTTTCGGCGCATCACGAAGGGAGGGCGCGAGATCTGGATTGAGGCGAGTTACAACCCGATCCTCGATACCGATGGAAAGGTGGCGAAGGTGGTGAAATTCGCGACTGACATCACCGCGCAGAAAACGACGATACAGGCGTTTCAGGACGCGGTGTCGCGCTTGGCCAGCCACGATCTGACGGTTCAGATCACGGTCGAGGTGCCCGAAGAGTTCGGCCGGCTGAAGGAAGAGTTCAACCTGTCGGTACAGGCGCTGTCGGAGGTGATCTCGGGGATTTCGGGGCGCGCCGATGCGATCCTGACCGAAACGGGGCAGATCTCGGCCGCGGCCCGGGATCTGAGTGTGCGCACCGAAAAGCAGGCGGCCGCGCTTGAGGAAACCGCCGCCGCGCTCGACGAGATGACCTCTTCGGTGCGGGGCGCGGCGGGCAATGCCGAGGACGCGGCGCGCACCGCCAGTGCGGCAGAGGAAAGCACGGCGAGCGGGCTGGAGATGTCGCGCAAGGCGGTGGAAGCGATGAAGGAGATCGCGGCCAGTTCGGAGCAGGTTTCGAACATCACCAGCGTGATCGACGAAATCGCCTTTCAGACCAACCTTCTGGCATTGAACGCCGGCGTCGAGGCGGCGCGGGCGGGAGAGAGCGGCCGCGGCTTTGCCGTGGTGGCCTCGGAAGTGCGCCAACTCGCGCAGCGCTCGTCCGACAGCTCGCGTGAGATTGCCCAGCTCGTTGCCTCCACCTTCGAGCGCATCCAATCCGGCGTGACGCTGGTGGATGACAGCGGCTCTGCGCTGGAACAGATCGCAGGCTACGTGCAGGACATCCGGAGCAAGGTGGCAAGCCTTGCCACCTCTTCGCAGGAACAATCGGTTGGACTGGAAGAGATCAACAGCGCGGTGAACGAGCTTGACCGTGGCACCCAGCAGAACGCGGCCATGTTCGAAGAGACAAGTGCGGCAACACAGGCCTTGGAGCAGGAGGCTGAAACCCTGTCGGGCAGCACCCGGCAGTTCAGGTTCGGTGGCAATGAGGCGCCTGTTGCTCCGAAGGTGGCGCAGGCAGGGTGATGCAGCAGGTCGGTGTGATGGGGTGCCGGCGGATTGGGTGCGCGGCGGCGCTGACGGATGGTGGCCTTCGGGCGCCTCGACGCTGCCATCAATCTTGGGGCCTCCGCCGGACGGGACTTAACCGGGCAGTAAACAGGCGCGCGGTCGGCACATGGAAAGGCCCCGCTCGGAGGGCGGGGCCTTGGTTGTCTCGGCATGCAAGACGCGCGGTGAGGCGTGGCTTACTGCGGGATCTCGCCTTCGAGACCTTCAACGTAGAAGTTCATGCCCGCCAGAGTGCCATCGTCGGCGGTTTCTCCCTCTGCCAGCCAGTCGCTTCCGTCCTGCTTTTTCAGCGGTCCGGTGAAGGGCTGATACTCGCCCGACGCGATTGCGTCCTTGAGGGCGAGGGCTTCGGCCTTCACCTCGGCGGGGACCTTGTCGGTGATCTCGCCGATGCCGACCATGCCTGGACCGATGCCGTCCCAGGTGTTGGTCGATTCCCAGGTTCCGTCCATCACCGCCTTGGTGCGGGCGATGTAGTAGGGAGCCCAATTGTCGATGATCGAGGACACGCGGGGGCCATCGGCATATTCGGCCATGTCGGAGGCCTGGCCGAAGCCGATCACGTTGCCCGCCTCGGCGGCCGCCGCGAGGGGTGCGGTGGAGTCGGTGTGCTGAAGGATCACGTCGGCGCCCTGCTCGATAAGCACCTTGGCGGCATCCGCCTCTTTCGCCGGGTTGAACCACTCGTAGACCCAGACGATCTTGAACTGGACGTCGGGGTTGACCTTCCTGGCGTGAATGAAGGCGGAGTTGATGCCGCGCACCACCTCGGGGATCGGCACCGAGCCGATGTAGCCGATCACGTTGCTCTCGGTCATGCGCCCGGCAATCGTGCCCTGCACGGCGCGGCCCTCGTAGAAACGGGCGGAATAAACCGAGACGTTGGGCGCGGTCTTGTAGCCGGTGGCATGCTCGAACTTCACGTCGGGAAACTTGGCAGCCACGTTAATAGTGGGGTCCATGTAGCCGAAGGACGTGGTGAAGATCAGGTCGGCGCCGTCGAGCGCCATCTGGGTGATGACCCGCTCGGCATCCGGGCCTTCGGGGACGTTCTCGACATAGACGGTTTCGACCGCATCGCCGAACTCGGCCTCGACGGCCTTGCGGCCCTGATCGTGCTCGTAGGTCCAGCCGCCGTCGCCGACGGGGCCGACGTAGACAAAGCCGACCTTGGTCTTTTCGGAATGGCTTTCGGCCAGTGCCGGGCTGGCGGCGAGCGCCAGCGCGGCGACGGCGCCTTTGAGGAGGGTTCTTTTCTTCATCTGGATTTCTCCCTGTTGGTTGTTGGTGAAGCCCCGGATTTTCTATCCGGTGGCGTGGAAGGTTCTGCCGAGCGAGGCGGGTGCACCCAGTGCACCCCGGCCGCGGCCGGAAGACATGACCACCAGCACGACGATGGTGATGATATAGGGCGACATGGACAAGTACTCGACCGGCACCTTGAGGCCGGCGGCCTGAAGGTTGAGCTGAAGCACGGTAATGCCGCCGAAGAGATAGGCCCCAATCAGAACGCGCCAGGGCTTCCAAGAGGCGAAGACGACAAGGGCGAGCGCGATCCAGCCCGCGCCAGAGGTCATCCCCTCGGTCCATTGCGGCACGCGGACGAGCGACAGGTAGGCCCCGCCGAGCCCCGCGCAGGCCCCGCCGAAGGCGATGGCGGCGCAACGAATCGCGATAACCTTGTAGCCGAGGGCGTGGGCGGCCTCGTGGTTTTCGCCCACCGCGCGCAGGGTGAGGCCGGTGCGGGTGTATTTGAGGACGGCCCAGGTGCCGGCGACGATGGCAATGGCGACGTAGACCATGAGGTCATGGCTGAAGAGCACGGGGCCGAGCACCGGGATTTCGGACAGGAGGGGGATGTCGAGCTTGGGGGTGGAGGGCGGCTTGAGGCCGACGTAGCCCTGACCCATCAGCGACGAGAGGCCAAGCCCGAAAAGTGTGAGCGCGAGGCCGGAAGCGACCTGGTTGGCGAGCGCAAACTGGGTGAGTACGGCGAAGAGCATGGAGAGCAGCGCCCCCGCCGCCGCCGCGCCGAGGAAGCCGAGCGCGGGCGAGCCGGTTTCGACGGCCGCGGCAAAGCCTGCGATGGCGCCGGTGATCATCATGCCTTCGACGCCGAGGTTCAGCACGCCGGCCTTTTCCACCACCAGCTCGCCGATGCCCGCGAGCAGGATCGGGGTGGCGGCGACCATGAGCGAGGCCAGCAGGAGAAGCCAGTTGATCGAGGAAAGGTCCATCAGGTGAGCCCGTGCAGGGTGAGGTGGATCGCGCCCGCGGTGAGGCCCGCGGTGGCCAGCATCGGTGCCAGATGGCGCAGGCCGGGCTGGTGGTGCCGCGAAAGGGCGCGACGCAGTCGGGGCGAGAGGCGGGCGGCGAAGAAGGCGGCAAGGGTGACGGCTACAACATGGGCTGCGAGGAAAGCCGCCAGCCCGGCGCCGGAGCTTTGGCCGGTGAGCATGCCATGGAGCAGCATGAGCATCATCGCGCCCATGGCGCAGCCCATCGCGACGGGCAGGAGGGCGTGGCGGGTCATGCGGCAGCTCCCTGTTTGAGGCGGATGCGATAGTTCGTCAGCACGTCGACCGCCAGCAGGAAAAACAGCAGCATGCCTTGGAAGAGCTGGATTGCGGCGGCGGGCAATTGCAGCTGCGACTGGGCGATTTCGCCGCCGATGTAGGTGAGCGCCATCAGCAGCCCCGCGAGCAGGATGCCGACCGGGTGCAGCCGCCCGAGGAAGGCGACGATGATGGCTGTGAAGCCGTAGCCGACGTTGAAATCGGTGGTGATCTGGCCCGCCGGACCGGAGACTTCGAACAGCCCGGCGAGGCCCGCGAGGGCGCCCGAAATACCGAGGCAGAACAGCACCAGCCGGGTGGGGCTGACCCCGGAGAAGCGGGCGGCGCGGGGGGCCTGCCCTGCGAGGCGGATGTTGAAGCCGAGCATGTGACGGGTGAGCAGGACGTAGGCGAAGATCACTGCGATGAGGGCGAAGGCGACGCCCCAGTGCAGGCCTGCGTTCTGGTTGATCCAGGAGGTGGCCGAGGGGTACTGCGCAAGGTTGCGCGAGCCGGGAAACCCGAAGCCCTCGGGGTTCTTCATCAGCCCGACGGCCATGCCGCGAAGCAGGTTCTCGGCCACGTAGACGAGCATCAGGGACACCAGGATTTCGTTGGTGCCGAAGCGGGTCTTGAGGATGGCCGGGATCATCGCCCAAGCCCAGCCGCCCAGAGCGCCGGCGATGACCATGAGCGGAAAGATGATAAAGGACTCAGTGGGATAGAAGGCGAGGCCGACCCCGGCGCCACAGAGCGCGCCGATGATGTATTGCCCCTCTGCACCGATGTTCCAGATGCCGGCGCGGAAGCCGAGCGAAAGGCCGATGGCGATGAGCACCAGCGGCGCGGCTTTGACCAGCAGTTGCGGGCGGTAGAAGAAGGCGTGCTGGCCGAAGAGCGGGTCGTAGAAGATGGTGCGGATCGCCTCGAGCGGGGGCTTGCCGAGGGCGGCGAAGAGCAGGCCGCCGAAGACCATGGTGAGCAACACGGCGAGCAGCGGGGTGGAATAACTCCAGGCTTTGGAGGGGTTGGGGCGCTTTTCGAGGCGGATCATGCCGGGGCCTCCGCGGCTTCGTGGGCCACTTCCATGTCATGCGCGCCGCCCATCATCAGGCCGATGCGCTCCATGGTGAGGCCCTCGACCGGCACCGGGGCCGAGAGGCGGCCGCCGTTCAGCGCGGCGAAGCTGGTGGAGATTTCCATCAGCTCGTCGAGATCCTGCGAGATGACGACGATGGCCGCGCCGCCCGCCGCGAGGTCCAGCAGGGCCTGGCGGATGGCGGCGGCGGCGGAGGCATCGACCCCCCATGTGGGCTGGTTGACGACCAGCACCTCGGGGGCCTGCTCGATCTCGCGGCCCATGACGAACTTCTGCAGGTTGCCGCCCGAAAGCGAGCGGGCGGCGACATGGGCGCCGGGGGTGCGGACATCGAAGGCCTTGATGACCTCTTCGGCGTAGGCTTGGGTGGCCTTCCAGTTGATAAAGTCGTGCTTTGTCAGCCCCTTGCGGATGCGGGCGGAGAGCAGGGCGTTTTCGGTGAGCGACATTTCCGGCGCGGCGGCGTGGCCAAGGCGCTCTTCGGGGGCGGAGAGCAGGCCGAGCTTTCGGCGCGCCGGGGGCGCGAGCTTTCCGATGGGTTGCCCGTGCAGACTGACGGCCTCGGGTGCGGCGATGGCCTCGCCCGAGAGGGCGGCCAGCAGTTCGTCCTGCCCGTTTCCGGCGACCCCGCCGATGCCCAGCACCTCGCCCTTGCGCACCATCAGCGAGACGTCCTTGAGGGAGGTGCCGAAGGGGTTGGCGGATTTCACCGAGAGGTTCGTGACCTCGAGCGCGATCTCGCCCGAGGGGGTCAGCTCGCGCTCGGGGCGGTGGAGCGCGGTGCCCACCATCATCTCGGCCAGCTCGGCAGCGGAATTTTCACGCGGCACGGCGTGGCCGACCACCTTGCCGAGGCGCAGGATGGTGGCGCGGTCGCAGAGCGCGCGAATCTCTTCGAGCTTGTGCGAGATATAGAGGATCGAGGTGCCCTCGGTGCGCAGCTTTTCGAGCGTGGCAAAGAGGATTTCGACCTCTTGGGGCGTGAGCACCGAGGTCGGCTCGTCCATGATGAGCAGGCGCGGATCTTGCAGCAGGCAACGGATGATCTCGACCCGCTGCCGCTCGCCCGCCGACAGGTCGCCCACGGTGCGGTGCGGGTCGAGCGGCAGGCCGTATTCGTTGGAGACCTCGGTGATCCGGGCCGCAAGGCTGGCCGGTTTGGGCGGGTTTTCCATGCCGAGGGCCACGTTTTCGGCCACGGTGAGGGCGTCGAAGAGCGAGAAGTGCTGAAACACCATCGCCACCCCGGCGGCGCGGGCGGCCCGGGGCTCGGCCGGGGTGAAGGGCGCGCCGCGGAAGGCCATGTGGCCCTCGTCGGGTTTGACGAGGCCATAGATCATCTTGACGAGGGTGGATTTGCCGGCGCCGTTCTCGCCCAGCAGCGCGTGAATTTCGCCTTCGTCGATGGCAAAGGACACGTCGTCGTTGGCCACGACACCGGGATAGGCCTTGCGCAGCCCATGGGCGGCAAAGAGCTCTGTCATCCGGTCATGTCCCCCTTGCTGGCGGCGTTTGCCTGCTTTTCGAGCATGGAGAGTAGCTGCGCGGCGGTGGAAATCGCAATGGCCTGCGGGTGTTTACCCAAGGAGGGGTCGCCGATTGGGCAGGTGATGCGCGAAATTTGTGCAGCTATGTGGCCTGCGGCGGCGAGACGGGTGCGAAAGCGGGCCCATTTGGTGGCTGAGCCGATCAGGCCGATCGAGGCGGCGGGGCGTTTCAGCAGGGTGTCGCAGAGGGCGAAATCGAGGCTGTGAGAGTATGTGAGGATGATGTGATGCGCCGATGCGGGGGCGGTGGCGGCGAGGGTGGGGAGGTCGCCCGGGGTGGGGGGGGCGGGCGGATTTGGTGGAAAGCGGTCGGCGCTGGTGTCGGCCCAGGTGAGGGCGAGGTGATCGAGCGGGGCGAGGGTGGCGGCCAATGCGCGGCCGACGTGGCCGGCGCCCCAGATCCAGACGGGGGTGCGCGGGGCGGTGAGCGGCTCCAGCAGCCAGCCGTTTTCATGTGTGATGTCAGCGGTTTGCGAGCCGTTGCGGAAGGCCGAAAGCGCGCGGGCGATGGCGAGGGGCGGTGCGGGCGGGGCGGATTCGGCCACCGGGCGGGCATAGGCGGCCCCCCCGGGCGGGGCCTCGGCAAAGCTTTCGAGCGCCAGCGTGACGGTGCCGCCGCAACATTGGTTCATCGCCGGGCCGAGCGGCAGGGTGACGGTGACAGGGGCCTGCCCGAGCCGGGCGCGGGCCATGGCGCAGGCCTCCCATTCCAGCGCGCCGCCGCCGATGGTGCCCTGCTGCCCGCCTTGCCAGACCAACATGGCGGTGCCCGGCCCGCGCGGGGTGGAGCCTTGGGCGCTGACCACAACCACGCGCACCACCGGGCCATGGGCGGCGATGGCCTGCGCGAGGGAGACGCGATCAAAGCTCATCCATTGCCCCCCGCACGCGCCCTGCCGATGGCCTCGAGCACATGCTCGGCGGTCGCGGGCGCTTCGAGGCCGGGGTAGTGCGGCCCGCAGGCGGCGCAGGCGTCTGACAGCGCCATGAGGGCTGAAATCCCGAGCATGAAGGGCGGCTCGCCCACCGCCTTGGAGCGGTAGATCGTGGCCTCGCGGTTTTCGTTCGGCCAGAGGGCGACGTTGAACACCGGGGGGCGGTCGGAGCAGGCGGGGATCTTGTAGGTGGAGGGGGCGTGGGTGGTGAGGCGGCCCTTGGCGTCCCAGACCAGCTCTTCGGTGGTGAGCCAGCCCGCGCCCTGAATGAAGCCGCCCTCGACCTGCCCGATGTCGAGCGCGGGGTTCAGCGAGCTTCCGGCGTCATGCAGGATGTCGACGCGCAGCATCCGGTTTTCGCCGGTGAGCGTGTCGATGACCACCTCGGTGAGCGCCGCGCCATAGGCGAAGTAGAAGAACGGGCGGCCTTGGCCCTTGATGCGGTCCCAGCTGATCGAGGGCGTCTTGTAATAGCCCGTGGCGGAAAGCGAAACGCGGCCCACATAGGCCTCGGCAATCGCCTTTTCCCAAGGGAGCACATCGGCGCCCACATGCACCGCATCGCCCTCAAAACGCACCTCGGCGGGGTCGGCCTGATGCACCTCGGCCAGAAAGGCCCCGATCCGCGCCTTCAGCTCGTCGCAGGCGGCGGCGACGGCCATGCCGTTGAGATCGCTGCCGGAACTGGCCGCCGTGGCGGAGGTGTTGGGCACCTTGCCGGTGTCAGTGGCGGTGATCTTGACCCGGCTCAGAGGCACCCCGAAGCGCGAGGCCGCCACCTGCGCCACCTTCTGGAACAGCCCTTGCCCCATCTCGGTGCCGCCGTGGTTCATGTGGATCGAGCCGTCCTGATAGACATGCACCAGCGCGCCGGCCTGATTGAGATGGGTGAGGGTGAAGGAGATGCCGAACTTCACCGGCGTCAGCGCCAGCCCGCGCTTGAGCACCGGGTTTTCGGCGTTCCAAGCCGCCACCGCCGCCCGCCGCCCGGCGTAATCGGCCTTCTCGCACAGGGCCGCCACCAACTCGCGGCACACCGAATCCACCACCGGCTGGCCATAGGGTGTGGTCTGCGCGCCAACAGGCACCGCCACAACCCTGTCGGGCTCGCCCGTCGCCACGGCCCCCCGCGAGGTCAGATCCTCCTCGACCCCTGCCGTAGAAGGCACCACCGGTTCATTTTCTTGCTCCAAATATCTCCCGCCGGAGGCATAAAAGTTCTTCTGGCGCAGCGCCAAAGGATCACAGCCGACAGCCACGGCGAGATGGTCCATCACCCGCTCGATCCCCAGCATCCCCTGCGGGCCGCCAAAGCCGCGGTAGGCGGTGGCGCTCTGGGTGTGGGTTTTCAGCCGGTGCGACACGATCCGCACGTTGGGGATGAAATAGGCGTTGTCGGCGTGCAGCATCGCCCGGTCGGCCACGGGCAGGGAGAGGTCCTGCGCCCAGCCGCAGCGGGCGTATTGGGTGAAGTCGACCGCCGTCAGCTTGCCCTCGGCGTCGACCCCGGCGCGGTAGGTGATGCGGAAATCGTGGCGCTTGCCGGTGATCATCATGTCGTCGTCGCGGTCATAGCGCATTTTCGCGGGGCGGCCGGTTTGCGCAGCGACCACGGCGCAGGCGCAGGCGAGCGCGTTGCCCTGGCTTTCCTTGCCGCCGAAGCCGCCGCCCATGCGGCGGATCTCGACCCGCACGGCGTTCATCGCCACGCCTAGGGCCTCGGCGACCTTGTGCTGAATTTCGGTGGGGTGCTGGGTGGAGCTGTGCACCACCATGTCGCCGCCCTCCTGCGGCAGGGCTAGCGCGGCCTGGCCTTCGAGGTAGAAGTGCTCCTGCCCGCCCATTTCCAGCGTGCCCTCCACCACGGTCGCGGCGGCGGCGAAACCCGCCGCAAGGTCGCCGCGGGCGTATTCGCGCGGGCCTTCCTCGAAGCGGCTGCCTGCGGCGAGCGCGTCGTCGATGGTCAAGAGGGCAGGGTGCTCGGCATAGGTGATCTCGGCGAGCCGGGCGGCCTTGCGGGCGGCGAGGTGGCTGGTGGCGACCACGAGGAAGATCGGCTGGCCGATGTAATAGACCTCGCCCTCGGCGAGCAGGGGCTCGTCATGGGCGGAGGGGGATACATCATTGGCGGCGGGGAGGTCATCCGCTGTCAGAACGGCGACCACGCCGGGGGCGGCGCGAACCTTCGTGAGGTCGAGCGCGGTGACGCTGGCGCGGGCCTTGGCAGAGGTGCCGAAGGCGAGGTGGAGCGTGTTGGCGGGCACCGGGATGTCATCGACATAGCGGGCCGCGCCGGTGACATGCAGGGGGGCGGCATCATGCGGGAGCGGCTTGGCAACGCTCATGGCTGCACCTCCAGCACCGAGGTGGCGGCGCCGGTGGTTTCCAGCCAGTAGCGGCGCAGCATGTTCTGCGCCGCTTCCATGCGGTAGGCGGCGGAGGCGCGCATGTCGGAGAGCGGCTGAAAATCGGCCAGCAGGGCGGTCATCGCGTCGGTGACGGTGGCTTCGCTCCAAGGCTGGCCGGTGAGCACGGCCTCGGCGGCGGCGGCGCGTTTGGGCGTTCCGGCCATGCCGCCGAAGGCGATGCGGGCGCGGATGACGGTGCCATCTTCGACGGTGATCGCAAGGCAGCCGCAGACGGCGGAAATGTCTTGATCGAAGCGTTTGGAGAGCTTGTAGCAGCGCAGGGTGTCGGGCTGGCGCGGCAGGCTGACGGCCTCGACAAATTCGCCGGGCGCGCGGTCTTGCTTGCCGTAGTCGATGAAGAACTCTTCGAGCGGCAGGCTGCGGCGTTTGTCGCCGTGGCGCAGGTGGAGGGTCGCGCCGAGCGCGATGAGGGCAGGGGGGCTGTCGCCGATGGGGGAGCCGTTGGCGATATTGCCGCCGAGGGTGGCGGCCTGGCGGACCTGCTCGGAGCCGTAGCGGCGGAAGAGTTCGGCGAGGCTCGGGTGATAGGGTGCGATGACCTCGCGCAGCTTGGCGATGGGGGTGGTGGCGCCGATGCGGATTTCGGCCTCGGTCACCTCCACGTAGTTCAGGTCGGCAACGCGGTGGAGGAAGGCGACCTCCTTCAACTCCGCCAGCCGCTTTGTGACCCAAAGGCCGACATCGGTGGCGCCTGCGATGAGCGTGGCCTGCGGGTGGGCGGCATACCATGCGGCCAGCGCATCGGCGGTTTCGGGGATGGTCGGTTGCGGAGGGGTTTCGAGCGAAGAGGGGGCGGCGAGATGAGGCGGGACGGGCGCTTGCGCGGCGGCCACGGCGGCGCGGACGATGGGGGCGTAGCCGGTGCAGCGGCAGAGGTTGCCGGCCAACTTGTCGTTGAAATCCTGCGCGCCGGCCGCGTGGGCGGCGGCCATGGAGGTGATGAAGCCCGGCGTGCAGAAGCCGCATTGCGAGCCGTGCTGCGCGACCATGGCGGATTGCACCGGGTGCAGGGTGCCATCGGGGGCGGCGACGCCTTCGACGGTGCGGACCTCGCGCCCGTGCAGGTGGGGCAGGAGCATGATGCAGGCGTTCTGGGCGGCCCATGATCCAGCGGGGTCGCGGGTCATGATGGTGCAGGCGCCGCAGTCGCCCTCGTTGCAGCCTTCCTTGGTGCCCTTCAGCCCGCGCGTTTCGCGCAGGTAGTCGAGCACGGTGGTTGTGGGGTCTGCGCCGCGCAGGTCCACGGTCTCTCCGTTGAGAAGAAACGTGATGTCCATGGAGTTACCCGCCGCGTTACCGAATGCGTCCCCGAGGCCCGGCCTTCGATGCGGCGTAGAAAGCGGGCCTCCGGGGGGAGTTTGGCGGGGCGGGTGCGGGGGTGGCAAGGGGGAATCTGCCCGTTTGCGCGGCAGCGGGCAGGATTTGCACGGTTTTTGGGCGGTGGATGGGGGTGACGTGCGCGCCCTTGGCGCGACACCCCACCCGCCATCCCGTTGGTCAGAGATTCTCCGCGAGGGTAGCCAGCTGGTCGGCTGCGGCGCCCCAGCCTTGATCGAAGCCCATGTCGGCGTGTTTCTGGCAATCTTCCGGCGTGCGGTGGCGCACGATGGCCTTGTACTCGGTGCCGCCGTCCTTGGGGGTGAGGGTGATGTCGGCGAGCATGAAGGGGGTTTCGTTGGGCACGAAGCCTGCCTTGAAGAAGTCGGTGAAGACGAGGCGGTGCTCGGGTTCGGCCAGCAGGACGGCCCCCTCGTTGGCCATTTCCTCGCCCTCCGGGCCTTTGAAGAGGCTGAAGAAGCGGCCGCCGGGGTGGGGCTCGATCACCGCGTCGGCGCATTTCCACGGCGCGGGGACGAACCATTCGCAGAGCAGCTCGGGGGTGATGAAGCATTTCCAGAGCGTGGCGGGGGAGGCCTTGATCTGGCGCGTGAGGGTGAGGTCGACTTCGGGGTTTATCGCGGGGGTCATGCGGTTTGTCTTTCTGCGAGCTGGGCAAGGTTGGTGAGGGCGGCGGTCCAGCCTTGGGTGTAGCCCTCGGCCATTTCGTCGCCGATGAGGCTGGCGAGCTGGGCGGTGACGGTGAGGTGGCTTCCGGCGCCCTCGGGGGTGATCTCGATGGAGCAGAGGCCGCAGGAGATGGGGGCGCCCTCAATGCGGATGGTTTCGGTGAAGATCAACAGCGTGGGGGCGTCGAGGTGGTGGAAGTCGGTGGTGACTTCGAACTCGGGGTTGTCGGCGGGGCCGCAGCGAGAAAGCTCGCGGCCGCCGGGGCGAATGTCGGCTTCGAGGATATCGAGCCGGGTGTTCTCGGTGGGGGCGCCCCATTCAGCGCGGAATTCGGGCTGGGTCATCAGCGGGAAGAGGCGTGCGGGCGGCGCCGCAATGCTGCGGGTCAGGGTGAGGGTGTCGTGCTTGAGGGCGGTCATGCGTCGCCTCCTTTTTCGAGCCGTTCTGCAAGGGCGGAGAGGCGGTTGAGACGGCCTTCCCAGAGTGTGCGTTGGGTGGTGAGCCAATGCTCGGCCTCGGCCAGCGGTTCCGCCTCGATATGGACGGTGCGCACGCGGCCCTGTTTGGTGGAATGAACCAGTCCGGCATTTTCGAGCACTTTCAGGTGCTTGAGAAAGGTGGGCAGGGCGATGTTGTGCGGCGCGTGCAGCTCGGAGACGGCGGCGGGGCCACGGGTGAGGCGCTCGATCACGGCCCTGCGGGTGGGGTCTGCGATGGCGCTGAAGAAGCTGTCGAGTTGGTTAGCCATGTGGCTAGGTAATGGGAGTCGCGGGGTGGTGTCAAGATGGTTAGCTTGGTGGCTAGGTATTGGCGGGTTTTGCTCGGGCTCGACCCGAGGATCTCTTGGTGGGAGGTCCTCGGGTCGAGCCCGAGGATGACGAGGAGGAGTGGGGGAGGTCCTCGGGTCGAGCCCGAGGATGACGGAGCGCTTATCCGAAGACCGACCAGCCGGTTTCCTGCGCCAGCGCCTCGATGGCCTCGGTGCCGACCTTGGAGTTGCCCCAGGCGTTGAGGCCGGGCGACCAGACGGCGACGGAGGCGACGCCCGGCACCGCTACGAGGATGCCGCCGCCGACCCCGGATTTGCCGGGCAGGCCGGTGCGGAAGGCAAAGTCGCCCGAGCCGTCATAATGGCCGCAGGTCATCATCAGCGCGGCGATGCGGCGGCGTTTGACCGCGGAGAGCAGAAGCGGCGCGCCCGGCAGCCCGGCGATGCCGCGCCCGGCGCGGGCGAGTTGCTCGGTGGTCATCTCGATGGCGCATTGGTGGAAGTAGGTGCCGAGCACCATCTCGGGCATGTTCTTCAGGTTGTCGTAGCTTTTGAGGTAGTTGGCGAGCGCCACGTTACGAAAGCCGGTGGTGGCCTCAGAATGGGCGACCTCGGAATCGATGTGGATGTCATCATCGCCGGAGGCGGCGCGGATGAAGCCGAGGATCTCGGAGAGGGCATCGCGCGGGGCGCGGCCTGCGAGGAGCTCATCGGTTGTCACCAGCGCGCCGGCGTTGATGAAGGGATTGCGCGGGCGGCCCTGCTCCTGCTCGAGCAGCAGCATGGAATCGAACCGATCGCCCGAGGGCTCGCGGCCCACACGCGCCCAGAGCGACTCGCCGATGCGCGAGAGCACGCAGGCCAGCGTGAAGACCTTGGAGACGGACTGGATGGAAAAGCGGGTTTGCGACTGGCCCGCCGAATGCAGGGTGCCGTCGGCGAGCACGACCGAAATGGCAAACTGCGCCGGATCGACCTGCGCCAGTTCGGGGATATAGGTGGCGACCTGCCCCCAGTCGGCGGCGGCATGGGCGTGCGCGTCGAGGCGCGCGAGGAGATCGGGCAGGTTCATGGGCGCGAGGCTACTTCAAACTGGCGCAGGGCCGCCATAGGGTAGGGCCATGGCCACTCCCCGATTCATCCATCTGCGCGTTCATACCGAATACTCTCTGCTGGAGGGGGCGGTGCCGGTGAAAAAGCTCGCGGGGCTCTGCGAGAAGGCCGAGATGCCTGCGGTTGCGGTGACCGACACCAACAACATGTTCGCGGCGCTGGAGGCGAGCGTGACGCTTTCGGGCGCGGGGGTGCAGCCGATCATGGGCTGCCAGGTGGACCTGGAATATGAGCAGCCCGCGCCGGGCGGGAAGCCGATTGCCCCGGCGCCCGTGGTGCTGCTGGCCCAGAGCGAGCGCGGCTACGAGGCGTTGATGAAGATCAACTCGTGCCTCTATCTGCGCGGCGACGGGAGCCTGCCGCATGTGACGCTGGAAGATCTGGAGGCACATTCTGCGGATGTGATCTGTCTCAGCGGCGGGCCGGACGGGCCGGTGGGGCGGCTGCTGAGGGCCGGGCAGCGGGCGAAGGCGGATTTGCTGGTGGACGGGCTGGCGCGGATTTACGGCGACCGGCTCTACATCGAGTTGCAGCGGCATCCGGGCGAGGACGGGCTGCCCGAGGCCGAGCAGGCGAGCGAGCGGGGCCATGTGGAAATGGCCTATGCCAAGGGCATTCCGCTGGTGGCGACGAATGACGTGTATTTCCCCAAGCCCGAGATCTACGAGGCCCATGACGCGCTGATCTGCATCGCCGAGGGCGCCTATGTGGACCAGCAGGAAGACCGGCGGCGGCTGACGGCGCAGCACTATTTCAAGAGCGCCTCCGAGATGGCGACCCTCTTTGCCGACCTGCCGGAAGCGCTTGAGAATACGGTGGAAATTGCGAAGCGTTGCGCCTTCATGGCCTATCGGCGCGACCCTATCCTGCCCAAGTTCGCCGAGAACGAGGTGGCGGAGTTGCGGCGGCAGGCCAACGAGGGGTTGCAGGCAAGGCTGGCGGTGATCCCGCATGCGGCGAGCGTGGAGGAATATCAGGAGCGGCTCGACTTTGAGCTCGACATCATCGAGGGCATGGGCTTTCCCGGCTACTTCCTGATCGTGGCCGACTTCATCAAGTGGTCGAAGGACAACGGCATTCCGATTGGCCCCGGGCGGGGTTCGGGCGCGGGCAGCCTCGTGGCCTATGCGCTGACGATCACCGACCTCGATCCGCTGCGCTATGCGCTGCTGTTCGAGCGGTTCCTGAACCCCGAGCGGGTGAGCATGCCCGACTTCGATATCGACTTCTGCATGGACCGACGGGAAGAGACGATCCGCTATGTGCAGGAGAAATACGGGCGCGACCGGGTGGGGCAGATCATCACCTTCGGGGCGCTGCTCTCCAAGGCGGCGGTGCGCGACGTGGGCCGTGTGCTGCAAATGCCCTATGGGCAGGTGGACCGGCTGAGCAAGATGATCCCGGTGGAGGGCGTAAAGCCGGTTTCCATCGAGAAGGCTTTGGCGACCGAGGAACGGCTGCGCGAGGAGGCTCGGGCGGAGGAGGTTGTTGACCGGCTGCTGACCTATGGACAGCAAGTGGAGGGGCTGCTGCGCAACGCCTCGACCCACGCGGCGGGTGTGGTGATTGGCGACCGCCCGCTTGATGAGCTGGTGCCGCTCTATCAGGACCCGCGCTCCGACATGCCGGCGACCCAGTTCAACATGAAATGGGTCGAGCAGGCCGGGCTGGTGAAATTCGACTTTCTCGGCCTTAAGACGCTGACGGTGATCCAGAACGCGGTTGATCTGATCAACGGCGGGGGGCGCGACATTCATATCGCGCCGGATGGCACCGAGCTTTACGAGCCGCCCGAGGGGGCGGTGAACGAGATCAACGCGATCCCGCTGGATGATGAACGCAGCTACAAGCTCTACGCCTCCGCCAAGACGGTTGCTGTGTTTCAGGTGGAAAGCTCGGGGATGATGGATGCGCTGCGGCGCATGAAGCCCGACTGCATCGAAGATATCGTGGCGCTGGTGGCGCTCTACCGGCCCGGCCCGATGGAGAATATTCCGACCTATTGCGAGGTGAAGAACGGGCAGCGCGAGATCGAGTCGGTCCATCCGCTGATCGACCATATCCTCGAAGAGACCCAGGGCATCATCGTTTACCAGGAACAGGTGATGCAGATTGCCCAGGTGATGGCGGGCTACTCCCTTGGCGGCGCCGACCTGCTGCGCCGGGCCATGGGCAAGAAGATCAAGGAGGCAATGGACGCCGAGCGGCCCAAGTTCGAAAAGGGCGCGGCGGAGAACGGGGTGGAGAAGAAGAAGGCCAGCGAGGTCTTCGACCTCCTGGAGAAGTTCGCCAACTACGGGTTCAACAAGTCGCACGCTGCGGCCTATGCGGTGGTGAGCTACCAGACCGCATGGCTGAAGGCGAACCATCCGGTGGAGTTCATGGCCGCGGTGATGAACTGCGATATCCACCTGACCGACAAGCTCGCCGTCTATGCCGAGGAGGTGCGGCGGGGGCTGGATATCGAGATCGTGCCGCCCTGCGTGAACCGCTCGCTGGAAACCTTCTCTGTGGTGGAGGGCAAGGTCGTTTACGCGCTGGGCGCGCTGAAGAACGTGGGCGCGGATGCGATGCGGCTGATCGTGGAGGCGCGGGACGGGCGCGAGTTTGTTTCGCTCTTCGATTTTGCCCGCCGCGTGGACCTGAAGAAGATCGGCAAGCGCCCGCTCGAAATGCTGGCACGCGCCGGGGCGTTCGACCTGCTCGACCCGAATCGGCACAGGGTCTTTGCCGCCCTCGATCCGCTGGTGAACTACTCTGCCGCGATCCACGATCAGCGGGCATCCGCTCAGGTTTCGCTGTTCGGCGAGGCCGGTGACGACCTGCCCGAGCCGCGCCTGCCGAGCGTCGATGACTGGATGGTGGGCGAGCGGCTGGGGGAGGAACACCGGGCGATCGGTTTCTACCTATCCGGGCATCCGCTGGACGATTATATGGGCCCGCTGAAGAAGCAGGGTGTGAAGACGCTGGAGCAGGTTTCGCTCGACGTGCAGCGCTCGCCGGCGCTGGTGAAGCTGGCCGGCTCGGTGGCCGGGCGGCAGGAGCGGAAATCGGCACGGGGCAACCGCTTTGCCTTTGTGCAACTCTCTGATCCGACTGGCCTTTACGAGGTGACCCTGTTCTCGGAAGCGCTGGAGAAATCACGCGACTTTCTGGAGACCGGCGCCAATGTGGTGGTGACCTGCGAGGCCACCATGGAGGCCGACCAGCTCAAGCTGCTTGGCCGCTCGGTGGCCCCCATCGACGCGGTGGCGGCGCAGGCCGGGCGCAGCGACATCATGCTCTACCTTGACGATATCGCCGCCGCCCCCGCTGTGAAGTCCCTGCTCGACCGGGCCGAGGCCGATGGCGCCTCGAAAAGCCGGGGCGCGGTGAGCCTTTGCCTGATGGCGGCCGATCTGCCGGGGGAGGTCCACCTTGAGCTGCAAGGGGATTTTCCGGTAAATCCGCAGATCAAAAGCGCCCTGAAGTCTCTGGGCGGCGTTGTGACTGTCGAAGATATCTAAGCTGCCATGAAGAACATTCTAATCCTGACCGCGCTTGCTGCGCTGCTTTCTGCCTGTGCCTCCGTTCAGGGGCCGACCGGGCATGCCTCTTCCAAATCGCCGCAAGCGACGCTGCCTTTTGGCGAGGTGGAAGAGAGCTGTGCGGCAAAGGGCAAGGCGCTGGGCCAGCTGATCGAGAAGAACGGCAAGTGGAAGCTCTACGACACCCGCCCCGGCGCGGTCGGCCCGCGCAACTTTTTCGTCACCGGCTTCAAGGATGGCTGCGCGCGCAAGGTGACGGGGGCGGTGGCGCTGTTCGGCGACCTTGGGCTTTACGAGCTGATGCACTACGGCGGCGGTGGCGGCGAGCTGCGCGGCACGACCGATGCGGCCTATGCCAGCCTGCGGGGCTGCGGCAAGGGCCCGTGCAGCGAGAGCAAGCTGAAGCGGCTTTCGCGCTCGACGGCCTTTGTGAGCGTTTATCCGACGCCGGGGTCGCGCCAGAGCCTCGAGATGCTGATGCACAATCGCAAGCTGGTGGCTGCGGCGATCAAGTAGCCGCGAAGGCGGTGCTCAGTAGTGGGGCGGGCGCTCGTCGCCCATGACCACGCCACCTGCATTGTCGGCCTCGCTCTCGGCGGCGCGTTTCATCAACAGCCCCACCCGGCGCTCCATGGTATCGAGACGCTTGCCCTGGGTGAGCACCATTTCGTGCAGGTCTTCGACGGCACGGGTGATATGGGCGAGTTCTTCTTCGAGGCGATCGGTCATGCGACTGCATATCCCGGCGGGGCCTCCGGGGCCAGCCCTTGCTTGCCGATCCGGCCCCTCTGCGCTATGCCCCGCGCGACTGGTGAGCGAGGCCTCCGAGACATGGCAAAGGTAAAGAAGCAGCCCCGGCCCAAGGCCGAGACGCCCAAGGGCTTCCGCGACTATTTTGGCGCGGAGGTGGACGAGCGCAACGCCATGCTGGCCGAGATTGCCCGCGTCTACGCGCTTTACGGCTTCGATCCGCTGGAGACGAGCGGGGTGGAGACGGTGGAGGCGCTGGGCAAGTTCCTGCCCGATGTCGACCGGCCCAACGAGGGGGTGTTTGCCTGGCAGGAAGAGGATTCTGGCTGGGTGGCGCTGCGCTATGACCTGACGGCGCCGCTGGCGCGGGTGGCGGCGCAGTATCGCAATGACCTGCCTTCGCCTTATCGCCGCTATGCGATGGGGCCGGTCTGGCGCAACGAGAAGCCGGGGCCGGGGCGGTTTCGGCAGTTCTATCAGTGCGATGCGGATACGGTTGGCTCGGCCTCGCCTGCGGCGGATGCCGAGATTTGCGCGATGCTGGCCGACACGCTGGAGGCGGTGGGGATCGAGCGCGGGGATTACCTCGTGCGGGTCAATAACCGGAAGGTTCTGAACGGCGTGCTGGAGTGCATGGGCCTTGAGGAAGAGGGCCAGCGCGCGGCGGTTTTGCGCACCATCGACAAGTTCGACAAGGTGGGCGAAGCGGGCGTGCGCGAGCTTCTGGGCAAGGGCCGGAAGGATGACAGCGGGGCCTTCATCGACGGGGTCGGGCTGGAGCCGGCCCAGGCCGATCCGGTGGTGGCGTTTCTGACCTCGAAGGCAGAGGCCGCGGAAGAGACATTCGCGAATTTGCGCGCCGCCGTGGGGGAGTGCGCCATCGGGGCCGAGGGCATTGCGGAGCTGGAGCAGATCGCGGCGCTGCTCGCGGCGCAGGGCTACGGGCCGGACCGGATCGAGGTTGATCCTTCGGTGGTGCGCGGCCTTGGCTATTACACCGGTGCGGTGTTCGAGGCGGAGCTTACCTTTGAAATCACCGACGAGAAGGGCCGTCCGCGCCAGTTTGGCTCGGTGGCGGGCGGCGGGCGCTATGATGACCTGGTGAAGCGGTTCACCGGGCAGGCGGTTCCGGCGACCGGCGTTTCGATCGGGGTCGACCGGCTGCTGGCAGCGCTGCGGGCGAAGGGGCGGACCTCTGGCGCCGCGGCCGGGCCCGTGGTGGTGACGGTGATGGACCGGGACCGGATGGGCGACTATCAGGCGATGGTGGGCGAGCTTCGCGGCGCGGGCATTCGCGCCGAGGTTTACCTTGGCAACCCGAAGAACTTTGGCAACCAGTTGAAATACGCCGACAAACGCGCCTCCCCCGTGGCGGTGATCCAGGGCGGCGACGAGGCCGAGCGGGGCGTGGTGCAGCTGAAGGATCTGGTGCTGGGCGCCAAGCTGGCCGAGGGGCTGACCCGCGAGGAATGGGCCGAGCAACCGGCGCAGGTGGAGGTGGCCCGCGACAGCCTCGTGGCCGAAGTCCGCAAGATGCTGGATCGTAGCTGATGCTCAAGGACGTGCCGCGCGAGGAGGTTGCGCGCCTCATCGGCCTCTTCGAGGCGGCGGGCGCGCTGCGCGTGGGGGCCGATGTGCTGCAACCCGCAGACACGCTGCTGGACCTCTATGGCGAAGAAATCCGGGCCCGCGCCTATGTGACCCACGACCCGCTGCGCGGCGAGCTGATGCTGCGGCCCGACTTCACGGTGCCGGTGGTGCAGGCGCATATGGCGCAGGGGCAGGAGCCGGCGCGCTATTGCTACGCGGGCACCGTGTTTCGGATGCAGGAGCACGACAGCGGGCGGCCCTCGGAGTTTGAGCAGGTGGGCTTTGAGCTGTTCGACAGGGGCGACCGCGCCCGCGCCGATGCGGAGATTTTTGCGCTTATGTCCCAATGCCTTGCCGGGCGCGGCCTGCGGGCGGCGATTGGCGATATCGGGGTGTTGAGCGCGGCGGTGGCGGGCCTTTCGACCAGCGAAAAGCGCCGCGCCGCGCTGATGCGGCACCTCTGGCGGCCGCGCCGGTTTCGGGCGCTGCTCGACCGCTACGGCGGGCGGGCGGAGGTTCCGCCGAGCCGGGCCGCGCTGCTGGCGCGTCTGGCGGGCGAGCCTGCTGAAAAGGTGCTGGCGGGGGCCGGCCCCGACATCGGGCTGCGGCGGGCGGAGGAGGTTCTGGCGCGGGTTGCGGCGCTGCAGGCCGATGCACAGGAGCCGCCGATTCCGGAGGCCGAGCTGGGCCTGCTCGACGACCTGCTGGGCGTGCGCGCCGCGCCGGTGGATGCGCTGGAGCACCTGCGCGACCTGGCGGTGGACATGCCCGCGCTGACCCCGGCGCTCGACACCTTTGCCGCCCGGCTCGACGCGCTGGCCGATGCCGGGGTGGACCTGTCGGCGCTCGAGTTCGAAGGCTCCTTCGGGCGGACGCTGCTGGAATATTACGATGGCTTCGTCTTCGGCTTCTTCGCCCCG
Organism: Oceanicola sp. 502str15; assembly: GCF_024105635.1. Classification (NCBI taxonomy): domain Bacteria; kingdom Pseudomonadati; phylum Pseudomonadota; class Alphaproteobacteria; order Rhodobacterales; family Roseobacteraceae; genus Oceanicola; species Oceanicola sp. 502str15. The sequence goes on from NZ_WYDQ01000001.1 coordinate 103,679, forward strand.
CAACGCCCCGACCTGCCCGCGGTTGCCAGCGGCGGGCGCTACGATGCGCTGTGCCGCGTGTTGGGGCAGGGCCGCGAAATTCCGGCCGTGGGCGCGGTGATCCGCCCGGCGCTGCTGAGCGAGATCGGGGAGGCGGGGTGATGCTGAAACTCGGTGTGCCCTCCAAGGGCCGGTTGATGGAAAAGACGTTCGACTGGTTCGGCGCGCGGGGCGTGGGCCTCAAACGCACCGGCAGCGAGCGCGAATATGCGGGCGCCGTGGAGGGCGTGGAGGGGTGCGAGCTGCATCTGCTGAGCGCGGGCGAAATTCCGGCGGCGCTGGCGGAGGGACGGATTCATCTGGGGGTTACCGGCACTGATCTTGTCCGCGAAAAGGTGGCGAGCTGGGAGCAGCGGATCGAAGAGTTGGAGCCGCTGGGCTTTGGCCATGCCAACCTTGTCATCGCGGTGCCGGCCTTCTGGGTAGATGTCGATACGCTGGATGACCTCGACGCCGCCGCCGCCGCCTTTCGGGCCGTCCATGGCCACCGGCTGCGGATCGCCACCAAGTACCACCGGCTGGTGCGCGAGTTTTTGCGGCAGGAAGGCGTGGCCGACTACGCGCTGATCGACAGCCAGGGCGCCACCGAGGGCACAGTGAAGAACGAAACGGCGGAAGCGATTGCCGACATCACCTCTTCGGGCGAGACGATGCGGGCCAACCATCTGAAAGTGCTGACGGATGGGACGGTTCATCGCAGCCAGGCAACGCTGTTTCGGGCGCGGGGCGCGGATTGGTCGGAGGAAGACCGGACGCGGCTGAATGCGCTGAAGGACCGGCTTGGGCTCTGATCCGGCGTTTGCGCTCGGGGGCTGCGGGGCATAGCATTGCCCCGGCGGAAACAGGGCGGCGGCAGATGATAGACCTCAAAGGCATGTTCGAGGAAGAGATTGGCCTGCTGCTGGAGTGGCTGGCGCGGCGCAATGTCTATGTGGCCTTCGAGGGGGCGCAGGTTGTGAGCGAAGGGGGCATTGGCCATATCGCGGTGCCGCTGCACTTTGGCCCAAGCTACCAAGGCCGCCGGATTGCCACGGTGGGCGCACCCTATCGCATCCCGAAGGTCGATCTGGGCAACGCCTGCTGTCCGCATTTCGTGACCGGCGAGATCGAGGTGGGCGATGGCGATATCGTCTATGACGGGGTGCCGGTGGTGATGGTGGGCCATACCGGCAAGCATTGGCCGGGGTGCGGCACGGCGCAGGTCTTTGTCACCGAGGGGTGGCGCAAGATCCCCTCGCCCCATGAAACCTTGGACTTCGGCGCGCTGCGTGCGGGCGGTGGCGGCGGTTTCACGATCCGGGCGGGGGACGACCCCGACTCGCTGGACCTTCCGGGCGCCCCGAAAGCGCCCGCGCCGCCGGCGGGGATTTTTGGCGTGGCGGCGGGCGCCGACCCGGAAGAGGCCATGCGCTCCTTCGCGGCGCTGGCGGCCATGGCCAAGGGCGACGACGAGGGTTAACCCGCGCGGCGCAGCGGGCTCTCGCGCAGCCAGGCCCTGGCCTCCTTCATCGAGAGGAACGGTGCGGCGGGCTGCGGGTTGGAGCCCATCATGGCGCGGATGCGCAAGCGCCTCGCGGGGCTGAGGCCGGCGAGCGACATGGCCCCGGGCCAGAAGCTCTCGGCCGGGCACCCTTCGGCCAGCAGGATGGCATGGCGGCGCAGGACGAGGTGCACGTAGTCGATGCTACTGAGGGTGTGGACCAGCCCAATGCGGGGCAGTTCGGTGAGCGCGCGTGCGGGCACCAGCGCCCCGAGGGCGGGCAGAAACACCCGGTGCTGGGGCGACAGGGTGAGATCCTGCGCGGGGCAGTTCGGCCCGAGCGACCCGGCCCGCAGGCGCACCGGCTTGCGCCGCCGTTTGCCGCCGATTTTCTCACGACTTTTCAGGACCATGGCCAGCGCTTCGGTGCCGCCGTAGGCGAGGCTGACCCTGTCGCCGGCCCGCAGGTGCCGCACCTCGCGCCAGCCGTCCGGCGTGGCGATGCGGGTGGCGGCCGCGAAGCAGGAGGGCAGGGCGGAGGCGTAGGTGAGGGCATCGTTGATCGCATCGCCACGGGCCACGATGGTGAGCGCCTCGCCCGCGGGCGGCAGGGCGCCGTGCACGGTGAAACCCTCGATGTTCCAAGCGTCATTGTTCATGGAGACGAACTGGAGCGTGTATTGGGTGCCGACACTGTCCTGAACGATCAGCAGGTATTCGGCCTCGATATTGGTGCCCGCGCCGTAGGGGGTGCCGTTGATCGTGGTGGGCGTGGTGAGCACCTGCGCGCCGCCGGCGTCATCATCGAAGAAGTTCTCTTCCCAGTCGGTGATGGTCACGTCCTGGCTGGTGGCGCTGGGCGAGATGGTGACGGTGTCGGTGCCGATGGCGAACTGGTAGCCGCCATTGTCGGAAAAGCCGTCGGGGTCGCTGGTGGAGATATCGGAGAGTGAGAAGACGGGGAGGGTATACTCTGCCATGAGCGGGCCTTGTGCTGCGCAGGCAGGGGTTTAGCGCAACGAGGTTAACGGGCCGTGAGCGGGGGCAGGGCGGTGAGCGCCCGCTCGGCGGGGCGCATGGCGAGCATCGGGGCGCAGGGGCAGGGTGCGGGGCCCATGATGGCGCGGATGCGGCCACGGGTGCGTGGGGGGAGGCCGGCGAGCGCAACGGGACCGGGCCAGAAACTCTCGGCCGGGCACCCCTCTGCCAGCAGCAGGGCGTGCTGGGGCAGGACGATGTGCACGTAGTCGATGAGGCGCCGCCCCTGCAGGAGGCCGATGCGGGGCAGGCGGATGAGGGCGCGGGCGGGCACGAGCGCCCCCAGCGCCTCGACCCAGACCCGGTGCTGGGGCGAGAGCGTGAGGTCGCGCTCGGGCTGGCCGCGCCCCAGCGCATCGGCCCGAAGCCGCACCGGGCGCGCCTCCCGCTCCGGCCCGGCGCGGGCTTGCTGGTGCAGCACGAGGGCCACCTCGGCGCTGCTGCCCCTGGCGAGCGAAACGCGATCCCCGGGCCGCAGTGCGCGCGCCTCGCGCCATCCGCCGGGAACGGCGATGCGGGTGCGCGCCTCGAAGCAGGAGGGGGTCGAACTGGTGTAGGGCACCGCGTTCAGATAGCCCTCCCACCCGGCAACGACGGTCAGCGGCTCGCCCATCGGTGGCAGCGGCCCGTGCACCGTGAAGCCCTGAATGTTGTAGGGATCGCCGGTGAGCGAGACGGCGGCGATGTAGTAGCTGGTGCCGAGGCTGTCCTGCACCTGGAGCAGATACTCGGCCTCGATTACCGTGCCGGGCCCATAGGAGGTGCCGTTGATGGTATAGGGCCCGCCGCCCAGGGTTTGCGGCTCCGGGTCGTCATCATCGAAGGAGGTATCATTCGGGTCGTCCACCGTGACCGGCTGGCTGGTGGCGCCGGGCTGGATGGTAATGGTGCTGGTGCCATAGCTGTACTGCCCCGCGTCGGGCCACGAAAAGTCGGGCTCGTCGGTGGAGATATAGCTCTTGTCGTAGACGTGGACTGTGTGAAGCGCCATGCCCGGGCCCGCGTTGTTGCTGGCGCCGGGTATAGGAGCGAATGGTTAATGCCCGGTGAGCATCAACCGCATTTGGAATGGCCGCAGGAGGCGCAGGTCATGCAGCCTTCGACCATCTGCATGGTGAACTGGCCGCAGGAGGGGCAGGACTTGCCGCGGGGCGCGCCGATGGAGACCACTTCGGCCTGGGGGTCGGACTTGAGGCCCATGCCCTCGCCCGCGATGAAGCCGATGGCGATAAGGTGGCGCTCGATCACCCCGCCGATGGCGGCAAGGATCGAGGGCACGTATTTGCCCTGCATCCAGGCACCGCCGCGCGGGTCGAACACGGCCTTCAGCTCCTCGACCACGAAAGAGACATCTCCGCCGCGCCGGAACACGGCGGAGATCATCCGGGTGAGGGCGACCGTCCAGGCGAAGTGCTCCATGTTCTTGGAATTGATGAAGACCTCGAAGGGGCGGCGCTGGGAGCCGACCACCACGTCGTTGATGGTGATGTAGATGGCGTGCTCGCTGTCGGGCCACTTGAGCTTGTAGGTGTTGCCTTCAAGCGCCTGGGGCCGGTCTAGCGGCTCGGAGATGTAGATCACCTCGCCATCCTGATCGGGTTTGGCTTCCTCCTCGGTCTTTTCGGAGACGGAAAGCACCGAGCCTGTCACGTCGTTCGGGCGATAGGTGGTGCAGCCCTTGCAGCCGGTTTCATAGGCTTGCAGGTAGATGTCCTTGAAGGACTCGAAGTCGATGTCTTCGGGGCAGTTGATGGTTTTGGAGATCGAGCTGTCGATCCATTTCTGCGCCGCCGCCTGCATCTTGACGTGCTCGGAGGGCGGCAGGGTCTGGGCGTTGGTGAAGTGGTCGGGGAGGGGGGCGTCTCCCTTCAGGTCGCGCCACATTTGCACTGCGTAATCAACCACTTCCTCTTCAATGCGGGAGCCGTCGGGCTGGAGCACCTTGCGGGTGTAGGCATAGGCGAAGACGGGCTCGATGCCGCTGGAGACGTTGCCGGCGTAGAGCGAGATGGTGCCGGTGGGGGCGATGGAGGTGACCAGCGCATTGCGGATGCCGTGGGCGCGGATCGCCTCGCGCACGTCCTCGTCCATCGCCTGCATGGTGCCGGAGGCGAGGTAGGGCTCGGCGTCAAACAGGGGGAAGGGGCCTTTCTCCTTGGCCAGTTCGACGGAGGCGAGGTAGCTGGCGCGGGCGATGGCCTTGAGCCAGGCCTCGGTTTGCGCGGCGGCCTCGTCGGAGCCGTAGCGCAGGCCTGTCATCAGCAGCGCGTCGGCCAGCCCGGTGACGCCGAGGCCGATGCGGCGCTTGGCCTGGGCCTCGGCCTGCTGTGCCGGAAGGGGAAAGCGGGAGGCGTCGACCACGTTGTCCATCATCCGGATGGCGGTGGTGGTGAGCTTGGTGAGCGCGTCGATGTCGATTTTCGCGCCCGCCTCGAAAGGATCGGTGACCAGCTTGGCGAGGTTGATCGAGCCGAGCAGGCAGGCGCCATAGGGCGGCAGGGGCTGCTCGCCGCAGGGGTTGGTGGCGGCGATCTGCTCGACGTAATTGAGGTTGTTCATCGCGTTGATGCGGTCGATGAAGATCACGCCCGGCTCGGCGTAATCGTAGGTGGAGCGCATGATGCGGTTCCAGAGGTCGCGGGCCTGAAGGGTGTGGAAGACCTTGCCGCCGAAGGTCAGCTCCCAGGGGCCATCGGCCTTGACGGCTTCCATGAAGGCATCGCTCACCAGCACCGAGAGGTTGAACATGCGCAGGCGCGCCGGGTCGGACTTGGCGGCGATGAAGGCCTCGATATCGGGGTGGTCGCAGCGCATGGTGGCCATCATCGCGCCGCGCCGGGAGCCGGCGGACATGATGGTGCGGCACATCGCGTCCCAGACATCCATGAAGGAGAGAGGCCCGGAGGCATCGGCGGCCACGCCCGAGACGGCGGCGCCCTTGGGGCGGATGGTGGAGAAATCATAGCCGATGCCGCCGCCCTGCTGCATGGTCAGCGCGGCCTCCTTCAGCATGTCGAAGATGCCGCCCATCGAGTCGGGAACCGTGCCCATGACGAAGCAGTTGAACAGGGTAACGGCGCGGGCGGTGCCTGCGCCTGCGAGGATGCGGCCAGCGGGGAGGTATTTGAAATCGGAGAGGGCTTCGTAGAATTCCTGCTCGCGTGCCGGGGCATCGGATTCGCCCTCGGCCAGCGCGCGGGCGACGCGGCGCCAGCTGTCCTCCACCGACTCGTCGATGGGCGTGCCATCTGCCTGTTTGAAACGGTATTTCATGTCCCAGATGGCTTCGGCGATCGGGGCGGTGAAGGCAGTCATGGCGGTGTCCTTGGCGCTGTGCGAGACCGGAGTGTAGCCCGCCACACCGGCAGGGCAAAGGCAGGGCGCGGGGAATCTGGCAGAATCGGTGCAGGGAAATTACACTACCACATATGGGCGAACAGAAAAAGAACACCATACATCTTGTGAAGCTCTGCGTCGGCGTGGACTCGTTGGAGCAGCTTGAGGCATGGCGCGCGCAGCGGCGGCGCGAGAGTGGCGAGGCGACGTCGCGGCATGTGACGCGTATGTGGCCGAAGCAGGAGGAGGCGCTGCTGAACGGCGGCTCGCTCTATTGGGTGATCAAGGGGGTGATTCAGGCGCGTCAGCGGGTGGTGCGGCTTGATGAAGTGATCGGCGGCGACGGGATTCGGCGCTGCGGGATCATTCTGGCGCCGGAGTTGATCCGCGTGGCCCCGGCGGTGCGCCGCCCGTTTCAGGGCTGGCGTTACCTCAAGCCCGAAGACGCGCCGCCCGATCTGGCCGAACGGCGCGAAGGCGACACCGACCTGCCGCCCGAGCTGCGGGCGAAACTGGCGGATATCGGCATCCTGTAACTCAGGCGCCTTGGCGCGGGCCGGGCAGGGCCTAGGCGCTTTGTTCCAGCGCGGGCAGCGGAGAGAGGGCAGGCGCGGCGCGGGGCGCGGACAGGGTGAAATGCCATGCGGCGGGGGGCGCCATCCGGGCCCGCAGCCGCTGCAGGTGCCAGCGGGTGAGGCCGGGGCCATGGGCGGGGGCGGCATGCCAGCGGCTTTCCACCCCCGGTGCCCCGCCTTCGCCGGGAGTGAGGATCAGCCCCAGCGGCGCGGTGCCCTCCGGCACCCCTGCGGCCAGATGCAGCCGCCGCACCGGCACCATGCCAGGGGGCGCGCCCAGCTCGGCCACCACCAGCGGGGATGCCCCCGACCGCAGCGCCTCCTCCATGCACCAGAGCACTTCGTCGGTCCGGCCCGCCTGCACCAGCAGCATCCGCCCCGGATCCACCCACTGGCTTATCCCCGCTCCGCAGAGGGCCGCCTGCTCGCTGGTGCGCGTGATCCAGATCAGGGAAGCCCCCGCCGCGCCGGAAAGCCGCCCGGCCACCGCGAGCGCCAGCCCCTGCCGTGACGGGCCGCAAAGCTCGTGCACCCGCCCTGTGGCCAGCGCAAACTCTCCCGCCACCACGCAGGTACGGCGCGGGCGGTGGGGCATGTGGGAGAGCGGGTCACGGGGCATGGCGCAAGCATATTGTTCATGCTTTGTTCTGTAAACCTGCGCCGGGCCCTGTTCATTTTCTTGCTGCAAATATCTCCGGGAGCCTTCACACCCCGCGCACCGGCACGAGGTGATTGTCCCAGCTCGCCTCATGCCGGGCCAGCGGCACAGCCTCGCCGCCGCGAGACACCGAGAACAGACCGCCCATGCCGTCCGACGCCAAGAACCCATCGCCCAGCGGCGCAAGGCCGCAGATGTCGGGGCGTTGCCAATGGGCCTCGAGCCGGGCGCTTTCGCTGCCGAACACCTGCACCTCGCCGCCGCGCGGAGAGGTGATTGCCACGCCGGCACCATCCCCCGAGAAGGCGACCGAGCCGGCATAGCCCTGCATCGCCATGGCCCGTGCCGGCGGTGCCTCGCAGAGCCGGAGCCCCGCGCTGGCCTTCCAGAGACCCAGCAGCGGCACCGGCTCCAACAGGTCGCCCTGCCATTGCATCGCGAAACCGGCCAGCCCGTCGGGGCGCAGGGCGAGGTGGCGGATGGAGTTGGACCGGAGTTCGGGCGGCAGTTCGGACACATCCAGCGGGCCGCTGTCGGGCGAGACGACGGCGAGGTTGGGTCGCATGGTGGCGAGGTTCAGCACCTCGCGCGCCCGGTCGGGGTGGGTTTGCAGCCCGCCGTTGGCGACCAGCAGGGAGGCGTCATCGGGCAGGGTCAGGATCTCATGCGGGCCGATGCCGCCGGAAGGCACCTCGCCGATGCGTTCGTAGCCCTCGTCGGGAGCCCAGAGGCCGATCACCCCGCGCCCGGCCTCATAGTCGTTTTCCGAGGTGGCCAGCACCTTGCCGCCGTGCAGGAAGGCGCCGTGGCCATAGAAGTGCCGCCCTTCGGGGGCGTCGAGCCGCGCGGTCTGGCGGCCAGAGGCGCAGTCGATCACCAGCGCGAAGCGGCCCGGGCGGCGGGCGAAGGCGACGGCTTCGGGGCGCGAGGGATGGGCCGCGGCGGCGTGGCCGCGATCAGGCAGCGGGAGGCGAAAGCGCTCGGCCCCGGCGGGGGAGAGGCCGCAGAGTGCATAGCTGCCATCGGGGGTGCGCGCGGCGGCGAGATAGGCGGGCGCACCGGCATCGGCCCATGAGGCGGAGGGCAGGGAGGCGGCGGCGGCGAGGCCGGCGAGGAAGTGGCGGCGGGGGAGCATGGGGGTGTCTCCTGTGGTGTCGGATCAGTCGCCGTCGAGCGCGTTGAAGCCCTGACCGACGTTCAGGTGATCGCCCACTTCGGCGGCGGCGGTTTCTTTCAGCAGGCCGAGGTAGGAGGTGAGGCTTTCGATCCCCATCCGGGCGGTTGGCTCGGCCACGCCTTCGAAGCGGGGTTCGTCGAGATCGGCAAGCCAGGCTTCGGCGTCATCGAAGAGGGCCTGGGACTCCGAGGCATGACCGTCTGCCAGCAGACGGGCGAATTCTTCGAGCGCCGCCAGTGACAGCGCGAGGTTGCGCTGGCTTCGATCAGAACGCCAGGCCTCGGCGCGGGTGGGGCGGGGGCGCTCGAAGGAGCCCAGCGGGCGGGCGAGGCGGGCGTCGTCGTTGTATTCGATACCGGCGATGAGCGCGGTGAAGAGCGCCTGCGCGGCTTCGGAGGGGGCAAGGTAGGTGGCATTGCCGGCCTCGCCTGCAGTGCGCAGGGCTTGGGCGGCGGCGGGCCAGCCCTCGTTCAGCGCACCGGCCTTGCTGGCGATGTCGTGGGCGATGGCCTGCACCAGCGCGCAGGAGTAGCTGCCGGCGGCGTAATCGGAGAAGGCCTCGTCATAGAGCATCCGCTCCAGCGCCATGAAGCCCTGCACCGCCACGGATTGCGCGGCAAAGCCGTCCGGCGTGGTGGTGGACGGGTCGGCGGCCCCGGTCAGCATGGAGAGCTGGCGGGCGGTGAAGCCCTTGGCGTCGGGCCAGAATTGCAGCGCCAGCGGGCCGCCGATCTCCTGCAGGGGGCCGAGGGCGAGGTGCTGAATGCCGATCCAGCCGTCGAAGGCCCCGTTATAGGCCGGTTTCAACGCCTCGGCGGTGCAATCGGCCTGCGCTGAGGTGTCGAGCGCGGTGGCGGCTTCGGCGAAGGCGGCGTGGCGGGGGAGGATGTGGCCCTCGATGGCCTCCGGCACGCCGGCGTGGAGCGGGGCGGCGAGGAGGAATGTGAGGGCGAAGAGGCTGCGCATGGCGAGTCCTTTCGAGGTCGGCGGGACAAGTCCCGCCCTACGCCTGACGGGGCCGGGGGGCAAGGGATCAGAGGCTTTCGAGGTAGCGGAGCAGGGCGGCGCGGTCGGGCGGGGGCATGTCGACAACGGCGTCGCGCTGGGATTGCGCCTCGCCGCCGTGCCAGAGGATGGCTTCGAGGAGGTTTCTTGCGCGGCCATCGTGCAGAAGCTGCGTGTGGCCGGAGACCTGGCTTGTGAGGCCGATGCCCCAGAGCGGGGCGGTGCGCCATTCGCGCCCCGTGGCGCGGGCCTCGGGGCGGTGGTCGGCCAGGCCCTCGCCCATGTCGTGTAGCAGGAAGTCGGAATAGGGCCAGATCAGCTGGAAGCTCTGTTCGGGCTGCTCGGGCAGGCGGTGGGTGACGAACTTGGGGGTGTGGCAGGCGATGCAGCCGGTTTCGTAGAACAGTTGCTTGCCGCGCAGCACCTGCGGATCCTCCGCCGCAACGCGGGCCGGGACGGCGAGGTTGCGGGAGTAGAATGTGACCAGGTCGAGCCCGTCATCGGCGATTTCGAAGCCGCGCGCATCCTGATCGCCGTGGGGGGCTTGCTGGCAGGCGGCCTGAGCGAGGGCGCAATCGCCAAAGCCGTCGGGGTGGAGGGGTGAGGAGATGCCGATGTCACCGGCGAAGGCGGCTGCCGATTGTTCGCGGATGGTGGGCATTCCGGCCTTGAGGCCGAAGCGGCCCAGCATGGGTTTGTCGTATTCCAGCGACCAGACGATGTTGGCGCGGCCCGAGATGCCGTCGCCGTTGGTGTCGTCGGGGTCAGCATTTGCGAGGATGTCCGCCGCCGGGATCGCCTCGATCAGCCCGAGGCCGATCATTTGCGGCGCGACGCGGGGGGAGAGCATGGCGTCCGGCGCGAGCGGGCCCCAGCCGAGGTTTTCAGCCGTGTAGGTGGGGGCGCGGAGCGAGGCGGTTTCGCCGCCCGAGAGCGGCACCGGGATTTCCTCATAGGTGATGCCGAGGCGGTATTCGGCCGGGATGCCGGGCAGGGAGTGGTCCTGCATCTGGCCGCCGTAGGTGGGTTCGGGGAGGGTGGCGATGTAATCGGCGATCTCGTCGATCCCGTCCTTGGGGCCTCCGGGGACGGAGACGCGCAGGAACATGGTGGTGCCATCGTTCTCGCCCGACTCGGGCGGGTGACCGCGCCCGTCTTTGAGGTGGCAGCGCTGGCAGGAACGGGCGTTGTAGAGCGGGCCGAGACCGTCAGACGCGAGGGTAGAGGAGGGGGCGGAGACCCAGAGCTTTCGGAACAGGCCGTTGCCCAGCTTGAAATCGAGTTCGCGGGCGAAGTCGATGTTGCCGGAGGGCTGGGAGAAGGCATCGGCATTGTCGCGACGGCGCACGGTGGCCGCGCCACCAGGGTTTTGCTCGAAGGCCTCGGGCGCGGTGAAGGCTGTGGCGGGGGCGGTGACAGCCGCGATGCGGGCGGCTTCGGCCTTGGTGCGCGGCGTCACGGCGAGATGGTCGTCGGTCAGGTTCTGCGCAGCGAGGGGGGCGGCCAGCAGCGTGAGGAGGAGGGAGAGGCGGAGGGGCATGGGCGGGCGCAGTCGGTTTGTGGGCGCACCCCCTTGGGGATGCGGGAAGGTGCTTCACGGGGGATACGCGCGAGGCCCCCGGATTATTCGGCTAGCGCCGTTTGCGGGTGTCATCCTCGGGCTCGACCCGAGGATCTCCGGTGGCGCGAGATCCCCGGGTCAGTCCCGGGGATGACGGTGTTTTTTGCAGCCCGGGTTACTCGGCGTCGGCGGCGGTGGAGGCGTTGATCTGGGCGTAGTTCTGCTCGCCCACGCGGTCGTGCAGATCGAGCTGGGTTTCGAGGAAGTCGATGTGACCTTCCTCGTCGGTCATCAGCTCTTCAAACAGGTTCTTGGACACGTAATCGCCCACGCTTTCGCAGTGGTCGCGGGCTTCCTTGTAGAGCGTACGGGCCTCGTGCTCGGCGGCCAGATCGGCCTCGAGCATTTCCTTGGGAGTCTCGCCAATGCGCAGCGGGTCGAGCTTTTGCAGGTTGGGGTGGCCTTCAAGAAAGAGGATGCGGGTGATCAGCTTGTCGGCGTGGTGCATCTCTTCGATGCTTTCCTCGCGCGACTTGTCGGCAAGGCCCTTCAGGCCCATGTCGTCCTGCATCCGGTAGTGCAGCCAATACTGGCTGACGGCGGTCAGTTCCGACCGGAGTGCTGCGTTGAGGTATTCGATTACCTTTTCGTCGCCTTTCATGCGCTCTTTCCTCTCCTGCGATGCGTTCTGAGGCCGCGCAACTCGGGCGGAACCTCCAGATTGGTATTAGCACGCATTGTGGAGAGAAACAGGGGCATACAGCCGCCGCAGTCGGCGCGTTTGCCAAGCGCGTGGTAGATCTTGCCGGGGGTGATGATCGTTTTCGGGTCGGCGGCGCGCATCCAGTCGATGGCGGCGTGGATATCGCGGTCGTTGATGCTTTGGCAGTGGCAGACGATCATTTCGGCAGGCCCTTGGCTGGCTTCGGTCTTGGAGGGTCCGGGGCGCGGGGGGCGCCCCGGAGGGTGTTGAGGGTTTCAGGTGGGCGGTTTTGGCGCACCCGCCTGAGGGGCGCGGGTTACTGGAAGACCGCGTCGGGGTTGTCGAGGCTGTCGGAGCCTTCCACGTCCAGCCCGTCGAGGCCGAGCGCCGTGACTGCGCGCTCGATCGAGCGGGTCTGGGCCACAAGCCCGTCGACCGCGCCCATCACCAGCGCCTCGCCTTCGGCGTTCCCGGCGGCGAGCATCTGGTCATAGGAATAGCCCGCTTCGGCGGCGGTCTTGATCTGGCCGAGTTCGCGCATGGTGTGCGCCAGCGCGGCAGTCAGCTCTGCGTCCAGCGACGGATCGGCGGCGGCCACGAGGGAGGCCAGGCTTTCGCCTTTAACCACCGATCCATCGACCCGCTGATACTCGCCCAGATAGACGTTCTGGATGCCCAGCCCGTCGTAGTAGTGCGAGTTGTGGGTGTTGTCGGAGAAGCAGTCATGCTCTTCCTCGGGGTCGTGCAGCATGACGCCGAGCTTCATCCGCTCGCCGGCCTGCTCGCCGTAGGAGAGCGAGCCCATGCCGGTGAGGATGGCGGTGAGGCCGGCGGTTTCATCCGCCGTCACGGCGCTGCGGCCTTCGCCACCTTCGCCCCATGCGGCGACCATTTCTTCGAGGTCCGTGATCAGCAGCTCGGTTGCGGCCTTGAGATAGGCGGCGCGGCGGTCGCAGTTGCCGCCGGTGCAGGCGTCACCGCTGGCGTAATCGGTGTAGGGGCGAGCGCCCGCGCCGTGCTCGGTGCCGTTCAGGTCCTGGCCCCAGAGCAGGAATTCGATGGCGTGGTAGCCGGTGGCCACGTTGGCCTCGACCTCATCGGCCTCGTGCAGCGTGTCGGACAGCAGGGCCGGGGTGATCTCGCTGGCGTCGATCTCTTCGCCGGAGATGGTGAGCGTGGGGTTGGCGACCACGTTCAGCCCGGCGAGCGGGTTTTCATCCGTTGCGCCGCCGCCTTCGACATAGTCGATCAGCCCCTCGTCGAGCGGCCATGCGTTGACCTTGCCTTCCCAGTCGTCGACCACCGCGTTGCCGAAGCGGAACACCTCGGTCTGCTGGTAGGGGACGCGGGCGGCGAGCCATGCGTGCTTGGCGGCTTCCAAGGTGACATCGGAGGGCTCGGCGATGAGGGCATCGACGGCCGCGGCGAGGGTCTGGGCCGTGGAGAGGCTGTCTTCATAGCCTGCCTGAGCGATGTCGGCATAGTTGGCGAGCACCTCGGCGGGGCCGGCGAGCGCCGGAAGGGGCGCGGCGAAGGCCGTGGCGAGGAGCGTGGCTTTGAGCTTGGAAGTCATGGGTCTTTACTGTCCTGTTGGAGTTGGTTTCTTGGGTTCAGTGAACGGCGCGGGGCGCTGCCGAGAGCAGCCCTGCCATATGCGAAAGCGCCAGCCCGGCGCGGGCGGCGGCGGTCAGAAGCCCGAGCGGCGGGTGGCCGGAAAAGAGATGGAGGGCAAAGCCCATGGCGGCCTCTTCATCGCCCTCTGCGGCAGCGCCGAGCAGGCCGGCGAAGGCACTTTCGTCGCCGCCGTAGCAGGTGCAGCCCGGCGCGTGATGCGGAAAGATCCGGCTGCGGGTGGAAAGCGCGGCGGCCAGCCGGTGGAAGGCGGCATGGGCCTCGGCACCATCATCGGTGCCGAGCAGCAGCGTGAAATCCTCGGCCACGGCACGCTGGTTGCCGGTGAGGGTCATGCGCAGGTAGGCGATGGCGGCCAGTTCTGCGGGCGTGAGTTCTTCGACCCGGCCAACAGGTGCCCCGCCGCGAGGCGGGCGGGGCGCCGGATGGGCCTGAGAGAAATCGGCGCGCTTCATTTGGTCAGGATCAGCTTTCCGGCGCGGGTGATGCGCAGGAAATAGGTTTGCCCGTCGAGTTCGATCATGGCCTGGATGCCGCCCTGGGTCAGCGAGCGCGCGTCGTGCAGGGGCAGCGCGGTGGCCGAGGGGGTGCTCACATGTGCGTTCATGCCCGGATCTCCGCGACGATCCGGCGAAAAAGCCGGGCTTCACCCGCGCCGTAGTGGCGGCAGAAGAAGCTTTGGAGGAGGGTCGAATACGGGTCACTTGGTAGCGCGTTTCTCATGGGTCCGCCTTTTGTTGGTGTCTCCGGTCTGGCGACGTTTCCGGGCTGTCCCTCGGGCGGGGTGGCTGGGAGTCGGGTTAATTCTGAGTGAATTGCTAGGGTAAGTCAATTCCGATAATTTTAGTCGGACAAATCTGCGCCGCGAGGCCCTTCAATTACGGGGCGTTTCGGGCTAGGGCGGGCGGAGCGAAGCGGGGTGAGATGGGCGAGATCCGACTGGAGAATGCGGGCTACGAGGTGGCGGGGCGCGAGATTCTTGCGCCGATGAACCTTGTGCTGAGCGAACGGCGGGTGGGCATCGTGGGGCGCAACGGGTCGGGCAAGAGCACGCTGGCGCGGCTGCTGGCCGGGCTGATCGCCCCGAGCCGGGGCACGGTGCGCGTTGCGGGCGATGACCTGTTTGCCGACCGCAGGGCGGCGCTGGCGCGGGTGGGCATCCTGTTTCAGAACCCCGATCACCAGATCATCTTTCCGACCTGCGGCGAGGAGGTGGCCTTTGGCCTCGCGCAACAGGGCCGCAAGGATGCCGAGCGCGCCGCGCGCGCCGCGTTGGCGGAGTTCGACAAGGCGCATTGGTGGGACCGTCCGGTGGGCAGCCTCAGCGGTGGGCAGCGCCACTTGCTGTGCCTCATCGCGGTGCTGGCGATGGCGCCCGACTGGCTGATCCTCGACGAGCCCTTCGCCGGGCTCGACATTCCGACCACGCGGGCGCTGCACCGCCGTATTGCAGCACTGGAGCAGAAGGTGGTGCTGATCTCGCACGACCCGGCCGCGTTGGCAGGCTTCGACCGGGTGATCTGGCTCGAAGGTGGCGCGGTGGAGGCCGATGGACCGGCAGAGGCGGTGCTGGCGCGGTTTGGCGCGGCGATGGAGGGGGCGAGCGATGATCTCACTGACCTCGCCGGTTGAGACGCCCTATCACCGGCTGCCCGCCGGGCTGAAGCTGGGTCTGCTTTGCGTGGCGACCACGGGGTTGTTCGCGCTGGGCTCCCTTTGGGGGCAGTTCGCCGCGCTCGCTGTCGTCGCTGCGCTCTACGCCGCTCCGGGCGCAGGGTTTGCCAGGGCCGGCGCCGCCGCGTTGCGCCCGGTGGCGCTTTTCGTGGCGTTGATCGCGGTCTGGCACATTGCCACGGGCACGCTGGCCGAAGGCGCGGTGATCGTGCTGCGGCTGGTGAGCGCGGTGGCGCTGGCCAATCTGGTGACGATGACGACGCGGCTGGCCGACATGCTCGCGGTGCTGCACTGGATCACCACGCCGCTGCGTTGGCTCGGCATCCGAACCCGGCCGCTGGAGCTTGCCATTTCACTGGTCATCCGGTTTATCCCGGTCTTAAGTGCCAAGGGCGCGGCCCTGGCCGAAAGCTACAGGGCGCGGTCTGCGCGCAAACGGCCCGGATGGCGCATCGCCGCGCCACTTGCGGGCCTTGCGCTGGACGATGCAGAACGGGTGGCCGAAGCGCTGCGGGCGCGGGGCGGATTGAGCGAAGGGGCAAGAGAATGAGCAGAGTTTCCGAACGGGATGTTGTGATGATCGCGCTGTTTGCGGCGCTGATCGCTGTGTTGGGGCTGATCCCCAAGCTGACGCTGGCTTCGGGCATTCCGATCACGGCGCAGACCCTCGGGATCATGCTCTGCGGCACGGTGCTGGGCGCGTGGCGCGGCGCGGCGGCGGCGGCGCTGTTCTGCCTTCTGACGCTGATCGGCCTGCCGCTTCTGGCCGGGGGCCGGGGCGGGCTGGGCGTGCTGATGACACCCTGGGCCGGCTTCTTCGTGGGCTTTCCGGTGGCCGCCTTCGTGGCGGGGCTGGTGATGGAGCGGATGCGCAGCCTGCCGGTGGCGGCGGGCGCGGCCACCGGGGCCGCGATCGGCGGAATCGCGGCGCTCTACGCGGTGGCGCTGGCCTGGTACATGATCGCCAAGCCGGCTGGGCTGGGCGAGGCTGTTGCGGTGGCGGCGCTTCCGTTCATCCCCGGCGACATCATCAAATGCGTTCTGGCGGCCCTGATCACGCAGGCGCTGGCCAAGGCACGACCGGGCGCGCTTCCGAGCCGGGGCTGAGCCGATGGAGGCCAGCGGCCACCGGGCACCCAGTGTCAGCGAGGCGCTGGCACAACGGCGCTCGGTGCGCGGGTTTCTGCCCGAGCCGGTAACGCGAGACACGGTAGAGGCGATCCTCACCGATGCCCGCCGGGCCCCTTCGGGCGCCAACCTTCAGCCCGGACGCTTCGTGGCCCTCACCGGCAGCCCGCTGAAGGCGCTTTCGGACGCGCTCGCCGAAGCAATTGCCGACGGGCGGCCGCAGGTGGCGCAATACTCCTACTTCCCCAAGAAGATGCCGCCCGAGCTGAAGGCCCGGCAGCGGGCCGCGGGCTATGCGCTCTACGAGGCGCTTGGCATCGAGAAGCGCGACCTCGACGGGCGGCGGCGCCAGTTCGACCGCAACTACCGCTTCTTCGACGCTCCGGTCGGGATCGTGGTGACGATCGACAAGGCGATGGGCAAGGGCTGCTTCATGGACCTTGGCATGGCAATCATGGCGCTGCTGGCAAGTGCGGAAGGGCGCGGGCTGGCGACCTGCGGGCTCGGCGCACTGGCGCATTACGGCGACGTTGTGCACGAGGCGCTGGACCTGCCGGAAGACGAGATCGTGGTCTGCGGCATTGCGCTGGGGCGGGCCGACACAGACCATCCGGCCAATGCGGTGCGCACGGCGCGCGAGCCGCTTGAGGTGTTTGCGGAGATGCGCGGGTTCTGAAAGGGGGAAGGGGCGATGTGCCCCGGCTGCTTTCAGATGCCCTGAAAAGGGCGCCCGCCCCAACGAGGGATGACGTGGGGCGGGCGGGGGCCTACCCGGACGGAGGAGCCGGGGGCCGTGCTTCAAACGGGTCGTCTCAGGCTGCGAAGAACTTGAGGCTCACCCCGTTGAGGCAATGACGTTTGCCGGTGGGCGCGGGACCATCATCGAAGATATGGCCCAGATGCGAGCCGCAGCGACGGCAATGGCACTCGGTGCGCACCGAAAACAGCTTGCGATCTTCCTTGGTGCCGATGGCATCTGGCAGCGACTGCCAGAACGACGGCCAGCCGGTGCCGCTGTCGTACTTGGCTTCGGAGGAATAGAGCGGCAGGTCGCAGCCCTTGCAGGCAAAGGTGCCGGCGCGTTTCTCGTCGTTCAGCGGGCTGGTGCCGGCGCGTTCGGTCTCTTCTTCGCGCATCACGGCGTATTCGGTGTCGGTCAGCATGGCCTTCCACTCGGCCTTGCTGCGGGTGATTTCAAAGTTGCCCTCGGCGGCCTCGAGCAGGCGCGGGCTGAGAACGAGCGCCACTGGCAGGGTCGCGGCGCAGGCGGAAAGAAAATTTCGGCGGTTCATGGCGGTCTCCCTTGGGTTTCGTTGCGGTCGCATCGTCTGTGGTGGGGTGCCCCGGCCGGGCAAGTCTGGCCTGGCCGGGGCGGTAGCAGCTTACATCTTCGGCAGAAGCACGGTGTCGATCACGTGGATCACGCCGTTGGACTGCTTGACATCGGCGATGGTGACGGTGGCGGTGTTGCCCATCTCGTCTTCGATCTGGATGTCGTTGCCGTTCATGCGGGCGGTGAACACGCAGCCGCCAACGGTGCTGACGTCGTGTGCGCCATCATCGTCGATGATCATCTGGTTGATCGCGGCCGACATCGCATCGGCAGCCACCACGTGGCAGGTCAGAACCTTGGTCAGCATGTCCTTGTTCTCAGGCTTCAGCAGGTTCTCCACGGTGCCCTCGGGCAGCTTTTCGAACGCGGCGTTGGTCGGGGCGAACACGGTGAAGGGGCCTTCACCCTGCAGCGTTTCCACGAGACCGGCGGCCTGAACGGCGGCGACCAGCGTGGTGTGGTCGGCGGAGTTCACGGCGTTCTCGACGATGTTCTTGTCTTCGAACATCGGTGCACCGCCCACTTCGGGGTTTGCGGCAAAGGCAGTGCCGGCAAGAAGGGCGGCGGCGGCGGTTGCGGCGAGTGTTTTGGCGAAAGTCATGTTGGTGTCTCTCCTGGTTGGTCTTCCTCCCCCCACCGGTATGGCCGGGGTTATGCAGGAGATACGGAGCGCCACGGCGATTGGTTTCAAAATAGCTGGAAGAATTATTCCAGCACCCTGAAAACCCTGAAAAGATTGTTGAAACGGCTCAGAGCAGCTCGACGGGAGCCGCAGCCAGCACATCGCCCGTGGGCGCGCCGGTGGGCGAGCCGCCGGGGGGCTCGTCGGAGATTGCCAGCGTGCCGCCGGTGAAGGCTGCGCGCAGCTCTTCGGGCACGATCAGCCGGGCTTCGGCGCTTTCGGGCAGAACCCCGAGCGAGACCGGCGCATCCGCGCCCTCGGCGATCAGCCAGAGCTCAAGCGCGCGGCCCGGACGGGGGCCGCCTGCTTCGCGGGTGAGCAGCAGCTCGCCCTCGGGCTCAAGCGCGGCCCTGACAACGAGCGAGCCGTCCTCGGCCGCGATCTGGGCTTGATGGGTCGGCGCGGCGCCGGGGCCGGGCGGAAGGACCACGAAGACGGCGAGCGCAAGCAGCGCCGCCACCGCGCCGCCGGCGAGCCAGCGCCAGAGCGACGGGCGCGAGCGCACCTCGGGGCCATGAGCCGCGGCCTCGATCCGGCGCCAGAGCGCGGCGGGCGGCGTTTCGGCAACCTCGTCGGCAAGCGACGACAGGCCCTCCTGCCACTCGGTCACAAGCTCGCGCAGGGCGGGCTCGGAGGTCAGCCGGGACTCGAACCCCGCCACGTCTCCGGCCCCCAGCAGACGCAAGACATACTCACCCGCAAGGGCGATGTCGTCTTCGTCGTATGTGGCCTGCTCGCTCATCTCTCAAGGCACTCTTTCAGTTTTATCAGGCTGCGACGCAGCCAAGTTCTCATTGTGTTGAGCGGCACGCCGAAGCGGCCTGCCAGCTCGTCATATGTCGCCCCCTCGAGGTAGGCACCGCGAACGGCACCCGCGCGATCCGGCTCCAGCTCGCCGAGGCAAGCCCCGATCCGGGCCGCCTCGCCAGCCGCCACCGCCGACTGCTCGGGCGTCGGGCCCCTGGCCACCAGCTCCGGCGCATCCGACAGCTCGTCCGCCGGGGGCGCCTTGGCCCGCAGACGGTCGATCGCCAGGTTGCGGGCTACCGTCGACAGCCATGCCATCGGCGAGGGCCCTCCGGCCACGTAGCTCTCCGCCTTGCGCCAGATCCTCAGGTAAACCTCCTGCAGCGCGTCTTCCGCTTCGGAGCGTTCCTTAAGGATACGGAGGCAGATGCCGAAAAGTTTCGAACTGGTGGCCTGATAGAGTTCGGAAAACGCCGTGCGGTCGCCAAGACCACAGCGCGCAATCATCCCCTCGATCTCCTCCGGCGTCACCATGGCACCGACCCTAGCAGCGTCTTCAAACGATAGCGAGGCGCCCGCGGTCCTTGCCGACCGCGAACGCCTCTACCCTTCACACTCGTCATGCAGACGGCGGCTGCGCCTCCCAGCTTGGCGCCGCACGACCAGCCTGCACAGAAAGACACGGGGGGCCGGTCAAAAGAGTTTCGCTCCATGGGGATAAAAATACCTAACCTTTTCGTTTTCTTGCTGAAAATATTCCCGGGGAGCGCGAGGGGCTGGCCCCTCGCTGCCCGACCTTGCCGCCGGGCGACCGGTCTCGGGGGCTCAAGCGGCCCGCCATTTGATCGAGCAGCCCATCGAAGGGACCTGTTCTTCGGGGCCTCTGCCGGTGGTCGCCACCTGCATCATGGCTTCCACCAGTTCGCGCGGCGCATCGGCCGGGGCCTCGTTCTTTCCGAAGGCATCTAGCCGCCCGCGATACTGCAATTCGCCCGCCGCGTTGAACCCGAAAAAGTCCGGTGTGCAGACCGCGCCATAGGCCCGCGCAACCTCCTGGCTCTCGTCCTGCAGGTAGGGGAAGGGAAAGGCCTTTTCCTCGGCCCACTTCACCATGTTCTCGAAGCTGTCGGCCGGGTGGCTCTGCGCATCGTTGGCGCAGATCGCGGCAACGCCGATGCCTGCGGTCTGGAGGGTCTGCGCATCGGTGACGAGGCGGTCGATGATGCCTTTCACGTAGGGGCAGTGGTTGCAGATGAACATGATCAGCGTGCCCTTCTCGCCGGACACATCGGCCAGCGTCCAGGTCTTTCCGTCAGTGGCGGGCAGGGCAAAATCGGCGGCCGGGGTGCCGAAGTCGCAGGCGGGGGGCTGGGCCATGGGTCTCCTCCGTATTTGGTCATTCAGACCCTAGGGCGTGCTGGCGGACTGTCCAGCGCCGGATGCTGCGGGGTCAGCTCTCCTTGACCACTTCGAGTGCAACATAGGAGGAGGTGGAGGCCACATGAGGCAGCTCGGAAAGCTTTTCGCCCATCACCTCACGATAGCTGGCCACGTCGCGGGTGCGCACCTTCAGCAGGTAGTCGAAGCCCGAAGCGATCATGTGGCATTCTTCCACCTCCGGCAGCCCGACAACGGCCGCGTTGAAGGCCTTCAATGCCTTCTCGCGGGTATCGGTCAAACGGACCTGCACGAAGGTCACGCAGCCGAGCCCAAGCTTGGGCCATGACAGGGTGGCGTGGTAGCCGGTGATGAGCCCCGCCTCCTCGAGCCGGCGCACGCGGGCCAGTACCGGGGTTTTGCTCAGGCCCACGCGGCGGGCGAGTTCGGTCATCGAGAGGCGGGCGTCGCGGCTGAGATGCTGGATGATGGATTCGTCCAGCGCGTCGAGCTCAATCACTGTATTTCGGCCAATTTTCTGCATCATTTTATTCCAACCGGTCTGCGTGTTTCAGAAATATAGACACATCGTCTGCGCGAAAGAAGGGATACTCGACTCATGAGCACCTATCCCACGCCCCCCGCCACCAGTGCCGAGCTTCGGCAGATCGACGCGCTGAAGCATCAGCCCGAAACCGCTCTCGTGGAGCGGCTCATCGGGGAGGCTGCGCTTGGAGCGGAGGCGCGGGCCGGGATTTCGGCCACGGGGGCCGACCTCGTGCGGCGTATCCGGGCCGATGCCCGGCCCGGGCTGATGGAAGTGTTCCTCGCCGAATACGGGTTATCGACCGATGAAGGCGTGGCGCTCATGTGCCTGGCCGAGGCGCTGCTCAGGGTGCCGGATTCCGAAACCATCGACGATCTGATCGAAGACAAGATCGCCCCCTCCGACTGGGGCAAGCACATCGGCAAGAGCGCCTCGCCGCTGGTCAATGCCTCGACCTGGGGCCTGTTCCTGACCGGCAAGGTGCTCGATGAGCGCCCCGGCATTGCGACCCGCCTGCGTGGCGCGGTCAAGCGGCTGGGCGAGCCGGTGATCCGCGCCGCCGTGGGCCGAGCGATGCGCGAGATGGGGCGGCAGTTTGTGCTGGGCGAGAGCATCGGTGCGGCGATGAAACGGGCGGCGGGGATGGAGGCCAAGGGCTACACCTATTCCTACGACATGCTGGGCGAGGCGGCGATGACGGAGGCGGATGCGCAAGGCTATGCCAAGGCCTACGCCGATGCGATCACCGCCATTTCGGCAGGCTGCAACGGCGCGATGGCAGAAAACCCCGGCATATCGGTCAAGCTCTCGGCGCTGCATCCGCGCTACGAGGTGGCCAAGCAGGAGCAGGTGCTGGCCGAGCTGGTGCCGGTGGTTGCGCGCCTCGCCCGGCAGGCCGCCGAAGCGGGCATGAACTTTGCAATCGACGCCGAAGAGGCCGACCGGCTGGTGCTTTCGCTCAAGGTGATCGAGGCGGTTCTGGCCGATGAGGCGCTTGCCGGATGGGACGGCTTCGGCGTGGTGGTGCAGGCCTATGGCCGCCGCTGCGGCGCGGTGCTCGACTGGCTGCACGCGCTGGCCGGGCGGCTGGGCCGCCGCATCACGGTGCGGCTGGTGAAAGGCGCCTATTGGGACAGCGAGATCAAGCATGCGCAGGTGGAGGGGCTGGAGGACTTTCCGGTGTTCACCGCCAAACCGGCGACCGACATCAGCTACATCGCCTGCGCCCGCAAGCTTCTGGGCATGACCGACCGGATCTATCCGCAATTCGCCACCCATAACGCCCACACGGTGGCCGCCGTGCTGCACATGGGGCGCGACTTGCCGCGCGGAGCCTATGAATTTCAGCGCCTCCACGGCATGGGCGAGCGGCTGCACGACCTCGTGCTGGCCGATCATGGCACCCGTTGCCGGATCTATGCGCCCGTGGGCACCCACAAGGATCTGCTGGCCTACCTGGTGCGGCGGCTGCTCGAGAACGGCGCGAACTCGTCCTTTGTGAACCAGATCGTCGACGAGAGCGTACCGCCTGAGCATGTGGCGGCCTGCCCGTTCGAGGCATGGCGCGGGCCTGCCAGCATTCCGACCGGGCCGGAGGTGTTTCCGGGGCGGGTGAACTCTCGCGGGTTCGACCTGAGCGATCTGGGCGAGCTGGAGGCCATCAGCGCGGCAGTGGCGCAGTCAGCGCCGCAGGGGCCGGTTGCGGATGCCAGCGCGGCGGATGTCGAGGCGGCGCTTAGCGCGGCGCGGGCATGGGATGTGTCGGTTGCGGAGCGGGCCGAGGTGCTGCGACGCGCGGCGGAGCTTTATGAGCGCGACTTCGGGCTGCTCTTTGCGGTGCTCATCGCGGAGGCGGGCAAGACGCTGCCGGATGCGGTGGGCGAGCTGCGCGAGGCGGTCGATTTTCTGCGGTTTTACGCAGGCGAGGCGGCGAAGGCCCCCGGATCGACGGCAGCGCGGGGCGTCTTCGCCTGCATCAGCCCGTGGAACTTTCCGCTGGCGATCTTCACCGGGCAGGTGGCGGCGGCGCTGGCCTGCGGCAACGGGGTGCTGGCCAAGCCTGCCGAGCAGACCCCCCGGATTGCTGCTGCCGCCGTGGCGCTGCTCCACGAGGCCGGGGTGCCGCGTGAGGTGCTTCAGTTGGTGCCCGGCGATGGCGCGGTGGTGGGCGCGGCGATCACCAGCGACTCCCGGGTGAGCGGCGTGGCCTTCACCGGCTCGACGGCGACGGCCAAGGCGATCGCCCGTGCCATGGCCAAGGGCATGGCCCCCGGTGCCCCGCTCATTGCCGAAACCGGCGGGCTGAACGCGATGATCGTCGACAGCACGGCCCTGCCGCAGCAGGCGGTGCGCGATGTCGTGGCCTCTGCCTTTCAGTCCGCCGGTCAGCGCTGCTCGGCCCTGCGCTGCCTCTACGTGCAGGAAGACGTGGCGGAGAGCTTCATCGAGATGCTGAAGGGCGCGATGGATGCGCTTGCGGTCGGCGATCCGGGGCGGCTTGAAACGGACGTTGGGCCGGTAATTGACGCCGAGGCGGCGGGCGAGATCCGCGCCTATGTGGAGGCGGCCCGCGCCGAGGGGCGGCTGGTGAAACAGCTCGATGCGCCGGAGGGCAATTTCGTGGGGCCTGCGCTGATCGAGGTGGGCGGCATTGCCGATCTTGGCGGGCGTGAGGTGTTCGGGCCGGTGCTGCATGTGGCGACCTTCAAGGCGGGCAAGATCCGGCAGGTGGTGCGCGATATCAACGCCACCGGCTACGGGCTGACCTTTGGCCTGCACACGCGGATCGATACCCGGGTTCAGGTGATTTCGGACATGGTGGAGGCGGGGAACATCTACGTGAACCGCAACCAGATCGGCGCGATTGTCGGGAGCCAACCGTTTGGAGGCGAGGGGCTCTCGGGCACCGGGCCGAAGGCGGGCGGGCCGCATTACTTGCAGCGGTTCCGCGAGGGCGGGCCTGTGGCGCGACCGGCGGAAATGATCGAGATGCCGGGGCCGACAGGCGAGGCGAACCGCTTGCGGATGGTGCCCCGGGGCGGGGTGGTGTGCTGCGGGCCGGATACAGCTGCGCAGGTGGCCGCGATCGAGGCGCTCGGCGGGCGGGCCCTGGTGGCCGCGCGCGAGGAGGCGCTGGCGATGGAAGATCTGTCGGCCCTGCTCTGGTGGGGCGGCGAGGCGGAGGCGCGAGAGCTTGCGGTGGCGCTGGCGGAGCGGGACGGCCCCGTGGCGGCGCTGGTGACCGGCCAGCCGGACGTGGGCCACGTGATGCACGAGCGGCATCTGTGCGTGGACACCACGGCGGCGGGCGGCAATGCGGCCTTGCTGGCGTCTGTCTCGGAGTAGGCGGTGCGGCGGGACAAGTCCCGCCCTACCTGCCGCAGCTAGCGCATGGTTTCCGGCAGCCAGAGCACCAGCGCCGGGAAGGCCACCAGCATTGCAAGGCGCACGAGGTCCATCAGCACGAAGGGGGTGACGCCCCGGAAGATCTTGGTCAGCGGCACCTCTCGCGCGATCGAGTTGATCACGAACACGTTCATCCCCACGGGGGGCGTGATGAGGCCCAGTTCGACCGTCATCACAATGATGACGCCGAACCAGATCGGGTCGAACTGCATGGCCGTGACCACCGGGAAGACGATGGGGACCATCAGGATGATCATCGCCATCGCGTCGAGGATGCAGCCGAGCAGCACGAAGGCCACGAGGATCAGGGCGAGGGTGCCGTAGGCGCCGATATCGAGGCTCACCAGCCATTCGGTCACCTTCTGTGGTGCGCGGGTGACGGCGAGGAAATAGCCGAACAGGATCGCGCCGATGAGGATGGTGTAGATGGCGACCGAGGTGCGCAGGGCCTCGATCAGCGACGACAGAAGGGCGCGGAACGAGAGCTTGCCGCGGAAAATTCCGATGAGCGCCGTGAGCAGCGAGCCGACGGCGGCGGCTTCGGTGGCGGTGGCCACGCCCATGTAGATCGAGCCGATGATGGCCACGAAGAGCAGTAGCACGGCCCAGACGCCCTTGAGTGCACCGAGGGCTGCACGCAGGTTGAAGGTGCCGGAGGCGGGCAGGATGCGGCCGTAAGCGAGGCGGACGGTCAGCATGTACATCAGCACGGCGAGGAAGCCGGGGACGATGCCCGCGATGAAGAGCTTGCCGACGTCCTGCTCGGTGATGAAGCCGTAGACGGCCAGCACCACGGAGGGTGGGATCAGGATGCCGAGGGTTCCGCCCGCCGCGATGACCCCGGTGGAGACGTGGTCGGGGTAGTTCTCACGGCGCATTTCGGGCAGGGCGATCTTGGTCATCGTCGCCGCCGTTGCGACCGAGCTGCCGCAGATCGCGGCAAAGCCGGCGCAGGCGCCGATGGTTGACAGCGCCATGCCGCCGCGGAACTGGCCGAGCCACTTCTGCCCGGCGCGGAACAGCTCGGAGGACATGCCCGAGTTGGTCGCCAGCACCCCCATCAACACGAAGAAGGGGATGAGGGTGAGGTTGAAATCGGTCACCACCCGGATCGGGGATTGCGCCAACAGGTTGAGCGCGGGGCCGGGGCCGGTGATGCCGGCAAAGCCGAACACCCCGACGAGACCCATGGCCACGCCGATCGGCACGCGCAGGAGGATCATGGCGAAGAGGGCGGCGAAGCCTGCTATGGCGATCAGATCGGGGGTCATTCGGTCAGGGCTTTCCAGCGGTCGGCGGGCGTGGGGCCTGCCTACGGGTCATTCGGCGTGCTCTTCGGCGCTGTCGAAGGCATCGAGCGAGCCGTTGCCGAAGAGGATGATGAGCAGGCGGGCGGTGATGGTCAGGATGGCCACGGCGACACCGGCCCAGATCAGGGCCATCAGCGGCCAGGCGGGCAGGCGCAGGTCCATCGTGGCCTCGCCGGAGCCTGCCGCGGAGGTGACGCGGCCCAGCAGCTTCCAGGCCAGCAGCACTGTGAAGAACAGCAGCACCGCCCAGGCGAAGGCGTCGACCCAGCGGCGGATCGGGGCGGGCAGGGCCTCGGCTAGCAGGTCGACCTTGATGTGCGAGCCGCGGAAGCCGACACAGGCAAAGCCCCACATGATCGCGGCCCCGAGCAGGTAGCGCGAGAGGTCGAAGGCATCGGGCAGGGGCCAGGCAAACAGGTAGCGGGTCACGGCGGAGACCACCACGAGCAGGGTTATCGCGCCCATCATGAGGCCCGCGACGGTTTCGACCCAGTGGGAGAAGCGCTCGAGGGCGCGTTGCAGCTTTCGCATGGGATCAGTCGGGCGGCGCCGGTGCAGCGCCGCCCGGTTTCGCTCAGAAGCGGGCGTCGTTGGCGTCGAGCGCGTCGAGGTAGCCCTGGTAGATGGCCTCGGCGTCGTCGCCAGCTTCGGATTTCCAGGTCTCCACCAGCGGTGCGGCGGCGTCCTTCCACATCTGCACCTGCTCCTCGGTGGGCACGTTGACGGTGTGGCCCGACCCTTCGGCGAGAGCCTTGTCGCGGCCCGAGGCCTCGTTCTCGGCCCAGCCGGTAGAGAACTTCTGGCTCCACTCGGGGGTGCAGTGATCGTCCATCACCTTCTTAAGGTCGTCGGCCATGCCGTCGTAGGTGCTCTTGTTGATGAGCATGAGCTGGGCGGAGACGTAGAAGGGCATGTCGAGGTGCTGCTTGAGCTCGCTGTCGATGCCGAAGATCCAGATCGAGTTCCACGGGAAGGTCATCGCATCGGCCGCGCCGTTGGCAATGGCCTCGCGCGCCTCGGGGGCGGGCACCTGAACCGGGCCGCCGCCGAGCATGGAGACGAAGCGCGCCATGGTGGCATGTGCCGGGCGTACGTTGAGGCCGTTCACGTCGCCGGGCTCGAGGATCGGGTTCTTGGAGTGGAAGGTGCCCGGATCATGCGGGTTGGCCATGCAGAACATCACGTCCGACATCTCGGTTTCGGCGATGGGCGCATACCACTCGTGCATGGCCTTCGCGCCGCGGGAGGCATTGTCCATGTGAAAGGGGATCTCGATCAGCGAATAGATCGGAAAGCGCCCGGCCTGGTAGCCGGGGTTGGTGTAGGTGATGTCGGCAATGCCGTCGCGGGCCATGTCGTAGTGATCGGGTGCGGCGCCAAGCTGCTGGGCCGGGAAGATCTGAAAGTCGATCCGGCCGCCCGAGGCTTCCTTGATCGACTCGATCCAGGGCTCGATGCCAAGGGTCTGAACCGGGTGCGTGGGCGGCAGCCAATGGGCGAGGCGCAGTGTGACCTCTTGCGCGGATGCGGATGCGGTGGTCAGGGCGGCAAGCGCCGTTCCTGCAAGCAGAGCCTTGAAATTCATGGATTTTCTCCTCCCTAAGCGCCGGGGCTCCTCTCCCCTTTGCGGCGCGGTTATAGCATGCGGGCGCGAGTCGTCCCGCTGTGGGTGGAGATTTGCTTATCTCTTATAACAATTCAACCAGATAACGAGTTTGCAGACGCCCGCAGGGCGGTGCGCAGAACCCGCAAGATCACGATGCTGCCCGAAGGTGCGGCATGACCGGGATGGCTTGCGGGGGCTCATCTCCCTGGCCCAGAGTGAACCCTTTCATCAGCGCATTCAACTCGTCAGCGCTGCCCGAGAGCATTGCGTTGGCCGCGGTCGTTTCTTCGAACATTCCGGCGTTCTGCTGCGTGACCCGTTCGAGATTGGAGACAGCCTCGTTGACCTCGCTGAGGCCGCGGGACTGGTCTGTTGTCGCTTCGGCAATGGAACGCAAACGTTCGACGATGCCGGTGACCGAGGACTGGATGCCTTCCAGCGCGGTCCCGGTGTTCTTTACCAGAGCCGCGCCACCGGAAATTTCGCTGACCGAGTTCGAGATCAGCCCGTTGATCTCGCGTGCGGCATCGGAGCTGCGCTGGGCCAGCGCCCGCACTTCGGAGGCCACCACGGCAAAGCCACGGCCTGCCTCGCCGGCCCGGGCGGCCTCGACACCTGCGTTGAGCGCGAGGAGATTGGTCTGGAAGGCGATGTCGTCGATCACGCTGGTGATCTTGAAGATCTCGCGCGAGCTGCCTTCGATCCGGTTCATCGCTTCGACGGCTTCCGACATGATGCCGGTGCCT
Source organism: Oceanicola sp. 502str15 (assembly GCF_024105635.1). NCBI lineage: Bacteria > Pseudomonadati > Pseudomonadota > Alphaproteobacteria > Rhodobacterales > Roseobacteraceae > Oceanicola > Oceanicola sp. 502str15. Next base: position 131,438 of record NZ_WYDQ01000001.1, read on the forward strand.
TCGGAGGCCTCGCTCGAGGTGTTCTCGGCCTGCTTGCGGGCGTCGCGCGACTCGTTGGCGACCACTTCGATCGTGCGGGTCAGCTCCTTCAGGGTGGCGGCGATCTGGGCGAGGGTGCCGGCCTGTTTTTCGGTTCGGGTGGAGAGATCGGTGGCTGAGGCGGTGAGTTCGCGGGATTGCTCGTTGATCGACGCGGCCTGCGAAATGACGGCGTTCATTGCGCCGCAAAGCCGCTCGCCCGCGCCGTTGAAATGATCTGCGAGGTCGGCAAAATCTTCGCCGAGATCTTCCGTCACCCGAACGGACAGGTCGCCCTCGGACAGGCGCGCGAGTTTCTGGCGGAACACCTCGAGGAGGGTGGCCAGCGCCTCGGTGCGCTCTGCCGCTGCCGTGGCCTCGCGGGCTTCTGCCTCTGCCGCCTCGGTTGCGCGCTGTTCCACCTCGTTCAGGGCCTGCTCGGCTTCGGCCCGCGCCTTGGCCGCCTCTTGCGACTGTGCTTCGGCCCGCGCAAGGGCCTCGTTGGCGCGCATGGCCTCCTGCCGGGCCTTGGCGCCGCTCTCTTCGGCGAGGGCGGTGGCGGCGAGGCTCTCGTTGGCCTTGTCCGAAGCCTCCCGTGACAGGGAGATGCGGTTGAGGATGGTCAGGGTCAGAACCGAGGTTTCGGCCACGACGATCACCGCATGAAACACCGTGCGGCCGATGTTGAAGATCAGATCGGTGGAGGGGTAGACGAGCGCGGGCAGGGCGAAGGTGAGCGCGAGGTGGTGCAGCGCGATGGTGCCTGCGGCGATCAGCAGCGGCTTGATATCGGCCAGGGCAACCAGCATGGCGAGCACGGCAAAATAGGCCATGTGACTGTCGATCTGCATCGGATGGCCGGCAAGCGCGGCGTTGAGCGAGATCGTCAGCCCGGTGAGGGCCTGTGCCACGAGAATGCGGGCGGCCTGAGGGGCAAGGCGCGGCGCGGCGAGGCCGAGCAGGGTGAAGGCCCCGCCGGCGAGCCCCATGACCATGATGTTGCCGCCCATCAGCCATTCGGCCGCGACCGCCAGAAGCCAGAGCAGGGGCGTGATCCGCGACAGCATCCTCACGGCACTGGCGCGTGCGGCTTCAAGCGCGTGATCGACCGAGGGATCGAGCGCCTGGTCGGCGGTCAGCAGCAGGGGCTCATGTTCGGGCATCGGATACTCCACAGAGTGCGGCCAGCGCGGCCCCGCCCAGAACGGCCCAGGCACCATGGGCGCGGGCCTGCGTGGCGGATTCGGGGCTGGGGAAGGCGGCAAGGACGGCAAAGGGCGCGCGAACCGGCCCCAGTGGCCGCCCACCGGACGCAGCCAGAATGGCCGGAGCATCCGACCATGGCGGAACGATCACCAGCACCGGCCCCTCGCCCGGCGGGGTGCCCAACAGCACCGCCGCAGGCGCGGTGAGAAGGCTTGCCATGAAGGCCAGGGGGATGGCGAATTTGCTCAGCAAACGAGGGCTCCGACGGGTTGCGGTGCCCCTTCTCTATAACCAGACGGTTTATGCCCTGTTAACGCCGATGCGGTTTTGCACCGGCTCCGTGCAACCCCTGTGAATAAGCCGTGATTCAACGGGCAGCGTGATTGCTTGACCGGGCGGCACCCGACATCTTCGGCCTCGCACACAACGAGGTTAGCCGACCGATGACCCAGTATCTGAAACTCTCCGACCTCGCACCGCCGGTGCCTGATCATCCCCGAGAGACTCTGTGCTGGCGCGAACCGCGCGAACCGGCGACGGAGGCCAAGCTGCCGGAGCCGCAGAGCCCTCCCGCTCCGAAGTCCAAAATCTTGTGAGCCCCGCCCGGATGGGCTAGAGCCTCGGGGCAAGACGCCATGCCCCAAAGGACCATCCGATGCGCCTCAGCCGCTACTTTCTACCCGTTCTGAAAGAAACCCCCGCCGACGCGCAGATCGCCTCGCACCGCTACATGCTGCGTGCCGGCATGATCCGCCAGCAGGCCGCCGGGATCTATTCGTGGCTGCCGCTGGGCTTCAAGGTGCTCAAGCGGATCGAGCAGATCGTGCATGAGGAGCAGCAGCGCGCCGGGCATATCCCGCTGCTGATGCCCACGATCCAGCCGGCCGACCTGTGGCAGGAGAGCGGGCGCTACGATGCCTATGGCCCGGAGATGCTGCGCATCCGCGACCGCCACGAGCGCGACATGCTCTTCGGCCCGACAAACGAGGAGATGATCACCGACATCTTCCGCGCCCATGTCGCCAGCTACAAGAGCCTGCCGCTGACGCTCTACCATATCCAGTGGAAGTTCCGCGACGAGATCCGCCCGCGCTTCGGCGTGATGCGGGGGCGCGAGTTCTATATGAAGGACGGCTACAACTTCGACCTCACCAAGGAGGACGCGCTGCACGCCTACAACCGCCACATGGTGACGTATCTGCGCACCTACGAGCGGATGGGGCTGACGGCGATCCCGATGCGGGCCGACAGCGGACCGATCGGCGGGGACGACACGCACGAGTTCCTCGTGCTCGCCCCGACCGGCGAGAGCGACGTGTTCTACGATGCCGGCGTGACCGAGCTGAAGCTGGGCGACCGTGAGATCGACTATGCCGACATGGCGCAGGTGAAGGGGGTCTGCGACGAGTTCACAAGCCTTTACGCCCGCACGGACGAAACCCACGACGCGGCTCTCTACGACGCCATCCCCGAAGATCGCCGCCGCGCGGGCAAGGGCATCGAGGTGGGGCAGATCTTCTACTTCGGGACCAAGTACAGCGAGCCGATGGGTGCAACGGTGCAGGGGCCGGACGGGGCCAAGGTGCCGGTGCATATGGGCAGCCACGGGATCGGGGTTTCGCGCCTTGTCGGGGCGATCATCGAGGCGAGCCACGACGACAAGGGCATCGTCTGGCCGGAGGGGGTGACGCCCTTCCACGTGGGGATCGTCAACATGCGGGTGGGCGACGAGGCCTGCGACCGGACTTCGGAGGCGCTCTACAACACGCTGAAAACGCTGGGCCTCGACCCGCTGTTGGATGACACCGACGAGCGCGCGGGCGCCAAGTTTGCCACCCAGGACCTGATCGGCCTGCCTTGGCGGATCACCGTGGGGCCGCGCGGGCTGAAGAACGGCGTGGTCGAGCTGACCAGCCGCCGGACCGGCGAGAGCGAAGAACTCAGCCCGGAAGCGGCTGCGGCGAAACTGGCCTCGCTCTACGAGGGGCACCTCTAGGTGATCCCGCCCGAAGGATTTGCCGAGCATCTCCTGCTGCTGAAAAGCCGGATGGAGCGGCACGGCGGCCTGCGGGAGTTGCGGGCCTGGATCGACGGGTGGGAGAGCCACCGGATGCATGGCGGCGGCCATGATCCGGAGGGCGGCTATTTCTTCAGCCATTTCCAGAACTTCGTGCGTGAAAGCTACCCGGAGGCGGGGCTGAAGAGCTGGGACGATATCGTGGCGGAAAAGGGCGGCGGCGACCGGGAAGGGGTGTCGCTGTTCTTCGAACTCTTCGAGAAGTTCGGCCCGGCGAAGCAGGCCCGGGAACGGCTGGCAGAGAAAAGCAGTTACGGCCCGGGCAAGGTGCGCAGAGAGGCCGCGCCCGGTGTGCCCGATCAGGCGCCACGCCCGGTGCCACCGCCGCCCGAGCCGGACCCGTCGCTTGACGAAATCATCACCGGGTTCATCGAAAAGCCCAAGACCCGGCCCGGAGACGGCTCTGTGGGCGCGCTCCAGATCTACCTGAAAGGCTGGGAAAAAGCCTCGCCGCGCGCGCGGGCAGGGTGGCAGGCGCGCCATTTCACGCCCTGGCTGCAATATCACGCCGACACCCGCGAGACCTGGGACTGGACTGCGCTGGTGGCACCGCTGACGCAGGAGGGCGAAGACCCCTACCTCGCCCTGCGCCGTGCCCTGCGCGCGCTCCACGAGCGCGAACGTGCGGTGGGGGGCAAATACAACGGCGAGTTCGGCGCGCCCGTCATCCCCCGCGATGGCGACACCCGGGGCATGCCCAATCTGCGGGTGGCGCGGAGCAACACCGATGAGTGATGCGGCCCCTTGGGTGCTTGACCCCCGCCCGATCCCTGCGCATCTTCCGGCGCAATCAAGCAGGAGGCCGAACCGTGGCCAATAAAGCAGGCAAGACGGCTCCCTTCTCTCGCTACGAGTGGATGATCGCATGGCGCTACCTGCGCTCACAGCGCTCCGATGGCGGGGTTTCGATCCTGAGCTGGATCGCGCTGGGGGGCATCACGCTCTCGGTCTTTGCGCTGATCGTGGTGATGGCTGTGCGCTCGGGGTTTCGGACCGATTTTGTCGATACGATCATCGGCGCCAATGCCCATACCTCGGTGCGGGCCGCTGTTTACGTTGACGAAAACGGCGCCACCAGCCGCCAGATCACCGACTATGACGACTGGGCGGCCCGGCTTGAAGCCGTGCCCGGCGTGACCTCGGTTGCGCCGCTGGTGAAGGGGCAGGTGCTGGCCAACCTGAGGGCGGCCAATGCGGGCGTCGAGGTGTACGGCATCCGCGCCGAAGACCTGATGAACCTGCCCCGCATCGCCGCGCCGGAGCAGAGCCAGGGCGACATTGCCCGCTTCGAGGAGGGCGTCGCCATCGGCTGGGGCGTGGCGCAGGAGCTGGGTGCGACGGTGGGCGACAGGATCCGCATCATCAACCCCAATGGCACCCGCTCCCCGATGGGGGTGACGCCGCGGGTGAACGCCTATGAGGTGGTCTATATCTTCCAGGCCGGGCGCTGGGACATCGACCGGACGCGGGTGTATCTGCCCTTTGCCGAGGCGCAGAGCTTCTTCAACTTCGACGGCGCTGCGAGCGAGATCGAGGTGATGGTCGATGACCCGGAAAACATTGAAGAATGGGACGTTCCGCTGCTGCAGGCCGCCGGTGACAGGGCGGTGCTCTGGAGCTGGAAGGACGCCTGGGGCAACTTCCTGCGGGCGCTGGTGATCGAAGACATCATGATGATCATCATCATGTCGATCCTGGTGCTGATCGCGGCGCTCAACATCATTTCGGGCCTGATCATGCTGGTGAAGAACAAGGGCCGTGACATCGGCATCCTGCGCACCATGGGGCTGACCCGGGGGGCGATCCTGCGGGTGTTCTTCCTCTGCGGGGCGTTGATCGGCACGGTGGCAACGGCACTGGGTACGGTGCTGGGCTGCCTGTTTGCGCTGAACGTGAACAACATCGTCGGCTTCATCAACTGGGTGAGCGGGCAGGAGGTGTGGGACGCCTCCATTCGCGGCATCTACCGGGTGCCGAGCGAGTTGCAATCGGGCGATGTGGCCTTTGCGGTGGCCCTCGCGCTGGCGCTGTCCTGGGGGGCCACGATCATCCCCGCCCGCCGCGCTGCGCGGCTCGATCCGGTGGAGGCGCTGCGCTATGAGTGAGGTTCTGGGGCTGGACGGGATCAGCAAGACCTACAACGCCGGAAAGCCGAACGAGATCAACGTGCTGCGCGGGGCCTCGCTGGAGGTTGCCGCGGGCGAGGTGGTGGCGCTGGTGGCGCCCTCCGGCTCTGGCAAATCGACCTTGCTGCATATCGCCGGCCTGCTCGACACCCCCACCTCCGGAGCGGTGCGGCTGCTTGGCGAGGACATGGGCGCGCTCGGGGATGGCAGGCGCACCGAGGCGCGGCGGGCGCAGGTGGGATTTGTCTATCAATTCCACCACTTGCTGCCCGAGTTCACCGCGCTGGAAAACATCACACTGCCCCAGCTTGCCAATGCGGTGGAGCCGGGCGAAGCCCGCGAGCGGGCGGTGGAGCTGCTGGGCACGGTCGGCCTTCAGGATCGCGCCAGCCACCGGCCCGCCGAGCTTTCGGGCGGCGAGCAACAGCGGGTGGCCTTCTGCCGGGCGCTGGCAAATGGTCCGGCGTTGCTGCTGGCCGACGAGCCGACCGGCAACCTCGATCCGGGCACGTCCGACACAGTGTTTCAGGCGCTGATGACGCTGGTGCGCGAAACCGGCCTCGCCGCGCTGATCGCCACCCACAACCTCGAACTGGCCGCCCGGATGGACCGGACGGTGCGGCTGGACGGTGGCCTGCTGGTCTAGGCAGGCCACTGTTTCTGCTGGAGAAACCGGCTGTTTCCCATGCAACCGCAGGTTAGCGCCACACTTGCCGCAATTACCGGTTAACCTTTGCGCATGGACTGGGCCATCGTACTTTCGATGCCGCTCATGCTTCTGATGGGCTTCATCGGCGACGCGATCAGTCGGGACGATGATGAAGACGAGGGGTTGAGCCAGGCAGATGCCAGGGACGCGGAGCTTGATGCCGCGGCCTCGCGTGGTGCGTTCGACGAGGATCTGGCGGCCTTCATGGCCGAGGAGGCGGTGCAGGAGGATGCGCCGGAACCCGAGGTGCCCGAGGAGGAGGTTGCTGAGGAGGAGCCTGCGCCGGAAACCGAGCAAGTGGTTGAACCCGTTCAGTCTTCTGCCGCAGTCGCCGCACCCGATATCGAGCCTGTCGAGCCGGAGGAGGAGGGCGGCGGGGAGGATGGGCCCGAGGTGGTTGAGGACTTTGACCCCGAGGAGGATGTGTTGGTCTTTGAGGGGCCGGGTGCCGCCGAGGCGGAGCCCGAGATGGAGCAGACCGAAGATGGTCTGCTGGTGCGGATGGGCGATCAGCAGGCGCTTCTGCCCGGGGTGAGCGAACTGCCGCCGGATGCGGTTGTGGGCGTCGAGCCTAGCCCTTCAGCGTAAGGACGACCCCCAGGGCCATCAGCCCGATTCCGCCCGCGCGCGCCAGTGACAGCGAATGCTGCGTGGCGCCGAACAGGCCGAAGTGGTCGATCGTGGCGAATGACACCATCTGGCCCAGCAGCACGAAGATCACCGCGTTTCCGACCCCGAAATGGGGTGCGACCCATGTGATCGAGAGCACGTAGAAGGCCACGAAGAAGCCGGCGAAGAAGCTCTCGCGCGGGGCGGTGGCAAAGCGGGACAGGGGCGCTGGACCGGTGATCAGCGCCGTTGTGAGGGCCAGAATGAAGGCCACGAGGAACAACACGACCGTCGCCGAAGCAGGCGAGCCGACATGCCGCCCGAGGCTCGCGTTGAGCGCGGCGAGGATCGGGATGCCGACACCTGCTGCAAGCATGATGGCGGCGGAGGCGGTGTAACCCATCGGCAGATCTCCATTTGGCTGCAGTGCGACGCTAAGGCGCGGGTGGGCCGGGGGCAACGGGGGCAATGTGCCTCAAATTGATGAAGCTTCCCTTAACCGCACCGGCTCAGGAACAGATCCCTTCAATTTCAGCGTCTTCCCAGGGGATCATCACGTTGGAAACCGGGCGCGACAGCTCCAGCGGGGCGGGGTTCATGGCCTGGGAGAGCAGGGCGCGCAGGCGGGCGGTGCGGGAGCCGGCGGGATCCAGCGCACGACAGCAGACGAACTCCTCGACCAGCGAGGCCTGCTGCTCATAGGGGTAATCGAGAAACCGCGTTTTGCTGGCGGGATCAAACAGATAGGGGTCGACGTGCAGCTTGTGCTCGGCGGCGGCCTTGAGCGGATGATAGCCGGTGACCGCCCGGTTCTGCCATTGCCAGACATGTGTGATTTCATGGGCCAGAAACATCGCCGCAACGAGGTTCAACTGCTCCGGCCAGCCTTCGAGGTATTCTTCCAAGTACCAGTCAGGATTGAGAAAAATCCGGTTTGAGAGGACCAGGCCGGCGGTGCGGGACTTGAAGCTTTTCTGCTCAATCGGGGGCAGGATCAGCTCGCGGCAGGTGGTGCGGGGGCGGGCGAGGTAGGTGCGCTCGATCGACCCGACGGTGGAATAGGTGGTGAGGCGGACACGGGAGAGGTCGGTGCCATCCCCATGAATTTCCTTGAGGAATCCCTTCTCGGCCTCGGTAAGAGGGCGCCCGCAGGAGGCGGCGAAAAGGGCCAGACAGAGGAGGAAAACGAGGCGCATCCGGGCGAGTTTAGCGGGTGTTGCGGGGGCGGCAAGTGGCGGATTAACCACGAAAATCGGGAGTCACATCCGGTGCACAACCCGTACACAACCCGTGCATACATTTTTTGACATAGCGTTCGCCCGTTAACGGAACGGACGCCACGCGCGTCCCCCGGATTGCCCCGCCGGAAGCCGGAACTTGCGGCCGTCAAGCGGCGTTGTTGAGGCATACCTTGAAAGGAGGACCGACATGAACTGGGATATCATCCAAGGCAACTGGAAAGAATGGAAAGGCTCTGCCCGCGAGAAGTGGGGCGAGCTGACCGACAACGAACTGGCCGAGGCCAAGGGCGAGCGCGAACAGCTCGTGGGCTTGGTGCAGCAGAAGTACGGCTACGCTCGGGAAGAAGCCGAGAAACAGGTCGACGACTGGCGCGCCGGGCTGAAGGCAGCCTGAGCCAAGAGGTTTTGTGAAGAGTGTGCCCCCTGCGCGAGAGCGTGGGGGGCTTTTTTGTGGGTTGGGCAATATGCGGTGGGTTTCACCCACCCTACAGTCGGCAGCGACGGTCGGTTGATGTGTAGGGTGGGTGCCAACCCACCACCCGGACATACCTTTGCCAAACCCGAATTTTTGATAAGGGCGGGCACGACCGAGCACGTTCACCGGCGGGTAACCATATTCCGGCAGGCTCGCGGAATGTCGGACTATCGTCGCGCATCTGTTCCGGGCGGAACATTCTTCTTCACGGTCGCCTTGGCGGACCGGGGCAGGCGCGACCTCATCGAACATATCGACCTCTTGCGGGAGGCCTACGCAGATACGGCAGGGGCGCGGCCCTTTGCAACCGAGGCCATCGTGGTGTTGCCCGACCATCTTCATGCGATCTGGCGATTGCCGGAGGGGGACTCGGATTTCTCGACGCGGTGGAAGGAGATCAAGGCCGGGTTTTCGAAGCGCCTCGGCGTTCGGCGGCCCCGGAGCGCGAGCAAGCAGGCGAAGGGTGAAGTGGGCGTGTGGCAGCGGCGGTTCTGGGAGCATGTCATCCGAGACCGGACGGACATGGCTGCACATCTTGCCTATTGCTGGGGCAACCCGGTCAAGCACGGCTTGGTGGCACGGGCGGTTGACTGGGAGGCATCGTCGATCCACCGCGACATGCGGGCCGGGCGGGTGCCGCCGGAATGGGCCGTGCCGGACGGGGAGTTCGGGGAGTAGGTTTTGCGATTTGTGTAGGGTGGGTGAAACCCACCAATCGCGGGACGTGGTGGGTTTCACCCACCCTACGTGCTGCAAGCCCGTCACCGGGTCGGTGCTTGACGGTAACAACTCCTCAGATATGAGTTCTGAGAACACATCTAAAATAGGGGCTTGTGATGTTCGGGTCGCATAAACGAAGGGGTGCAGAAACCGGCATCGCTGTAAGGAATTCTTTTGCATCTGTTGCGATGAGTACAAGCCTGTATGATTTCGGACGACCATTTCAGCCAACTGCGGAATTTCTAAAAGAACCGTACGTAATGGGCGTCTATAATATGCTCACTCAACTTTTCCGAGTGATGGTTTGCGGTGGAAAATCGTGGCCACCCAGGAAAATTGGCGAATTCTCATTTGCGGCGTTTGATAGCTTTTGTGGCGCGGGTAGTCAGTCGAGGTTTCAGGACTTTCTTCAACGATCCGCCGGAGCGAAAGGTCAGCCGGAGTATGAGACCGGGCTAAGACACGGTGAACTGGTTTTTGGGGCCTATTTTGGGCTTATCCCACAGAGTGAAGCTGACCCCATCGTTGTCAAGGCTAGAGAAATGGCACCAGAGCTTTCGCGTGCGTTGCAGGGTTTCGAGGGTTCGGAAATGGGGCCAGATGCTGGGTTTACAACTGCATTAATTCATCTGACGCTTAAGGAGAAACTGGAGGAACTATTCCCTGATATTGACGGATAGAGGTTGTACGTCAAAGTCGGTGGGTTTCACCCACCCTACACATCCAACTCCTCAACAAACCGCGCGTTCTCCTGAATATACTGAAACCGCAATTCAGGCTTCTTGCCCATCAGCCGTTCCACCAGATCGCCTGTCTCGCCCGGATCGTCCTCGTCGATGGTCACGCGGATCAGCTGGCGTGACTTCGGGTCCATCGTCGTCTCTTTCAGGTCCTTGGCGTCCATTTCGCCGAGGCCCTTGAAGCGGGACACGTCGATCTTGCCCTTTCCGCCGATGCCCTTTTCCATCCATTCGTCGCGCTCGGCCTCGTCGATGCAGTAGACGCGCTTGGCGCCCTGGGTCAGGCGGAACAGGGGGGGGCAGGCGAGGTAGAGGTGGCCGGTGTCGATCATCGGGCGCATCTGGGTGAAGAAGAAGGTCATCAGCAGGGAGGCGATGTGGGCGCCGTCGACGTCGGCGTCGGTCATGATGATGATCTTGTCGTAGCGCAGGTCGTCGATGTTGAACTTGGTGCCGAGGCCGACGCCGAGGGCTTGGGCGAGGTCGTTGATCTCGGCGTTGGTGGTGATCTTGGAGGAGGCGGCGCCGAGCACGTTGAGCACCTTGCCGCGCAGGGGCAGGAGGGCCTGGGTCTTGCGGTCGCGGGCCATCTTGGCGGAGCCGCCCGCAGAATCGCCCTCGACGATGAACAGCTCGGTGCCGTCGCGGTTGGTGGCGGAGCAGTCGACCAGCTTGCCGGGGAGGCGGAGCTTTTTGGTGGCGGTCTTGCGGGCGGTTTCCTTTTCCTGCCGGCGGCGCAGGCGCTCCTCGGCGCGCAGCACGAGGAAATCGAGGATGGCGCCGGCGGATTTGGTGTTGGAGGCCAGCCAGTTGTCGAAGTGGTCGCGCACGGAGTTTTCGACCATGCGCTGGGCTTCGGTGGTGGCGAGGCGGTCCTTGGTTTGGCCGACGAATTCGGGCTCGCGGATGAAGCAGGACACCAGCGCGCCCGCGCCTGTAATCAGGTCTTCGCGGGTGATGGTGGTGGCCTTCTTGTTGTTCACCAGCTCGCCGTAGGCCTTGATGCCCTTGAGGATCGCGGCCCAGAAGCCGGCCTCGTGGGTGCCGCCCTCGGGGGTGGGCACGGTGTTGCAGTAGGACTGGATGAAGCCGTCGCGCGAGGGGGTCCAGTTGATGGCCCATTCGACCTTGCCGGGCGCGTTGAACTTTTCGAACGACACGGTCCCGGCGAAGGGGGCCTCGGCGTAGGTGGAGCTGTCGCCGAGGGTTTCGGAGAGATAATCGGCCAGCCCGCCGGGAAAGTGGAACTTGGCCTCCATCGGGGTGTCGCCATCGGGGATGGCGGATTTCCAGCGGATCTCGACGCCCGAGAAGAGGTAGGCCTTGGAGCGGGCCATCTTGAACAGGCGATGGGGCTTGAGCTTGAGGGAGCCGAAGATCTCGGGATCGGGGTGGAAGGTGACGGAGGTGCCGCGGCGGTTGGGGGCGGCGCCGATCTTTTCGAGCTTGCCCTGGGGGACGCCGCGGGAGAATTCCATGGCGTAGAGTTCGCGGTTCTGGGCGACTTCCACGCGCAGGTGGTCGGAGAGGGCGTTGACCACGGAGGAGCCGACGCCGTGGAGGCCGCCGGATGTTTCATAGCTGTCGCCCGAGAATTTGCCGCCCGCGTTCAAGGTACAGAAGATGATTTCGAGCGCGGTTTTCGACGGGTCTTTGGGGTGGGCGCCGATGGGGATGCCGCGGCCGTTGTCGACCACCGAGACATGGCCGTTCTCGTGCAGCTCGACCTCGATCCAGGTGGCGTGGCCTGCGACGGCCTCGTCCATCGAGTTGTCGATGATCTCGGCGACCATGTGGTGCAGCGCCCGGTCGTCCTTGCCGCCGATATACATGCCGGGGCGCAGGCGGACGTGCTCCATGTCTTCCAGCACCTGGATCGAGGAGGCGTCGTAGGTGGAAGTTTCCTGCGGGGAAAGGAGATCGTCGGCCATGTGCTGCTGCTCTTTATCGGCTTTTGGTTGGCCCGGAGTGTAACGGATGGGGGCGGTGGGGGGAAGCGGCGTTGGGGTGGTGCGGGACGGGGCCGCGCGGGGCGGTCAGGCCGTGGTGCAGGTGAGCAGCCAGCTGTTGGTGTAGAAGTTGGAGAGGACGGTGAGGGTGGCATTGAATGCGCCCTTGCGCTCGATCTGTGCCGCCGGGCGGGGCGGGAGGGCGAGGATGTCGAGGCTCTGGCGGTCGGTGCGCTGGGCGTAGGTGGTGAGCAGGTCGCGGCGGGTGACGGCATAGGTGGAGGTGCCGCCCTCGAAGTCGGGGGAGTGCATGGTGAGGGTGATGGTTTTGGGGGTGATGGTGAGGTTGTAGGTCTTGCGGTGGTTGGCTTCGATGAAGCGGGTGTCGTCGGTGGAGAAGGTGGTGAAGGCGTCGACGGTGCAGGCGTAGGTGTCGGAAAGGGCCGGGGTGGCGGCGAGGGCGAGGAGCGCGGGGAGGAGCCGGGTGAGGGGGGAGGTCATGGGCGGGATTTCTCGCGGAGCCAGCGGGCGAGGTCGATGTCGTCGAGTTTGCGTTGAGCGAGGGCGATGATCCTGTCGCCGGCTTCCTCGGTGGCGTGGGTGATGGTCACGCCATTGAGGCGGAGGCATACGAGCATCGCCCGGTAGGCGGTGCGCTTGTTGGCGTCGTTGAAGCAATGGCCGCAGGCGATGGCCTGGGCATAGGCGGCGGCGAGGTCGAAGACGTCCTCGATCATGCCGTAGTAGATGCGGTTATCGACACGGGCGAGCGCGCCTTCGAGGGATTTGTCGAGGGCGCGGCCCGGAAGCTCGCCGGGGTTGAGGACCCGGTCGTGGAGCGTTTCGACCTGCTCGGCCGACAGGAGGAGGTAGGTCATTTATCCTTCAGGTAGTCGAGCACGGGCTGGGCCTGTTCGCGGGTCTCTTCGAAGGCGGCGTTCAGCTCCTCCATCGTCGCCACGCGCGGCTCCTCCTCGGGGGTGGCGGCCTCGGGGACGAGGTATCCGACGACGCGGGAGTTCTTCATGATGGCGACGGGCTTGCCGTTGGCGCGGTCGAGCACCTTCTGGGGCTCGCGCAGCTCGGTCATGGTGCAGCTCTGGCTGGCGAAGATGCGGTTCATCGGGTGTGCTCCTGAATGTGCGGTAGAATATACATTCTGATGGGCATAATTTCAAGCGGAATGGGGCGCAGGCGTGCCACGGGTGGCGCGGGTCACAACTTGCCGAGGGCCTGCGCTCCTGCTTGAGGCGGGCGGGGGGCCGCTATAGGGTCGCGCCCATGAGAAACTGGCTTGCAGCAATGGTGTTCGCGGTGCCCGGCATGGCCGGGGCGCATCCGCATGTTTTCGTCGAGACCGGCTTCGAGGTGATCTTCGACGAGGCCGGGCTGATCGAGGCGGTGCGGGTGAGCTGGACCTACGACGAGCTGACCTCGCTCTACATCACCGAGGAGCGCGGGGTCGACAGCGACTTTGACGGCGAGGCCAGCGCGGCCGAGCTGGAGGAGTTGACGGGCTTCGACATGGACTGGCCGCAGGATTTCGAGGGCGACACCCATCTGACGGTGGACGGCGTGAAGGTGCCGCTCGGCCCGCCCGAGGAGATCGGCGCGGGGTTTGCGGGCGGCAAGGTGTCTTCGAGCCATCTGCGGCGGCTGGCCTCGCCGGTGGACCCGGAAAAGGTGGTGGTGCTCTCGCCCTATGACCCGACCTACTACTCGGCCTATGAGGTGGTCACGGAGACGGTGCTGACCGGCCGCGAGGCCTGCCGCGCCGAGCTTTGGGTGCCCGATTACGATGCCGCCGCCGAGCAGTTGCAGGCCGCGCTCGACGAGCTTCAGGGCAGCGCGCAGGCGCAGGGGCTGGACGAGGCGGAGTTTCCGCCGGTGGGCGACATGTTTGCGCAGGAGGTTCGGGTGGCGTGCGACGCGCCCTCGTGACGGCGGCGGTTCTGCTGGCGCTGGTGCTGGCGGGGCTCTGGGCGAGCGGCGCGGTGGAGGCACTGGGGCGCTGGGCGGCGGGCGCGCAGAGAGAATTTCAGGGCAGCATGGCCGGGGCGATCCGGGCGCTGAAGGCGGGCCAGCCGGCGGCGATCTGGGGGCTGGTGGGCCTGAGCTTTGCCTATGGCGTTGTCCATGCCGCCGGGCCGGGGCATGGCAAGGTGCTGATCGGCGGTTACGGGCTGGGGCGGCGGGTGCCGTTGGTGAAGCTTTCGGCGGTGGCGCTGGCCTCCTCGCTGGCGCAGGCGGGCGCGGCGGTGGCGTTGGTTTACGGCGCGATTGCGCTGCTCGGCTGGGGCGGCGAGCGGGTGGAGGGGCTGACCGAGCGGGTGCTGGCCCCGGCGAGCTACGGGGCGATCCTGCTGATCGGGGCCTGGCTGGCGTGGCGCGGGCTGCGCGGGTTGATGCGCCGGGTGCGGGAGGATCGGGGGGATGAGGGGCAGGGTCATCATCACCACGAACATCACCACGACCACCATGACCATTCCCACAGCGGCGATGGCGCGGTGTGCGACACCTGCGGACATGCCCATGGGCCGACGCTGGCGCAGGTGGAAAGCGCGGGCAGCCTGCGCGACATCCTGCTGCTGATCGGCGGCATTGCCATCCGGCCCTGCACCGGGGCGCTGTTCCTTCTGGTCATCACCTGGCGGCTCGATCTGGCCGCCGCCGGGGTGGCCGGGGCCTTTGCCATGGGGCTGGGCACGGCGCTGGTGACCATCGCGGTGGCGATCATGGCAGTGACCCTGCGCGAGGGCACCTGGAGCGCGCTGGAAGGGCGGGGCGGGGCGCTGCGCATTGCCGGGCCGGTGCTGGAGCTGGCGGCGGGAGCGGTGGTGGTGCTGGTGGCCGGGCAGTTGCTGTTGCGCGCCTTGTGAACGCAGCCGAGAACGCCTAGATTTACTTTGCGGCACGGGCCCGGAAAGGCTCCGACTCCGACAAGTCCGCAACTCATCTAAGTCATCGCCCTGGTTCGAACAGGCAACCCTGATTTTCCTGAGGATCGGCCCCGCCCGGCATGACGCCGGAGCGGCACTCCAACCGTGAGGACGACATGGGAAAAGGCAACAACAAGCGCGGCAACAAGGAAGTGAAGAAACCCAAGCAGGAGAAGCCGAAGGTGCTGGCCACGGCCAACTTCGGCGCGGCAAAGCCGATCTCGCTGGGCGAGAAGAAGGGCCGATAGGCCCGGGCGCGGGCGGGCCGGGGTGGCGCGCCCGCGCGATGCATGGTGCCGGGTCTTTCCGGCGGGACGGGGCCGCGCATTTGATCGGGCGCGGCAGGGCGTAGGGCGGGACTTGTCCCGCCGCCCTGCCGAGCGGAGCGAGGCCACCGAAAGCCTGCTGACAGCACGGGTCTTGCCTCAGGCGATCCGAAGCCCTAGCAGGGGCCATGGACCATCAGATGACATATGCGGGGCACGCGAAGGCGATTCTGCTCCTTGGGCTGCCGCTGGTCGGCGGGCATCTGGCGCAGATGGCGATTCAGATCACCGACACGCTGATGATGGGGTGGTATTCGGTCCCCGGTCTGGCCGCGATGGTGCTGGCGGGCACCTTCTGGATCGTCGCCTTCATCTTCTCGATCGGGTTCAGCCAGGCGGTGCTGCCGCTGGTGGCCGAAGCCAGCGAGCGGGGCGAGGAGGGGGTGCGGCGGCTCAGGCGCGTTACCCGGATGGGCTTCTGGCTTTCGGCCTTCTCATGGGCGGCGTTTCAGCCTGCATTCTGGTACTCGGGGCCGATCCTCGTGGCGCTGGGGCAAGACCCGGAGCTGGCCGCGATGGCCGAGGGCTACCTGCGGATTGCCGGGCTCGCGCTGCTGCCGGCGCTGCTGACCATGGTGATGAAAAGCTACCTCTCGGCGCTGGAGCGCACGACGGTGCTGCTGTGGATCGCGATTTTGGCGGCGGTGGTGAATGTTTTCCTCAACTGGGTGCTGATCTTCGGCAAGCTGGGCGCGCCGGAACTCGGGCTGGTGGGCGCGGCATGGGCCTCGCTGACGGGCCACCTGCTTTCGGCCCTGCTGCTGGGGCTCTACGCGGTGCGGATCTTCCCTGAGCATGGCATCTTCCACCGTCTGTGGCGGGGCGATGGCGAGGCGCTGGCGCAGGTGGCCCGGCTCGGCTGGCCGATTGGGCTGACGCTGCTGGCGGAGGTTGGCCTCTTTGCCTTCTCCTCGCTGCTGATGGGCTGGATCGGGACCATCGCGCTGGCCGCCCATGGCATTGCCATCCAGATCGCCAGCGCGACCTTCATGGTGCATCTCGGCCTCTCCAACGCCGCCACGATCCGCGCCGGGAAGGCGCTGGGGCGCGCCGACGAGCCGGGGCTGCGGCGCGGGGCTGCGGTGTCGATCACGCTGTCGATCGGCTGGGCGCTGGCGACGATGGTGGCATACCTCGTCTTCCCGGCCTTCCTCGTCGGCCTCTTCGTGGATCCGGCGGAACCGGCGCGCGATGCAATTCTGGCAACGGGCGTGGGGCTGATGGCGATGGCGGCGCTGTTCCAGCTTTTCGACGGGGCGCAGGTGACGGCGATGGGCCTGTTGCGCGGCGTGCAGGACATGCGGGTGCCGATGTGGATTGCCGCCGTGTCCTACTGGGGGGTGGGCGCGCCGCTGGCCTGGGCACTGGGCTTTCCGGCCGGCTGGGGCGGCATGGGCGTGTGGTTCGGCCTTGCGATGGGGCTGGCTGTGGCAGGCGTGCTGCTGCTCTGGCGGTTCTGGGGCCGCTCAGTGCGGATTGGCGCGGGCCAGGCGGGGGCCGCCGCGCTGGCCTGAGCCCCGCGATGGGCCGGCCCTCTTCCGCCCTTCGGAAAGCGGTGCTAGGCATGGGCGCAACCTGAAAGGGAGGCCCCGTGATGAGTGACAGCGCACCGAAGGACCAGTTGGGCAGCCTGCTGCGCCGCCTGCCGGGGCAGATCTTTGCCGTGATCGACGGGGCGCATTTTGACGACCTGCCGGGCCGGATCCGCGATGTGGGCCTCGAGGCGCTGCCGCTCTTCACCGACGAGATCGACCTGCCGGCGCTGGGGCGGGGGCCGCATCTGGTGGCCTGTCCGAACCTCTTTGCGGTCGAGCAGGTCACCGATGTCTGCGCCGGGGTGCCTGCGGTGGTGTGGTGGGACTGGCCCGATCAGGGCGAGAAGACGGCGGGCAACATCTATGCCCACCTGCGCCGCCTGAACCTTGTGGAGATCCCGGCCAACCGGGCCGAGCCGATCGTGGGCCGCCGGCAGGTGGGCGCGGTCGACCGGGGCGCGGGCTGGGAGACGGTGCTGTTTCGCCATGGCGACCCCAACGTGATGTCGCTGCTCATTCCGGTGCTCGACGAGGAGCAGCGGGGCCAGCTCTTTGGCGCGGCGCTCTCGGTGGCGATGCAGCCGCCGGGCCGCGAGGTGACCCACACCGCCAACCCCAGCCACAACGCCCCGCCGGGCTTCGGCCGCCTGCGGCTGCGGAGCGCGCAATACGACGAGCTGGCCGGGCAGCACGGCCGGGGCCTGCGCCGTCGCGCGGTGCTGGAGCTGAGCGATGCCATGCCGGGGCGCACCGCCGAGGAGCGCGAGGCGCGGGTGGCGGCGGCCTATGACCGGGCCGAGAGCTTTGGCTGCATGACGCTGGACCAGATCTGGGAGTTCATCCACCTCGACAGCCGCTGGGGTGCGAAGTTCGAGCTGGCCAAGGGCCACGAGAAGGTGCTGGAGGCGCTGAAGATGCCCGATGCCAGTGCCGAGGAACGGCTGTGGCGGGCGGAGATGGAGTTGGGCTTCGCCAAGTAGGGCGCGGCGCCGGCCTCGCGGGGCGGGGGGGCGCGTGCCGGGCAAGGCCTGGCCGCAGCGGCCCCGCAAGGGGCAGATCGGGCGGCAGGCTTACGACCGCCGCCCGGAAAATCCACAAGGGTAAACGGCGCTCAGGAGAGCAGCTCGTCTTCGGTGATGACATCATCGGTGGGCAGCACCTCGACGCCGTTCTGGTCGAGCACGGGCTCGGGCTCGGCTTCGGGCGCGGGCTGCACGCAGGCGGCGAGGGCCAGGACGAGCAGGAGAGGCAGGGTTTTGCGGATCATGGATGTCCCTTTCAAAGTGATTAACGATGCATGGCGGCAGATTGGCAGGAAAGCCGGGGGCAGGCAACAGGCCGTGCCCGCTGCTGCATCGGTGAAATGCGGCGCGGTTTCCGGCTCAGCCCGGGGGGAGGCGGGTGACGGGTTTGAGAAAGTTCGTCGAGAACAGCAGCATGATGGCATTTGCCACCGCGCAGACGATGAACACGAAACTCTGCTGCTTGAACGAGCCGCGTCGCTTTGAGCCGAAGAGGCAGCCGCCCCCCTCAGCCGCCTTCCTTGGCGCGGATCAGGCGGTCGGCCTTTTTGCGCACGAGCACCGAGCGGAGGTCGTGCATGGCGAGGAGGAGGGCGTCGGTCACTTCTTCGAGCTGGTCGTCCTCGGCCTTGGACTGGACCCATTGGGTGGTGATGTTGAGGTAGTCGACCGCGCGGTGGATGTCGTCGATGTCGCGGCGGGCGAGGAGGGCGGTGCGCTCGGTCATCCATTCGGTGATGGCGGCGATGTCGGCCTCGGTGAGCTGGCGGTCGCCGTGGGGTTTGACCTCGCCGTTCTTGATGTTGATGACCGCGATCTGGTCCATCTCGATGCGGCGCTGGCGGTTTTCGGTATCGACCCGAAAGGCCATGGCGCCGTTTTCCCGCACCCTGAAGTAATAGTCCGGCAAGTCGCCTGCCATCGGCCTCTTTCCCCGCTTGTTTGCAGATGGATAGCAGGCGGCGCGGCGCGGCGCCAGATGGCGGGCGGGTGTGGTCAGCCCGGGGGGCGGCGCAGGGGCGGTTTGCGGTTCTTGAGGTGGCGGGCGATGAGGCTTCTGCTGCGCTTGCCTTCGACGATGGGGCGGCCCGGCGGGGGCGGCTGGCCGAGCGTGGCGAGCGCGGGAAAGAGGGCGAGCACCTCGGCATGGGCGGCGGGCTCCAGCGCCTTGAGGGCCGCGGGGCCTGTGAAGAGGCTCTCGGCCGGGGCGCCATTGGCGAAGATCACTTCGTGCCGGTCGAACAGGAGGTGGAAATAATCCACCTCGACCATGTCGGAGACCTGCGAGATGCCGGGCAGGGGCAGCAGGCGGCGGGCGGCGACAAGCACCTCCTCGACCCCGAACATCCGCCCCGCGATGCGCGAGCGCATCAGGAGGCGGTGCTGGGGCGAGACGAGCAGGGGCCGGTTGGGCCGGCCTTCGCCCAGGGCGCCGGGCGCGATGCGGATGGGGGCGAGGTGCGGGCAGCGCCGCAGCCGCGCCGCGCCGAGGTGGCAGTGCCCGCGCCAGCGCAGCGGTTGCAGCCCGTGGTCGGCGGTGCGGATCACGTCGCCCGGGCGGAGCTGCTCGACCGGGCGCGACGCGCCGCAGCCGCCCTCGATCATGGTGCCGGCGGCAAAGCAGATGATGCCCACCGCATGGTCGGCCGTGCCGATCACCGCCGCGTCGCTGCCGGTGACATCCTTGAGGGCGCCGGTGGTGATGGAGACGATCTCCATATCGCCGTAACTGTCGTTCGGCAGGATGAAATGCCGGCTTTCCGCCCCGTTGGTGAGGGTGAGGAACATCACGTTGAGATTGCTCTCGGAAGCGTGGGCGAACCCCTCGATCACCCCGCCGCGCAGCTCGAAGTGGCCGGGGGTATCGGGCTCCTGGATGTGGGAGACGGTGTAGGTGACGCCGCCGATGCTGACGCTGTCGCCCTCGTCGAACTCGCCGTCATTGAGGTCGGCCGAGGTCATCCCGTCGACGACGCCGAGAATGTTGCCATTCGCGTCGGAATAGGTGGTGTGACCGGTGAGATCCGTGACCTCGACGAGATCGAATATCGTGGCCATGCAATGGCGCTCCGCAGCACTCCCGGCCAGCAGGGGGGCCGGATTCGTGGGTTGTGCGGAGGGTTTGCCCGAAAATGGTTAACAAACCGGGGTGCGGCGCGGGGTCTGCGGTCAGAGGACGCGGGCGGCGATGCTCTTGAGCTTCTCGACCAGCGCCGGGGCGCGGGCTTCGGGGGCGGTCATGATGGCGTGTTCGAGCGCGCTGTCGCAGCCGTGGGGGCAGGGCGCGCGGGTGGCACCGAGCCGGGCGGGCAGGCCCGCGACGGTGGCCTTGGCGCGGGCGGAATTGCCGTGCAGCGTGGCGAGGATGGCGGTGATGTCGACCGAGCCGTGCTCGGGGTGCCAGCTGTCGTAATCGGTGATCATCGCCAGCGAGGCGTAGCAAAGCTCGGCCTCGCGGGCGAGCTTTGCCTCGGGCATGTTGGTCATGCCGATCACATCGGCGCCCCAGCTCTCGCGATACATCTTCGACTCCGCCATCGACGAGAACTGCGGGCCCTCCATGGCCAGATAGGTGCCGCCATCGTGCACCTTGGCCCCGGCGGCGCGGGCAGCCTCGGCCACCTCGGCCCCGAGGGTGGCGCAGGTGGGGTGGGCCATGCTGACATGGGCGACGCAGCCGGTGGTGAAGAAGGTCTTTTCGCGGGCGATGGTGCGGTCGATGAACTGGTCGACCAGCACGAAATCGCCCGGCGCCATTTCTTCGCGGAAGGAGCCGCAGGCGGAGATGGAGACCACATCGGTGACGCCGAGCGATTTCAGCGCCGCGATATTGGCGCGGTAGGGGACGGTGGAGGGCGTGTGGACATGGCCGCGCCCGTGGCGGGGCAGGAAGGCGAGGGGCACGCCGTTGAGGGTGCCGGTGAAGATCGCATCGGAGGGCGCGCCCCATGGCGTGTCGAGGGTGAGCCAGCGGGCATCTTCGAGCCCGTCGATGTCATAGAGGCCGGAGCCGCCGATAATGCCGATCATGCGAGTCATATGGCTGTTCTCCGTTGCCTGCGCCCCGATGGAGCCTTTTCAGAGGCAAAGCTGCAAGTCTTTTGGTTAACCGCGCCCGAAGGCGGCGTGCGGGGCTTTTGCCGCTAGCGCAAACATGCTAGCGGCGGCGCAGCAACCGCCAGCCAGCCGGAAGATATGACATGAGTGAAACGCCACAAGCGGGCAAGAGCCCGTATTTTGCCTTTGCCAAGGGGCTGATGGGAGACTTCCGGCAGGGCGACGAGCCGATGGCGGCGCGGGTCAAGACCGAGGTGCTCTCGGGGCTGACGGTGGCGCTGGCGCTGGTGCCCGAGGCGGTGGCCTTTGCTTTTGTCGCCCATGTGCACCCGCTGGTGGGGCTTTACGCGGCCTTCATCGTGGGGCTGATCACGGCGGTCTTCGGTGGGCGGCCCGGCATGATCTCGGGCGCGACCGGCGCGCTGGCGGTGGTGATGGTGGCGCTGGTGGTGGAGCATGGGGTGGAATACCTCTTTGCCACGGTGATCCTGATGGGGATCATGCAGATTGCCGCCGGGGTCTTCCATCTCGGGCGGTTCATCCGGCTGGTGCCCCATGCGGTGATGCTGGGCTTCGTGAACGGGCTGGCGATCGTGATTTTCCTTGCGCAGCTCAGCCAGTTCAAGGTGCCCGGCGGCGATGGCCAGTGGCTCGGGGGATGGTCGCTGATGCTGATGCTGGGGCTGGTGGCGCTGACCATGGTGATCATCTGGGGCCTGCCGAAGCTGACCAATGCGATTCCGGCGCCGCTGGCCGGGATCGGGATTGTCGCCATCGTGGTGATCGTCTTCAACATCCCGGTGCCGCGGGTGGGCGACATGGCCTCGATCGCGGGCGGGCTGCCGCCGTTTCATATTCCGTTCGGGGAGGGCGAGGGGCTCTATGGCACGGCGCTGGCGCCGTTCAACCTCGAGACGCTCTACATCATCTTTCCCTATGCGCTGATCCTCGCGGCCATCGGCCTGATCGAAAGCCTGCTGACGCTGAACCTCGTCAACCAGATGACCGACCAGCGCGGCGGGGCCTCCAAGGAATGCATCGCGCAGGGCGCGGCCAATACGGTGACCGGCTTCTTTGGCGGCATGGGCGGCTGCGCGATGATCGGGCAGTCGATGATCAACGTGAAATCGGGCGGGCGGACGCGGCTGGCGGGGATCGCGGCGGCGCTGTTCCTGCTGTCGTTCATCCTCTTCGCCAGCCCGCTGATCGAGCAGATCCCGCTGGCCGCGCTGGTGGGGGTGATGTTCATGGTGGTGATCGGCACCTTCGCCTGGAACACCTTCCGCATCATGCGGGTCTCCACCAAGTTCGCCAGCTTCGTGACCATCCTCGTGACGGTTGTGACGGTGCTGGAAGACCTCGCGATTGCCGTGGTGGTCGGGGTGATCGTTTCGGCGCTGCATTACGCCTGGCAGAATGCGAAGCGGATCACGGCCAAGAGCTACACCACGCCCGAGGGGGCGAAGGTGTATCAGGTCGTGGGGCCGCTGTTCTTTGGCTCGGCAGACGGGTTCCTGGAGCTGTTCGATCCCAAGGGGGACCCGAAGGTGGTGATCGTCGATTTCGCCGAGAGCCGGGTGGCGGACCAGACCGCGCTTTCTGCGATCGAGGGGATGGCGAAGAAGTACCTGGAGGAAGACAAGGAGCTGCACCTGCGGCACCTGTCGCGCGATTGCCGGAAGCTGCTGAGCCAGACCGGGCTGATCGTGGAGAAGAGCGAGGACGACCCGGAGTATCAGGTGGCCGCCAACTACCCGGTGCAGACCGGGCTTTTCGGCGACGCGCATTAGGCTGGCGGGCCGCGCGGGGCCGTGCGAGGCTCGGCGGATGGACCTGATTGCTGACGCCCGCGCGCTCGACGCCGCCGATGCGCTCGCTGAGAGGCGGGCGCGTTACCTGATCCCTGAGGGGGTCATCTACCTTGATGGAAATTCGCTCGGGCCTGCCAGCCATGCGGCGCTGGCCGCGCTCGACGTGGCGGCGCGGGCGGAGTGGGCCGAAGGGCTGATCCGCTCGTGGAACGCGGCGGGCTGGTTCGAGATGCCGATGGCGCTGGGCGACCGGCTGGGGCGGCTGATCGGGGCGGCCGCCGGCTCGGTGGCCTGCTGTGACACGATCTCGGTGAACCTCTACAAGGTGCTGCATGCTTGCTTGGCACTGCGCCCGGACCGGCGGGTGATCCTGGCGGAGGCGACGAGCTTTCCGACCGACCTCTACATCGCCGAAGGGGTCTGCGCGGCGGCGGGGGCGCGGTTGGTGCTGGCCGAGGGGCCGGTGGAGGCGGGCCTGGGGCCGGAGGTGGCGGCGATGCTGGTGAACCACGTCGACTATCGAACGGGCGCGCTGCGCGACATGGCGCGGCTCAGCGCGCTGGCGCAGCAGGCGGGCGCGCTGGCGGTCTGGGACCTGTCGCATTCCGCCGGGGCGCTGGAGGTGGCGCTGGAGCGGGATGGGGCCGATTTTGCCGTGGGCTGCACCTACAAGTACCTGAACGGAGGGCCGGGCGCGCCGGGCTTCGTGTTTGCCGCCGCGCGCCACCACGGGCAGATCCGCCAGCCGGTGAGCGGCTGGTGGGGCCACGCCCGGCCCTTCGCCTTCGAGCCGGGCTATGCGCCCGCAGAGGGGGTGAAGGCCTTTCTGGCAGGCACGCAGCCGGTGCTGTCGATGCGCACGCTGGCGGGGGCGCTGGACGACTGGGAGGGCGTGGAGATGGCGGCGGTGCGGGCCAAGAGCCGGGCGTTGACCGAGGCCTTCGTGGGCTGGGTCGAGGCGCTGTGCCCGGGGCTGGAGCTGGGCTCTCCACGGGCGGCGGAGGCGCGGGGCAGCCAGGTGTCGTTTCGCCACCCAAACGGCTACGAGATCATGCAGGCGCTGATCGCACGGGGCGTGATCGGGGATTTCCGCGCCCCCGATGTTCTGCGCTTCGGCTTCGCGCCGCTCTACCTGAGCTTCGAGGAGGTGGCACGGGCGGTGCTGGCGCTGCGCGAGGTGCTGGACAGCGGTGAGTGGCGCGAGCCGCGGTTTGCCGAGCGGGGCGCGGTGACGTGAGCGTCTGAATGGGGGGGCAGCCCCCCGTCGCCATTGGGCTCGAACCAATGGCGCCACAACGGCGACCCCCGGAGATATTTTCAGCAAGAACATGGGGCTGCTGGTAACGCTCGGTTAACCTTAACGCGCCATGATGGGGCCACGGTACAGGCTGGAGAGCCGATGACCGTGCAAGGAAATGCCCCGTCGTCGCTGGTTCTTCAACCGGTTGGCGGCGGGGTTCTCGCTTTTGCGTCCGGGTGCTGGAGTCGGCTTGCTATGTGCCGGGCTGGTGCTTGCGCGCCTCGCTGTTGGCCCCGGGGCGCGTGGTCGCTGGTATGCGGCATTTGAATCGAGTTGCAGGCAATTGCAACGCGGGCCATCGGGCGCGCTCTGGCGGCTAAGCGCCGAGGCTGCAACGATTGGCGTCCCTCGGGGCGGATGCCCGAAACGGCGCAAACTTATCTAGAATTGTTCCCGCCACCGCACGCGCCATGGCAGGCGCACCCTGCCCATTTTCTTGCTCCAAATATCTCCCGCCGGAGGCCTCGAATCTCTTCTGGTGCGCCCTCAGTCGTCAGGGCGCTTCAGTTCGAAGACCTCTTGCACGGAGGCATAGTCGCGGTAGCCGAGGCGGGAGAGGGGGTGGAAGGTGGTCACGTCGAACCGGCCGTTCTTCAGGCAATTGTCGCGGATGTGGATGCCCGTGACCTCGCCGATGACCATGTGATTGTCGGCCCCCTCGAGCTGGATGAACTTGATGGCGCGGCATTCGAGGTTGGCCGGGGCGTCGGCCACGCGGGGGCAGACCACGGTTTCGCACTCGGCCTTTGCGATGCCCGCCTTCTCGAACTCGTCCACCTGCGGCAGCATCGCGCTGGAGGTGGCGTTCATCGCGTCCTGGGCGGCAGTTTCGACGATGTTGACGCAAAACACCCCGGTTTCGCGGATGTTCATCAGCGAATCCTTGGTGCCGGTGGAGCAGAACATCACCTGCGGCGGGACGTAGGCGATGGCGTTGAAGAAGGAATAGGGCGCGAGGTTGTCGTGCCCTTCGGCACCGCGCGACGAGATCCAGCCGATCGGGCGGGGCGAGACGATGGCGTTGAAGGGGTTGTGCGGCAGGCCGTGGCCATCTTGTGGGGTGTAGAACATCCGGGCTCCTTGGGGCGTTTGCGGGAAGGTAGCGCACGTGCTAGGGGGCGGCCAGAGCGGAAGGGGCGGCAGGCGTGATCGGATACGTGCTCAGCGAGGAGAGGGCGGAGGACCGTTGGGAGGTGGAAGCCCTCTATGACACCTGCTTTGCGCCGGGGCGCGAGGCGCTGTCGTCCTACCGTCTGCGCGACGGGGTCGCCCCGGTGGCCGGTCTGTGCCTTGTGGCGCGCGACGGGCTGGGGATTGTTGCGGGAGCGATCCGCTTCTGGCCGGTGCGGGTGGGGGGCGCCGAGGCGTTGCTGCTGGGCCCGGTGGCCGTGCACCCGACGCGGCAGGGCGAGGGGCTTGGCGCGTGGCTGATGACCGAGAGCCTCGAGCGGGCGCGGGCGCAGGGTCGGGCGCGGGTGATGCTGGTGGGCGATGCGCCCTATTATGCGCGGTTCGGCTTTGAAAAGCTCTCCGGCGTGGTGATGCCCCCGCCGACCAACCCCGAGCGGGTGCTTGGCCTGGGTGACTGGGCCGGGGTGACGGGCGATGTGGAGAAATGGCTCTGACGCCGACAGGCCCGGCTCAGGCGGGGCAAGCAACGGAAACCCGGGCGCGGCGCGTTGAAGGGCGACAGGATCACCCATGAGGCGCCCATGACCCCGGACATCACCGCAGTTCTCGACCACTACCATGCCCGCATCCGCGATGAGCGCGCCCAGCCGAAGGGCAGCCTCGATCTCGACCAGCGGTTGCTGGCCGTGGGGCCCGAGACCGGGCAGCTCCTGAACATTCTGGCCCGGAGCCTCAAGGCCCCGACGATCCTCGAGATCGGCACCTCCTATGGCTATTCGGGCATCTGGCTGGGAGCGGCGGCGCAGGCGACCGGCGGGCGGCTCATCACGATGGAGATCAGCCCGGAGAAGTCGGCCCATGCCGCCGAAATGGCCCGACGGGCCGGGCTGGCGGAGCATGTGGAGTTTCGGGTCGGGGATGCGGTGGAGATGATCGCGGCGATGGAGGAGCGCGTTGATTTCGTGCTGCTCGACCTGTGGAAGGATCTCTACGTGCCCTGCCTTGAGGCTTTCGTGCCCCGGCTCAACGCGGGCGCGATCGTGGTGGCCGACAATGTGCGCCCGGAGCGGGAGCTGCTGGCGCACTACGTCCGCGCGGTGCGCAGCGTGCCGGGGATGGCGAGCGTGACGCTGCCGGTGGGCAGCGGGCTGGAGGTGAGCCGGTATCGGTGAGCGGGCCGGGCCGGCGCGGGGGGCGTGGCGCGGGCAGGCTGTAGGGTGGGTGAAACCCACCGCCCGGGGCGATCACTCCGGGTCGGTGTTGTCGAGCAGCCAGGTTTCGACCCGCGCGCGCACCGATTGCTCGCCCTCGGTGCGGGCGGTTTCGATCACCTTCTTCAGCTCCGACAGGTCGATGCGGCGGAGCAGCGACTTGACCGCGCCGATGGAGGCCGGGCGCATCGAGAGCGAGCGCAGGCCGATGGCGGAGAAGCAGGCGGCCTCGAGCGGGCGGCCCGCGTCCTCGCCGCAGAAGCTCACCGGGGTTTCGGTGGCGTCGCAGCGCATGACGATCCATTCGAGGAACGAAAGGAACGATACGTTCAGGCAATCGTAGCGGTGCCGGACGCGCTCGTTCTCGCGGTCGGCGGCGAAGAAGAACTGCTTCAGGTCATTGCCGCCGATCGAGATGAAATCGGCCAGCTCGAAGAACTTCTGCGGGGCGTAGGCGAGCGAGGGCGTTTCCAGCATGGCACCGACCTCGACGCTCTCGGGCAGGGTGTGGCCCAGCCTGTCTTCGCGGTCGAGTTCGCGCATCAGGTGGTCGCGCGCCTCGGTGAACTCGGAGAGCTGCGCCACGAAGGGGAACATCACCGACAGCGGCCGCCCGCAGGAGGCGCGGATCAGGGCCTGGAGCTGCATTCGCATCACGCCCGCCTTGTCGAGCCCGACGCGGATGGCGCGCCAGCCCATCGCCGGGTTGGGCTCGTCCTGCGGCTTCATGTAGGGCAGTACCTTGTCGGAGCCGATGTCGAGCGTGCGGAAGGCGACCCGCTTGCCCTGGGCGGCTTCGAGCACGCGGGAATAGAGCGCGGCCAGCTCGCCCCGGCGTGGCACCTGATTGCGGACGAGGAATTGCAGCTCGGTGCGGAAGAGGCCCACGCCCTCGGCCCCGGAGGAGGGCAGGGAAGGCAGGTCGGCCATGAGGCCGGCGTTCATGTGCAGGGCAACGGTGGTGCCGGAGCGGTCGGTGGCGGGCAGGTCGCGGATCGAGGCGTAGCGTTCGACCGCCTTGGCGCGCATGGCGATCTTGTCGCGGAAGGCGGCGGAGACGCTGTCTTCGGGGCGCAGGTGCACAATGCCCTGATCGCCGTCGACGAGGATCTGGTCGCCGTTGAGCGCTTCGGTGGTGATGCGGGAGGCGTGGATCACCAGCGGGATCGCCAGCGCGCGGGCGACGATGGCGGCGTGGGAGCCGACGGAGCCCTCTTCGAGCACGATGCCGCGCAGCTTGCGGCCGTAGGCCAGAAGCTCGCCGGGGCCGATGTTGCGGGCCACCAGCACCGGATGGGCGGGCATTTCGGAGCCGTCGTCCTGCCCCTGGCCGGTGAGCAGGCGGAGCAGGCGGTTGGAGAGGTCGTCGAGGTCGTGCAGGCGCTCGCGCAGGTAGGCGTCGGGCACCTGTTCCATGCGGGCACGGGCGGCGGATTGTTCCTTTTCCACCGCCGCTTCGGCGGAGAGGCCGCGGCCTATGTCTTCTTCCATCCGCTTCAGCCAGCCCTTGGAGTTGGCGAACATGCGGTAGGCTTCGAGCACCTGTCGCTGGTCGCCTTCGCCGAGCGGCGCGGCGGAGAGCAGCTCGTCGACCGAGTAGCGGAGCTGGTCGACCGCGTCGCGCAGGCGCAGCACCTCGGCCTCGGCATCGTCGGCGATGGGGTTGAGCACCAGCACGCGGGGTTCGTGCAGGTAGACCCGGCCCTCGGCGGCGCCCTCCTGCCCGGTGCCGCCCCGAAACAGCACGGGGTGGGTGTGGCGCGCGTTCAGCCCGTCGGCGGAGGATTGGAACATGCCCAGCTCGGCCATTTCGGCCAGCACCATGGCCACCACTTCGAGGCCGTAGACATCATCGTCGGAATAGGCGCGGGCCTCGCGGCTCTGCACCACGAGCACGCCGAGGCGCTCGCCCAGCCGCTGGATCGGCACGCCGAGGAAGGCGGAATACCGTTCTTCGCCGGTTTCGGGCATGTAGCGGAAGCCCCGTTCGGCGGTTGCATCGGCGGTGTTGATCGGGGTGGTGCGCAGGGCGACACGGCCCACGAGCCCCTCGCCAAGGCGCATCCGGGTCTGGTGCACGGCCTCGGCCTTGAGGCCTTCGGTGGCGCAGAGTTCGAGCGTGTCGGCGTCGCGGAACAGGTAGATCGAGCAGACATCGGTGCTCATCTCGGCGGCGATCAGGGTGGTGATCTTGTCAAGCCGCTCCTGGCCCTCTCCGGCTTCGGAGAGGGTCTCGCGCAGGCGCTTCAGAAGCCGCCGGCTGCCGGGTTGGTTCGTGTCTGGCATTCTGCCCCATGGTTTGCGGCCCGGCGCGGGGACCGTTCCGAAAAGAGGGTATAGACCATCGCGGGGGAGTTGCGAAACGTGTTTTGACCGGTGGGGCGGCCCGGGCGGCGAATGGGCGGTGCATTGGCGCACGACTCCCTGCCGGAAAGGCAGGTGCTGCGCCGGTATTCACATCGTGTCGGGGCCGGGCCCTGCCGGGCGTCAGGCCTTCTCCAGCTCGAAGGCGTCGTGCAGGGCCTGCACGGCCAGCTCGGTGTACTTGCGGTCGATCAGCACCGAGATCTTGATTTCGGAGGTGGCGATGACCTTGATGTTCACGCCCTCGTCCGACAGCGTCTTGAACATCTTGGCGGCGACGCCCGACTGCGAGCGCATGCCGATGCCGACGACCGAGATCTTGGCGACGTTGGTGTCGGCGAGGATTTCGCGGAAGTTCAGGTCTCCGGCGGATTTCGCCTCTCCCAGCGCCTTCTCGGCGCGGGCGACCTGGTTGATCGGGCAGGAGAAGGTCATGTCGGTGCGACCCTCCTCGGAGATGTTCTGAACGATCATGTCGACGTTCACACCCGCCTCGGAGAGCGGGCCGAAGATGGCGGCGGCGATGCCGGGGCGGTCGGCCACGGAAATCAGGGTCATCTTGGCTTCTTCGCGGCTTGCGGCCACGCCGTTCACGGCTTTGCTTTCCACGATATCCTCCTCGGCACAGATCAGGGTGCCCGCTTCATCGGATTGTTCTTCGAAACTCGACAGCACCCGCAGGCGCACATTGTAGCGCATTGCCAGCTCGACGGAGCGGGTTTGCAGCACCTTGGCCCCGAGCGAGGCCAGCTCGAGCATTTCCTCGAAGGCGATGCGATCGAGCTTGCGGGCCTTGTCGGTGATCCGGGGGTCGGTTGTGTAGACGCCGTCGACGTCGGTGTAGATATCGCAGCGCTCGGCCTCGAAGGCGGCCGCAAACGCCACGGCGGTGGTGTCGGAGCCGCCACGGCCCAGCGTGGTGACGCGGCCATCGGGGCCCAGCCCCTGGAAACCCGCGACCACGGCGACCTTCATGCCCTCGCCGAACTTGGCCATGATGTTGTCGGTCGGGATCTCGACGATGCGGGCGGCGGCGTGGGCGTTGGTGGTCTTGAGCGGCACCTGCCAGCCCTGCCAGGAGCGGGCGGGGACGTCCATTTCCTGCAGGGTGAGCGCCATGAGGCCGGCGGTGACCTGCTCGCCGGAGCTGACCACGGCATCATATTCGCGGGCGTCATAGAGCTGGGAGGTTTCCTCGACATAGCCGACGAGCTTGTTGGTCTCGCCGGACATGGCCGAGACGATGACGATCACGTCATAGCCCGCCGCAACCTCGCGGCCCACGCGCTTTGCGGCGCGGCGGATGCGGTCGAGGGTGGCGACAGAGGTGCCGCCGAATTTCATCACCAGAAGGGGCATGGTGCAGTCTCTTGAAACGTTCGGCGCGGGATAGGTGACGGCGGGGAAAAGCGCAAGTGGGGAGGCGCTGCGAAGTTGCCGGCACGGCGGGACAAGTCCCGCCCTACGGAGCGATCTCGTAGGGCAGCACCCCGCGGGCGTCGGGGTTGACGGTGAGGCGGCGCTCGAGCGGGGGCACGGACCGCTGGTGGCACTGGGGCCGCTCGCAGATGCGGCAGGAAATGCCGATGGGTTCGAAGGCGGCGGGCTGGGAGGTGTCGAGATCGTCGGCGTAGATCAGGTCGGGGGCGTGGGCCACCTCGCAGCCGAGGGCGATGGCGTAGCGGCGCACGGGGGCGCGGAAGCTGCCGCCGGGTTTGGAGACATCACAGGCGAGGGAGATGTAGCGCACGCCATCGGGGGTTTCGGCAAGCTGGCGCAGGAAGCGGCCCGGGGTTTCGAAGGCGCGGTGCACGTTCCAGAGCGGGCAGGCGCCGCCGAAACGCGCGAATTGCAGGCGCGTCGCGGAGTGGCGCTTGGTGATGGTGCCGGCCTGATCGACCCGCACGAAGAAGAAGGGGATGCCCTTGGCCCCGGGGCGCTGAAGGGTGGAGAGGCGGTGGGCGACCTGCTCGATGGAGGCGCCGAAGCGGTCGGCGAGGCGCTCGAGGTCGTGGCGGGTGTCGCGGGCGGCGTCGAGGAAGCTGCGATAGGGCATGAGCGCGGCCCCGGCGAAGTAGTTGGCCAGCCCGATCTTGGCGATGGCGCGGGCCTCGTCGGTTTGAAACCGGGCGAGATCGAGCGTGGCTTCGAGCAGATCGTTTTGCGTGATTAGTGCAAGCTGGTGGAAGATCTGGAAGCGCCGGGTGGCGGCGGAGGCGCGGGCGGGCAGGGTGAGGCGGCGGGCCTGGGCATCGAAATGGCGCAGGGCGGTATCGTCGGTGAGCGAGAGGGTTACGCCGGCTGCTTCAAGTTGGCTGGCCGCGGCGTCGGGGCCCTTGCCCGGGGCACCGAAGCGCTCGGCGGCGCGGTCGATGGCATCGAGGTAATTGTCGCAATAGTGAAAGAAGTCGCGGACCTCTTCCCAGGGCGAGATCGGGGCCGGGCCGCCGGTGCCCATGGCCTCGTCGAGCAGCGCGAGCCTGTCCTGCCCCTGCCGGTGGGCGCGGTGCAGCTCGAGGAAGGCGCGGGCGAGGGCGGGGGCGTTGGAGGCGGTGAGACGCAAGTCGGCCAGCGGGGGCGTGTCGGAGAAGACCGGGTCGGCGAAGGCTTCGCGCATGTCGGTCACCAGCCGCTCGGTGTCGCCCGACGACAGCTCAGTGACGTCCTGCCCGAACTCCTGCGCCAGCGCCAGAACCACCCGGGCCGAGACCGGGCGGTTGTTGTTTTCCATCTGGTTGAGATAGGGCAGCGACACCCCCAGCTTGGCGGCGAAGGCCTTCTGGGTGAGGGTCAGCCGCGTGCGGATCTCGCGCAGTTTGGCGCCGGCATATAGCTTTTGCGTTGGCATGCTGCGGGTATTTTGCAGATTCGCATGGCCCGCGCCAGTGTTTGCAAAGTCAGGGCGCTTCGGCCGCGAGGCCAAGCTGGCGCTCGCGCAGGATCACCACGATGATCGCGCCGAGGCTGCCCACGGCGGTTGCCAGCATGAGCAGCAGCAGCGGCACCGGGGTCGAGCCCGGCCCAAGAAGGGCGGCAGACAGTGCTGAGAGCGCCGCGCCGCCCGCGATCTGGATCGAGCCGCCGAGGCCGGAGGCCGAGCCGGCGAGGTCGGGGCGCACCGAAACCAGCCCGGCGACGCCGTTGGGCATGACCAGCCCGTTGCCCAGCCCGACGAAGGTGAAGAGGGCGAAGAACAGGAAGGGTTCGCGCAGGCCGGCGAGGTAGATCGCCAGATGCAGCACGATGCCCGCGACCGTCAGCACGCAGCCCCAGAAGATCAGCCGGTTGATCCCGAAGCGGCTTGCAAAGCGGCCGGTGAAGGCATTGCCGAGCAGGTATCCGACGGCGGGAAAGCCGAAGTAGAGGCCCATCTTCGAGGGCGGCAGGCCGAAGTATTCGGTGGCAAGGAAGGGCGCGCCGCCGAGGTAGGCGAAGAAGGCGCCCGAGGCGAAGGCCGCGGCCAGCGCGTAGCCCCAGAAGCGGTAGGAGGTGAGCAGGGCCGGGTAGGCCCGGAACTGCTCGGAAAAGCGCGCCTTGCGGGTGTGCAGCGTTTCGCCCAGATCGGTGAGGACGAGGCCGAGGAGCAGCACCCCGAAGCCGAACATCAGCCAGAAGTTGGCCTGCCAGCCGAACCACTCGTCGAGCTTGCCGCCGATGGCCGGGGCGACCATGGGCACCAGCGACATACCCATGGTGACATAGCCGATCATTGAGGCGGCCTGGTTCATCGGCACCACGTCGCGCACGATCGCGCGCGACAGCACCATGCCCGTGGCCACCACCGCCTGCACCATGCGGAAGAACAGGAAGACCTCGACCGTGGGCGCGTAGATGCAGCCCAGCGTGGCGACGAGGAAGATGGAGATGGAGACGATCAGCATCACCCGGCGGCCGAACCAGTCGGAGAGCGGGCCGACGAAGATTTGCAGCACCGCGTTGACCGCGAGAAACAGCGAAACGGCCAGGCCGATGACCCGGTATTCGGTGTTGAAGTGCGCTGCCATCGCCGGGAGCGAGGGCAGGAACACGTTCATCGTCAGCGCCGTGATCGATGCGACCAGAACCAACGTGAAAACATGCGGCGGGGTTGAGCGGTCGGCAAAACGGACCGTACTTGAGTAACTCATTGCGCGGAGTTAGGCGGGGTGATGTAGTTTGTCTACTATGAGCTGCGCAAAAATATGCGGGACTCATGGGAATTTGCTGGTTTGCAGTTTGCAACCTGAGTGTTGCCAATGCTTTGCAAATTTTCCGAATTTCCCTTTGTTCCGCGTCCGTGAGACCCTATAGCTCGGCAAAATAATCCCTGGGAGATGGCCATGAAGGACATTCTGGAGCAACTCGAAGCGCGTCGGGCCGAAGCCCGCGAGGGCGGCGGTGCCAAGCGGATCGCCTCGCAGCATGCCAAGGGCAAGCTGACGGCCCGCGAGCGGATCGACTTGCTGCTGGATGAGGGCTCGTTCGAGGAGTTCGACATGTTCGTGGCCCACCGCTGCACCGACTTCGGGATGCAGGAGCAGCGCCCGGCGGGCGACGGGGTGGTGACGGGATGGGGCACGATCAATGGCCGGATGGTCTATGTGTTCAGCCAGGACTTTACCGTGTTCGGCGGCTCGCTCAGCGAGACCCACGCCCAGAAGATCTGCAAGATCATGGACATGGCGATGCAGAACGGCGCGCCGGTGATCGGGCTGAACGACTCGGGCGGGGCGCGGATTCAGGAAGGGGTGGCCAGCCTTGCGGGCTATGCCGAGGTGTTCCAGCGCAACGTCATGGCCTCGGGCGTGGTGCCTCAGATCAGCGTGATCATGGGCCCCTGCGCGGGGGGCGCGGTCTACAGCCCGGCGATGACCGACTTCATCTTCATGGTGAAGGAGTCGTCCTACATGTTCGTCACCGGCCCCGACGTGGTGAAGACGGTGACCAACGAGCAGGTGACGGCAGAGGAACTGGGCGGGGCTTCGACCCACACGAAGAAGTCGAGCGTGGCCGACGGTGCCTTTGAGAACGACGTGGAGGCGCTGACCGAGGTGCGCCGGCTGGTCGATTTTCTGCCGCTGAACAACCGCGAGAAGCCGCCGGTGCGCCCGTTCTTCGACGATGTGGCGCGGGTGGAGACGAGCCTGGACACGCTGGTGCCGGAAAACGCCAACACCCCCTACGACATGAAGGAGCTGATCCATAAGGTCGCGGACGAGGGGGATTTTTACGAGATCCAGGAAGACTACGCCAAGAACATCATCACCGGGTTCATCCGGCTGGAGGGGCAGAGCGTGGGCGTGGTGGCGAATCAGCCGATGGTGCTGGCCGGGTGCCTCGACATCGATTCGTCGCGAAAGGCGGCGCGATTCGTAAGGTTCTGCGATGCCTTCGAAATTCCGATCCTGACGCTGGTGGACGTGCCGGGCTTTCTGCCGGGCACCAGCCAGGAGTATGGCGGGGTCATCAAGCACGGTGCGAAGCTGCTGTTCGCCTATGGCGAGGCGACGGTGCCGAAGGTGACGGTGATCACCCGCAAGGCCTATGGCGGGGCCTATGACGTGATGTCCTCGAAGCACCTGCGCGGTGACTTCAATTATGCCTGGCCCACGGCCGAGATTGCGGTGATGGGAGCCAAGGGAGCAACGGAAATCCTGTATCGGAGCGAGCTTGGCGATTCCGAGAAGATCGCGGCCCGCACGAAGGATTACGAGGACCGTTTTGCCAACCCCTTCGTGGCTGCCGAGAAGGGCTTCATCGACGAGGTGATCCAGCCGCGGTCGACCCGCAAGAGGGTGGCACGTGCCTTTGCGTCACTTCGGAACAAGAAGCTGACCAACCCATGGAAGAAACACGACAACATCCCGCTCTGAGCGAAATTCCGCTTGCCAGTCGCAAAGGGTTCAAGGTTATGGTCAACGTGAATGTTTCATGCATACATTCGAGATCCGGGTGCGGCGTTGTATCGCGCTCGGCGGGGTGTGTTGCATTCTTTTTTGGTCGATTGATTGCCCGGTTCCGGGCGCACGACCATTTGCCGAACGTCCGCGTTCGGTCGTTCCGCGCCAGGGAGGGGAGGCCCTGGCGCGGAGCCTTTTTGGCGACAGCGCTTTTGGCCTCCACATCCACGCCAGTCCTTGCCGGTGAGCTGCCCGAAGGTTGGGCCGTGTTCCACGATGCCCTTGTGGAGCGGCATCTGGGCATTCGCGACGGTGAGGATGAACGCTGGCTGGTGATGCGCTACCTTGCCCCGCAGATCGCCCGGCAGGGCGGCACACTGGGCTACGAGGACGTGGCCGCAGAGATGGACGCGCTGTGCAACGGCGAGGCCCTCGCCACCGCCAAGGCACATGAATCACCCATCGACCAAATCGTCATCGCATTGATGGACCGGGTGGTGGAAAGGGGTCAGCCAGACCCGGAGGCCACGCAGTTTATTGCCTCCTACCTGGTGACAGAGGCTGGGTGCGAGTGGCAATGATTTTAGGGAACCCTAATAAAACAAGGCGTTTCATCGCCGTTCCGGGTGGGTTTGATGCAATCCCGCCACAGGGCATTCATGTGCAAGGAGGGGCCTGTTTTTCCTCTAATAATTGCATTAACCTCACGCTTGGCCAGACCTATTTGGCTGTGAACTCGAATGAGGGACCTGGGGAGTGTCACTGCTTTCTGCGCACCTCACAGATTATTAGGAGACAGAGATGTCGAAGAGCATCAAAACCCTTCTCGCCATCAGCCTCGTTGCCTTCGTGGCTGCCTGCGCCCAGCAGGACGAAGTTGTTGTGGAAGAAGTTGTGGTCGAAGAGCCGACCTACTCGAAGTACTGATTCTACATTGGGGCAGGCCTTCGGGCCTGCCCCAACCCCCCGCCTGCTCATCCGGGAGCATGGCGCATGATAAAACATCGCGGCTTTCCCGGCCGACTCCCCGGAACTGATTTTCAATTCACCATCCGACGGCCCTCCAAGGCTGGCGCAACGCCGATCAAGGCGCGCGAACGCTATGCCGATCGCCGGCCGGCCGATCGCCGGGCCGATGCGGGCTTCATGGCGGCGCTCTGGGCGCATTTCGGCGATGAGCCCTTCGAGCGGGGCAACCTCGACGCAGGGCGCCTGAGCTGGCTGTTCGGCCGCGAGGTGGTGCCGGCGGAAGACCCCTTCGATCCGGCCGATTACGAGGCGCTGCTGCGAGTCGACGAAGCGCGGGCGCGCGCGGCCTTTCCAGAGGTTTTCGATGCGGCGGACGGCGGCTTCGAGGCGGGTGATGACGAGGAGGATTGGGCGTGATCTTGCCGAGCCTCCCCGCTTTCCGGCAGGAACCGGCTCATTCTTGCCCCCACGGCACGCCAGGGTTGTTTGCCTGCGCCGCGGCTGCAAATGTCAGCCATGGTCCGGCGTTCTCCAGCAAGCTTGCGTCGGCCTTAATAAGTCAAAACCGTTACCCTTCCCCTTCTATGTGGTCTGGCCCCTCGCGGGTCAGGCCACACCCTTT
This sequence comes from Oceanicola sp. 502str15, assembly GCF_024105635.1. Classification (NCBI taxonomy): domain Bacteria; kingdom Pseudomonadati; phylum Pseudomonadota; class Alphaproteobacteria; order Rhodobacterales; family Roseobacteraceae; genus Oceanicola; species Oceanicola sp. 502str15. Next base: position 167,474 of record NZ_WYDQ01000001.1, read on the forward strand.
TTTGACGTGGCGGAAGCCCGCCTGTGCGGCGCAGGCCGACATGTCATGTGACGAATTTCTCTATGCCGACGCCGCGAGTTGCGGTAAAATGCTGCCCATAAACAATAAACTTCGAGGCAGTACATCATGCAGAAACTCATCTGGGCGGCAGCCCTTCCTTTCGTGTTCGCCCTTTCCGGGTGCCTGGACAACGACGTGCAGCGTGCGGCGGTTGGTGCCGGTATCGGTGCCGTTGCCGCCAGCGCCACCGACAACGACCCCCTCATCGGTGCGGCAGTCGGTGCCGGTGTCGGCGCCCTGTCGGACGACATCGCGGACGCCTTCTGAGGCAGCCCGAGGCAAGCAAGATACCGCCGGGCCATGGAACCGGCCCGGCGGGCTCCCCGTTTCTCTCTCAGACCTGAAATCGCCCCGCGCGCCCCAGCGGCGTCGGGCCAAGTGCTTGAGAGGCAAAGAAACATGCGCAAGATCATTCTGGGCGCCACCCTTCCCGCAATCCTGCTCGTCGCTGGCTGCGACAACGACATCGAACGCGCCGCAGTGGGCGCCGGTGTTGGCGCCGTGGCCGCTGAAGCGACCGGCAACAACCCGGTGGTCGGTGCGGCCGTCGGCGCGGGCGTTGGCGCCATTTCCGACGATCTCTGACTTTACCGCGCGGGGCCTGCGCCCCGCCCGACGACATCACCAAGGCGTTCTCCGGGCCCACCGCCCGGGGAGCGCCTTTTGCATTTCCGGCCCCGCCGGTCGCCAAGCACAAGAGGGACAGTGAAGATGTTCGACAAGATCCTGATCGCCAACCGGGGCGAAATTGCCTGCCGCGTGATCAAGACGGCCCGCAGGATGGGGATCAGCACGGTGGCGGTGTATTCCGACGCCGACCGCAACGCGCTGCACGTGGAGATGGCTGATGAGGCGGTGCACATCGGCCCGCCCCCGGCGAACCAGAGCTACATTGTCATCGACAGGGTGATGGAGGCGATCCGCGCCACCGGCGCGCAGGCTGTGCATCCGGGCTATGGCTTTCTGTCCGAGAACCCCAAGTTCGCCGAGGCGCTGGAGGCCGAGGGCGTGGCCTTCATCGGCCCGCCGGTGGGGGCGATCGAGGCGATGGGCGACAAGATCACCTCGAAGAAGATCGCGCAGGAGGCCGGGGTTTCCACGGTGCCCGGCTACATGGGGTTGATCGAGGATGCCGAGGAGGCGGTGAAGATCGCCGGGGAGGTCGGCTATCCGGTGATGATCAAGGCCAGCGCGGGCGGCGGCGGCAAGGGCATGCGGATTGCCTGGAATGACCAGGAGGCACGCGAGGGCTTTCAGAGCAGCAAGAACGAGGCGGCGGCGTCGTTTGGCGATGACCGGATCTTCATCGAGAAGTTCGTGACCCAGCCGCGCCACATTGAAATTCAGGTGCTCTGCGACGCGCATGGCAACGGGATTTACCTTGGCGAGCGGGAGTGCTCGATCCAGCGGCGGAACCAGAAGGTGATTGAGGAGGCGCCGAGCCCCTTCCTGGATGAGGAGACGCGCCGGGCCATGGGGGAGCAGGCCGTCGCGCTGGCGCTGGCGGTGGGCTACACCAGCGCCGGGACGGTGGAGTTCATCGTCGACGGGGAGAAGAACTTTTACTTCCTCGAGATGAACACGCGGCTTCAGGTGGAGCATCCGGTGACCGAGCTGATCACCGGGGTCGATCTGGTGGAGCAGATGATCCGGGTGGCCAATGGCGAGCCGCTGAGCATGACGCAGGACGATGTGAAGCTGAACGGCTGGGCGATGGAGAGCCGGATCTATGCCGAGGACCCCTATCGCAACTTCCTGCCCTCGATCGGGCGGCTGGTGGCCTACAGGCCCCCGGCGGAGGTTTCGGAGCCCGCCCGCGCGGTGCGCAACGATACCGGCGTCTACGAGGGTGGCGAGATCAGCATGTATTACGACCCGATGATCGCCAAGCTCTGCACCTGGGCGCCGACGCGGGGCGAGGCGATCGAGGAGATGCGGGTGGCGCTCGACAGTTTCGAGCTGGAGGGGATCGGCCATAACATCCCTTTCCTCGCGGCGGTGATGGACCATCCCAAGTTCGTTTCGGGCAATATCACCACGGCCTTCATTGCCGAGGAATATCCCGAGGGGTTTGAGGGCGTGGAGCTGAGCGGCACCGACAAGCGCCGGGTCGCGGCGGCGGCGGCGGCGATGTATCGGCTGGCCGAGATCCGCCGGTCGCGGGTGTCGGGGCGGATGGACAACCACGAGCGCAAGGTCGGCTCGGACTGGGTGGTGAGCGTGGCCGGCGAGACGCTGGTGACGGAGATCGCCGCCGACCGGGGCGGGGCGACCGTGGCGTTTTCGGATGGCAGCACGCATCGGGTGTCTTCGGACTGGACGCCGGGTGACAGCCTTGCCCGCGTGGAGATCGACGGCAGGCTGATGGTGCTGAAGGTGGGCAAGATCGTCAGCGGGTTCCGCATCCGGTTCCGGGGCGCGGATGTGCCGGTGAAGGTGTGGACACCGCGGCAGGCGGAGCTTGCCGCGCTGATGCCCGAGCGGCTGCCGCCCGACACCTCGAAGATGCTGCTTTGCCCGATGCCCGGCCTGATCGTGAAGGTCGATGTGGCCGAGGGCGACGAGGTGCAGGAGGGGCAGGCGCTGTGCACCGTCGAGGCGATGAAGATGGAAAACATCCTGCGGGCCGAGAAGACCGGCCGCGTGGCAAAGATCAACGCCGGGCCGGGTGACAGCCTGGCGGTGGACGATGTGATCATGGAGTTCGAATGACACCTGCAGTGAGAGCCTTCATCGCCCATGCGGTCGCCTTCCCGATGGGGGTGGCGGCGGCCTACGGAGTGATCCGTATCTTTGGCGGCCTGATCGGCATCGGCGCGCCCGATGCCACCGGCGGCACGGCGCTGCTGGGGCTGGCCGCGGCGGCCATGGCCTTTGGCGCGCTGGTCTGGGTGGCGCTGGTGGGCGCGATGCTGAAATTTCGCCCCGGCCCGCGCTGGTGGGCGCTGGCGGTGGCCTGCGCCGTGGGGCTGCTGGCGGTGGGCGTGGGGCTGAGTGCGCAGGGCATATTTGCCCCGATCGAGGCGCTGACCCTCGTGCTCTTCCTGCTCTTTGCGCTGGGCGGCTGGGCCAGCAGCAAGCGGGTGACGGAGGGGTGATGGAATGGCTGGCCACCCTTGATCCGAGGATCTGGCAGGCGGTGATCGCCGGCCTGTTTCTGGGTGCGGGGTGGTTTGTGAACGGGCTGCTGAACCGTCGGGAGGCGGCGGCGCTGCGGCGCGAGAAGCTGCGCGACATGCACCGTGCGCTCTATGCCGAGATCGGCAACAACCTTGCCAACCTCTGGGACGACGAGCGCATCGAGAGCTATGCCGAGGGGATCGTGGAGCGGATGCAGGGCGACCCGCAGTTCGTGCCGCTGATTCCGCGCGAGCACAACGACACGGTGTTCGACGTGCTGCTGCCCGACATCCACGTGCTGCCGCGCCAGACCATCGACCCGATCGTGGCCTATTACAGCCAGCTCAAGAGCATTGCGGCGCTGGTGGATGACATGCGGGGCGAGAGCTTCAAGTCCATGGCGCAGACCCGGCGGATCGCCATGTATCACGATTATATCGAAATGAAGAAACAGGCGCTCAGTTTCGGGCGCTATGCCAATGCGGTGATCGACGCTTTCGGCAAGGGGGGACGGGAGGCCGCGGAACGTGTGCGGCTGGAGTTCAATACCCCGGCTGAGGCCCCGTCCGGCCCGTTACCGGGATCGGAGTGAAGGGAATGTCGCTGCGCTTGTCCATTGCCGCTGTCATGTCCGCTCCTGAAGTGCCCGGACCATCCGGGGCTTGCGCCTTACATATAGGGGCTTACGCGGCTTTTCTCAAGCGCCGTGGCGCTCACTTCTGGCGCAATTCGTCACGCCGGAGCGGCCATTTGTCGATGCTGCGGGTGATTTCGCGCACGTCCCAGGGGAAGGGTTTGCGCAGTTTCACCTCGCCGTCCTTGCCGATGAGCACGAGCTGGAAGCCGCGTGGGCGGAGCTGCTTGCGCACCGGGGAGAGGGTGGAAGGGTCAGTGTCGGTGATCACCACGGCGTCGCGCTCCATCATCGGGCCGGGGCGGGCAGTGAGAAGCTCGAGCTGCTCGATGAAGCGCGGGTCGGCGGGCGTGTCGGCAAAGATCACCACCGGGCGGCGGAGCCAGAGAAAATCGGCCAGCGTGACCTCGGAGGCCGCGAGGATCTGGAGCGTGTCGGCATCGCCGGCGACTTCGGCGGCCAGCGCCTCGACCGCCTCTTCGGCCGCGCCTTCGGAGATGACGGCCGGGCCGGTTTCCTGCGCGAAGGCGGGCGCGGCGAGGGTGAGTGCCAGAGCGATGGGGGTGAGCCGCATGAAATCCTCCTGTTGCCAAGGATATAGGCGCGGCCGCGCCGAATGCGAAGAGGCTGCGGCGCGGCCTGTTGAGAACGTGAGACATGAACCGGACCCGAAAAGGAGCCTCCGATGAGCAAGAGTGACGACTGGAAGGCGATTGCCGAGAAGGAACTGCGGGGCAAACCGCTGGAGAGCCTTGATTGGGAGACGCTGGAAGGCATCCGCGTCAAGCCGCTCTACACCGAGGAAGATGTAGAGGGGCTGGGCCATATGGGCTCGATCCCGGGCGAGGCGCCGTTTACCCGCGGCCCCAAGGCGACGATGTATGCCGGGCGGCCATGGACCATTCGGCAATATGCGGGGTTTTCGACCGCCGAGGAGAGCAATGCGTTTTATCGCAAGGCTTTGGATGCCGGGCAGCAGGGGGTTTCGGTGGCCTTCGATCTGGCCACGCACCGGGGCTATGACAGCGATCACGAGCGGGTGGAGGGCGATGTCGGCAAGGCCGGGGTGGCGATCGATTCCGTCGAGGACATGAAGATCCTGTTCGACGGGATTCCGCTGGATCAGGTGTCGGTGAGCATGACGATGAACGGGGCGGTGATTCCGATTCTGGCCAGTTTCATCGTGACCGGCGAGGAGCAGGGGCATGACCGCAGCCTGCTTTCCGGGACGATCCAGAATGACATTCTGAAGGAGTTCATGGTGCGGAATACCTATGTGTATCCGCCAGAGCCCTCGATGCGGATCATCTCGGATATCATCGAATATACCAGCAACGAGATGCCGAAATTCAACTCGATCTCGATCTCGGGCTACCACATGCAGGAGGCGGGCGCGAACCTGGTGCAGGAGCTGGCCTATACGCTGGCGGACGGGCGCGAGTATGTGCGTGCGGCGATGGATGCAGGCATGGACGTGGACAAGTTTGCCGGGCGGCTGAGCTTTTTCTTCGCCATCGGGATGAACTTTTTCATGGAGATCGCCAAGCTGCGCGCCGCGCGGACGCTGTGGCACCGGATCATGACGGAGTTTGGCGCGAAGAGTGAGCGGAGCAAGATGCTGCGGACCCATTGCCAGACCTCGGGCGTGAGCCTTCAGGAGCAGGACCCCTACAACAACGTCATCCGCACCGCATATGAGGCGATGAGTGCGGTGCTTGGGGGCACGCAGAGCCTGCACACCAACGCGCTCGACGAGGCGATTGCCCTGCCCACCGAGTTTTCGGCCCGGATTGCGCGGAACACGCAGTTGGTGCTTCAGGAGGAGACGCAGGTGACGCGGGTGGTCGACCCGCTGGCGGGCTCCTACTACGTGGAGAGCCTGACCGACGAGCTGATCCAGAAGGCCTGGGAGCTGATGGAAGAGGTGGAGAGCCTTGGCGGGATGACCAAGGCGGTTGCGTCGGGGATGCCCAAGCTCAGGATCGAGGAGTCGGCGGCGCGGCGGCAGGCGATGATCGACCGGGGCGAGGAGGTGATCGTCGGGGTCAACAAGTACCGGAAGGACAAGGAAGACCCGATCGACATTCTGGACGTCGACAATGTGAAGGTGCGCGAGGCGCAGGTGGCGCGGCTGGAGAAGATCCGCGCCGAGCGCGATGGCGCGGCTTGCGATGCGGCGCTGGGTGAGCTTGAGCGGCGGGCGAGGGAAGGCGGCAACCTGTTGGAAGCGGCGGTGGAGGCGGCCCGGGCGAGGGCCAGCGTGGGAGAGATCAGCATGGCGATGGAAAAGGTGTTCGGCCGTCATCGGGCCGAGGTGAAGACTTTGGCGGGTGTTTACGGCGCGGCCTATGACGGCGACGAGGGGTTTGCGGCGATCCAGGCCTCGGTGGAGGCCTTCGCCGAAGACGAGGGCCGCCGGCCCCGTATGCTGGTGGTGAAGATGGGGCAGGACGGCCACGACCGGGGTGCCAAGGTGATTGCCACCGCCTTTGCCGATATCGGCTTTGACGTGGACGTGGGCCCGCTGTTTCAGACGCCGGAGGAAGCCGCGCAGGACGCGGTGGACAACGACGTGCATGTGATCGGGATTTCGAGCCAGGCGGCGGGGCACAAGACGCTGGCGCCCAAGCTGGTGCAGGCGCTGACGGCGGCCGGGGCGGAGGATATCATTGTGATCTGTGGCGGGGTCATTCCGCAGCAGGACTATGATTTTCTTTACAAATCCGGGGTAAAGGCGATTTTCGGGCCGGGCACGAACATTCCGAATGCGGCGCAGGATGTGCTGAAACTGATCCGCGAGGCGCGCGGGTAGGGCACCGGGGGGCGGCGCGCCCGCCCGCCCACCCCGCGCCGCCCCCCGGCCCTTGGCCGGCGTTGTACCTTGCGTCCGGCGGCGCGCGCGCGGCAGGGTCGGGGAGAGTATTTGGAGCAAGAAAATGAAGCTGGGAATCGCATTCGACCATATCGCGGTGCTTTGCACGCGGCTGGAGGAGGGGGTGGCGCATGTGCGGGATGCATTGGGCGTGACCTGTGACCCGGGCGGGGTGCATGAGGCCTTTGGGACGCATAATGCGCTGCTGTCGCTGGGCGGCGAGGAATACCTGGAGGTGATCGCGATTGATCCGGAGGGAGCCGCGCCGGGGCGGGCGCGGTGGTTTGACCTCGACCGGTTTTCCGGTCCGCCGGTGCTGGGGCGCTGGGTGTGCCGGGTGGACGATCTTGACGCGGCGGTGGCGGCGCTTCCCGGCGCCGGGGTGCCGATGGCCTTGCAGCGCGGCGCCTATCGCTGGGCGATGGCGGTGCCGCAGGATGGGGTGCTGCCGCTGGACAACCTGCATCCGGCGCTGATCGAGTGGCAGGGACCGCATCCGGCGCCCAAGCTGCCGGACCGGGGGCTGACGCTGAAGCGGCTGGTGGTGGCCCATCCCGAGGTGGCGGCGCTGGACGCGCTGGGGCTGGAGGACGCACGGGTGATGCTGACGGCGGGCGACACCGGGCTGGCGGCGCAGATCGACACGCCCGAAGGGCCGAAGTGGCTGAGGTAAGGCGGGCGGGGCCGGGGGATGCGGCGGCGATCTGCGAGATCGTCAACCATGTGATCCGCGAGACTGTCGTGACCTTCAACTCGGTGGAGAAGACGCCCGGAGAGATTGCCGCGCAGATGGCGGCGGGGCAGCCCTTCTGGGTGGCCGAGGCGGGCGGCGCGGTGCTGGGCTATGCCAGCTATGGGCCGTTCCGGGGCGGGGTGGGCTACCGGCACACCGTGGAGCACTCGATCGCGCTGGTGGAGGCCGCGCAGGGGCAGGGCGCGGGGCGGGCGCTGATGGCGGCGCTGTGCGATGATGCGAAGGCGGCGGGGGTGCACTCGGTTTTTGCGGGGGTGAGCGGCGAGAATGGCGCGGGCCTGGCCTTTCATGCGGCGCTGGGCTTTGCAGAGGTGGCGCGGCTGCGCGAGGTGGGGCGCAAGTTCGACCGCTGGCATGACCTTGTGCTGATGCAGAAATTCTTGTGACCCGCCCGGCGCGGGCCGCTAAGGTGACCCCCATGTCGATCTGGACCCGGATAGGTGATGCAATTTCGGCCCTTGCCGCTGGCGAGGGGCTTTCGGCGGTGTTCGACAAGCTGCGCACCGCGCCGGAGCGCAGCGTGGGCTTTACCATCGCCGTCATCGCGCTGGGGGCCAAGATGGCCAAGGCCGACGGGCAGGTGACCAAGGACGAGGTGACGGCCTTTCGGGAGGTTTTCAGCATTCCGCCCGCCGAGGAGGCCAATGCGGCGCGGGTCTTCAACCTTGCGCGGCAGGATGTGGCGGGGTTCGAGGAATATGCGGCGCGGATTGCGCGGATGTTCGACGACCGCCACGGGGTGCTGGCCGACCTGCTGGAGGGGCTGTTTCATATCGCCATGGCGGATGGCGAGTATCATCCCAAGGAAGATGACTTTCTGGCGCGGGTGGCGGCGATCTTTCGGGTGAGCGAGCGGGAGTTTCGCTCGCTCAGGGCGCGGTTTGTGCCCGATGCCGAGCCGGACCCCTACGCGGTGCTGGGGGTGTCGCCTGATGCGCCGAAGGACGAGATTCGCGCCGCATGGAAGCGACAGGTGCGCGAGAGCCATCCGGACGTGATGATGGCGCGGGGCGTGCCCGAGGAGGCTGTGCGGATGGCCGAGAAGCGGATGATCGCGGTGAACCGGGCCTGGGAAGAGATCAACGCGCCGTGAGGCTGGCGACCTACAACGTGGAATGGTTCAACGCGCTGTTCGACGAGGCGGGCGCGCCGCTGGCCGATGGCGAGTGGTCGGCCCGCTGGAACGTGACCCGCGCGGCGCAGCTCGAGGCGTTGGGCGTGGTCTTCACGGCGCTGGATGCCGATGCGGTGCTGGTGGTGGAGGCGCCGGACTGGAAGGCGCCGCGCCGGACCGAGGCGGCGCTGGAGGGGTTTGCGCAGGCCTTCGGGCTGAGGGCGCGCAAGGCGCTGGTGGGCTTTGCCAATGACACCCAGCAGGAGCTGGCGCTGCTTTATGACCCGGACACGGTGGAGGCGCGCCATGATCCGGTGGGCGAGGAGACCGGCAAGAAGGGGCATGAGGGCGCGCCGCGCTTTGACGGGGTGTTCCGGATCGACCTTGATATCGACGCGCGCGAAGACCTCGTGCGGTTTTCCAAGCCGCCGCTTGAGGCGGAGCTGCGACTGAAGGGGCTGGCCGAGCCGGTGCGGCTGATTGGCGTGCATATCAAGAGCAAGGCGCCCCATGGCGCGCGCTCGGAGGCCGATGCGACGCGGATTTCCATTGCCAACCGACGCAAGCAGCTGGCGCAGTCGATCTGGCTGCGGCGCCGGGTGGAGCACCATCTGGCGCGGGGCGAGGCGCTGGTGGTGGCGGGGGATTTCAACGACGGGCCGGGGCTGGATGAATACGAAGCCTTGTTCGGGCGCTCGGGGATGGAGATCGTGCTGGGCGCGGATCAACCCGAAGCCCGGCGTCTGGTCGACCCGCATGCGCGGCTGGCGATGGCGGGGGGCGTGATGCAGGCGCATGACACCTCGGCGCGGTTCTACCTGCGCGAGGAGGGCCGCTACCTGAGTGCGCTGCTCGATTACCTGATGCTCTCGCCCGGGCTGGCGGAGAAGGCGAAGGGCTGGCGGATCTGGCATCCCTTTGACGACCCTGCGATTTATGCCCTGCCGGAGCTGCGCGAGGCGCTGGTGACGGCCTCCGACCACTTTCCGGTGAGTGTCGATCTGGCGCTCTGACTTTGAAATGTGACGCGCCAGCGCCTATATTGGCGCCATGAAACACCTAGCTGCCTTGACCCTTGCGAGCCTGCTCGCCCTCGGCCCGGCCATGGCGCAGGAGGCCGAAGAGCGGCCTCGTGGCGACATGGATGAGGGCTTCAACCTCGTGGAAGAGGGGATGATGCTCTTCTTCCGCGGCCTTGCCGAAGAGATGGAGCCCGCGCTGGAAGACATGGCGCGGGAGATGGAGCCGATGATGCGCGACCTGGCGGAGACGCTGGGTCCGAAGATGGCGGAACTGGCTGAAATGATTGGCGAGTTCGATCAGTATCACCCGCCCGAGAAGCTGGCGAACGGCGATATCATCATCCGGCGCAAGACGCCGGAAGAGATGGAGCGCGCGCCGGGACGGCCGGCGCCCGATTTCGACCCGGAGGGCGAGATCGAGCTTTAGGGGCGGTGGGGGCTGCCCAGCGGCCTAGTCGCGGCGCGTGGTGAGCGCGGGATTGCTCGCGGAATAGACGACACCGGCGAGTTTATCGTTGGCGTAGGCGTTGGCATTGCTCACGTGGCCATCGTAGCCGCCGGTCTTGGTGAGCTGCGCGCCGCCCTTCCAGACCATCATCAGCCCGTGCTCTTCTTCCCAGGCGCATTCGGCCTCCATGACCATGTAGAGCGGCTTGCCCTCGGCGTAATGGTCGACGGTGAGCTGAAGGGGGCCCGGCGTGACGTGGGGCCAGATCTCGGAGGGGCTTTCGGGCACGCCCATTTCGGCGTCGAGCCAGTCTTCGCCACCGACGGCGGCGTGGAAGTCGCGGTAGTAGTTGTAGACGTGCAGGCTATCGGCCAGGCGGTCGGCGGCGGTGAGGCCGGTGAAGGCGGCGATGGCGCGGGTGACGGTCTCGGTGCCATGGGCGGCGGCCTCGGGCGTGACCTCGAAGGGCACCTCGGCCCCGTCGAAGTAGGGCAGGCGCAGGGTGGTGGGCCAGTCTGTCATGGGGTTTTCATCCGGTCAGTCGCCAGCAAGGCGCACCTCGAAATTGCAGCCGAGCTCGGTGGCGAGGGATTTGAACCGGGCTTCGGCCACCTCGCCGTAGAGATCGGCGGCGGCGCGGGGGAGCACGAGGTTGAGCTCTTTCTTCTTGGGTCGATAGTCGAGGCGGCACATGGCTTCTGGGTTGTTGCCCGAGAACATGGCGCCGAAGCGCATGGCCTTGCCCAGCACCACCGCCATCTGCCGGTCCTTGTCGGAGAGCAGCTCGACCATGGGGGCGAGGTGGGAGCCGGGCGCGGCGTTGCGGTAGCGGTGCAGCAGGGCGAGGCCGACGAAGACGCGGCCCTGATGGTCGATGCCGCCGAGGTTGGAGCGGGTGGCATTGTCGAAGCAGACCTCGCCCCGGTAGTCGGGGTGCGCCCGCCATGACACGTCGTGCAGCAGGCAGGCGGTCTTGATCAGGCGCTGCTTTTCGGGGCGCACCGAGCGGAACAGGGGCGCCACGAAATCGTAGAGGGTGCGGCCGAAGCCGGGGACGCGGGCGTTTTGCACCTCGTCGAAGCGGGCGGCCTCGATCAGCGGGTCGCGGGCGCGGATCAGGTCGGACATCTGCTCGTAGAGCATGCCCTCGCGAATGCCGTAGGCCGAGATCCAGACTTCCTTGGTGCCGAAGGTCTTCATCAGCCGTCGCAGCACCTCGCCCGCGATCGGCACCAGCGCGATACGGGCGGAGGAGAGGCCGGCCTCGGAGCGGACCTCCTCGAGGTCGCGGCCGCGCAGCCAGTCGAGGGTCTTGCGCAGCTGGGCGGGGGTGGCGTGATAGTCGTGCAGCACGTGCAGCGGGTAGCCGCGGCGCAGGATGTCGATCTTGGCGATGGCCCGCCAGGAGCCGCCGACGAGGTAGAGGCGCTTATGCTGGGGCATCCGCTCGGACAGCCGGTTCAGCACCTGGTCGATCTCGGCGCGCCGGGCCTTGCGCCCGCCCTTGATGGTGTTCAGCCGCAGCGGGCCGAGGGAGGTGGAGGCGCGTGCCCCCACGCCGCCGTCTTCGAGCAGCGCGAGCTCCATGGAGGAACCGCCGATGTCGCAGGCCAGACCGGTGGCGCCGGGCCAGCCGACGAGCACGCCCTGCGCGGAAAGACGCGCCTCTTCCTCGCCGTCGACCACATAGACCTTGAGGCCGGTGGCGGCCTCGACCTCCTCGCAGAAGGCCTTGCCGTCATCGGCATTGCGCACGGCGGCGGTGGCGCAGGCGGTGAGGGGCGGGATGCCCATGCCGCGTGCCAGAACGTGGAAGCGGCGGATGGCGGCGAGGGCGCGCACCCGGCCCTCGGGATTGAGGCGGCCGGTTTCGCCCATGCCTTCACCCAGCCCGCACATCACCTTTTCATTGAAGAAATAGGCCGGAGAGCGGGCCGCGCCGTCGAAGATGACCATACGCACGGAGTTCGAGCCGATGTCGATCACACCGACGCGCGACAGCGCCTGGGCGTCGGGGTGGTCGAAAATCGGGCGTCCGAAAGGGCCCCAGCCACGCTGCTGTTCGCCAGATCCGTCCATGTTGTCTCCCCGGGGCGATTAACGCTCTTTTGTGATAGAGGGCGCGAGCGGCAAAGGTCAATCTTTGGAGTGCGTCAGCTCGGGAACGTCGCTGGCCCCCGCCGAGCCGCGGCCCGAAAGCGACGGATTTTCCATGAAGAAGCGGTGGCAGTTGAAGGGCTGGGTGCCCTTGTCGATCTCGGGGCGGAAGAAGCTGCCATCGGGATTCATCACCCAGCTCTGCGCGGTGTCGGCCATGTTGGCGGCCATGACCTGCTCGGTGATCTGTGCCTTCACGGTGGGGTTGGTGCACTCCACGAGGGTTTCGACCCGGCGGATCAGATTGCGGCCCATCCAGTCGGCGGAGGAGATGTAGACCCGCGATTTCTTGGCCGGAAGCCCGTGGCCGTTGCCGAAGCAGACGATGCGGGAGTGTTCGAGGTAGCGCCCGACGATCGACTTGACGCGGATATTCTCGGAGAGGCCCTTGATGCCGGGGCGCACGCCGCAGATGCCGCGGATCACGAGGCTGATCTTCACCCCGGCCTGGGAGGCGGCGTAGAGCGCGTCGATCACGTCGGGTTCGATCAGCGAGTTCATCTTGGCCCATATCTCGGCCGGCTTGCCGGCGCGGGCGTGCTCGGCCTCGGCGGCGATCATCTTGAGCAGGGTGGGCTTGAGCGAGATCGGGGAGATCGAGAGGTTTTCGAGCGCGCCGGGCTGGGCATAGCCCGAGAGGTAGTTGAAGACCTTGCCCGCGTCTCGGCCCAGCGCCTTGTCGCAGGTGAACAGCGACATGTCGGTGTAGATGCGGGCGGTGATCGGGTGGTAGTTGCCGGTGCCGTAGTGGGTGTAGGTCACCAGCTCGCTGCCCTCGCGGCGCACCACCGTGCTGATCTTGGCATGGGTCTTGTAGTGCATGAAGCCGTAGACCACATGCGCCCCGGCCCGCTCCAGACGCCGCGACTGGCGGATGTTGGCGGCCTCGTCGAAGCGCGCCTTCAGCTCGACCAGCGCGGTGACCGACTTGCCATCCTCGGCCGCCTCGCAGAGCGCCTCGACGATGGGGGAGTTCTTGGAGGTGCGGTAGAGGGTTTGCTTGATGGCCACCACGTCGGGGTCGCGCGCGGCCTGCTGGAGAAAGCGCACCACCATGTCGAAGGTCTCGTAGGGGTGGTGGAGCAGCATGTCCTTCTGGCGGATCGCGGCGAACATGTCGCCCTCGTGGTCCTGCACCCGCTCGGGGACCCGGGGGGTGAAGTTGGGCCAGAGCAGATCGGGGCGGGTGTCGATGACCAGCTCCTTGAGGTCGGCCACGCCGAGGATGCCATCGGTCTCGATGACCTCTTCGTCATCGACCTCCAACTCGCGCATGATCAGCGCCTTCAGAGCCCGGGGTGCCCCGGCGGACATGTTGAGGCGCACGACCTCGCCGCGACGGCGCCGCTTGAGCGCGGTTTCGAACTCGCGCACCAGATCCTCGGCCTCTTCCTCGAGTTCGAGATCGCTGTCGCGCAGCACCCTGAAGGTGCAGGAGCCCTTTTCCTTGTAGCCCGGAAACAGCGAGCCGATGTGCAGGCGCAGCAGCACCTCGAGCGGGAGGAAGCGGGTTTTGCCCTCGGTCGCGGGCAGGGCGATGAAGCGGTCGACCTGATGGGGGATCGGCAGGATGGCATCGAGCTTGCGCCCGGAGTGCTCGCTTTCGAGCTGCAGGGCGAGGCAGAAGCCGGTGTTGGCGATGAAGGGAAACGGGTGCGCCGGGTCGATGGCGAGCGGCGAGAGCACGGGGAAGACCTGGGCGAGGAAATACTCGGACAGAAAAGCGTGGTCGGACTTGGTGAGGCTCTTGGCGTCGAGCAGGGAGATGTCGTTGGCTTCCATCTCGCCGCGCAGGGCGGCCCATGTTTCCTGCTGGCGAGCCATCAGCTTGCGGGCGTCGGCGTTGATCATCACGAGCTGCTCGGCGGGGCTGAGACCATCGGCCCCCGGCGTGGTGTTGCCGGCATTGGCCAGCTCGCGCAGGCCGGCGACGCGGACGGTGTAGAACTCGTCGAGGTTGGTGGCCGAGATCGACACGAAGCGGATGCGTTCGAGCAGGGGAACGCGCGGATTCTCGGCCTCTTCGAGCACCCGCCAGTTGAACCCGAGCCAGGACAGCTCGCGATTGTAGAAGCGCGAGGGCCCGGTGATGTCGACCTCGGGAAGGTCGACCGGGGCGGGATAGGGGGCGGTGAGGAAGTCGGATTTTGTCATGGCTGGGGTTTAGGCGCGCAAGGTCACGATTATATGACGCTTTTCATGCTCTTATGTGCCCGAGTTTACCTCTCCATCCAAGACCTCGCGGGCCAGTTTTCGGGTGAGCTTGCGCCCGGTGGCGAGTTGATGCCGGTCGAGCGCGGCCACGGTGCGGCGGGCGGCGGCGGAGGAGCGCTCCATGTGGACCAGCAGGTAGGCGATGAGCTTGGGGGTGGGGGCAAGCTGTCGGTCGTCGAAGAGCTTCACCAGCAGGGCGGTGAGCAGGGCGTCGTCGGGGGCGTGCAGGCGGGCGCGGGGCGTGGCCGAGAGCCGGGTGGCGAGATCGGGCAGGACCGGGGCGGGCAGCGGCTCGCGGGCGGTCAGCAGCAGGCGGGCGCGGGCGTCGGCGGCGCGGTTCAGCAGATGGAAGAGCGGCTCTTCGCGGCTGCGGCTGCCCATCAGCAGGTGGATGTCCTCCACCAGCAGGGCCGCGCCCGGGGCAGGCGGGGCGAGGCTGGCGATATCTTCGGCGGCGAGCGCGGTGGCCCCGGTATCGGCGGCCCAGATCGCGGCGAGGTGGCTCTTGCCCGAGCCCTCCGGCCCGCTCAGCAGGAGCCGCCCGCCCGGCCAGTTGCCGCTGTCGTCGATCAGCGCCACGGCATCGGCGTTGGCGGGGGCAACAAAGAAGGCATCGCGCCCGGTGGCTTCGATCACCGGGAGGTCTATCGGGAGCTGGCGGGGCATGGGCCTACTCGCTGTCGGGGGTGTCGGCGTGGGAGACCGCGACGGTGGCCGGCGGGGCCTCTTCGGTGCCGCGGTAGAGGCGGCCCTGTTTGTATTGCTGGATCCCCCAGCGGGCGATGACCCCGAGCGAGGCTGCCACGGGCACGGCCACCAGCATGCCGGTGAAACCGAAGAGCGCGCCGAAGGCGGAGAGCGCGAAGATCAGCCAGACCGGGTGCAGGCCGACGGATTGGCCGACGAGGTTGGGGGTGAGCACGTTGCCCTCGAGGAACTGGCCGACGAAGAAGATCACGGCCACAGCCCCGATCCACCACCATTCGCCCCAGAACTGGAAGAAAGCGAGCCCGATGGCCAGCGCCCCGCCGACCAGCGCCCCGACGTAGGGGATGAAGGTGAGCGCCCCGGCCACGGCCCCGACGACGAGGCCGAAGTTGAGGCCCACGGCCATGAGCGCGACGGCGTAGAAGATGCCCAGCACGAGGCAGACGGTGCCCTGGCCGCGGATGAAGGCGGCGAGCGTCTTGTCGATCTCGCCGGCGAGGTGGCGGACGGTGGGGGCGTGGTCGCGGGGCAGCAGGTCATCGACCTTGGCCACCATGCGGTCCCAGTCGAGCAGCAGATAGAAGGCGACGATGGGCACCAGGACCAGCAGCACCAGCACGTTGACGATGCCGGAGACCGAGGCGACCAGCGAGGTCACAAGCTCGCCGCCGCGGGACTGGATGGTTTCGCCCAGGGTGGAGAGCGACTTTGACACCGTGCTTTCGCCATCCATCAAGGAAGGAAAGCTGGTGTTCAGAAAGTTGCGCAGGTCGGAGAAGATCTGCGGGGCGGCCTTGAACAGCGAGATCGACTGTTCGACCAGCGTGGGCAGGATCAGCAGCGCCCCGAGGACGAAGATCAGCAGGGCGACGACCGAGATGAGGATGACCGCGAGGATGCGGTGGAGGCCGAGGCGCTCGAGCCGATCTGCCACCGGATCGAGGCAATAGGCCACCGCGCCGCCGAGCAGGAAGGGCAGGATCACATCGCCCAGCAGGTAGAGGGCCGCGAAGAAGATCAGCGCGGCGACGGTCCAGTATTTGGCCTGATCGCGGACGGGAAGTGCCATTTTGCCCCTTGTCGTGTTGCGGCCCCATATTGCCCGTGAGGGAACGGGGCGCAAGGGCAGCGGCGGGCCGGGGGCGATCTTGGCGCTAAGGCGGGCTCATTGTCACCCCGGCGCGGCTTGCCGGGGTGTTGCCGTTGGCATGGCGGGACAAGTCCCGCCCTACGTGAACTGCACCGCCACCGAGCCGAGGGGGCCGAAGTCGGCGTGGAGCGTGTCGCCCTTCTGCGCGTGGACCGGGCGGGTGAAGCTGCCCGAAAGCATGTAGTCGCCCGGTTTCAGCTCGGTGCCGTAGGGGCCGAGCTTGTTTGCGAGCCATGCGATGGCCATGGCCGGATGGCCGAGGACGCCTGCGGCAAGGCCGGTCTCCTCGATTTCGGAGTTGCGGTAGAAGATGGCGCCGATGGTGCGCAGGTCCATCGCGTCGGGTTTGATCGGGCGGCCGCCGAGGACGATGCCGGCGCCGGCGCCGTTGTCGGCCACGGTGTCGAAGATCTTGCGGGGTTCGGTCACGCGGGCGTCGATGATCTCGATGGAGGGGATCACCCATTCGGTGGCGCGGAGCACGTCGATCAGTTGCACGCCGGGGCCCTTGAGGGGGGAGTGCAGGACGAAGGTGAGTTCGGGCTCGACGCGGGGTTTGCAGAAGGACTCGAAGGGCACCTTGGCGCCATCGGCGAGGAGCTGGTCGGAGAAGAGATAGCCGAAGTCGGGCTCGTCGATCTTGCTCGCCGCCTGCATCGCCTTGGAGGTGAGGCCGATCTTGTGGCCGACGATGGTGTGGCCCTCTTTCACCCGCGCTTCGGCGACGGCGGAGGAGATGGCGTAGCTGTCTTCCAGCGCGATCTCGGGGAACATGGCCGAGGGGCGCTCGCCTTGGATCTTGGTGCGGTGGCTTTCGAGCAGCGAGGCGACGGCCTTGGCGCGTTGGTCTTCGGTCAGCATTGGGTGTCCTCCGTTTGGAGTGTTGTAGCCATGGTGGCGGCGGTTTGCCAAGAGATAACGTGTTAACTACCTGTGTTTTTATCGGTGATATTGAAATCGTCGATAATTTCATTGACCGCGAATTGGCGTAGACCTAGGCTGGCGCAAACTCAGGGAGGCAGGCCATGGACGGCGGCAGCGCAGCGCGGATTTCAAGCTTCATCGGAGGCAGGGCGGTGCCCGAGGCCGGGGAGCTGTTTGAAGACATCAATCCGGCGACGGGCGAGGTTGTGGCGCTGGTGCAGGCGGCCAGCGCGGCGCAGGTGGATGAGGCGGTGGCGGCGGCGCGGGCGGCGCTGAAAGGGCCCTGGGGCGGGATGACGGTGGATCAGCGGGCCAAGGCGATGCACGCGATTGCCGACGGGATCGACGCGCGGGCGGAGGAGTTTCTGCGGGCGGAGATCCTCGATACCGGCAAGCCGGTGAGCATGGCCTCGCATCTCGATATTCCGCGCGGGGCGGCCAACTTTCGCGCCTTTGCGGAGGTGCTCAAGCACACGCCGGGCGAGGCGTTTCCCTTCGTGGCACCGGACGGGCGGGATGCGCTGAATTACTCCCTGCGCGGCCCGCGCGGGGTGATCGCGGTGATCTGCCCGTGGAACCTGCCGCTGCTGTTGATGACATGGAAGGTCGGCCCGGCGCTGGCCTGCGGCAACACGGTGGTGGTGAAGCCCTCGGAGGAAACCCCCGCTACGGCGGCGCTGCTGGCCGAGGTGATCCGCGATGCGGGCATTCCGGAGGGCGTTTACAACGTGGTGCAGGGCAAGGGGCCGAATGCCGCCGGGCAATGGCTGACGGAGCATCCGGGCGTCGATGGCATCACCTTTACCGGCGAGACCCGCACGGGCGAGGCGATCATGTGTGCGGCGGCGAAGGGTGTGCGGCCGGTGAGCTTCGAGTTGGGTGGCAAGAACGCGGGGGTGATCTTTGCCGATGCCGATATGGAGGCGGCGCTGGAGCAGAGCGCGCGGGCGGTGTTCATGAACGGCGGGCAGGTGTGCTTGCAGACCGAGCGGCTTTACGTGCAGCGGCCGGTGTTCGAGCAGTTTGTGGCGGGGCTGAAGGCGAAGGCCGAGGCGCTGGTGGCGGGCGATCCGTTTGACAAGGGCACCAGTTTTGGGCCGCTCATCCCAAGCGATCATCCGGCGAAGGTGCTGGGGTATTACCAAAAGGCAGCCG
The DNA here is from genome assembly GCF_024105635.1 of Oceanicola sp. 502str15. Classification (NCBI taxonomy): domain Bacteria; kingdom Pseudomonadati; phylum Pseudomonadota; class Alphaproteobacteria; order Rhodobacterales; family Roseobacteraceae; genus Oceanicola; species Oceanicola sp. 502str15. The sequence continues at coordinate 185,806 of NZ_WYDQ01000001.1, forward strand.
CTGGCGGCGCCGAGGTGATCACCGGTGGCGGGCGGCTGGAGATGTCGGGCGCGCTGGCGGGGGGCAACTGGGTGCAGCCGACGATATGGACCGGGCTGGGCGATGACAGCCCTGTGGTGCGCGAAGAGATCTTCGGGCCTTGCGTGCATATCGCGCCCTTCGACGAGGAGGAGGAGGTGATCGCGCGGGCCAATGACACGCCCTATGGCCTTGCCTCGATGCTCTGGACGCAGGACGTGAGCCGGGCGCATCGGGTTGCGGCGCGGCTTGAGGCGGGGATCACATGGGTGAACTCGTGGTTCGTGCGCGATCTGCGCACTGCCTTTGGCGGTATGAAGCATTCGGGCATTGGCCGCGAGGGCGGGGTGCATGGGTTGGAGTTTTATACCGAGACGCGCAATATCTGCGTGAAGCTCTGAACGCGGGAGGCTGCAATCGTGATCGAGAAGCTAAGCTATGTGCGGCTCGGCGTGGCCGACCTGGCGCGCTCGGCGGAGTTTGCTGAGCGGATCGTCGGGCTGGAGCCGGTGGCGGCGACGGAGGAGGGGCTGGCGCTGTTTCGCTCGGACTTCCGCGATCACGCGCTGGCACTGGTGCAGCGGGCCGGGGGCGATGGCGAGGGCGCTTCGCTTGGGCTGGAGCTGCGCGACGAGGCGGCGATGGCGGCGGTCGTCGAGCGGCTGGTGGCGCGGGGACACAAGGTGTGGCGCGGCAGCGCGGGCGATTGCGCCGAGAGACGGTGCCGGGAGATGGCGGGCGTGCGGCTGCGCGGCGGGCTGGCGCTGGAGCTGGTGGTTCGTCCGCTTAGCAGCGGATGGCGCTATCACGGGCCGCGAGACGCCGGGATATGCGGCTTTGCCGGGGTGGTGATTGCCAGCACCGAGGTTGAGGCGGATATCGCGCTTTGGTGCGAGGTGCTGGGGGCGCAGGTGACGGATTACATAGGCGAGGGGGCCTATCTGGCGATCGACGGCGCGCACCACCGGGTGACGATCCTGCCGAGCGGGCGGGACGGGCTGCTGGAAATGCAGTTTGAAGTGGAGGGCATGGATCAGGTGATGCAGGCCGGATACTTCATGCAAGCCCATCAGGTGCCGGTGGTGGCGGGGCCGGGGCGGCGGCCTGCCTCGGGGGAGCTGTTCATCGGCTTTCGCGGGCCTGACGAAATGCTGTTTGGCTATGTCGCCGAGGGCGCGGCGCGGGAGGATCGGCTGGCGCGGCAGTTTGCGCAGGCTCCGGGCAGTTTTTGCGCCTGGGGGAGCCGGAGTTCGGTGCCGGAATACGGGGGGGAGCCATGATTTCTCTACGCGATGTGAGCTATGTCCGAATGGGCACGCGCGACCTTGAGGGGGCGGAATTTTTTGCCCGCGACTACCTCGGGCTGGAGGTGGCCGAACGGCGGCGCGGGGCGGCCTATTTCAAGAGCGACGCGCGGGCGCATACGCTGTGCTACTTCGACGGCGACCCGAGTGACCACGCGGTCGGCTTCGAGGTGGCGAGCGAGGGCGAGCTGGAAGAGGCCGCCGCCGCGTTGGAGGCCTTGGGCCATGGGGTGCATCTGGGCACGCCCGAGGAGGCGGGGCTGCGGCAGGTGCGGGCCTTCATCGGGTTCGATGACCCGACCGGCAACCGGATTGAACTGGCCGTGCGGCCCGAGATGAGCGGGCAGCGGTATCATGGCACGCGGGATGCGGGGATTACCGGGTTCAGCCATGTGGGCCTGTGCTCGACCGATCTGGCGCGGGACGAGGCCTTTTGGACCAAGGTGTGCAACGCGCGGGTGAGCGACCGGATCGGCGATGCGCCCTTGCTGCGGATCGACGAGGTGCATCATACGATTGCGCTGTTTCCGGCGCAGCGGAAGGGGATTCAGCATATAAATCATCAGGTTGAAAGCGCGGATGACATTCAGCGCAGTTTCAACTTTCTGGTCGAGCGGGATGTGCGGATGGTCTTCGGGCCGGGGCGGCATCCGACGTCGACGGCGAAGTTTCTCTACTTCGAGGGGCCGGACGGGATGGTGTTTGAATATTCCTCCGGTGTGGCCGAGATCGCCGATGAGTTGCTCTGGCGCGAGCGGCAGTTTCCGGCGGAGCCGAAGGGGTTTTGCAAGTGGGGCGCCAAGCCCGATATTGCCGAGTTCCGTGACGATGACGACTGAAGCCGTGCGTGAGGTGAAGCTCAGGATGGCGGCCCGTGCGCTGGGGCGGGCCGGGCTGGCCCATGCCTATGGGCATTGCTCGCTGCGGCTTTCAGCAGAGGAGTTTCTGGTTTGCGCGCCGGTGCCGATGGGGCAGGTGCCTGTCGGCGCGGCTGGCACGGTGGTGCCGGTGCACGGCCCGCTGCCGGAAGGGGTGCTGGGCGAGGTGCGGATACATCAGCAGCTCTACAAGGCGCGCCCCGAGGCGGGTGGGATCACCCGGAGCATGCCGCCGAAGATCATGGCGCTTTCGACGCTGGGGCTGGTGCCGCAGATGCGGCACGGGATGGGGGCCTATTTCAGAGCCGGGATGGCGCTTTGGGATTCGCCGCTGCTGATACGGGACGATGCGAGCGCCGAGGCGTTGGCGGCGCAGATGGCAGGAATGCGGGCCGGCGTGATGCGCGGCAACGGGTTGGTGACGGTGGGCGAAAGCATTGAGGAGGCGGTGGTGCTGGCCTGGTATGCCGAGGATGCGGCGCGGATCGAGCTGGAGGTGCTGGCGAGCGGGCACGAGGGCTTGCTGGTGACGCCCGAGGAGGCGGCGCAGCGCGACACCTGGGGCGGGCGGATCATGGAGCGGATGTGGGACTACCTGACCTTCGGAGACCCTGAGGGGGGCAGGTAAGGCGGGACAAGTCCCGCCCTACGGGGTGGCGAGGTCAGGCCACGTTTTCCAGTGCCTGCGCGGGCTGCACGCCGATGGCGCGGCAGACGTCGCGGGTCAGGCCGGGGCGGTTGAGGGTGTAGAAGTGGAGGTGCTCCACGCCTTCATCCAGCAGCTCGGTGCAGAGCTCGGTGGCCAGCGCGGTGGCCAGAAGCTCCTCGCGCCCGTCGCGCTCGGCGGCCTCGAAGGCATCCACCATCCACTGGGGCACATGGGCGCCGCAGCGGGCCGCGAAGCGGGCGGTGTTCTTGAAGTTCTCGATCGGCAGCACGCCGGGGATCACCGGCTTGTCGATGCCCGCCGCGGCGCAGGCGTCGCGGAAGCGCAGGAACGTCTCGGCCTCGAAGAAGAACTGGGTGATCGCCTCATCGGCCCCGGCCTCGAACTTCTGCTTGAGCCAGGACACATCGGCCCCGTCGCCCTTGGCCTCGGGGTGCGGATCGGGGTAGGCGCCGACGCGGATCTTGAAGTCGCCGGTGTCCTTGAGCGCGGTGATCAGCTCGCAGGCGTTGGCAAAGCCCTCTGGGTGCGGCTCGAAGCCGGTCGAGCCCTTGGGCGGATCGCCCCGCAGCGCCACGATCTCGCGCACGCCGGCCTCGTGGAAGCCGCGGGCGATTCCCAGCGTTTCGTCGCGAGTCGCGTCGACGCAGGTGAGATGCGCGGCCACGTTGAGGCCCGACGACTTGTGCAGCGTTGCCACCGCCTCGCGGGTCAGCTCGCGGGTGGTGCCGCCGGCGCCGTAAGTGACGGAAACGAAAGAGGGGTTCAGCGGAGCGAGCACGTTCACCGTGTCCCAGAGGCGGAAAGAGGCCTCGAGACTCTGCGGCGGGAAGAACTCGAAAGAAACAGAAGGAGCGGCGGGCATGACGGGTCTCATATGTATTAGGTCGGTTTTGGTTGTCGCATTTGCGTGGATGTGAAACAAGCTCATAACTCTCAACACCATCATGAGTTTCATATGCATATCGAATTCCGCCACCTGCGCAGTGTCCGCGCGATCCACCAGGCCGGAGGGCTGGCGCGCGCGGCCGATATGCTCAACATCACCCAATCGGCACTGTCCCATCAGATCAAGGGGCTGGAGGACCAGGCGGGGGTCGAGCTGTTCGTGCGCCGCTCCAAGCCGCTGAAGCTTTCTGCCGCCGGGCACCGGCTGCTGAAGCTGGCCGAGAAGATCCTGCCGGAGATCGAGGCGCTGGAGCAGGACTTCAAGGCGCTGCGCTCGGGCAAGACCGGGCGGCTGCACATTGCCATCGAGTGCCACGCCTGTTTCGAGTGGCTGTTTCCGGTGCTGGAGCAGTTTCGCCGGGCCTGGCCGGATGTGGATGTGGACGTGCGCCCGGGCCTCGCCTTCGATGCGCTTCCGGCGCTGAACCGCGAGGAGGTCGACCTCGTAGTGTCTTCCGACCCCGAGGATCTGCCCGGCATCGGCTTTGCGCCGCTGTTCGACTATCAGCCCACCTTCGTGGCCGCCGCCTCGCATCCGCTGGCCGAGAAGGCCTGGATCTCGCCGGAGGATCTGCGCGACGAGGTGCTCATCACCTATCCGGTCGACCAGGCGCGGCTCGATGTGTTCTCGCAGTTTCTGACGCCGGCCAAGGTGCAGCCGAGGCAGGTTCGCCAGAGCGAGCTGACGGCGGTGATCCTGCTGCTGGTGGCCTCGGGGCGCGGCGTGAGCGTGCTGCCCGACTGGGTGCTGCGGGCTACGCTGAAGAGCGACGACTACATCACCCGCCCGCTCACCGAAACCGGCCTGACCCGCCGCCTCTATGCCGCCACCCGCAGCGAGGAGGCGAGCAAGCCCTACATGGCCCATTTCCTGCGGTTGGCGCGGACCGAGCCGCTGAAGCTGCAACGCGCGGGGTAGCCCTTGGCAGCGGGGCCATTCCGGCCTATACGCGCGGCCTTGAGTGCCAAAGGAGCCGGATGATGACGGGCAGTGCTAACCTCAACACCATGATCAAGGCCGCCCGCAAGGCCGGCCGTTCGCTGGTGAAAGACTTTCACGAGGTGGAGAACCTGCAGGTCAGCTCCAAGGGGCCGGGCGATTTCGTGTCGCGGGCCGATATGCGGGCGGAAGAGATCGTCAAGGACGAGCTGATGGGCGCACGGCCGACCTATGGCTGGCTGGGCGAGGAAGGCGGCGGCGAGGATGGCGAAGACCCGACGCGCCGCTGGATCGTGGACCCGCTGGACGGCACCACCAACTTTCTGCACGGGCTGCCCCATTGGGCGGTGTCGATCGCGCTGGAACACAAGGGCGAAGTCGTGGCGGGCGTGGTCTACGACCCGGCCAAGGACGAGTGCTTCTGGGCCGAAAAGGGCGCCGGCGCCTGGATGAACGAGACCCGCCTTCGGGTGTCGGGCCGCGACAAGCTGATCGAAAGCATCTTTGCCACCGGCCTGCCCTTCGGTGGCCGCCCCGAGTTGCCCGAAACCCTCAAGGCCTGCGGCCGCCTGCTGCCCACCTGCGCCGGTGTGCGCCGCTGGGGGGCCGCCGCGCTGGACCTCGCCTATGTCGCCGCCGGACGGCTCGACGGTTACTGGGAACGCCGCCTGAACCCGTGGGACATTGCCGCGGGCGAGCTGATCGTGCGCGAAGCCGGTGGCTTCGTCGAGGCGATGGACGCGGGCGAGCGGGTGCTGGAAAGCGGTTCGATCATCGCCGCCAACACCGAGATCTTCGGCAAGTTCGCAAAGCTCGTTCGGGGCTGACAAGCGGCCGCCGGGGCCTTGAGCCTCGGGCCGTTCCACAGGGCGCAAGGCCCCGCGTGGGCGCGCTGGCCCATTGCATTTTCTTGCTGAAAATATCCATACGGAACAGGGGTTTCAGGCGCGATCGCTGGGGTGGTTCACGCCGTCTGACCAGGGGATCGGCTCGAAGTCGCGGGGGTTGACGCCCTCGAGACAGCCGGCGTTCACCCCGTATTGGGTGGGGTCCGAGCGGCGCTGGTGATGGGTGTAGATGCCGCAGGTGGCGCAGAACCAGTGCTTCGCGGTGCGGGTGCCCCAGGTGTAAAGCGTCAGTTTTTCCTCTCCCTTCACCACCCGCAGATCGGCCAGCTTCACCGAGACCGGCGCGGCGCCGCGGCGGCGGCAGAAGGAGCAATCGCAGCGTCGCAGCGAGCCCATGCCTTCGGGCACCAGGGTGACTTCGAGTTCGACCGCGCCGCAGTGGCAGGTGGCGCGGCGGGGGGCTTCGCTCATTTTCGTCTCCGCACGGTTGGGATCGAGGTGTTGGACAGCTGGCCGTAGTGGGCGTCGGGGTGGGGCGGGTGGCCGTCGGTTCTTTGCCACCAGCGGGCGGCGCCTTCCTTGAGGAACCAGGGGAGGGTGCCGATGACGCCCGCGAGGAAGCCGCCGACGTGGGCCCAATAGGCCACGCCGCCGCCTGCGGCGGGACTGGCGGCGCCGTTGACCAGCTGTAGCGCAAACCAGATCGCGAGCACGATCCAGGCCGGGATGGGCCAGATTTTGGGAATGATTACAATGATGAAGAGCACATCTATCTTGGCCTTGGGGAACAGCAGAAGGTAGCCGCCCATGACCCCGGCGATGGCGCCGGAAGCGCCGACCAGCGGCACCGGGCTGCCGGGGGAAGTGGTGACGTGGAGAAAGGAGGCGACGACGCCGGTGGCCAGGTAGAAGCCGAGGAACGGCAGGTGACCCATCTCGTCCTCGAGGTTGTCGCCGTAGATCCACAGGAACAGCATGTTGCCCGCGAGGTGCATCACCCCGCCGTGGAGGAACATGGCCGTCAGGTAGTCGGACGCTTCCGGGCGGGCCGGGGTGAGGCCGTATTCCTGATAGAATGCAATGAGTTGCAGGTCGTTGAGCGGCAGGGTCATCAGCAGGTAGACGGCGATGTTTGCCACGATCAGCCCGAGCGTGACCCATGGGGTGGTGCGGGAGGGGTTGTGATCTCGGAACGGGAACATGGGGCGATCTGTGCCCGGGTGGAGCGGGGGGGTCAAGATGCGTGCGGGCGGTTAGGAGATTATCAACACCACGCCCCGGCGCCCGGAGGGCGGGGGCGGGGCGGTGTTAATCATGTTTTCGTGTGGGGCGTTGACCGGGAAGCCCCCGGCAGGCGAGGCTGGGACATGGTTAGCAAACGGTTGATCCCCGCCCTGATGGCCGCCGCGCTCGCGGCCTTCCCTGCCAGCGCAGAGACCTGCGACATGAGCGGGATGGCGGATCTCGTGGAGCCGGAAAAGCGGGCCGAGGTGCTTAAGGCGGTGCGCGAGGCCGGCAACGCCGAGGAGGCACGGATGCGCTCCAACGCGATGTGGGACATCTGGGCCACCGCCCCCGATGCCCATGCCCAGCAGCTGCTCGACGAAGGCATGGACCGGCGGGACGTGCGGGATTTTGTGGGCGCGATCAAGGCCTTCGACGCTCTGGTTGCCTATTGCCCCGGCTATGCGGAGGGCTACAACCAACGCGCCTTCATCCGCTTCATGCAGCAGGATTATGCCCCGGCGCTGACCGATCTGGACGCCGCCATTGCCCGCGCCCCCGACCATTACGCCGCCATCGCCGGAAAGGCGCTGACCCTGATGGGGCTGGGGCGCAACGGCGAGGCGAAGACGGCGCTGGAGCAGGCGCTGGAGTTCAACCCCTGGCTCCCCGAGCGCGGGTTGATGGACATGCTGAAGAACCAGGACATCTGAGCGCCCGACCACGCGCCGACTCACGGCCCTAGGGCCGGGTCCGTGACAGGGACGTGCGGGGCCTTTACCGGTCGCGATTAACCACGAAAACGGATGTCACATCCGGTACACATCCCGTGCACACCCCGTACATACGAAAATCGGCAGGCGGGCATTAACCAATGCACCGTGCGCTCCCCCCCCCGAGCGTCCGAAGACCGGGGGCGGGCAGGGCCGGTGGCGGGCCGGTGGCGGGCGGGGCGACAGGGCCGAGCTTCGGGTTTGCGCCCGGCGCGGGGCCGGGTATGTTCGCCGCGCAACCGCCCCCGTGCCCGCGTGGTGGAATGGTAGACACTGGAGACTTAAAATCTCTTGGCTTTATGCCGTGCCGGTTCGAGTCCGGCCGCGGGCACCAGATTGACCGGCCGACGGGGCCTTCCCTTCAGGCGGGTTTCAGGGACAGCAGGTAGGTTTCGGCCTCGGCGGCGGTGATCACGTCGGCGTATTTCTGGCCCATGTCGTAGAGGTTGGCCTTGTGCGGGGCTTCGGCGCGGTCGGCGCAGCAGTCCTCTGGCACCAGCACGTTGAAGCCCGATTGCACCGCATCGACCACGGAGGCGCGCACGCAGCCGGAGGTGGTGGCGCCGGTGACGATGAGGGTGTCGACCTGCGCGGAGGTGAGCAGGGCGGCGAGGTTGGTGCCGAAGAAGGCGGAGGCGCCGTGTTTCACCAGCACCGGATCGGAGGGCTGGATGCCTGTGGCGGCATCTATCTCGACGAGGCGGGAGCCGACGAGGAGGTCGGCCATGCCGGCGGCTTTCCTCAGCCATGCGAGGGTGTCGCGCTCGCGGGGCTGGTAGGCGATGGTGGTGTAGATCACCGGCAGGCCCATCTCGCGGGCGAGGTCGGTGAGGCGCCGGGTGGCGGCCATCTGGGCCGACATGTCGGCGCCGGTGGGGTAGGTGGGGTCGGTGAAGCCGTAGGAGAAGTCGACCACCACGATCGCGGGGCGGGTGCCGCGCGGGACCGGCTGGCCGAAGCCCGCCGCGGCATAGACCTGTTCTTGTGACATGGGATTTCCCTTGTTCGGGCCGCGCGGCTCAGCGGGCCGCGAGCTGGATCTCTTTCACCACGATGTCGCCGTCGATCACGATGGGCTCGTCATCGAGGAAGAGCGAGCAGTTGCGCATCGGGATATCGAGGTGGCAGGGGGTGTCGTTGGGGCCGCCGAGCTCGTTGTTGGGGCCGGTGGAGAACATGACGTTGCCGTAGAAGCTGCGCGGCTCCATGCCCATGCCGCCGGGGAACTCGCCCGGGGTCATGCCGTGCCACTTGGCGTGGGGGTTCATGCCCCAGCCGACGTGGCTCATGCCCTTGCCGCGCTCGTCGTTGAAGGCGTCCATGTAGGATTTGACCAGCTCGCAATCGAGGTCGCCGCGCATGTCGGTGATCCAGCCCTTCTCGATGGTGTAGGTGATGGGCGAGCTGACATACATGTTCTGGGGCAGCAGGATATCGCCCGGCGCCACCACGATCTGCCCGTCGACGCCATCGTCGTCGCCGCCGGTGAAGACGAAGCCGGAGGGCCAGTGGTCCCAGCGGCCGGGCTCGTCGGTGCAGGCGTATTCGGTGACGGCGGGGTAGGTGTTGAGCTTGTAGGTGACATCGGTGCCGTGGGGCGAGGTGATGCGCATGACCTTGGCCTTGCCGAGCATCTCGCCGGCGATCTCGACCTTCTCGCGCAGTTCGGGGTAGGGCATCATCCGGGCCAGCAGCTCGGGCGGCTCGACGGCGGTGAGGATGCGGGTGCCGGCATCCTGGATGGCGAACTGCTCGGGGGAGAACAGCAGGAAGACGCAGTCGATCAGCATGTCGCAGTTCTTCAGCGCCTCGACCGCATCGGGCAGGGCTGCGAGGCCGGTGACGCCCACGTTCCAGCCGCCGGTGGGCAGGGGGGCGGGCAGGCGCATGTGATACATCTTGGCGCCGAGGCGCTGGCCTGCGGCCATGAAGGCATCGGCGTAGTCGAGCCGGTCGCTGCCCTGTGTGAGCACGACGAGCTTTTCGCCCTCGTGCACGCCCGACATCTTCAGCTGGTGCAGGCAGATCTCGGTGAAGCTGGCTTGATCCATTGGGGTCTCCGGGGTTGGGTGGCGTTTGGTGTCAGGCGGGGAAGTCCATGACCGCGCCGAGGAAGCCTTCGAGGTCGTCCCAGGGGATCATGTGGCCCGCCCCGGCAACGGTGCGCTGCTCGATGGCGGGGTTGAGGCGCGCGATTTCGGCCTGATCGTCGGCGTCGACCACGGTTGCGCCGCCCGCGATCACCAGCCGGGCGGGTTTGGTGATGGCGGGGAGATCGGCGTGGATGTCATCGGTGTGGAAGCCGTCGAAGGCGATGCGGATGGCGCCCCAGTGGCAGGTGTGCAGCCATTCGGCGCGGAGCGCGAGTTGCTCGTCGGTCCAGGTCGGGCAGAAGGCGCGCATGTCCTCGGCCGAGCAGCCCTTCGCGGCCATCACGATGCTGTCGCCATACCACGGCCATTTGGAGGGGTAGGCGCGGCGGTTCGGGCCGGAGGTGGGCGGGTCGACGAGGATGTAGCCCGAGAAGGCATCGGCGTTGCGGGCGTTGGCGCGGATCGCGGTGCGGGCGCCCATGGAGTGGCCGAGCACGATGGGGCTGTTCATGGTTTGGGCGATGGCGATGGCGTCATCGGCCATGGCATCGAGGGTGTAGTCGAGGTCGCCGGATTGCGAGAGGCCGCGCCCGCGCACGTCGAGCACGTGCACATCAAAGCGCTCGGCCAGCCGTTCGGCCACGAAGCCCCAGGTGATGGCGGGGGAGGTGATGCCGGGGATCAGCAGCATCTCGGGCGCGCCTTCGGGACCGGCGTAGCGGATCAGGTGCTGGCGGATGCCGTTGGCGTGGAGGTTGTAGCCTTGGGTCATGGCGGGCCTTTCAGTAGGCGCCCGAGAGCAGCGTGCCGCCGCCCGGAACGCGGGTGTCGAGGTCGAGCGCCTTCAGCATCTGCCAGGTGGTGGCGATGGCGGCGGTGAGCACGGGCTTGCCGACGCGGGCCTCGACGGTGGAGACGGCGGGGAGCGAGGGCATCTGAACGCAGGCGGAGAGCACCACGGCGTCGACCTCGGAGGTGTCCATCTCGGCGACGATGCCGGGCAGGTTCATCGGGTCGTGGGCGGCGACGGCGAGGTTGTCGGCGATCTCGAGCGCCCGCCATGTGACGACCTCGATGCCCTCGTTGCGGATGTAGTCGACCACCATCTCGGTGAGGGGTTTCATGTAGGGGGCGACGACGGCGACCCGTTTGGCACCGATGGCCTTGATCCCCTCGACCAGCGCGCCGGCGGAGGTGACGACGGGGGCGGGGGCGTCGTTGCCTTGCGTTACCGCGTGGAGGCGTTCCTGCGAGGTGCGGTGGTAGCCGTGGCCCATGGACATGATGGCGACGAGGCAGGCGTAGCCCATCACGTCGACCTTGGCGTCGGAGAGTTCGAGGGCGCAGCGGTCGCTGTCGGCATCCATGGCCGCCAGCTCCTCCTTGGTGACCTTCTTCATGCGCATCCGCGAGGAGTGGAAGGTGAAGCGCTCGGGCGCCACCGTCTCGCGCGCCCGCAGGAGGGCGGGGATCTCGGTTTCCATCGTGACGTTGGACGACGGCACGATCTGGCCGATGCGGATGGGCTTCATGAAGTATGCTCCTCAATTGGTCGCGCCTAGGATGAAAGCGGTGGGGCGGGGTTGCAAGCAAAATATGATGTATACTCCCTTTATCCCGTCTGTCCGCTCGGGATCGGGTGAAATGGCTGACGGAATGGGCGTTACTGCCGGTTTTTGCCTGATTATTGTGCAAATGAGGCGGGTTTGAAGGGTGGGGATGGAAAATTCTTCAAATATGGGGTATGCTGCATAAATTGAGCGAAACGCCACCCACCGAACAGGGACCTGTGATCATGACAGCACCACTCCGCCTTGCCCTCGCCTCGGCAGCCCTTGCCGTAGCCGCCTCTGCCAGTGCCGCCCAGGAGGTGACATTGCGCCTCGGACATGTGGAGGCCCCGGCCTCGACCACCCATGTGATGCTGGAAAAGGTGGCTGAAATGGTCTCGGAAAAGACCGATGGCGCGGTGGCGCTGCAGATCTTCCCGCAAAGCCAGTTGGGGAGCCAGCGCGAAATGACCGAGGCGGTGCAGTTCGGGGCGCTTGACGCAACGGCGGGGCCGGTTGCCTTCATGGGCGGGTTCAACCCGGTGGCCTCGATCATGGACATTCCGTTCCTCTATCCGGCGGACCCGGAGAAGGCGCAGGCGATCCGCGAGAGCGGTTTCAGCGATGCCTTCTGCGAGAGCTTCAACAGCCGGGGCGTGACCTGTGTGTCGCATTATCCCAATGGCACCAAGCAGTTCACCTCCAGCAAGCCGATCGAGACGGTGGCCGAGTTCGAGGGGCAGAGCTTTCGGGTGATGGAATCGGCGGTGCTGGTCGAATCGATGGGGGCGATCGGGGTGAAGGGCGTGCCGATTCCCTTCGGCGAACTTTACACCGCGTTGCAGACCGGCGTGGTGGATGGCGAGGAGAACCCGCTGGATACGATCTTCAACATGAAATTCTTCGAGGTGCAGGACTATCTTGCGCTGTCCAACCACGGGGCCATCGAGAACGTGGTGCTGTTCAGCCCGATGGTGTGGACCGGCCTCGACGAGAGCCACCGCGAGGCGATCAGCTCCTCCCTGCAGGAGATCATTCCCGAAATGATGGCGCATAAGGCGGCAGCGGGCGAAACCTCGCTGGAGGCGATCCGCGCGGCGGAGGTGACGGTGATCGAGCCTTCGGCAGAGGAAATCGCGGCGCTGCGCGAAAAGATGTTCCCCGCTGCCCGCGATGCCTTTCTGGCGCGCTCGGGCGAGGAGGGGGCCAAGCTCTTCGAGGCCTATCAGGCCGCCTATGACGCCGTGATGAACTGAGCGGCAGGACAGGCCACCGAGAGGCAGCATTATGTCAAAAGCCCTGGACCTGCTTCGCCTTCTGGAGCGGACAACCCTTGTTGCACTGCTTCTCGGCATGACCGCCCTGTTTGCCTTCAACGTGCTGGTCCGCGAGCTTGGCGGCTCGCTGGCCGCCTCGTTTCACTGGATCGACGAGGTGGTGCGGGTGATGAACATCTTCCTCGTGTTCCTCGCCGCCGGGTTGGCGCTGGAGCGGGGCAAGCAGGTGGCGGTCGATAGCTGGCGCGACCGGATTGCCGCGCGGTCCGGCCTGCCGCTGCGCCGGATCATCGACGGGGTGGGGGCGCTGTTTGCGCTCTACATGGCCTGGCTGGCGGGGAATACGGCTGCTTTCGTCTTTGCCAGCGGGCAGCAGAGCGCGACCTTGCCAATGCCGATCGGCTGGATCTACGTGGCGCCCTGTGCCGGGTTCATCCTGCTGGCGCTGCGTTACGGGGCGAGCCTGTTCGGGGTGATCGACCGCTATGCGCCGAGTGGGGAGCTGCCCGAATGATCCCCGGCGTCGCCATTGCCCTGCTGGCGGTGATCCTGCTGATTGCGGGTTTCGAGATGCTGATGGTGCTGGCGATCCCGACGCTGGCGCTGAAGGCGGGGTTCTTTCCGGGGATGCCGGACCTGATCATCGCGCAGAAGGTGACGGGCGGGATCAACCAGTCTTTGCTGCTGGCGATTCCGTTCTTTCTGTTCGCTGCCGAGCTGATGGGGCGGGGGCAGATTGCCGGGCGGCTCACCGGGCTGGTGCGCGCGCTGGTGGGCCATGCGCGGGGCGGGATCGGCTATACCACCATCGGCGGGGCGATGGGCTTCGGCTCGGTTTCGGGCTCGGCGCCGGCCACGGTGGCGGCGATGGGGCATATCCTCTACCCCGAGCTGCGCCGCGCGAAGTTCAGGGACAAGTTCTCGCTCGGGCTGATCGTGTCGTCGGCCGAGACGGCGCTGCTGATTCCGCCCTCGATCACCCTCATCGTCTACGGCTGGATCACCGGCACCTCGATCACCGCGCTCTTTGCCGCCGGGCTTTCGGTGGGTGTGGTGATGGGGCTGGCCTTTGCCGTGCTCACCGCCATCGAGGCCCGCCGCACCGGGGTGCAGGGCGATCCGCGCGCCACGCTGGGCGAGATAGGGCAGGCGCTGGCCGGGGCGGGCTGGGCGCTGGGGATGCCGGCGCTGATCCTCGGCGGCATCTATGGCGGGATCTTCACCCCGACCGAGGCCGCCGTGGTGAGCGTGGTTTACGCTATCGTGGTGGAGATGTTCGTTTACCGCAGCCTCGATCTGCGCGGGATGATCGAGGTGGCCGAGAAGGCGGCGATCCAGAACGCGGTGATCTTTCTGCTGCTGGCGCTGGGCACGCTGCTCTCCTATTTCATCACGCTGCTCCAGATTCCCAACATGCTGGTGGCGCTGGTGACGGATGCCAATGCCGGGCCGATCCTGTTTCTGATGGTGGCCAACGTGGCCTTCATCATTGCCGGGATGTTCGTGGACCCCAATTCGATTCAGCTCATCCTTGTGCCGGCGCTGTTTCCGGTGGCGCAGAGCCTGGGGATCGACCCGGTGCATTTTGGCATGATCGTCGCCGTCAACGTGACCCTCGGCATGGTCACGCCGCCCTTCGGGCTGGACCTGTTCGTGGCCTCCTCGACCCTGCAGAAGCCGGTGGCCGAGATCATTGCGGGCATATGGCCCTTCATCATCGTCAACCTGCTGGTGCTGCTGCTGATCACCTACGTGCCCGGCATCGCAACCCTCGTGCCCGACCTGATCCTGTAGCCGGAAAGGCTGAGAAAAACCTTGCTGCGCGAAAAAGAGAAGTATACTGCATATTATGACACGCCCACCCGACGACAGAGAACAGGAAGGCCAGATGACCCCCAAGATCACCTTTGAAGAGCACTTCATGGCGCCGGGCTTCGAGAAGCATTCGGCCGCCTTTCTCAAGCTGATCCCCAAGGTGCAGGCCGAGCGGCTGATGCAGCGGCTGGGCGATTTTGACGGCGAGCGGATCGAGCTGATGGACAGGGGCGGGATCGTGCGCACGGTGCTGTCGCTCACCGGGCCGGGGGCGCAGGGCGAGCCTGCCGAGACGGCGGTGGAGGCGGCGCGACAGGCGAACGACTTTCTTGCCGCCAAGGTGGCGATGCGGCCCGAGCGGCTTTCGGGGCTTGCCAGCCTGCCGATGCACGACCCGGAGGCGGCGGTGGCCGAGTTGCAGCGGGCGGTGAAGGAGCTTGGCTTTCTGGGCTGTCTGGTGAACGGCCACACCCATGGCACCTATTACGACGCGCCGGAATACGATTTGTTCTGGGCCGAGCTGGAGCGGCTGGGCGTGCCCTTCTACCTGCATCCGACCAATGCCTATGCCACCCCCTATGTGCTCGAGGGCATGCCGGTGCTGCATGGCGCCACATGGGGCTGGGGCGTAGAGACGGGCAGCCATGCGCTGCGGCTGCTCTTTGCCGGGGTGTTCGACCGCTTTCCGGGCGTGAAGATCGTGCTCGGCCACATGGGCGAGGCGCTGCCCTTCCTGCGCTGGCGCTACGATTCGCGCTTTGGCGCCTATCCGATGGGCGTGGAGCTGGCGCTGCCGCCGTCGCAGTATTTCACCCGCAACATCGTCATCACCACCTCGGGCGTCTGCTCGCACCCCTCGCTGATGGGGGCGCTGGGCGAGATGGGGGCGGAGGGTGTGATGTTTTCGGTCGACTACCCCTATGAGGACACGGAGGCGGCGGTGGAGTTCATCGAGACCGCGCCGCTGGACGAGGCGACGCGCCGGCTTGTCTGCCACGACACCGCCGCCGCGCTGATGGGGCTGCCGCTGATCGGGGCCGGGTCATGAGCTTTCAGTTCACCAATATCCCGGCGGGGCAGGTTCATGCCGAGGGCTCGATGGCGGTGGAGGTCGACGGGCTGCGGCTGGCGCTGTTTTCGCTGGATGGCGAAATTTATGCGACCGGCAACATCTGCACCCATGCCTTTGCCCTGCTGACCGACGGGCATGTGGAGAACGGCTGCGTGGAGTGCCCGCTGCACCAGGGGCTGTTCGACATCCGCTCGGGCAAGGCGCAGGGCACGCCGGTGACCAAGGACATCGCCACCTATGCGGTGAAGATCGACGAGGGGATCATCTGGGTCGATACCGAGCCGAAGGAGGTGGAGGGCGCGGCTGGCGCGGGCGCGGCGAAGGGGCCGGCGAAGGATTTTCGCCGCCTCGTGATCGTGGGCGCCGGGCAGGCCGGGGCCGAGGCGGCGCGCGGGGCGCGGGCCGAGGGGTTTGCCGGGGCGATCACCCTGTTGGGCGACGAGCCGCACCCGCCCTACGAGCGCCCGCCGCTGTCGAAGGATCTGCTGCTGGGCAAGTCGACGCTGGCGGAGGCGCATGTGTTCGAGCCGGGCGAGGCGGAGGCGCTGGAGCTGGACATGCGGCTCGACACGCCGGTGGCCGGGATCGACCGCGCGGCGCGCAACGTGGTGCTGGAGAGCGGCGAGACGCTGCCCTACGACATGCTGGTGATCGCCACCGGCGCGGCGGCCCGCGAGATTGCGCTGCCGGGCGCGGAGGCGGTGACGCTGCACTACCTGCGCGACCTTGCCCATGCCGAGGCACTGGGACGCGCGCTGAAGACCGCCAGATCCGTTGCCGTGATCGGTGGCGGCTTCATCGGGCTGGAACTGGCCTCCGCCGCCCGCGCGCTGGGCCTGAAGGCCACGGTGATCGAGGCGCAGGACAGGCTGCTGAAACGCCTGCTGCCCGCCGAGGCGGCCGAGTTCCTTGGCTGGGTGGCGGAGCAGAACGAAGTGGACCTGCGCCTTGGTGCGGGCGTGGGCGCGGTTGGCCCCGAGGGGGTGACGCTGGCCGATGGCAGCATGGTCGAGGCCGATTGCATCGTGGTCGGCGTCGGGGCGGTGCCACGCGACGCGCTGGCCCGCGCGGCCGGGCTGGCGGTTTCGGACCGCGGCGGCGTGCTGGTGGATGCGCAGAACCGCACCTCCGATGCGGCGATCTACGCGGTCGGCGATGTGGCGGTGATCCGCGACGAGCTGTCGAGCGCCGAGAGCCGGGTGGAAAGCTGGCAGCACGCCAACCTCTCCGCCGCGCGCACCGCCCGCGCCATTGCCGGGACGCCGCAGGCGCGGCCCGAGATGCCGTGGTTCTGGTCGGATCTTTTTGGCGGCACGCTTCAGATCTACGGCGCCATCGGCCCGGAGCTGACCTGCATCCGCCGCGATGGCGAGGCGCCGGTGTTCCTGTGTCTTGACGGCGAGAGCCGCGTGGTGGCGGCCATCGACTTTGGCGACGCCGAAACCCTGCGCGCCGCGCGCGCCCTGATTGAAGGCGGCCAGCCGGTTGATCCCGATGTTCTGGCCGACCCCGCAACCAACCTTTCCGAGCTGGAGGATGACGAGATGAAGATGCTGCCGATCGAGAAGCGGTTTGCCTGGCCTGCCGAGGGCCTCGGCCGGGTGCCCGACTGGGCCTATACCAACAAGGAAATCTACGACCGCGAGATCGAGCGCATTTTCCACGGCAAGACTTGGAATTACGTGGGGCTCGAGGCCGAGGTGCCCAATTCGGGGGACTTCGTACGCTCCTACGTCGGGCCGACGCCGGTGGTGATGGTGCGCGACGAGGAGGGCGGGATCAACGTGTTCGAGAACCGCTGCTCGCACCGGGCGGCGGAGTTCTGCCGCGAGCTGCGGGGCAATACCGAGGAGTTCGTTTGCCCCTATCACCAGTGGAGCTACGACCTGAAGGGCAACCTTGCGGGCGTGCCGTTCCGGCGGGGCGTGAACGGGCAGGGGGGCATGGGCCCCGACTTCCGCCCCGAGAACCACGGGGTGAAGAAGCTCTACACCACCCAGCGCAACGGCGCGGTCTTTGCCTCGTTCAGCCCCGATGTGGAGAGCTTCGAGGAATACCTGGGCGAGGAGATGCTGACCGATTTCGACACCGTCTTTTCGGGCCGCAAGCTGAAGGTGTTGGGCCACTACCGCCACACCCTGATGGGCAACTGGAAGCTCTACCCCGAGAACCTGAAGGACCCTTACCACGCCACCCTGCTGCACACCTTCCTCGTGACCTTCGGGTTGCTGGTGGCCGGCAACAAGTCGGCCATGATCGTCGATCCGCGCGGGCGGCATTCGACCATGGCCTCGGCCAAGAGCGACAATGCGGTGTCGGAGGAGAACAAGGCCGAGATGCGGGCCTATCGTGACGGGCTGACGCTGGAAGACCCGCGGCTGATGGATTTCATCCCCGAGTTCGACAGCCCCTGGTCGGTGACGATGCAGGTGGTCTGGCCGGGGCTGATCGTGCAGCGCGAGATGAACACGCTGGGCGTGCGCCAGATCGTGCCCAACGGCCCCAACGAGTTCACGATGGTCTGGACGATGTTCGGCTACGAGGACGACGACGAGGAAATGGAGCGCCACCGGCTGCGGCAGGGCAACCTGATGGGGCCTGCGGGCTTTCTCGGGCTGGAGGACAACGAGGCGATCAAGTTCGTGCAGGACGGGATGCTGAACTCGACCGGCGGCGAGCACCTCGTGGTGCTCGACCCGGATGTGCCTGCCGGCACCTCGGAAACCCTGATTTCCGAAGCGGCGATCCGGGCGATGTACAAGCACTGGAGACAGGAGATGGGCCTGTGAACATGGCAGCCAAACCGACCCCCGAGGAGGCCGACCAGCGCCGCGTGGCGCGGCTCGATATCGAGGAGTTCAACGCAGAGTACTGCGCCGTGCTCGACGATGGCGATCTCGAGGACTGGCCCGAGTTCTTTACCGAGGACGCCTTTTACAACATCACCAGCCGCGAGAACTTCGACCATGGCCGCCCGGTGGGGCTTGTCTATTGCGAGAGCAAGGCGATGCTGAAGGACCGGGCGCTGGCGATCTCGAAGACTTCGATGTTCGGGCCGCGCTATCTGCGCCACTACATGACCAACACCCGCGTCACGGGCATCGAGGCGGATGGCACGATCTGCGCCGAGGTGAACTACATCCTGATCGAAACGCTGGCCGAGCTGCCCGAGGGGCGGTTGCACCAGGCCGGGCGGATGATTGACCGGTTCCGGCGGCAGGAGGACGGGAGCCTGCTGCTTTCGTCGCGGATTGCCGTCTACGACACGCTGCTGGTGCCCAATGCGCTGGTGCTGCCGGTGTAGGCGGGCGTCGGAGAGCAAACAAAAAGGGGCGGCTCCGGTGCGGGGCCGCCCCTTTTGCTTTGCGGGTGGGTTCAGCGCTTGCGGAACCAGCCCTTCACCACGGCCTTCATCACGGCCCAGGCGCTGACGCCCTTGCTTTCGCGGGCCTCGCCGCCCGAGAGCACGGCGTCGCAGTTGGCGACGAATTCGCCGAGAATGTAATCGACGAGGCCGTTCACCAGCTCGGGACGGTTGAACTGGCCGAGCATCCCCTCGATGCGGAAGCGGAAGGCGACGTCGACTGTCGAGGTGTCGGCGGCGGCTTCGGCCACCTTGAAGCTCAGCGCGCCTTCGACGTTGCTCTGCCCGCCCCGGTCCTTGCCGCGCCCGGTGACGCGGCCTTCGCGGGCCGGGTCGTCGGCGGTGAAATCGCCCTGGCCCTCGAAGCGGGCCGAGATCGGGCCGAAGCGCACGCCGACGTGGCCGGTGAAGGACTTTCCATCGGTTTCGGCCAGCTCGGCGCCGGGAAGGCAGCGGGCGACGGCGGGGAGGTCGGAGAAGAGGGCCCAGACATCGGCCGTGGGGTGGGCGAGGGCGACCTGGCGGCGTACCACGGTCCAGCCGTCCTCGACGGTGGCGGAGCCGGTGGGGGCCTCGGCCACGGCAGCGGCCTCGGCGCGCGGCTCGAAGGGGGTGAAGCCGCGGGCGGGCGGCGTGGCATCGGGCGGTTGGGGCAGGGGCGGGATGCCGGCGGCGTCGCGCTCTTCGATCACCTGAGCGATGGAGGCGACGATGCCGACGTAGCCGGTGCAGCGGCAGAGGTTGCCGGAGAGTTCGTTGCGGATGCGGGTCTCGTCGGGCGCGGGCAGGCGCTCGACCAGATCGCGGGCGGTGGCGAGCATTCCGGGGGTGCAGAAGCCGCATTGCAGGGCGTGGTTGCGGGTGAAGGCGGCGCGGAGCCTGTCCATCAGCGCATCGCCCTGCCAGCCTTCGAGGGTCTGCACCTCGGCGCCGTCGCAATCGGCGGCGAAGGTGATGCAGGAGCGGGTGGGCCTGCCGTTGACCATGACGGTGCAGGCCCCGCAGACGCCCTGTTCGCAGGCGAGGTGGGTGGCGGTGAGGTCGAGCTTGTCGCGCAGGATCTCGGCAAGCTGGGTGCGGGGCGTGGCCAGCACGTCGGCGGCTTCGCCGTTGACGGTGAGGCGCAGGGCGAGGGGGGCCTCGGGGGCGGCGACATCTGTGGGGGAAAGCGGCTTGTTCATTGGGCGATGACCTTGTCGATGGCGCGGGCGAGGGAGGTGGTGAGCTGGTGCAGCTTGACCCGGTCGGCGCCGGGCAGCGCGGCGGCGAGCGCCTCGGTGATGCGGGCGGGCGCGGGGGCGGTGGCGCTGCGGGCCAGATCGGCGGCCAGCTCGGGCAGGAGCAGCGGCGCGGCGCCGGTGGCTCCGGCGACAATGCGGGCGTAGCCGCTGGCGGGCTCGATCACCACCGCGCCGATGGCGTCGGCAAACTCGCCGACCTTGCGGCAGATCTTGTGGTAGCCCCAGAGCGGCGCGCGCAGGGGCGCGGCGATCTCGACGGCGGTGATGAACTCGCCGGGCGCGAGGGCGGTGCGGTAGGCGCCCTGCATGAAGCCGCGCATCGGCGTTGCGCGCGCGCCGCTCGCGCCTTGCAGGCGCAGGGTGGCGTCAAGTGCGGTCATGGTGGTGACCCAATCGGCTGCCGGGTCGGCATGGGCCAGCGAGCCGCCGAGGGTGCCGCGATTGCGCACGGCGCGATAGGCGATGCCGCGGGCGACGTGGCGCATCATCGCGGGCAGCTCGACCGGGCTGTCGCCATCCTCGATGCGGGCGTGGATGACGCCTGCGCCGATCACCAGCGCGCCGCCCTCTTCGGAAATCTCCGCTTGCCCGGGAAGGGCCGCCAGGCCGACGAGCTTGGCCGGGCGGGCGAGGCGCAGGTTGAGCATCGGCCCGAGGGACTGGCCGCCGGCGATGATCTTGGCACTCTCGCCTGAGAGCCCGGCGCTGACGGCGGCCGCGGTGTCGGGGCGGATGTGGGAGAAGGGGGCCGGTTTCATGCGCTTGCCTCCTTGGCGGTGCGGGCGTCGAGGATGGCCGAGAGCACCCGGTGCGGGGTGGCCGGAATTTGCGTGAGTTCCACGCCGAGCGGGGAGAGCGCATCGTTGATGGCGTTCACGATGGCCCCGGCGGGCGCGATGGCCGCGCCTTCGCCCACGCCCTTGATCCCGTGGCGGGTGTGGGGCGAGAGGGTTTCGGCATGGCCGAGGCGGAAGTGCGGCAGCTCCGCCGGGCCGGGCAGGATGTAGTCGGCGAGGGTGGAGGTGAGGGGCTGGGCGGAGGCATCGTAGAGCGCCTCCTCGAAGAGCGCGGTGCCGATGCCCTGCGCCGCGCCGCCGTAGCTCTGGCCGTCGAGGATGAGCGGGTTCACCCGGCGGCCGCAGTCCTCGAAGATCACGTAATCGAGGATCTCGGTGCGCCCGGTGGCCGGGTCGACCTCGACCAGTGCGGCATGGGTGGCATAGGTGAAGACGCCGGTGTCGATGTCGGGCTTGTAGCCTTCTGTCACCTCCAGCCCGGCGGTGTTCACGTCATCGGGCAGGCGGTCGGGATGGAGATACCAGGCCGAGGCGATCTCGGCGAAGGAGGCGGAGGCGAGGCCGTTGGTGACGGCGCCTTCGCGGATCTCGACCTCTTCGGGGGCGCATTGCAGCAGGTGGGCGCCGTGGACCCTGACCCGGCGGGCCAGTTCCTCGGCGGCCTTGGAGACCGCCCCGCCGGCCATGACCATGCCGCGTGAGGCATAGGCGCCGGTGGAATAGGGGGTGAGGCCGGTGTCGCCCATGGTGACCTTGACCTGATCGAGCGAGGTGGTGAGCCACTCGCAGGCAACCTGCGCGATCGTGGTTTCAAGCCCCTGCCCGAAAGAGTGGTTGCCCGAGCGCACCTCGAGCGTGCCCGAGGGGGTGAGCTTGACGCTGGCCTGCTCGTAGCCCGGCACCAGCGGCAGGCCCCATGAGGCGAAGACCTTGGTGCCATGGGCCGATTGCTCGGTGAAGCTGGCAAAGCCGAGGCCGAGATAGCGGCCTTCGGCGCTGGCGGCCTTCTGGCGGGCGCGCACGGCGGGCACGTCGATCAGCCGGGCGGCCTCGCGGGCGGCGGCGGGGTAGTCGCCGCTGTCGTAATACTTGCCGGTGATGTTGGTGTAGGGCATCGCGCCGCCCTGCACGAGATTGAGGCAGCGCACCTCGAGCGGGTCACGGCCCACGGCGCGGGCGATGGCATCCATCGTCAGCTCCATGGCGAAGCAGACGCCGGGCCGGGCGACACCGCGATAGGGGGTGAAGCCGGGTTTGTTGGTGGCGACCGAATAGGTGCGGCAGGAGTAGGCACCAATGTCATAGGGCCCCGGCAGGTTGCCGCCCGCCTGCGCCGCTTCGAGGCATGCGGTGAAGGGCCAGACTGAGTAGGCGCCGATATCGACCCAGATATCGGCATCGAGGCCCAGAAGACGGCCCTCGTCATCGGCGTAGGCGGTGATCTTGTAGCTGTGCTGGCGGGTGTTGGCCCCGGCGGTGAGATGCTCGCGGCGATCCTCCGTCCAGCGGATCGGGCGGTCGACCTTTCGGGCGACCCATGCGACCGAAAGCTCCTCGGGCTGGAGGACGCATTTGTAGCCGAATCCGCCGCCGACATCGGGGGCGATCACCCGCACCTCGGATTGGTCGAGGGCGAGGCATTCGGACAGGCCGGTGCGGATCAGGTGGGGGACCTGGGTGGAGGTGTAGACCACGAGCTGGTCGGCCTTGTGGTCCCAATGGGCCAGCACGCCCTTGCCCTCCATTGGGTTCATCGCCTGGCGCGCGGTTTCATACTCGCGTTCGATCACCACGCTGGCCTTGGCCCGGGCCTCGGCAAGGTCGCCGTCGTGGCGGGTGGTGAGAAAGAGATTGTCGCCCCAGTCCTCGTGCAGCAGGGCGGCGCCTTCGGCCAGGGCGGTCTGCACGTTGGGGATGGGGGGCAGGGGATCGAGATCGACCAGCACCGCCTCGGCCAGATCCTCGGCCTCGGCGCGGGTGGGGGCGATGCAGATGGCGATGCATTCGCCCACGTAGCGCACCTTGCCCTGCGCCAGCGCCGGGTAGTCGGAGACCTTGTAGCTGGGCAGGGTGGATTCGCAGCGGATGGGCTTGAGGTCAGCCATGTCGGCGGCGGTGAAGACCCGCCCCTCGGCGCCTTCGGGCTTGGTGATGGAGGTGATCCGCGCATGGGCCAGCGGGCTGCGCACGAAGGCGGCCTCCCAGCCCCCTGCGAGCTTGATATCGCCCACGAATTGCGCCCGCCCCTTGAGGTGCCTTGCGTCTTCCTTGCGCGGTGCCCGCGCCCCGATTCCCGCTCCGGTCCCTGATTGCATGTTGCGCGCTCCGTTTGGCTGGCTTTGCACCCGTGCCGCCTTGTGCCGGGGGGTGGGTGCGATATTATGGGGAGTATACGTCGTAAAGTAGGTCCGGCAAGTCCGGACTTCTCGGAGGCCAGTTCATGGTGTTTTATGACCCAATAAGAAGTGCACTCCAGAAAGGAGTAATATGACAGTTAATTCGGCAGAGACAGGCGAGCCCGGTGGTGAGCAGGATAGCCCGTTCGGGCAGAAGAGGTATGACGATCTCTGGGGGCGCCCGGGATACCTGGTGCGGCGTCTGCACCAGATTCACATTGGTTTGTTTGCCGAGGCCTGCGCCGGACTGGATCTGACGGCGGTGCAATATGCCATGCTTTCCGTGCTGTACGGGGGCGACGAGTTTGACCAGCTGTCGCTGTCGAAGGCGGTGGGAATCGACCGGACCAGCGGGGCGGACGTGATCAAGCGGCTGGTGCGCCGGGGTCTTGCCACGCGCACCCCCTCCGAAGCGGACCGCCGGGCGCGGGTGGTGAAGATCACCGAGGAGGGCCGCGAATTCGTGCGCCGGGTGCGCCCGATGATGGAGGAGGCGCAGGACAAGTTCATTGCCCCGATCTCGACCGAGGAGTGCGAGGTCTTCATGGGGATTCTGCGCAAGCTGATCGAGGCCAACAATAGTGCGTCGCGGGCGCCGATGAAGTGAACCGGGCGGGCCGGGCGCGGGGATTTTGCCCCGCTTCACCCGGCCTGACCGCCCCCCGAGAGGCGTGTTCGGCGCCGTAATAGGGGGCATACTGAATAATAATGCGATTATTTTTCAGGCAGTTGTGGAAATCTCGGGCGGTTGGGTGAAATTCACCCTTTGAGGATCAAAAATAACGAAGCATACTCCGTAAAACGCGAACGGAGATATGATGACTTACCCACAGACGAACGTCTGGAGGCAGGGACAGAAGACCCCCTGTGTCCGGCGCGACTTGCAGGCCGAGCGGGCAGGGGCGCCGACATGACGCTCTTTGCCCAATTCTTTCTGACCGGCATCGTGACCGGCTGCTTCCTGATCCTCGCCACCATCGGCTTTTCCTTCACCCGCCGGGTCGAGGGCTTTTTGAACATTGCCCACGCGGAGCTGCTCGGCGTGTCGGCCTTCACCACATGGGCGCTGAACAAGCCGCTGGGGGTGAACATCTTCGTTGCCGCGATCGTGGCCATCGTCTTTACCGCCTGCGTGGGGCTGGTGATCGGGCGGGTGGTTTATGATCCGATCCGGCGGTTCGGCCCCTCGGTCATGCTCATCACCTCCGTCGGCGTGGCCTATGCGATCGGCGGGACGGTGGATGCGCTGATCGGCACGGGGATCCGGACGCTCGATATTCCGCTGGCCTCGAGCTACCGCTTCTGGGGGCTGCGGATCACCGACTACCAGATCCTCGTGGTGGTGCTCGCCATTCTGGCCAGCGCCTCGCTGGCGATTTTCCTCAACAAGACGAGCACCGGCCTTGCGATCCGGGCGATGTCGGCCAATCCCGACCTTGCAGCCTCGCGCGGCATCGACGTGCGCAAGACCAGCCGGGCGACATGGCTCATCTCCTCGGGGATGGCGGGGATCGCGGGGGTGATGCTTGGCGTCATCGCCACGCTCTCCACCGACATCGCCTTTCACCAGATCCTCCAGATCCTCGCCGTGGCGATCCTTGCCGGGCTGGGCTCGCTCTATGCGGTCATCCTCTCGGGGCTGATCGTGGGCGTGGCGATGGATGTCTCGGTGTTCTGGATCCCGGCGGGCTACCGCCCGCTGATCGCCTTTGCGGTGGTGATCCTTGTTCTTCTGGTCCGGCCGCAGGGCCTTGCAGGGAGCGCGTCTGCCAAATGATCTACTCGCTTGTCCTCTCGACCCTGATGTTCGGCGCCATGTTCTCGGTGCTGACCGTCTCGCTGAACCTTCAGTATGCCCGCGGCGGCATGATCAACTTCGGCACGGTGGCCTACTTTGCGGCCGGCGCCTATGCCTATGCCATCGTCACCCAGGAGCCGCCTTCGGGGCTCGACCAGTATGCGGTGGGGCTGAACGCGCCATGGTGGGTCGGCTTTCTCGTGGCCGGGCTGGCGGCGATGCTCTTTGCGCTCATCACCGGCTGGCCGACGCTGCGGCTGCGCGGGGAATACCTTGCGCTCACCACCTTCGCCTTTGCCGAGGTGCTGCATTCGGTGCTGCTGAACGAGCGCCGCATCGGCAACGGCAGCGTCGGCATGGCCAATGTCGAGCGGCCCGACCCCTCGGTGATCGGGCTCGACGACACGCTGGCCTATGCGATTGCCGCCTGCCTGCTGCTGCTGCTGACGGCATGGATCTTTCATCGCCTGCTCTCCTCGCCCTATGGCCGCCTTGTCGACGCCACCCGCGACGACGAAGTGGCCGCCGAGAGCGTGGGCAAGCAGACGGCGCGGGTGCGGTTGCAGATCTTCGTGATCTCGGCGATCCCGATCGGCTTTGCCGGGGCGCTCTACGCGATGATCACCACGCTGGTTGCGCCGGCGCTGTTCACCGCGGAGATCACCTTTTTCGTCTGGATCGCCCTCGCGCTGGGAGGGGAGCGCACCATCCTTGGCGCGATCCTCGGCACGCTGGCGCTGGTGTTCTTTCAGGAGGCGGTGCGGATGATCCCCTTCGAGACAGTGCGCTCGGCGCAGATTGCCGCCTCGGTGGAGGAGGTCATCACCGGCATTCTCTTCATCATCGTGTTGCGCTGGCAGCCCTGGGAAAAACTTTCGCGGAGGGCCGAGGCATGAGCGATACGATCCTGCAACTTGACGGCGTGGTGAAGGAGTTCAACGGCTTCCGCGCCGTGGGCGGCGAGGCCGGGCTGACCTTCGATCTGAAGCGCGGCGGCTTTCTCGGCCTGATCGGGCCGAACGGCGCGGGCAAGTCGACCACCTTCAACCTGATCTCGGGCGTTCTCACCCCGACCATGGGCAAGGTGACCTTCGACGGCACCGACCTCTCGGCGCTCTCGATCGCCGAAACCGCCGCGCTCGGCCTCGGGCGCACCTTTCAGACGCCCCGCGCCTTCGAAAGCCTCAGCGTGATCGACAATGTGATGGTCGGGCTGGAGCATGAGGCGGAGGGGCCGCTGGCGGCGCTTCTGGGCCGCTGGACCCAGGCCGAGAAGGCGCTGACCGGCAAGGCGGAGGCGGCGCTGGAGCGGGTCGGGCTGATGGCGCGGCGCAACGACAGCGTGTCCAACCTGTCGGGCGGCGAGCTGCGGATGCTGGAGGTGGCGCGCCAGCTTGTGCGCGAGCCGCAGATCCTGCTGCTCGACGAGCCGACGGCCGGGGTCGACCCGACCCTTCAGGGCAAGCTCTCCGCCATTCTCGCAGAGCTGCACGCTACCGGCACCACGCTGATCGTGGTCGAGCACAACCTCGGCTTCCTGATGCAGCTGGCCGACAGCATCGTCGTGCTGCAGAACGGGGCGCTTCTGGCAAAGGGCACCCCCGACGAGATCCGCAGCGACCCCGAAGTGATTGCCGCCTACCTGGGAGCCGACCATGAAGCTTGAAGTGAACGGGCTGCACAGCGGCTATGGCAAGGTGACGATCCTGCATGGCGTCGATCTGGTGGCCGAGCCGGGAGAGATCACCTGCGTGCTGGGCCCCAACGGCGCCGGCAAATCGACCCTGATGAAGACCATCGCGGGCCATCTGCCTGCCAGCGCGGGAGAGATCGCCATCGAGGGCGCGCCGCAGGGCGGGCTGACAGCGCTGAAGGCGATCCGCGCGGGCATCGGCTATGTCGCGCAGGAGCACAACACCTTTGGCGAGATGACGGTGCGCGACAACCTGCTCGCCTCCGGCCTGTCGTTTCCGGGCAGCGAGGCGCTGATCGAAGAGACCTACCGGCGCTTTCCGATCCTGAAGGAGCGGGCGCGGCAGCAGGCCTCGACCCTTTCGGGCGGCGAGCGGCAGACGCTGGCGATTGCCAATGCGCTGCTGGCCTCGCCCAGACTTCTGATCCTCGACGAACCCACCGCCGGGCTCGCGCCGATCTTCGTCGACCGCATCGTGGACTGGATCTGCGAGCTCTCGGCGGGCGGCATGAGCGTGATCTGGGTGGTCGAGCAGAACCCCGAGAAAATTCTGAAGATATCGCGGACCACCTGGATGCTCGACGCCGGGCGCAACCGCGAAACCCTCCCGAGCGAGGCACTGCTCGAACCGGGGCGGCTGGAGGCCATGCTTCTGCAGGAGCACTGAGCCGAGATGCAAACCCGTCCGTCCGGCAGGCCGGGCGGGCACCTTGAACAAAAGCCAAAACCAGCAAGGAGAGACCAGAGATGACTTTCAGCAAGACAATGACCGCCGTGACGGCGCTTTCGGTGGCCTTCGGCGCCGCTGCCCCTGCCTTTGCCGAGGGCGAGGGTGTGACCGTGGGCGTGCTCGTGCCGCTCACCGGCGAGCTTGGCGAGTTCGGCAAGATCGTGGCCGATGCCGTGCAGCTCGGCGTTGACGAGATCAACGCGGCCGGTGGCACCAAGTGCGGCCCGCTGACCATTGCCGTGGCAGATACCGGCGGCAGCGCCGAGCAGGCGATCCGCGAGGCCACCAAGATGATCGACACCGAGGGCGCCGTTGCCATTCTCGGGCCGGCGTCGGGCGAGATGGTGGCGCTGGTCGATCTGGCCAAGCGGAAGATGACGCCGATGATGTCGCCCTATGCCGGGACCATCACGCTGAACGAGATCGGCGGCGATTACGTGTATCGCACCGTGTCTTCGGATCTTGGCGACGGCGCGGCCTCGGGCCTGTGGCTGACCGAGAAGGGGTATCAGCGCGTGGCCTTCCTGGTGCAGAACGAGGAATCCACCATCTCCCCGGCCCAGGTGGCCAAGGAGGCCGTGGAGGCGGCCGGGATCGAGCTGACCGACTTCATCATCTACAACCCCGGTCAGCCCTCCTACCAGGCCGAGCTGATCTCGGTGCTCGCCAACAACCCCGATGCGATCTACCTCGCGGGCGGGCAGGAATCTGGCGTGACGGTGCTCAAGGAGGCCGCTTCGGGCGGGTTCGAGGGCGAGTGGCTGCTGACTGCGGATCTGGCGGTGCCGGAGGTCTTCACCTCGGTCGATCCGCGGATCCTGAACGACAAGGCCTATGTCGAGATTGCCGAGGCCGACGGCTCGCTGCCCGAGTTCAAGGCCTTCTCGGAGCTGACCATGGAGAAGACCGGTGAGGCCCCAGGCCCCTTTGCCGCCAACTCCTACGACATGGCCATGCTGACCGCGATCTCGCTGGAAGCGGCCGAGGGCTGCACCGGCGAGGCGCTGAATGCGGTGCTGCGGGATGTGACCGAGGGCGGCGAGAAGGTTTCGACCTTCGCGGCGGCCAAGGAGGCGATCGCGGCTGGCAAGGACGTGGACTACGAGGGCGCGTCCGGCCCGCTGACGCTGGACGAGAGCGGCACGCCGGCCGGGGCCTACATGGTCAAGAAGGCGGTCGATGGCGCCTGGGTGGATGACACCTTCTACCCGGCCTCCGCCTTCGAGTGATCTCGGATCGGCGCAATGAAAGGCGGGCCGTCAGGAAACTGGCGGCCCGTTTTTCGTGCGCGGTGGCGGCGGGCCTCATCCGCCCTGCGGCGCGGTGTAGCCGGTCATTTCGAGGTAGCCGCGGCCCTGGTGGCTGCCGGTGATGGCGACCGGGCCTTCCCAGTAGGGGAAGGAGACCTCCATCCAGGCGTCATCGCGCAGGGCGTCGATTTCGACGTCGAGAGATTGGGCCGGCAGCTCGACGCGCCAGCGGGTGGGCGGCGCGCTGCCCTCCAGCGGGGTCAGGCGCAGCGCGCCATCGCCGTAGGGGATGGGGGTGCCGTCGGGGGCGATCCATGTGGCGGAGGTGAAGGTGGTGGCGTCGGTGGCGCGCAGGGCAAAGCCCATGAGGCGGGCGCCGGTGGTGAAGGTGAGCGAGATCCAGTCCCATCCGGCCTGGTTCTCGGCGAGGGGCTGGGAGGACCATTCGCGGTCGAGCCAGGCATTGCCGGTGACGGGGATCTCGCCGCTGGGGAGGGTGAGGGCGCCGGTCACCTCGTAGAAGGGTTGCGAGTAGTAGTGGCTGGCCTGACCGCTTGGGGATTTGACCGAGTAGCCCTTGTCGCCCTGAAGCACGAGCGGGCCGGTGGCTTGCAGTTGCAGCTTATAGGCGAAATCGGGGGCGGAGGCGGTGAGGCTCAGCGCGTCGAGCTCGTCGCCGGTGCCGGAGCCGTTGGCGACCATGTGCCAGTCGTCGATCCAGGCGGCGAAGGGGGCGGCGGTGACGCCGGCCTGCCCGATGCCGCCCCGCGCCCGGCGCTCGGTGGAATAATGGGCGTTTGGCGTGGTGAGGGCGGCGTGGGCCATCCAGATCTGCGGCGAGGACCAGCCTTCGGCTTCTGCGGGGGCGAGGGCGGAGCGGAACAGCGTCCACTGGATGCCGTAGGGGGTGCCGTCGGGGCCGGTGAGGGTGGCGGTGAGATACCACCACTCGATGCGGAAATCGGGGTGGGGGCCGTGGTCGGCGGGGAATTGCAGGCGGGTGTCGGGGGAGGGCAGGGCGAAGCCGGAGGCATCGGTGCCGAGGCCGGCGAAGCCTTGGGCCGTGGCGGTGAGGGGCGCGGCGGCGAGGGTGGAGAGCCCGGCGAGCAGGGCGCGGCGGGAGAGGGGGGCGTTGGGCGATGGCGGGACAAGTCCCGCCCTACGCTGGGCAAGCTGCGGTTGGGGGCTGGGGCGCGGCGGGACAAGTCCCGCCCTACGCTGGGTGAGCTGCGGTTGGTTGCGGGGGCGCGGCGGGACAAGTCCCGCCCTACGGGTGTGGTTCATCTTTCGCTCGCGGAGGTTTTGAGGACGGCGGAGGGCTGGGTGCGGTGGAGGTTGATCACCGGCGCGGCGCAAGTGCGGGTGGCGTGGGCGGAGAGCCCGGTGCGCGGGGTGCGGTGGGAGAGGCGGGCGTTGGGCGATGGCGGGACTAGTCCCGCCCTACGCTGGGTGAGCTTCGGTTGGGTGCTCGGGAGCGGCGGGACAAGTTCTGCCCTGCGGTTGTAGTTCATCTTTCGCTCCCGGAAGTCTTGAGGGCGGTGAAGCTTGATCACCGGCGCGGCGCAAGTGCGGGCGACGTGGGCGGAGAGCCCGGCGACCGTGGCGAGGCGGGAAAGGCGGGCGTTGGGCGATGGCGGGACAAGTCCCGCCCTACGCCGGGTGAGCTGCGGTTGGTTGCGGGGGCGCGGCGGGACAAGTCCCGCCTTACGGATGTGGCTCATCTTTCGCTCGCGAAGGTCTTGAGGAAGGCGGAGGGCTGGGTGCGGCGGAGCTTGATCACCGGCCAGGCGCAGGCGAGGGCGGCGGCGGCTATGGCGGTGGCGAAGAGCAGCGCCCATTGGCCGGGGAAGAGGAACATCGGCAGGCGCCAGCCGAAGGCTTCGGTGTTGACGACCGCAAGCAGCGCCCAGGCCAGCGCGAGGCCGAGGGGCAGGGCAAACAGGGCCGTGAAGGCGGCGAGGGCGAGGGTGCGCAGCGCCTCCAGCGCGGCAAGGCGGGCGCGGGTGGTGCCCATGGCCCAAACCGGGGCGATCTGGGGCAGGCGCATGGTGGAGAGGGTGAGCATGGCCGTCAGGATCGCCAGTGCCGCGACGCCGAGGGTGAGGGCGTTCAGCGCCGCCGTCACGGCGAAGGTGCGCTCGAAGATGGCCAGCGAGTAGGCCTTGATCTCGGCGTTGGGCACGAGGGCGGTGGGGGGCAGGCCGAAAGTGTCGGTGAGGGCGGCGGTGAGGGCCGGGACATCGGAGGGCGCGACGCGCAGGCCATAGCGGAGTTTGGGCACGTTGGGAAAGCGGGCGGTGAGGGCCTCGGTGGAGGTGATGGCTTGGGGCGCTGGGTTTCCGTAGTCGGAATAGGTGGCGACGATCTCGGCGCGCCAGTCGGGTGCGAGCTGGAAGGTGTCACCCGGGGCGAGGGCGGCGCGGCGGGCGAGTTGTTCGTTGATCATCACCGCATCGCCGGTGGCGAGCCTGTTCCACGCGTCTGGGACGGCGGTGAGGAGGGGCCAGTTGTTGCGGTAGGTTGCGTGATCGGCCACGCCGTAGAGCTCGCCGGTGCCCTGATCGGCCAGCGGGATGTCGACGTGCCAGATCGGCAGGGTGGCCTGCACCTCGGGGCGGGTGTCGAGGAAGGTGCGCAGGCGGGTGGCTTCCTCTTCCGAGCGGGCGGTGACGTAGAGCTCGGAGACGAGGCGCTGGTCGAGGAAGCCGGTGAAGGTGAGGCGGAAGGAGCTGACCATGGTGCCCACGCCGATGTTGGTGGCGAGTGCCAGAAGCAGGGCCATCAGTGCGAGGCGGAGGCCGGGGAGCTGCTGGCGGGCGTCGGCCCAGAGCCATTGCGAGAGCGGGCGGCGGGCAAGGCCTTGGGCGGCGGCGAGGAGCGCGGCGAGCAGGGCGGGCAGGGCGAGGGCGGCGCCGAGCAGCAGGCCGCCGAGCAGGGCGAAGCCGCCGGGCAGGCCACCGACCAGCGGCACGGCGGCGGCGCCTGCTGCGGCCAGTGCAACGCCTGCGGCGGCCTGTAGCGCGAGGTTGCGGGAGGAGGCGCGGGCCCAGGCGCGGGGCTTGGCGGAGGCGAGGATGGGCAGGCGGGCGAGCGCGAGCAGCGAGCCGGTGCCGGCCGCGAGGGTGCCTGCGAGGGCGATGGCCAGCCCGGTGGCCGCCCAGGCCGGGCGGAAGGCGAGCTGGCCGGGCAGCGCTGCGCCGTAGAGGCCGCGCAGGGAGGCGGAGACGTCGGGCAGCAGCGCGGCAGCGGTGACATGGCCGAGGGCGAGGCCCGCGCTGCCCGCGACGAGGGCGAAGGCGGTCAGCTCGGCCAGCGTGAGCGCGGCGAGCAGGCGGGTGGAGAGCCCGAGGGCGCGCAGGGTGCGGAACATCGGGCGGCGCTGCTCGAAGGCCAGCCCGATGGCGCCGTAGGCGATGAAGAGGCCGACGGCGAAGGAGAGCATCCCGAAGGCGGTGAGGTTGAGGTGGAAGCTGCGGGTGAGCCGGGCGATCTCGGCCCCGCCCTGCGGGCGGGTGCGGGTGAGGCCGGGGGCGATGGTTTCGAGCTTCGGGCGGGTGAGGGGCTGGGCCGTGTCGGCGGCGATCAGCAGGTGGGTGATGGCGCCGGAGGGGGCACGGGCCATGGCGCCGTCGATGGTGGTGATGAGGGTGTCCGGGGGCAGGCCGGGGGCCGGGGTTGCCTTTGGCGCGCGGGCAAGGGTTTCGGGCGCGGCCCATGCGGGGGGCGGCAGGGTGATGAGGGCGGCGGGCGGCATCTGCGCGAGGGTGGGCGCCAGCGCGGGGAGGCTGCCCATGGGGAGGGTCAGGAAATCGTAGCCCTTGACGGTGAGGCCCTCGGGCGTGGTGCCCTCCCAGACCGGGGAGACCTGCCAGCCCGCGCGGCGGAGGTCGAGGAATGTCTGCATCGGGATGCGGCCTGCCGGGGCGGTCAGCTGGTCTGGGGTGTCGGGGGAGAGGGTGGCCTCGGAGGCGGCATAGGAGGCGCGGGCCTCGGCGTTGATCGCCTGCACGGCGGAGAAGAGGGCGGTGGCCAGGGCGATGCCGAGCAGGAGCGTGGCGAGCTGGCCGGGGTGGCGGCGCCAGTGGGAGAGCAGGGCGGCGAGGGCGGCGCGGGTCATGGCAGCGTGCCACGGTGGCGGGCTTGGGGGCGGGCTGCGGGCTGGCGGCTCGGGGAGATGCGGGCCGATCGGCGCGGGGGGGTGCGCCGGTTCGGGCGGCTTTGCCCGGGGGCGCGGGATGGGCCCTGCGGGGTCATGCGAGCTGGCCGCGCGACAGGTGCAGGCGGCGCGACATCGCGGCGGCGACGCGGGGCGAGTGGGTGACGATGACGAGGGCGGCGGAGGTTTCGGCGGCGAGCTCGAGCATGAGGGCAAGCACGGCCTCTGCGTTCTCCTCGTCGAGGTTTCCGGTGGGTTCGTCGGCAAGGATCAGCGGCGGGCGGGCCGCCAGCGCCCGGCCGATGGCGAGGCGCTGCTGCTGTCCGCCCGAGAGGGTTTCGGGCCAGGCCGAGAGGTGGGGCGCGAGGCCGAGGCGCTCGGCGAGGGTGGCGCACCAGCGCGCATCGTGGCGCCCTGCGAGGCGGGCCTGAAAGGCGAGGTTGGCGGCCACGTCGAGCGATGGGATCAGGTTGAACTGTTGGAACACGAGGCCGATGTGGCTGCGCCGGGCCTCGGCGCGGGCGGCATCGGGGAGGGCCGAGAGCGGCAGGTCGTTGAGGGTGACTGTGCCGCTGTCGGGGCGGTCCAGCCCGGCGAGCAGGTGCAGAAGGGTCGACTTGCCGGAGCCGCTCTCGCCGGTGAGGGCGAGGGTTTCGCCCGCGGCGAGGGTGAGGGAGATGCCCGAGAGCACGGGTTGCTGGCCGCCGGAGGGGAGGGGGAAGGCCTTGTGGAGATCCTTGGCGGCAAGAAGCATGACGGGGAGGATGTATTGCGCAGGGCCGGAAGGGAAGTGGGGTGCGGCGCTGGGGCGCGGGGGCCGGTTGGCGCCGGCGCGCGGGCCGGTTCGCGTGGGGCGGGCGCTGTGCCGGGAAGCGCGCTCTGGTCTTGCGCTTGGGGACCGGCCCGGCTCCCTCAGCGGAAGCCGGGCGGCATGGGTTGGTTTACGACAGTCCGGCGCAGAAGGCCTGAATGCGGGTGCAGGCCTCCTTGAGGTTCTCGTCGGAGGTGGCGTAGCTCACGCGGAAGTTCGGCGAGAGGCCGAAGGCCGCGCCGAACACCGCGGCAACGCCCTTTTCCTCGAGCAGGGCGGTGCAGAAATCTTCGTCGTTCTCGATCTTCTTGCCGCCCTCGGTGGTCTTGCCGATGCAGCCGGCCACGTCGGGGTAGACGTAGAAGGCGCCTTCCGGCGTGGCGCAGGTGATGCCCTCGGCCTCGTTGAGCATGGCAACCACAAGGTCACGCCGCCGCTTGAAGGTGGCATTGTTGGGCGCCAGAAAGTCCTGCGGGCCGTTCAGGGCCTCGACCGCGGCCCATTGCGAGACCGAGCAGGGGTTGGAGGTGCTCTGGCTCTGGATCTTGCGCATGGCGCCGATCAGCTCCTTGGGCCCCGCGGCATAGCCGATGCGCCAGCCGGTCATGGCATAGGCCTTGGAGACGCCGTTCACCGTGAGGGTGCGTTCGTAGAGCTTGGGCTCGACCTGTGCCGGGGTGCAGAACTCGAAGTCGTCGTAGACGAGGTGCTCGTACATGTCGTCGGTCATCACCCAGACGTGGGGATGCTTCAGCAGCACGTCGGTCAGCGCCTTCAGCTCGTCCCATGTGTAGCCGGCCCCGGTGGGGTTGGAGGGCGAGTTGAAGATGAGCCACTTGGTCTTGGGGGTGATCGCGGCTTCGAGCTGCTCGGGGGTGAGCTTGAAGTTGGTCTCGGCGGTGGCCTCGGCCGTGACGGGGGTGCCGCCCGCGAGCAGGGTCATGTCGGGGTAGGAGACCCAGTAGGGCGCGGGAATCACCACCTCGTCGCCGGGGTTCAGCGTGGCCATCAGCGCGTTGTAGAGGATCTGCTTGCCGCCGGTCCCGACAGAGACCTGTGCGGGCTCGTAGTCCAGCCCGTTGTCGCGCTTCAGCTTGGCGCAGATTGCCGCTTTCAGCTCGGGAATGCCGTCAACGGCTGTATATTTGGTGCGACCCTCTGTTATAGCCTTGATGCCCGCCTGCTTGATGTTGTCGGGCGTATCGAAATCGGGCTCGCCCGCGCCCAGTCCGATCACATCCTTGCCCGCGGCTTTCAGCTCGGCGGCGAGGTTGGAGACGGCGATTGTGGGCGAAGGCTTCACGCGCGAGAGCGTGTCGGAGAGGAATGCCATGATGGGCTCCGGGCTGTATGCAGACGGGGCCGTTAGTAGGCCCCGGCGGTGTGGCGTTCAAGCGCCAAAGCGGTCCGGGGCGGAGAGGACTTGAGATGGAAAGCGAGACAGGCGGCTGGTTTGACGCCGAGACGGCAACCTTTGGAGACAGGGTCGCCGGCGCGCGGGAATCGATGGGATGGAGCCAGAAGGAGCTGGCGGAGCGGCTTGGCGTGAAGGCCAAGACAGTGCGGGGCTGGGAAGGCGATGCCAGCGAGCCGCGGGCCAACAAGCTACAGATGCTGGCCGGGATGCTCGGCGTGTCGATGCGCTGGCTGCTCTCGGGCGAGGGCCCCGGAATTGATGCACCGCTGCCAGAGGGCGTGGTGCCGGCGACGGCCCCGGCCGAGCTGGCCGGTCTGCTGGCCGAGATTCGGGCCGTGCGCGGCGAGATGTCGGCGCAGGCCGAGCGGCTGGAGCGGCTGGAGGTCCGTCTCGAGGCGGCGCTGGAGGCGAGCCGGTGAGCGAGGCTGGGACCGAGCCGCGCGAGGTGCGGCTGAAGCGGCTGAAGATCCGGGCCTGGCGGCGCGGGATCAAGGAGATGGATCTGCTGCTGGGCGGCTTTGCCGACAGCGAGATGGCGGGGCTGGCCGACAGCGAGCTGGATGCGCTGGAGGCGCTGATGGAGGAGGCCGATCAGGACCTGCTGCGCTGGGTGACGGGGCTTGAGGCGCCGCCGGAGGTGCATGTGGCGATGCTGAGGAGAATCGCGCCGGAGGCGCGTCTTTGAAGGATTTGCCGGAGGCGCGTTGCTGAAAGGCGGCGGCCGGAGGCGCCTTTTTGAAGGTAATCCGCTGGAGGCCCGGTCGGATTGGCCGGCCTTCGCGTGCAGACTCCGTCGCGTTTCTCGGTGTTCAACGGCCCTGCCAACGGACAATTTTCCCGAACATCGCCTCACAAGCTCCGATGAACTGCAGAAAAATTGATCGGACTTAACGAGTTCTAAGGGTTTCGAACGCACAAGGGGTGCCAGACAAGAACTGGCGGAGAATGCCATGAGCATCCATTCCCCTGTCGCCCCCAGCCTGAGGCAGGGTTTCATGGGCGGCTATCTCGAAACACTGGCGCTGGTGGAGCGGCTCCACCGCCTGCTGCTCGATGTCATCAAGGACGAGTTCGAGCGCGTCGGCGTGCTGGAGATCAACGCGGTGCAGGCCCTGCTGCTGTTCAACGTGGGCGACCATGAGGTGACGGCGGGCGAGCTCAAGTCGCGCGGCTACTACCAGGGCTCCAACGTGAGCTACAACCTCAAGAAGCTGGTGGAACTGGGGTTCATGCATCATCAGCGCTGCGAGATCGACAGGCGCTCGGTCCGGGTGCGGCTCACCGAACGCGGGCGCCACATTCGCGACCTCGTGGCCGAGCTGTTCGAGCGCCATGCCGAGGGGCTGCAGACCAGCGGTGTCATCGACCTCGACGGGTTGGAGGTGATCACCGCCGCCCTGCGGCGCATGGAGCGCTACTGGGGCGAGCAGATCCGCTACATCTACTAGGCCGGGGCCGGAAGGCCGGCCTGTTTCGGGGGGTGAGCCCGCCGGAACGGGTGGACCTGATGCCGCTGTGCCGAGATTTCTGCGGCGCTGTGCTGCACGCAGACCGGCTCTTGCGCTCCGTTGGGGCCACCGAATGCTTAGGGAAGGTATCTACAGCCACCGAAAGGCATCTGGAGGCATCGGGGAGCAGTCGGAAGCCGCCGGGAAGACGCCGGAAGGCGCCGGGAAGCCACCGCAAGGCATCGGTAAGCCACCGGAACGGATCGGGAAGCCACCGGAGGGGATTGGGAAGCCGCCGGAAGGCTTCGGGAAGTCACCGGGAGGGATCGGGAAGCCACCGAAAGGCACCGGGAAGCCACCGGAGGGCATCGGGAACCTGCCGGAGGGCATCGGGAAGCCACCGGAGGGCATCGGGAATCCGCCGGAAGGGATCGAAAGCCACTGGAAGGCAGCGAAAGCGGCTGAAGGTCAGCGAAAAGCCGGCGTGCGGTAGCGGTCGGCTAGGGGTTTGCGGCGAGGTGCCTGTCTTGTGGCGAGTGCGCGGCGAACGGCGCACCTTCCAGCTCTTTCAGGAGCTTGCGCGCCATGGCTTCGGCGTAGCTCTCGAAGCTCTCCGCCGTCATCACGAAAGCGCCCGGCCCATGGATCACCTGCGCCTTGTAGTAGGCCGAAAGCTCGGCCAGCGACGGGTCGGCGTGGTCTGCCGGTTCGCCGCCGATGGTCAATCCGTTCACCACGATCCCGGCCAGGGGCGGGGTGGTGCGCACGTCCTGCGGGCGCTGGCCGGTGTTGCTCTTGCCATCGCCGGAAAGGTCGATGGTGCGCTTGGGGCAGGCGGGCGCGCGGGCCAGAAGCGCCGCGCCGTAGAGCATGGCGGCACCGATGGCGGTTGTATGCGGCGCAGGTTGGCGCGGGGTGTCGCGCAGGCGCTGGGCCACGCCCGCAAGGGTTTCGGGCGAGGTGATGGCGATCCAGTCGATGAGGAGCCGCTGGAAGCTCTCGTCGGACCATTCATAGACCGCGAGGATCACCGGCCTGTCGGTGCCGGTGAGCAGGGCGGCGGCGACCTCGGGATCGGAGAGCGCCTCGGCCAGCCCGTCGAGCTGAAGCCGGTATTCGCGCAGATCCACCGAGCCGGACACATCGAGACCAAGGGCGAGGGACTGGCGGCAGCTGTCCTGCGCCTTAGCCGGAAGGGCGAGCAAGGCGCAGGCGGAGAGCGTGCCGAGCAGGCGGCCTGCCGCGCGCGCCTTGCGGCGCAGTCCCGACAGGAGCGAAGGCGAAGCGAGAGAGATCATCGGGCCGCGAGCCAGGTGCGGGCGCTCTCGCCGAGGCGGAAATGGCCGCTCATCGGATGATCGAACAGCATGTCTTCGGTCCGGGCGCCCGCGCCGATGTTATGAGTGACCAGCGGCGTGCCGTCGGGCGCGGAGTTGGACGAGATGATGCCGATGTGGGGCAGGCCCGAGCCGGTCAGGCGGAAGCTCACCACGTCGCCGGGCCGGAAGGCGGACGGATCGGTGACGAGCGGCAGCCCGGCCCCGGCGCGGGTGAAGAGGGTTTCGAGGTTGGGCACGCGGCGATGGTCGATGTTGCGGTCGGTCGAGGACAGGCCCCAGATCTTGGGATAGGCGGCGAAGGCGGCCTTCATATCCGCATTCACCGCCGCCTGAAGGTCGAGCCCCCAAGCGTCGCGCAGGGCGCGGATCACCACATCGGTGCAGACCCCGCGCTCGCGCGGCAGGTCGCCGCCCGGAAAGGCGAGGCCGACATAGGCGGGATCGTAGATGGTGGTGACGCCGACCTGGGCCTGGGCGGCCGCGGCGAGATCGGTGCCGGGATCGGCAGCGGCGGGCCCGGCCAGAAGGGCGAGCAGGGCCAGCGCCCTCACACCGCCGGCTCCTCGTCTCCGAGGTGTGGCAGGGGCCGACGCGGCGGGCTCTGGGGCGCGCGGTAGAGGAAATCGCGCATCACCAGCGTGACGGTGACGAAGGCGACGAAGAGCAGCAGATACCATGACCCCATCTTGGAAAAACTCACCATTTCGGTCCAGTGCTGGCCCGGATAGGCCCATGTGCCGGTGACCGTGCCGATATTTTCGGCCACCCAGACCATCAGCGCCACCAAAAAGGCCGTGAGCGGTAGCGGCATCCAGAGCGGGCGCTCGCCGACGTAGAACCAGACGCGGGTGCGGGCGAAGAGCAGCACCGTGGCGGCGAAGAGGGCGAGGCGGATGTCGGGCAGGAAGTGGTGGGCGAAGAAGTTGACGTAGATCGCCACGGCCAGCACCACCGTCATCCAGAACGGCGGGTAGGGCGCAAAACGCATTTCGAAGATCCGGGCGACGCGGGCGATGTAGCTGCCGATGGCGGCATACATGAAGCCCGAGAACATCGGCACGCCGAGGATCTTCAGCACGCCGACCTCCGGGTAGGCCCAGCTGCCGGCCTGCACCTTGAAGAACTCCATGGCGGTGCCGGTGAGGTGGAAGAGCGCGATGACCTTGGCCTCTTCCCATGTTTCCAGCCGGGCCCAGAGGAAGAGGGCCTGGGTGCAGAGCGCGAAGATCACCAGAAAATCGTAGCGCGCCAGGGCCCAGCCCGGTTGCCAGATTGCCTTGGTGGCGAGGATCGCCACCAGCAGCAGCCCGCCGAAGAGCGCGGCCCAGCCCTGCTTGAGGGTGAACATGACCAGATCGGCCAGCCAGCCCGGCAGGCGGCGGCGGGCCCAATCGCCCATGCCCCGCTCGAGCCGCCGGGTGCCGCCATCTATGTGGATGCGCGGGTCCATCAGAAGGTGGATTTCAGCCCGAAGGTGATGCCGAAGGTCTCGGTGCTGTAGAGGTCGACGGTGCTGGTGTTCTGCTCCCAGCTCACGCCGACTTCGGGGGCGAAGCCGTAGTAGTCGGCCTCGAAGAAGAAGAATTTCACCCCCAGCCGCGCACGGTCATCGCGCCGCTCTTCGCCAAAGAGCGAGCCGTCGTAGTCGCGGTGCTCGAAGGCGGCAGACAGCGTGGTCTGGGCGGTGAAGACCGACTTGGCGAGCTGGTAGGCGGCGGTGAGCTGCGTGGCGGAATGGGCGGTGAGGGTGCTGTCGGACTGCACGTCCTTGGCGGAGGCGATCACGGTGAGGCGGCCGGCGTCGAAGCGGTGCGACACGCCGAGTTGCAGCTCGGTGGAGGTGAGCGAGTTCCGGGGGTTGTCGATCCGGTCCTGCCACTCGCCAAGGGCCGCGGCCCAGCCGGTGGTGCGCGGTGCGAGGCGGAAGCTCTGGCCGACGCGGGCGCGGGTGTAGGTGAGCAGCGGGTCGCCGCCATACCAGCTTTTGCCGATGGCCAGCTCGGCATCGAACAGGCCGAAGGCGGGCCCCTTGGCACCGGGTTTACGGGCCTTGGGCGCGCGCATGACCCCGAAGGAGAGTTCGGCGGAGGTATAGGCGTAATCGTCGGCATCGGCCGTGGGGGCCTGCTCCTTGGCATCGCCGGAGAGCCAGTAGCGCTTGGCCTCGATCGAGCCGCCGAAGCGCAGGATGGTGCGACGGCCGGAGCGGAGGCGATATTCGGTCGAGGCGCCGAGCGCGAGTTCGGTGCCCGAGAGCGCCTGCGCATCGCCGG
Organism: Oceanicola sp. 502str15; assembly: GCF_024105635.1. Classification (NCBI taxonomy): domain Bacteria; kingdom Pseudomonadati; phylum Pseudomonadota; class Alphaproteobacteria; order Rhodobacterales; family Roseobacteraceae; genus Oceanicola; species Oceanicola sp. 502str15. The sequence goes on from NZ_WYDQ01000001.1 coordinate 225,927, forward strand.
AGAGCTGAAAGCCGAGGCCGCCGATCTCGATCCGGTCGGTGGCGGCGCCGTTGTTGATGTTGGAGGAGGGCGTCAGCGAGAGGGTGACGTTGGTGCGCCAGGGGTTGCGGCCGCGCACGTAGGTGAAGTCGCGCTGGGCGGCGGTGCGGGCGGTTTCGGTGGGGGCGAACTCGGCGGCGCGGCGCAGCCAGAACTGGGCGCGGGTGCGCTTGCCGTCGGAGGCCAGCGCCTGCGCCATGGCAACGGAGGCGTGGTAGCGCTCTTTCTCGGTTTCGGCGGCCTCCCAAGCCTGGCGGGCAAAGGCCTGCGCCTGGTCGTAGCGGCCCAGGCTGCGGGCGGCGCGGGAGGCTGTGGTGGCGGCGGCCACGTCGCGGGGATCGAGGGCGAGGAGGGCTTGTGCCACGTCGAGGCCGAAGGCCGGTTTGCCGGCGATCACGGCGCGCGCCGCGACTTGCCGCGCCTCGGCAGGGTCGAGGGCTACGGGCTGGGAAGCAACCGGTCCGGCGCACAGCAGGCAGGCCAGCAGGACGCGCCCGATCAGGAGGCAGAGGCCACGGGCCGGGCCCATGGCTTACGGGTTCGTGGCGATGAAAACGCCGGTTTCCTGCGCACGGAACTCATCGACCACATTCTCGTCGGGGTTGCCGTTGACGTCGCGCCCGGTTTCGGTGGCAGGTCCGGTGATGACGATCAGGCCGACGACCTCTTCGGAGTTGGGGCCTGCGAAGGCACCTTCCCAGGATCCGGTCTCGAATGTGTTGCCAGCGTTGGTGCCGGTCCGGTCCTGCGAGGAGGCGGAGCCATTTGTGATGAAGCCGGCGCTATCGGAAAAGGCAACGGAGAGCTGGATGACGGGGAGGTCTTCTCCGTTTGACGTTCCGTCGGATGCGAAGACCTGGCGGTTGGTGATGCTGCCCTGGATCGCGCCGGTGGTTTCGAAGTCCAGAAAGTCGACGACGATGGTGGCGTTGCCCGTGGTGAAGCTGACGTCGCCGGCCGAGTTGCCGTGGTTGGACACGCGCACGCCTGCGTAGCTGCCGTTGTAGACGGCTTCACCGAGTCCTCCGGAGTCAACCGGGGTGCCAGCCTGGTTGCGCGTGTATTGGGCGCCACCGTAGCCGAAGTCCTGATAATCACCGGTGCCGACGGCGGCGGCGGTGGCATAGGCGCCTTCACCGTAGACCGCGAAATATTTGACCTGGTTCGTCTCGGCAGTCGGATCGCCGCTTTCGTAGGCGGTGAAGCCACTGACGAGGGCGAAGCCCATGGGCGTGTAGCGCTCGAGGCCCGAACCTTCCGGGCCGTCGAACGGCAGGTTGTCTACCACGATGTAGCCGTTGGGGTGAGTTGCGTCGGGGGGGAAGTGCGTTACCCCTTTCACGTTACCGGCGAGGCGTTGCACATCGGATCCGGTCGTGATCGCCGAGTCGTTGTCGGTGCCGGAGTCGTTGTCTTCGCCCGGCTGTACGGGGCCGCCCGTCACCGGGTTTCCGTCACCCCCGCCGCCGCAGGCAGAGAGAAAGGCGAGGAGGGCAATGGCGGAAAGGCTGGAGCGCATGGCGATCTCGTTCTTTATTGGTGACTGCTCTTTGTTGGCCGGTAATTTCCCCGTGTGCAGGGGAAGTGTCAACGTTTTGTGAGGTAATGTGGCCGGGAAAGCGGAAAGCGTTGCCGATCCATCGCCCTGGGACGGTGGCATCCATATACAGCGGGCGCTTTTCGTTGGGCCGCGAGATATGGTAGGAGCCTCGCAGGCAGCAGGTAGGGGGAATCGGTGAAGCAATATCTGGACGCCCTGAGGGAAGTGCTGGAGCGCGGCGAGCTGTCGAGCGACCGCACCGGCACCGGCACCGTGAGCGCCTTCGGGCTGCAGACGCGCTATGACCTCTCCAACTCCTTCCCGCTGGTGACGACCAAGAAGCTGCACCTGCGCTCGATCATCCACGAGCTGCTGTGGTTTCTGTCGGGCGATACCAACATCCGGTATCTGAAGGAAAACGGGGTGAGCATCTGGGACGAGTGGGCCGATGAAAACGGCGATCTCGGCCCGGTCTATGGCCGCCAGTGGCGCGATTTTCCGCAGCTCGTGGCGACCGATGCGGTGGCGAACGGGCAGCGGCTTTACGAGCGCCGCTCGGTGGACCAGATCGCGACGCTGGTGGAGCGGATCAGGGCCACGCCGGACTCGCGCCGCCTGATCGTGAGCGCATGGAACCCCGGCGAGGTGGACGAGATGGCGCTGCCGCCCTGCCATACGCTCTGGCAGGTGCGGGTGCTGGGCGGGAAGCTTCATTTGCAGCTCTATCAGCGCTCTGCCGACATGTTCCTGGGCGTGCCCTTCAACATCGCCAGCTACGGCCTGCTGGCGGTGATGCTGGCCCATGTGACGGGTTATGAGCCGGGGGAGTTCGTGCATTCGATCGGGGACGCGCATATCTATTCCAACCATATGGAACAGGTGCAGGAGCAGCTTTCGCGCACCCCGCGGGAGGCCCCGAAGCTGCGGCTGGCGCGGGATGTTAAGAGCCTGTTCGACTTCCGCTTCGAGGATTTCGTGATCGAGGGGTATGACCCGGCTCCGGCGATCAAGGCCCCGGTGGCGGTCTGATGCTGAGCCTGATCGTTGCACGCGACCGGAACGGGGCGATCGGCAAGGATGGCGACATTCCGTGGCGGGCGCCGGATGATTTGCGGTTTTTCAAGCGCGAGACGCTGGGCGGCGCGGTGGTAATGGGGCGCAAGACCTGGGAGAGCCTTCCGGTGCGGCCGCTGGTGGACCGGCTGAACCTTGTGGTCTCGTCGCGCACCGATCTGGGGGTGGACACCTTCCACCGCCCCGACGTGGCCGTGAACTATGCCTATGAGCTGGGCTACCGTCGGGTCTATGGCATTGGCGGCGAAGGGATTTTCACGGCCTTCATGCCTCAGGCCGACCGGCTGCTGATCACCGAGGTCGAGCTTGAGGTGGAGGGCGCGGATGCCTTCATGCCCGATTTCGACGCGGCAGACTGGCGGCTGGCCGGGGAGACGGTACTGCGCGAGGATGCGCCGCGCTGCGTGCTCAGGGAGTGGCTGCGGCGCTAAGGTCTCCGGCCCGGCGGGCTTTGCCGCGCCCGACGAAGGTGGCACGCCCGGGTCGATTGCCGGGCTGGCACGGCGGGGGTAAGGTCGCGGCATGAAACGGGTTTTTCTGGCTTCGATCCTCTGGCTTCTGGCCCTGCCTGCCCTTGCGCAGGAGGTGACGGTGTTTGCCGCGGCCTCGTTGAAGGGCGCGCTCGATGAGGTGGTCGCGGCATGGGACGGCGGGGAGGTGCGGATCTCCTATGCCGGGTCGTCGGCGCTGGCCCGCCAGATCGGGGCGGGGGCGCCTGCGGATCTGTTCATCTCGGCCAACCCGGACTGGGTGGACTGGCTGGAGGCGCAGGGCGTGGCCTTGGAGCGCGTCGATTTGCTGAGCAATTCCATGGTGTTGATCTCGCGCGCGGATGACCCGCGGACGGGGCTCGACCAGCTCAAGGGCTCGGAGCGGGTGGCGATGGCACTGGTCGATGCGGTGCCGGCGGGGATCTACGGCAAGGCGGCGTTGGAGAGTCTTGGGCTGTGGGAGGCTGTGGCGCCGCGCGTTGTGCAGGCCGACAACGTGCGCGCGGCGCTGGCGCTGGTGGCGCTGGGGGAGGCGCCGCTCGGGATCGTCTACGCGACCGACGCGCTGGCGGAGCCGGGGGTGGCGGTGGTGGCCGGGTTTCCGGCCGGGAGCCACCCGCCGATCCTCTACCCGGCGGCGGCGCTTTCCGAGGCGGGCGCGCCGTTGATGGAATTTCTGCAAACCCCTGATGCGGCGGAAATCTTTGCTCGCCATGGCTTTGGGGTCGTGGCGAAGTGAGCTGGCTCGGCCCGCAGGAATGGGCGGCGGTGGCACTCTCGCTGAAGGTGGCGTTCTGGGCGACGCTCTTTGCCCTGCCGCCGGGGATCTTGGTGGCCGTGGCGCTGGCGCGGTGGCGCTTTCCGGGGCGCGAGATCGTGAACGGGTTGGTGCATTTGCCACTGGTCTTGCCGCCGGTCGTTACCGGCTACCTGCTGCTGCTGACCTTCGGCACGCGGGGCTGGCTGGGCGGGGCGCTGGCGGAGATCGGCGTGGTCTTTGCCTTCCGCTGGACGGGCGCGGCGCTGGCGGCGGGGATCATGGGATTCCCGTTGTTGGTCAGGGCGATACGGCTCTCGGTTGAAGCGGTGGACCCGAAGCTGGAGCAGGCGGCGGCGACACTGGGGGCCTCGCGGTTCTGGGTCTTCACCACGGTCACGCTGCCGCTGATCCTGCCCGGCGTGATCGCCGGCGGGGTGCTGGCCTTCGCCAAGGCGATGGGCGAGTTCGGCGCGACCATCACATTCGTGTCCAACATCCCCGGCGAAACCCAGACCCTGCCGCTGGCGGTGCACAACTTCATGCAGGTGCCGGGCGCGGAGGCCTCGGCCTGGCGGCTGGTGGTGGTGTCGCTGGTGGTGGCGATGGGGGCGCTGCTCTTGAGCGAATGGCTGGCGCGGCGGGTTGCTGCGCGGGTGGCCGGGCGATGACGCTGGAGGTGGCGATCAGGGTGGCGCAGGGGAGCTTTGCGCTGGAGGTGGAGTTTGCCGCGCCGCAGGGGATCACCGTGCTCTATGGCCGCTCGGGGGCCGGGAAGACGAGCATTATCAACGCGGTGGCCGGGCTTTCTCGCCCAGCGGCGGGGCGGATTGCGGTGGATGGCGAGGTGCTGTTTGACAGCGCGCTTGGGGTGAACCTGCCGCCGCACAGGCGCCGGATGGGCTGTATCTTTCAGGATGCGCGGCTGTTTCCGCATCTCACCGTGGCGCAGAACCTGCGCTATGGGCGCTGGTTTTCGAAGACCGGGCCTGAGGAGGCGCGGGTGGTGGAGATGCTCGGGATCGGGCCTCTGCTGGGGCGTCGGCCGGGGGCGCTTTCGGGCGGCGAGCGGCAGCGGGTGGCGATCGGTCGAGCGCTGATGGCGGGGCCGCGGATGCTGCTGGCCGACGAGCCGCTTGCCGCGCTGGACGAGGCCCGGAAGGCGGAGATTTTGCCCTATTTCGAGCGGCTTAGGGACGAGATGGGGGTGCCGGTGCTCTACGTGTCCCACGCCCCTGCGGAAGTGGCGCGGCTGGCGACGACGGTGGTGGCACTGGACGGCGGAAAGGCCGTGCGGCAGGGGCCGGCGGCGGATGTGCTGGGCGACCCTCAGGTGATGCCGCTGGGCCCGAGGGCGGCGGGCACGGTGCTGGAGGCGCGTGTGGTCGCGCATCATTCTGACGGGCTGAGCGAGCTGGAGGCGGGCGGGCTGACACTTTATCTTCCGGCGGTAAGCCATTGGGAAGGCTCGGTTTTGCGGGTTCACATCCAGGCGGCGGACGTGATGCTGGCCACCGAGGCGCCGCGCGGGATCTCGGCGCTCAACGTCTGGCCGGCGGTGGTGACCGACCTGCGGATGGGCACCGGCCCCGGCGCGATTGCGCGGCTCGATGCGGGCGGGCAGGTTCTGCTGGCACGGATCACCCGCCGCTCTGCCGAGGCGCTGAAGCTGGCGCCGGGGCGCGAGGTCTTTGCCGTGCTGAAGGCGGTTTCGGTCGCGCCGGAGAGCGTGGCCTGAGCCTGCGTGAACGCACTGTTTCCATTCCGGAAATTGAATTGTGGCGAGAACGCGGTAACACTGTGGCGGAATTGGCTTTTTCCGGCCACGCAATAGGGCGGGCAATGGGGGTTTTTATGCGCAGAAGTGTTTTGATGGCGACGGCGGGGCTTATCCTTGGAGCGGGCGCGGCCTTTGCCCAGGGGGCGCCGGATGCGCCTCGGATCTATGCCTATCCGGGCGAGAATTTCTGCCCTGCGGGGCTTCAGCCGATCACCATCAGCGGCGTGATCTGCTGCGGCACCCCGAACCAGAAAGTGAGCTATGCCTCGATGAAGGCCACCCCGGCGCCGGTGCGGCGCAAGACGGTGGTGCGCCGGAAGGCGGCGGGGCGTGACGGTTACGTCTGGCACGGCGGCAAGGGCGTTGCGCCCGACGAGTGAACCCGACTTCGGGGCGAGAGAGACCAGGCCGACGGGGTGACCCCGGCGGCCTTTTCATGTTCAGTTCCGGGGGCTTGGCCCCGGTGTGCTCCTAGAGCAGCTTGAGGTCGCCCGCACTTTCGCGGCCGTCGCGGCCGGGGACCATCTCGAAGCTGATCTTCTGATTATCGGCAAGGCCGGTGAGGCCTGCCCGCTCTACGGCGGAGATGTGAACGAACACATCATTGCCGCCGCCATCGGGCGCAATAAACCCGTAACCCTTTGTCGTATTGAACCATTTCACGGTGCCGGTGGGCATTCCGTTTCTCCCTCTTCAATCCCGGCCCTTAACCTGCGGGCCGTATGCAGTCCGGTCTTCAATCTTCCGGTCCGCATCTGAGGCAGTATCGGTCGTGAAGTCTCCGTGTCTTGAGGATTGTGGTGCGATGTAAAAAACGCAAGACAAAGCAATGGCCCTTGGGGGATTCTCGCGGGGCTTGGCCGAAAAAGAGGCGAATGCGATGAAAATATACGGGTTAAAAACCTGCGATACCTGCCGAAAAGCAGTTAAAACCAGCGGGGCGGCGCTTGTGGACGTGCGCGAAAATCCGCTTACGGCTGCCGAGCTGGAGCGGTTCTGGGCGGCCTTCGGGGAGGCGCTGGTGAACCGGAAGTCGACCACCTGGCGGGGGTTGTCGGAGGCGGAACGGGCGGGTGAGCCGCTGGCGCTTCTGGCGGAGCACCCGACGCTGATGAAGCGCCCGGTGGTGGAAAGGGACGGGCAGCTCTGGCTCGGCTGGGGGCCGGAGGTGCGGGCCGAACTTGGCTTTGCATGAATGCCGGGACGCGGGCGCCGGAGCGGCGTTAACCGCAAAAATGTCACAGGCACATTGCGTACACATCCTGTGCACACCCTGTGCATACGGCATTTTTGCAAGACGGCGCGGGGTTAACCCACCGCGCGCCTACACCGGCGCAGGACTGGCGGGGCGGAAGGTGGTGAGCGCCCGGTCGAGCGAGACCGGGCCGGCGCCGCGCAGCACGAGAACCCCGAGGGTGAGAACCCAGAAGGCACGCTGATCGAGCAGCAGCGCATTGGACGGCGCATCGAACCAGCGGCCGATGTCGTCGCCGGTGACGCCGTGGCCGTAAACGTCGACCACGCTCTGGACGAAGACGAAGCCGATCATCCCCAGCGCGGCCAGCCGGGTGAAGAGGCCGAGGACGATGGCGAGGGGCAGCAGCACCTCGGCCCAGGTTCCGGCGAGGGTGACGGCCCAGTGGAAGAGGGTGAGCTGCGAGATGTCGTAGCCGACCGCCTCCATCGCCTTGGGGAAGATGGTGACATAGGCCCCGGCGTCGGGGCGGAAGAGGCCGAGCACGCCCTCGCCGAATTTCGCCAGCCCGGAGTTGAGGTAATAGACCATCAGCACCCCGGTGAAGACGAGGCGGGCGAGGGAGGGCAGGAGCCATGGCGCGGCGGCTTCGAGCTGGGCGGTGGCGGTGTCGTAGAGGCGGAGGAGGCGGATCATGGCTGGGGCTCCGTGAGTGCGCCGCCGGTCAGCAGGGCGGTGAGGGTTGCGGTGATGTCGAAGCCGTCGGGCGTGGCCTCTTCAAGGGTTTCACCGGCGGCAAGACCGGCGAGGAAGGCGGGGGCCTGCGGCGCGAGCAGGGTGAGCTGCGGATCGAAGCCGGGGCGGGTGACGAGCACCGATTGCGCCTGCGGCTCGGGCTTGGGCCCCTCGCCGCGGGTGAAGGCCCAGACGGCGTGGATCGGGTAGGGCGACTGCACGAGGCGGACGGTGGGGGCGAGGGCGAAGCGGGCCTGCGGGGTGATGCGGGAAGGCGCGACGGGGGTGCTGTCGGCGGCGTGGTAGCTCTCGCGCAGGGCCTGTTCGAGCCGGGCGACATCGGGGAGGTAGGGCAGGTGGGCGACCGGGGGGAAGCTTTCGAGGAAGGGCGCGAAGCTGGCGCCCCATGTGGCGATGCGCGGGTCACGGGGCGGGTGCTGGCGCACGTAGTGGCCTGCCATGGCGGTGAAAAACTCGGCCCCGACAATGGCTTGCGTCACGGGGAAGGCCTCTGCCAGGGCTTCGGAAAGCGAGACGACGACGTTGTTGCGGTAGACGTCGAAACGCTTGCCGGCAGGGCGGCCTTTTGGGTCGACAAGGCCCTGGGGGACCGGGGCTTCTGGCGCGAGGAGGGAAGTGTGAAAGGCCGATTGGGTCATGCCGGCACGCTGCTGTGCTCGGGGGCGAGGATGGCGGCGGCGCGGGCGGCCTCGGCCTCCAGCTCGGGGAAGGGGGGAATGTCGGCATCCCATTCGATGAGCGTGGGGCGGGGACCGGCGCGGCGGATGGTGTCGCGGTAGAGCTGCCAGACCGGATCGACGACATGGGCATCGTGGCTGTCGATCAGCAGACGGTCGCCATGCTCGTCGGCCTGCTCGTCATGGCCGCCGAGGTGGATCTCGTGGACGGCGGAAAGCGGGAAATGTTCGATATAGTCAAGCGGCGCGCGCTGCTGGTTGGTAGAAGCGACGTATACGTTGTTGACATCAAGCAGCAATCCGCAGCCCGTGCGGCGGGCGATTTCGGCCAGAAAGTCGGTTTCTTCCATCTCGGAACAGGTGAAGGCGAGGTAGGTGGAGGGGTTTTCGAGCATCATGGCGCGGCCGATTGTGGCTTGCAGTTGGTCGATGTGCTCGCAGACGCGGGTGAGGGTGGCCTCGGTGTAGGGCAGGGGCAGCAGGTCGTTCAGGAAGGCGCCCTCGTGGGTGGACCATGCGAGGTGTTCGGAGAAGGAGGCGGGCTGGAGCCAGGTGCAGAGGTGCTTGAGGCGGGCGAGGTGGTCGGGGTCCAGCGGGGCCTCGCCGCCGATGGAGAGGCCGACGCCATGGACGGAAATCGGGAAGCGCTCGGAAAGGTGGCGAAGCTGGGCAAGGGGGCGGCCGCCGTCGCCCATGTAGTTCTCGGCGTGGATTTCGAGCCAGGACACGCAGCCCGGATCGCTCACCAAGTCATTGAAATGCTGGGCCTTGTAGCCCACGCCCACCCCGGCGGGGAGGCGGAAATCGGATGCTGCGCCGGACATTCGCTCGCTCCGTTGCTGGAAGGGGTGCGCCCGGCCCCGGAAGGCCGGGCGCAAAGGGCTCAGGAGGCGGGCAGGTCGCGCTCGAGGGCTTCGAGCGAGCCCATGCGGGCCGAACCGTCGGCCATGGCGGGCAGCTCGATGTCGGCGCAGGTGCCGGCGGTCACCAGAGTCCAGGCGTTGCCCTGGTAGTCGACGGTGGAGGTGCCTTTGCAGGTGGTGCCGGGACCGGCGGCGCAATCATTTTCGCCAGCCATGGAAACGCCGAAGCACTTCTCCTGGCTCTGGGCCGAGGCGGTGCCGGCGGCGGCCATTGCAGCGGCGACAGAAGCGGCGACGGCGAGAGTCTTCACAGTGTTGGACATGAGTATCCCCTTGGGTTGGTTGGTTTATTTCGGTTTGTCTTGGCCCCGGGTCATCCATCCGGGGATGTCAAAAAGCTAGTTGCCGGGGGCGCTCACGCGCCATTGACAGGCCTGTGAACACACGCGGGCGTTATGACGGGGCGTGGTTTTTGCGGTGCAGAAAACTTGAGGTAAATGAGCAAGTCGCTGAAAAGGTTTGGCTTTTCTCGTGAGCTTGTTGCTTTGTTTTGTAACATTTGCCCCCACGAAGCCGTGAGGGGCCGACATATGGTTACAAAATGAAAGCGCCGCCCGGCGGGGTGCAGGGCGGCGCTCACGTGGCTGTCAGGGATGTTACGGCAGCTTCAACGCAGATCAGGCGGGGTGGCCTCTTCGGCGAGGGTGGCGACGATCTCGTCGAGGCTCTGCACCGCGGTCTGCTTTTCGCCGAGGCGGCGGACGGAGACGGTGCGCTCTTCGACCTCGCGGCCCCCGCAGGCGAGGATGACGGGCACCTTGCCGACCGAGTGCTCGCGGACCTTGTAGTTGATCTTTTCGTTGCGAATGTCGGCCTCGGCGCGGATGCCCTTGGCGGTGAGGGCGGCGACGACCTCGTTGACGTAATCATCGGCCTCCGACGTGATCGAGGCGACGACGACCTGACGGGGGGCGAGCCAGAAGGGCAGTTTGCCTTCCCAGTTCTCGATCAGGATGCCGACGAAGCGCTCGAAGCTGCCCAGCGTGGCGCGGTGCAGCATGAAGGGGCGGTGCTTGTCGCCGTCCTGCCCGATGTAGCTGGCGCCGAGGCGCTCGGGCAGGTTGGGATCGACCTGGAAGGTGCCGCACTGCCAGACCCGGCCGATGGCGTCGGTCAGGTAGAAATCGAGCTTGGGGCCGTAGAAGGCGCCGTCGCCCGGCTCGAGCGTATAGTCGCGGCCCACGGCCTTGATGGCGGATTCGAGGGCGTTTTCGACGTAGTCCCACGACTCCTCGGCGCCGACGCGCTTTTCGGGGCGGGTGGCGAACTTGATCTCGAATTCGGGGAAGCCGAGTTCTTCGTAGATGTTGGCGAGGAAGTCGATGAAGCGGGCGCATTCGGCTTCGATCTGGTCCTCGGTGCAGAAGATGTGGGCGTCGTCCTGGGTGAAGCCGCGCACGCGCATGATGCCATGCAGCGCGCCGGAGGGCTCGAAGCGCGAGCAGGAGCCGAATTCGGCGAGGCGGAGGGGCAGGTCGCGGTAGCTTTTGAGGCCCTGGTTGAAGACCTGAACGTGGCAGGGGCAGTTCATGGGCTTCAGGGCGTTGATGCGGGTCTGGTCCTTGTTCTTGGCCTTGGTCGCATCGTCGTTCTCGCCGTCGCGGCTTTCGTCGACCTCCACGATGAACATGTGGTGCTGGTATTTGTCCCAGTGGCCGGAGGCCTCCCAGAGCTTGCGGTCGACGACCTGGGGCGTGTTGATCTCGCGGTAGCCGCCGGCGCGCTGCTTGCGGCGCATGTAGTCTTGCAGGGCGGTGTAGATCGTCCAGCCGTTGGGGTGCCAGAAGACCTGGCCGGGGGCCTCTTCCTGCATGTGGAAGAGGTCCATCTCGCGACCCAAGCGACGGTGGTCGCGCTTTTCGGCCTCTTCGAGGAAGGTGAGGTGGGCCTTCAGGTCTTCGCGGTTCTTGAAGGCGACACCGTAGATGCGCTGGAGCATCTGGCGGCTGGAATCGCCGCGCCAGTAGGCCCCGGCGACGGACATCAGCTTGAAGGCATCCGCCGGAAGCTGGCCGGTGTGCTGGAGGTGGGGACCGCGGCAGAGATCCTGCCAGTCGCCGTGCCAGTACATCCGCAGCGGCTCGTCGCCCGGGATCGCCTCGATCAGCTCGACCTTGTAGGGCTCGTTGTTGGCCTCGTAATGGGCCACGGCCTTGTCGCGCGGCCAGACCTCGGTGCGGACCTCGTCGCGCTTGTTGATGATTTCCTTCATCTTCTTTTCGATCTCACCGAGATCTTCGGGGGTGAAGGGCTCTGCGCGGTCGAAGTCGTAGTACCAGCCGTTCTCGATCACCGGGCCGATGGTGACCTTGACGTCGGGCCAGAGGGACTGCACGGCGCGGGCCATGACATGGGCGAAGTCGTGGCGGATCAGCTCCAGCGCGGGGGCGTCGTCCTTCATGGTGTTGATGGCGATCTGGGCATCGGCCTCGATCGGCCAGGCGAGATCATGGTGCTTGCCGTCGACCATGGCCGAGATGGCGGATTTGGCGAGGGATTTGGAGATGGAGGCGGCGACCTCGGCGGGGGTGATCCCGGCTTCGAAGCTGCGTGCATTGCCATCGGGGAAGGTGAGAGAGATCTGGGCCATTGCGGCTCTCCTCGTCGGTTTGGCGCCCACGGAACGCCCGGTTGCGGGTTATGTCGTGAGGGTTCTTTGGCGGGCGGGGCGGGCGGTGTCAACTGTCGGGCCGATGGCGCGGGCGGGATTGAGTATTTTTGGCAAGAAAATGAACCGGGGCGGCGTTAGGGCGTATAGGTTGCATGACTGTTGCAGAGAGCGCCTTCGATGCGCTGACCGAAGAGAGCCGCGCCGAGGCGGAGGATATCACCGAAGCCGCGCGGGAGGCCGAGGCGGGGAATTTTCTGCGCCATGGGGCTGCGCTGTCGCTTTCCAAGCTGGCGGACGGGTTGATTGATCCGAAACTGGTGCTGAGCTGGCTGATGGGCGCGCTCGGGGCACCGGCGGTGCTGACCGGGCTTCTGGTGCCGGTGCGCGAGGCCGGGGCGCTGGTGCCGCAGCTGTTCACCGCGGCGCGGATCCGAGGCATGGGGCAGCGCAAATGGGCCTGGGCTGGTGGCGCGGCGGGGCAGGGGCTTTCGGCTCTGGTGATCCTCGCGGCGGCGCTGCTGCTGGAAGGCTGGGCGGCGGGCCTCGTGATCGTGGCTGCGCTGGCGGTGCTGGCGGTAGCGCGGAGCGTGTGTTCGGTGAGCTACAAGGATGTGCTGGGCAAGACCGTGGACAAGCCGCGCCGGGGCACGGTGACGGGGCTTGCGGCCAGCGTGGCGGCGGCGGGAGTGCTGGTCTTTGCCGGTGTGCTCATGCTGGGGCTGGTGGAGCGGTTTCAGCTGGTGGCGGGCGCGATTGCGCTGGCGGGCGTGGGCTGGCTTGCGGCGGCCTTCGTCTTTGCGACGATCCGCGAGGAGGACCGCCCGGGCGATGCCGAGGGCGAGGCGACCGGATTGGGGCAGTTGCGCTTGCTGCGCGAGGTGGCGGATCTGCGGCGCTTCGTGCTGGCGCGGGTGCTGCTTTTGCCGACGGCGCTGGCCCCGCCCTATCTGGTGATGCTGGCCGGGGATGCGGGCGATGACCGCTGGGGCGCCTTGGGCGCGATGCTGGCGGCATCGGCCTTGGCCGGGCTGGTATCGGGCTGGATCTGGGGGCGGCTGGCGGACCGTTCGTCGCGGCTGGTGCTGGCGATTTCGGGCGCGGTGGCGGCAGGATTTCTGGCGGCGGCGGTGGTGTTGCAGGGCGCGATGGGCACCGCCTGGGCCGCGCCGGTTGTGCTGTTTGGCCTGATGGTGAGCTATCGCGGGGTGCGGGTGGGGCGCTCGACCTACCTCGTGAACCTTGCGCCCGAGGAGCGCCGGGCGAGCTACACGGCGGTCGCCAACACCACGGTGGGCGTGGCGCTGCTGGGCGGCGGGGCCTTTGGCGCGCTGGCGGCGGTGACCGGGCCGGGCGTGGTGCTGGCGGTCTTTGCCGTGGTGGCGCTTGGCGGCGCGGCGCTGGCCTGGCGGTTGAAGGAGGTTTGAGCCGTTGGGGGCGCTGCCCTAGGCCTCCCACTCCTCAAGGGCGCCGCCCTTGCGCAGGATGTCGATCAGGGGGGCGAGTTCCTTTTCGAACTTTCGCCACGCGCCGACCGAGGAAGAATAGATCGGCTGGCGGACCTGGAAGGCGGAGAGGGTTTTGACCGTTCTGGTGTTTTCATAGAAGCGCAGGCAGGCGTCTTCCCACTCCAGCCCGGCATAGTCGACCAGCGCGCGGGCCCCGGCTTCGGGGTCGGCGATGAGGTCTTCGTAGCGGACTTCGAGGAAGGCATCGGGGGTGTGTTTGCGCCAGAAGGCGAGGCCTTCGAGGTGGGCGAGATAGTTGTGCGCCAGTTCCTCGAGGTCGGTGGTGTAGCGGTGGGTGCCATCGCGGAAGCGGTTCTTGAACATCGACAGGCAGTTGTCGCGCGGGTCGCGGCGCACCACGATGAGGCGGCTGCCGGGGCAGACAAGGGGCACGAAACCGGCGTTGGAGCTGGTGAGGATTGCCTTGTCGGTGAGCACGGGGGCGCCTGAGGCGAGGGCGGTGGCCTGTTCTGCCACCTCGCCGGCTGCGGCCTGAAGCTGGGAGGGCGAGACGCTGCGCTCTTCGGCCATGGCGAGGCGCTGGCGGTCGCCGAGGGCGCGGCTCAGCAGCCCGATCTCGCCGCCGCCGGTGACGGTGGAGTGGCTGGAGATGATCTGCTCGACCAGCGTCGTGCCGGAGCGCGGCATGCCGGTGACGAAGACCATGCGCGGGCCATCCTGGGGGGCGACCGGCGTGAGCGCGGCGTTCCAGGTCGTGGTGCCCCGCTGGTAGAGGTCGCGCACCATGCGGCTGCGGATCGGAAAGCGCTCGTTGAGGAGGGCATTGGCGAGGGAGATCTTTTCGAAGGCTTCTGCGGTCTTGCCCTGATCTTCGGCGGCCTTGGCCAGCGCGAATGTCAGGTCGGCACGGCTGCCGGGAAGCTCTGTGCCCTCGTCGTAGGCGGCCTGGATCCCGGGCAGGAGCGGGTCATCGGCAAGCATCTTGCGCCCGGATGCATAGGCGCGCGCGAGGCGCCCGTCGATGGTGCCGTCGGCGCTGGCCTGAGTGAAATACTCGGCAGAGAGGTCGAACTTGCCCTGCTGTTGGGCGATCCAGGCGAGGCCGGAAATGGCCGGCCCGAAGCCGGGCCTTGTGGCAAGTGCACGGTCGAATTGCGCACGGGCGGCGTCCTGCTCTTCGAGGCTGGAGAGGATTTCGCCCATCAGGCAGAGGTGGCTCGGCGGCGCATCGGGGGCGTCGACGAGAGGGGCGACAAGGGTGCGGGCCTCGTCGTGACGGCCGAGAGTTTGGAGGGCGCGGGCGTGGCCGAAGGTGAGGCTGGCGTCGTCGGGCAGTGCCTTGGCGGCCTTTTCGAGCAAGGGCAGGGCCATGGCGTAGCGGTCGCGCTGGAGGAGGGTGAGGCCAAGGAAGCGGGCGACGAGGGGGTTGTCGGGGGTGAGCTCGTAGGCGCGTTCGAGCGGGGCGGTGGCGGACTCGTAGTTGCCGCGAACGTAGAGGATCTGGCCGAGTTGCAGGTGAGCTTCAGCGTAGCTGTCATCGCGTGCGATGGCTTCGCGGTAGGCGAATTCTGCGGCGTCGATCTCGCCCAGGGCGGCGCGGGCGGCGCCGAGGACGGCGAGGATGGGGGCGACGGCGGGGTGGCGGTGGTGCAGGGCCTCGGCGGCCTGCGCGGCCTCGGCGTGTTGGCCGGACTCGAAGAGCTGCACCGCCTGCTGGAAGGCGACGGGATCGGCGCCGCCAAGCTGGGCCTCGCCGGAGCGATTGCCTGTGCGGGCCTTGATGGCCAGCTCGCGGGCGGTCTGGGGCGGGAGGGGCGCGGATTGGGCGGCGCGGACGAGGGTGTCGGCGCCGGAGCTGTCGCCCGAGGCGATCAGCGCGTCGAGCAGGAGGCGCCAGACCATGGGTTCTGTCGGCTTGAGCTCGAGGGCGCGGCGGAGGGGCTTGATCGCCTTCTTGGGCGCGCCACGCTGCATTTCGAGCCGTCCGAGGTGAAAGTGCACCTCGGGGAGCCGTTCGTTGAGGCGCAGGATCTTGGTGTAGAGCGCCTTGGCGACGTCATACCTGCCGCTCGCCTGCGCCTGCTGGGCCTCGGCGAAGTGGGTTTTGATCTGGGGGGATACCTGTGCCATCTGCTCAACCGATCTCTGCGAGGCGGGCCAGCGCCTCTTTCAACTTGGCTTCTTCTTCCTGCCGTTCGGCGAGGTTGGCCTGAGCCTCCTCGACCACCTCGGGGGGGGCGTTTTCGGCGAACTTGGGGTTTTTCAGGCGGCCCTGAAGCCCGCCGATTTCCTTGGCGAGCTTGCCGAGGGTCTTCTCCAGCCGGGCTTTCTCTTCGTCGATGTCGATGAGGTCGGCGACGGGGAGGCCGAAGGTGCCGCCGGAGACGGCGATGGTGATGGCGCCTTTGGGCATCTCGTCGGCCTTCGTGAGGCTCTCGACGCGGGCGAGGCGCTTGATGAGGGCCTCGTTGTTGGCGTAGGCGGCCTCGCCCTCGGGGGTGAGGGCGACCTGGATCAGCGGGACGTGGAGGCCGGCGGGGACGTGCATCTGGGCGCGGGCGGAGCGGATGGCGTCGATCAGGGAGATGACCCAGTTCATCTCGGTATCGGCGCCGGCGTCGATCAGCTCGGGGCCGTAGGTGGGCCATTCGGCGTGCATGACGAAGCCGTCGTGGCCTTTTTCGGTCCAGAGCTCCTCGGTGATGAAGGGCATGATGGGGTGCAGGAGGATCAGCACCTGGTCGAGCGCCCAGGACATGGTTTGGCGGGTTTCGTCGGCGGCCTCGGTGTCGAACAGCGGCTTGGAGAACTCGATGTACCAGTCGCAGAAGGTGCCCCAGGTGAAGCTGTAGAGGGCCTGCGCGGCCTCGTTGAAGCGGTAGTTTTCCATTGCTTCGTCGACGGCGGCGCGGGTCTTGGCGAGTTCGCCGATGATCCAGCGGTTGACGGTGGATTGGGGCTGGGGAATGCCTTCGGGCCGGGCCTCGAAGACGCCGTTCATCTCGGCGAAGCGGGCGGCGTTCCAGAGCTTGGTTCCGAAGTTGCGGTAGCCGGCGATGCGGCTCGTGTCGAGCTTGAGCACGCCGCCGAGGGCGGCCATGGCGGCGGAGGAGAAGCGCAGGGCGTCGCAGCCGAACTCGTCGATGATTTCGAGCGGGTCGATGACGTTGCCGACCGACTTGGACATCTTCTTGCCCTTGGCGTCGCGGACGAGGCCGTGGAGATAGACCTCGGTGAAGGGGACTTGGCCGACCACGGCGAGCTGCATCATCATCATCCGGGCGACCCAGAAGAAGAGAATGTCCTGCCCGGTGACGAGGGTGGAGGTGGGGAAATACTTGGCGAGTTCGGGCGTCTGTTCGGGCCAGCCGAGGGTGCCGATGGGCCAGAGGCCGGAGGAGAACCATGTGTCGAGAACATCGGGGTCGCGCCAGACGGGGTAGGTCAGGACGGTGGGGTCCTGGCTGAGGTTATACTCGGCCAGCGAGGCGGCCAGCGTGTCGATCGCCTCGGCGCGGGAGGCGACTTCGACGATGCGGGCGTTGCTGATGGGGGTGGGCGTGTCGGCCAGCTCGCCCTTGAACTTGTGGGTGACGGTGGCGATGTCGGCGGCGCAGTGGTGCACGGTGCCAGTGTGGACCATGCCCTCGGTGAGCAGGCGCATGAGTTCGACGTGGTCGAGCGCACCGTCGTTCTCGTCGTCCTTGAAGTCGGGGGCGGAGAGGTCGAGGCCATACCACACCGGGATCTGGTGGCCCCACCAGAGCTGGCGGGAGATGCACCAGGGTTCGATGTTGTCGAGCCAGTGGTAGTAGGTCTTTTCGCCGGACTCGGGGAGGATTTTGACCTCGCCGTTGCGGACGGCGTCCAGCGCGGGGCCGACGATCTTTTCGGCATCGACGAACCATTGGTCGGTGAGCATGGGCTCGATGACGACCTTGGAGCGGTCGCCGAAGGGCTGCATGATCGGCTTGTTCTCGACGTAGGGCATCATGCCGCCGTCGAAGCAGGTTTCGCCTTCGTCGTTCGGCGGGGCGGGGACCATGACGGCGAGGCCTTCGTCGGTGATCTGGTCGACGACCTTCTTGCGGGCCTCGAAGCGGTCGAGGCCGCGCAGCTCGTCGGGGACGAGGTTGAGGGTATCGACTTCGGCTTCGGAGAAGCTCGCGCCATTGGCGATGGCCTGGGCGCGGGCGGCGCAGGTGGCGTAGGGCTCGCCGTCGTCACGCATGTTCGCCTTGGTGTCCATCAGACGGTAGAGCGGGATGTTGTTGCGGGTGGCGACGCCGTAGTCGTTGAAGTCGTGGGCGCCGGTGATCTTGACCGCGCCGGAGCCGAAGGTGGCATCGGGGTACTCGTCGGTGATGATCGGGATCAGGCGGCGGTGCTCTTTGGGGCCGACCGGGATTTCGCAGAGTTTTCCGACGATTGGGGCGTAACGTTCATCCGATGGATGAACTGCGACGGCACCGTCGCCCAGCATGGTTTCGGGCCGGGTGGTGGCGATGGAGATGTAATCGCGGGTCTCGTGGAGGGTGACGTTTCCGTCTTCGTCCTTCTCGACGTATTCGTAGGTTTCGCCGCCGGCGAGCGGGTATTTGAAGTGCCACATGTGGCCGGGCGTTTCGATGTTTTCGACCTCGAGATCGGAGATCGCGGTTTCGAAGTGCGGGTCCCAGTTGACCAGCCGCTTGCCGCGATAGATCAGGCCCTTTTCGTACATGTCGACGAAGACCTTGATGACGGCATCGTGGAAGTTGGGGCCGTTGCCGGCCTCGGGGTCGCCCGCCGCGCCGCCCATGGTGAAGGCCTCGCGGGACCAGTCGCAGCTTGCGCCGAGGCGCTTGAGCTGGCCGATGATGGTGCCGCGGGATTTGACCTTTTGCTGCCAGACGCGCTCGAGGAAGGCTTCGCGGCCCATCTCGGCGCGGGTCGGCTCGCCGTTGGCGGCCATTTCGCGCTCGGTCACCATTTGCGTTGCGATGCCGGCGTGGTCGGTGCCGGGCTGCCAGAGCGTGTCGAAGCCGCGCATCCGGTGCCAGCGGATCAGGATATCCTGCAACGTGTTGTTGAAGGCGTGGCCCATGTGGAGCGAGCCGGTCACGTTGGGGGGCGGGATCATGATGGAATAGGTCTCGGGGCGGCGCGCGGCGACACCGGCGGCGAAGGCGCCCGCCTTCTCCCATGCCGCGTAGATGCGGCCTTCGGCTTCGCTTGCGTCGAACGTCTTTTCCATTGCCATGTCGGCTCTCCGGCTCGGGGTCTTGCTCAGGGGGAGGGGATACCCAATCGGGCGGGCGAGGGAAAGCCCGCGCTGGCTCTGGACAGTGCGGCCACGAGGGCTAGTGTCTCACGGGCCAGCGAAGAGGAGTCAGCCGCATGAACGCTTTCGGAAAAAGCCAGTCTCTCAAACGGGTGGAGGACCAGCGTTTTCTCACCGGACACGGGCAGTATGTGGATGACACGCCGCCCGAGGGCGCGCTGCATGCCTACTTTCTGCGCTCGCCGGTGGCCCATGCCAAGCTGACGGCACTGGGCCTTGAGGATGCGCGCCAGATGCCGGGGGTGAAACTGGTGGCGGGCGCCAAGGAGATGCTGGCCGACGGGATCGACATCGACATGCCGGGGGGGCGGGTGCCGAACCGCGATGGCTCCAAGGGCGCCAATTCGCGCCGCCCGGTGCTGGTGGAAGACCGGATGCGCTTTGTGGGCGATCCGGTGGCGGTGGTGATTGCCGAGACGCTGGAGCAGGCGAAGGATGCGGCGGAGGCGATCGAGCTGGATTTCGACGATCTGCCCGTGCACATGGAGCTCGCGCCGGGCGGCGAGCCGCTGCATGAGGCGGCCCCCGACAATATGGCCTTCGATTGGGCGCAGGGCGACGAGGAGGCGACCGACAAGGCGCTTGCGGCCTCCAAGCATCGGGTGAAGCTGGATATCGTCGACAACCGGGTGATGATCGTGTCGATGGAGCCGCGCGGCTGCTGGGCCGAGTGGGGCGAGGGGCGGATTCACCTTTGTTTCAGCGGGCAGGGCGTGTGGGGGCAGAAGGACTCGCTGGTGCGCCAGATGGGCCTGCCGGCGGAGAGCATTCGCGTGACGCATCCCGATGTGGGCGGCGGCTTTGGCCTGAAGGGGCAGGAGTTTCCGGAGCATCTGGTGGTGGCTTGGGCGGCCAAGCACCTTGACCATCCGGTGCGCTGGATGAGCGACCGGGGCGAGGGCTTGCAGAGCGACCATGGCGGGCGCGATCTGGTGAGCACCGCCGAGCTGGGGTTTGACGAGGATCTGAAGATCACCGCCTACAAGTGCGAGAACCGCTCGAACATGGGGGCCTACAACTCGGGCTTCGGGCAGTTCATCCAGTCGGCGCTCTTTGCCAAGGTCTTTCCCGGCACCTATGACATTCAGACCGCGTTTCTTGGCTCGAAGGGCTATTACACCAACACCGCGCAGATGGACGCCTATCGCGGCGCGGGGCGGCCCGAGGCGATCTTTGTGCTCGAGCGGATGATGGACGAGGCGGCGCGGCAGCTTGGGGTGAGCCCCTGGGAGCTGCGGCGCAAGAACTTCATCCCCGGTGACAAGTTTCCCTACAAGACCGTGGTGGGCGAGCTTTACGACGTGGGCGATTTTCATGCGGTGCTGGCCGATGTGGAAAAGGCCGCCGACCTTGAGGGCTACAAGGCGCGCAAGGCCGAGAGCGAGGCCAATGGCAAGCTGCGCGGCTACGGGCTGGCCTATTACATCGAATCCATCCTCGGCGATCCGACCGAGGGCGCGACGGTGGAATTTGCCGATGATGGCTTTGTGGACCTGATGGTGGGCACCCAGTCGAACGGGCAGGGGCATGAAACCGTTTATGCCGCCTTCCTCGAAGAGCGCAGTGGCATTCCGGTGGAGAAGATCCGGGTGATTCAGGGCGACTCCGACCGGATCGCCACGGGCGGCGGCACCGGCGGGTCGCGCTCGGTGACCAACCAGACCAATGCCACGATTGCCGCCGTCAACGTGATGGTTGAGGCCTTCGCGCCCTTCGTGGCCGAGGAGCTGGGCGTGGATGAGGTGGAGTTCGAGGATGGCAGCTTTGGCGCGCCGGGCTCCAACCGCCGCCCGACGCTGATCGACGCCGCCGAGATGGCCCGCGAGAAGGGCCGCGAAGATTTGCTGCGCCACGAGGCCAAGGCCACGCTCGACGGGCGCAGCTACCCCAACGGCGGGCATTTCTGCGAGGTCGAGGTGGACCCGGAGACCGGGCAGGTGGAGCTGAAGCGCTACACGGTGGTCGACGACTTCGGCAACCTCGTGAACCCGACGCTGGCCGAGGGGCAGGTGCATGGGGGCGTGGCGCAGGGCGTGGGGCAGATCCTGATGGAGAACGCCGTTTACGACGCGGATGGCCAGCTTCTGACCGGCTCCTTCATGGATTATGCCATGCCGCGCGCGATGGATCTGCCGTTCTACGGCTTTGCGGCCCATCCGGTGCCCTCAATCCAGAACCCGCTGGGCATGAAGGGCTGCGGCGAGGCCGGCACGGTTGGCGCCATGGCGGCCGTGACCAACGCGGTGATCGACGCGCTCTGGGAGAAGGGCGTGCGCAATGCGCAGGTGCCCTTTACCCCACAGCGGGTCTGGGCACTGCTGAAAGAGGCGGAAGGTGACGCTTCGTGAGCTACTAGGCACCTTCTGGCCGGGGCGGCGTGACAAGACCACGCCGCGCCTGGCCACGCGGGAGCCCGTGACCCATGTGGTCGTGCTGGACGGCACCATGTCGAGCCTGCGCAACAAGCACGAAACCCATGCCGGAATCACCTTCAAGCTGTTGCAGCGCGCCGGGTCGCGGGCGCGGCTTTCGGTGCATTATCAGCCGGGCATCCAGTGGCGTGACTGGAAATCGACCGGCGACGTGGTGGTGGGCCGGGGCATAAACCGGCAGATCCAGCGGGCCTACGGCTTTCTGGCCAGCCGCTACCGGCCCGGCGACCGGATCTTTCTGATCGGCTACTCGCGCGGGGCCTATGCGGTGCGCTCGCTGGCGGGGTGCATCGACACGGTGGGGCTGCTACAGGGCAAGCACGCGACGGTGCGGGGCATCCGGCAGGTCTGGCGGCACTACCGCGCGGGCGGGAGCAGTGAGGCGGCGCTGCGGTTTCGGCTGGCCTATTGCCACAACGACGTGCGCATCGAGGCGGTGGGCTGCTGGGATACGGTGAAGAGCCTCGGCGTGCGGCTGCCGGTGCTCTGGCGGTTCGCCAACGACACCCATGCCTTCCACAACCACAACCTCGGGGCGGCGGTGAAGAACGGCTTTCATGCGCTGGCGCTCGACGAGACCCGGCTGGCCTATGCGCCGGTGATGTGGGTCACGCGGGAGGGCTGGCCGGGCGAGCGGCTGGAGCAGGTGTGGTTTCGCGGCGCGCATGGCGACGTGGGCGGCCATGTGACGCCCTTTCTGAAGGCCCGACCGCTGGCCAATATCGCGCTGGTCTGGATGCTGGGGCGGCTGGCGGACTGCGGGTTGCCGCTGCCAGAGGGCTGGGCGGCGGAGTTTCCGCAGGATGTTTCGGCCCCCTCGGTGGGGCGGTTCATGGGCTGGGGCAAGCTGTTTCTGTCGCGTCAGGCGCGGGTGATCATGGAGGATCCGAGCGAATCCTATCACCCCACCGCCCGCCCGGATGCGCCGCTGATGGCCGACCCTGCCTCTGGCGGACCGGGGCCTTCTGTGGAAAAGCACCATGAAACCGGCGATTGTGGCCCCGACTCCCGCTGAGGAGGGCTTGACGCCTGTTTGCTTTGCCCCTAAACGCACGAAACGAAATTCGGGGCGCGCCCGGCATTGGGCCGCGCCCCTCTCATTTGAGCACGAGGATGAAACCATGTCTCGCGTCTGCGAACTGACCGGCAAGGGCCCGATGACTGGCAACAACGTCAGCCATGCCAAAAACAGGACCCGCCGTCGCTTCCTGCCCAACCTGCAGGACGTGACCCTGATTTCCGACGTTTTGGGCCGCCCCTTCAAGCTGCGGATCTCCAACCATGCGCTGCGCACGGTGGACCATCGCGGCGGACTCGACGCCTTTCTGAACAAGGCCAAGGCCGACGATCTTTCGCCCAAGGCGCAGAAGATCAAGAAAGACATCGAGAAGGCCCAGGTGGCCTGATCCTTTCGAGGGTCCGAAAAGATTGCGCCCCGCCGGTGGAGACACCGCGCGGGGCTGCTTCATTCTGGCCCCTTGCAGGGGGCCGGCGAGGGCGTAGGGTGCGACGCGATGCGTTGACGACCGATGAGGCCCCGAGATGACCCTGAAGTTCCTTGCCCTTGCCGCCCTGATGGCGGGTTCGCCCGCGATGGCGGAGATCCGGATCGTGGATGCCTATGCCCGTGCCGCCAGCCCGGCGGCCAAGTCGGGCGCGGCCTTCATGGAGATCGTGAACGGCGGCACGGAGGACGACCGGCTGGTGGGGGTTGCCTCGGAGGCGGCGGCGCGGGTGCAGCTGCACACCCATGAGTCGGCCGGCGAGGGCGTGATGAAGATGCGCCACGTGGAAGAGGGCTTTGCGGTGCCCGCCGGGGGCCACCACCTGCTGGCGCGGGGCGGTGACCACGTGATGATGATGGGGCTCACCGGGCCGCTGGAGCAGGGCGCCACGGTGAGGCTGACGCTCACCTTCGAGAAGGCGGGCGAGGTGGTGGTCGAGGTGCCGGTGGACAACGAGCGCGCGCCGGAGGCCATGGACCACTCGAAGATGGGCCACTGAGGGCGCTCAGTCCTCGATCACCGACATGATCTCGGAGAGCGGCTTTTTGATCTTGGCCGCCCTGGGCACGGTGGCCTCCTCGGCGGGGTGACCGACGGCGAGGATCATCACCGGCTTTTCCGAAGCGGGCCGCCCGAGCAGATCATTGAGAAATTTCATCGGGTTGGGGGTGTGCGTGAGGGCCACCAGCCCGGCCTGGTGCAGCGCGGCGATGAGGAAGCCGGTGGCGATGCCGACCGACTCGGGGACGTAGTAGTTCTTGTACCGGGTGCCATCGGAGAACTCGCCCCAGCGCTGGGCGAAGATGACGATGAGCCAGGGCGCGACCTCGAGGTGGGGCTTGGCGGGATCGGTGCCCATGGGCTCGAGCGCCTTCAGCCATTCGTCACCGCCGCCGCCGGCATAGAAGGCCTCCTCCTCCTTTTCGGCGGCTGCGCGGATGGCGGCCTTGGCCTTCGGCCCGCTGATCGCGGCGAAGTGCCAGGGCTGGTGGTTGGCGCCCGAGGGCGCGCGCCCGGCGGTCGCGACGGCGGCCTCGATCACCTCGCGGGCGACGGGGCGGGGGGAGAAGTCGCGCACGGTGTGGCGCTGTTCCATGCTGGCGAGGAAGGCGCGGGCGGCGGCGAGGCTTTGCGCATCGCTCAGGTCGGCGCGGTCGGGCAGGGGGATCGGCTCGAAATCGAGTTGGTCTTTGGCGAACATTGGGGGCCTCCTTGGGGCGGAGTTTGACCGCGGCGGGAAGGCGGGACAAGTCCCGCCCTACAGGAGCTCGTCGACCCAGGCGGGCACAAGCTCGGTGGCGGGGCCGTGGCGGGCCTCGTCGAAGAGGGGGGTGATCTCGGAGGGTTCGAGATTGAGCTCCAGCGTCTCGGCCCCGGCGCTGCGGGCGAGGCGGATGAAGCCGGCCGCCGGGTAGACCGCGCCGGAGGTGCCGATGGAGACGAAGAGGGCGGTGCGGGACAGGATCTCGCCGATGCGCTCCATGTGATAGGGCGTCTCGCCGAACCAGACCACATCGGGGCGGGTGGCGGGCTGGCGGCACGCGGGGCAGGGGTCGTGCAGCGCCATGGCGGGGGGCGCAAGCCAGCGGGCGCCGCAGGCGGCGCAGAGGGCGCTGTGATGCGCCCCGTGCATGTGAATCACCTCGGCGCCACCCTTCTCGTGCAGGTCATCGACGTTCTGGGTGATGATATGGACCTCGCCGGGCCAGGACTTTTGCAACATTGCGAGCGCATGATGCGCGGCGTTGGGCTTGGCGCTCCTCACTTTTTCGCGGCGCATGTTGTAGAAATCGAGCACCAGCTCGGGATTGCGGGCGAAGGCCTGCGGCGTGGCGACATCTTCGATGTCATATTGCGCCCAGATGCCGCCGGGGTCGCGGAAGGTGGCGATTCCGCTCTCAGCGGAGATGCCGGCGCCGGTGAGGATGGTGATGGGTCGCATGGGCTCGCTGTCTCGGTTAACCTCGCCAGCATGACCCATCGCGTGATCTTTGTCTGCCTCGGCAACATCTGCCGCTCCCCCACCGCCCACGGCATCTTCGAGGCCAAGGCCCGGGAGGCGGGGCTGGATGTGGTGGTGGAGGGCGCAGGCACCGGGGGCTGGCATGTGGGCCACCCGCCCGATGCGCGGATGCAGGCGGCGGCGAAGGCGGCGGGCTATGACCTGAGCCATCTGCGGGCGCAGAAGTTCGTGGCCGCCGACTTCGACCGGTTCGACGCGATCCATGCCATGGACCGCCAGAACCTTGCCGACATCGAGGCGCTCCGCCCGGCGGGCAACACCACGCCGGTGACGCTGTTTCTGAGCCACGGCCCGAGTGGGCGCGACGAGGTGCCCGACCCCTATTACGAGGGCGGGTTCGATGCGGTGGTGGAGATGGTGGCGCAGACCTGCGACGCGCTGGTGCGCGAGATCAGCGGCGCGCGCTGATCAGGAGCAGGAGGCGGCGGCGGTGACGCCGAACTTCTTCCATTTCTTCCAGAACACCTCGTTGCCCGGATGGTCGGACTGGCGGGTATCCTGCGCGAGCTGCGGCTCCTTGAAGAACTTCGCGCCCTTCTTCTGCTCGGAACGGGACAGCTCGAAATCGGCCACCCGCTGGATGCAGGAACACAGCGAGCGCGAGGCGCCCCGGTCGGACTTGTTGCAGGCCCGCTCCAGCACCTTGGCTTCGGCGGGGGTGGAGAAGGTGGTGGCGGCAGGCAGAGCCATGGCCGCGCACAGGACGATGGAAGAAAGCGTTTTCATCTGCTGATGCCTCGTTGTCGCGTGGTCCGCCGCCGGATGTGCCCCCGGCTGCACGGGGTCGTGATCCATCGAAGATGACTCGAAAACAGTTAAAATTCAATTAGGCATGTTTTGTGGTGAAGCCCCGCGCGGGGCCAATAGATTGTGCACGGCGCGGAAACAGAGCGCTCCAATCCCGGTGAGGCGGCGTGAGCGCGGCGCTGCCGCCGCTCACCAGAAGGGCGCGGTGCAGATCGGGCGCGGTGCGGGCAGGGCGCCCAGAGTCGCCGCCAGCCAGCCCCAGCCGTAGCGCCCGCCGAGCGCGCCCGTGGTGCAGACCGCCAGCGCCGCCGGGTAGTGCCACCAGAGCCGCGCCACCCGCGCCCCGCAGGGCGTGGAGAGGCGGCGGGGCAGGGCCACGGTGCAGCCGTAGAGCGCATAGACGAAGAGCCAGACCAGCGCCCCGGCGGGCAGGGTGCGCAGCCCCTCGAGCAGGATTTCGCCGTTCTGCGCCACTGAGATGCCCATGATGCCGTGAATCACGAAGGCCTCGGAGGTGGAAAACCCGTAGCGCCGGAACAGCCAGGCCCAGGCCAGCGCCCCGCCGAGGTAGAAACCGAAGCCGAGGGTGAGTTGGGCCAGCAGTTGCGGGTGGGCGAGGTGGCCCTGCGGGGCGCAGCGCAGGTAGAGGCCCAGCCAGTTCAGGCTTTCGATCAGCGCGCCGGTCAGCAGGGCCGCAAAGATGAAGCCGCCCGCGCCCCGCAGCGGCACCCAGCGCAGCGCACAGAGCGCCACGTAGGCGGTGTAGAACAGCGCGGTGGGCTGGGGCGGCGACCAGAGCAGGCCGATCAGGGGCAGCCCGCCGGAGAGAAAGAACAGCGCGCTCCACGGGGCCTGCTGGTCCTGCGCGGCGCGGGGGCGGCGGGGGATCTGGGCGGTGGCATGGGCATGGGGCGGCATTGGGCGGCACGGCCTGTGGTTGCGGGCGTCGGCTTGGTAACGCAGGAAGGGTCAAGACCGGGTTAACCGCGTTTCGCGCCCGCTTGACGGGGGCCTGAAACCCCAGCATATGAGCCGGATGACCGACCTCAAACATATCCGCAATTTCTCCATCGTCGCCCATATCGACCACGGAAAATCCACCCTCGCCGACCGGCTCATCCAGTCGACCGGCACGGTGCAGGACCGCGACATGAAGGAGCAGCTTCTGGACTCGATGGATATCGAGCGGGAGCGGGGCATCACCATCAAGGCGCAGACCGTGCGGATCGACTATGTCGCTGATGACGGTGAGAAATATGTGCTGAACCTGATCGACACGCCCGGGCATGTGGACTTTGCCTATGAGGTGAGCCGTTCGATGCGAGCCGTCGAGGGCTCGCTGCTGGTGGTCGACTCGACGCAAGGGGTCGAGGCGCAGACGCTGGCGAACGTGTATCAGGCGATTGATGCCGACCACGAGATCGTGCCGGTGTTGAACAAGATCGACCTGCCCGCCACCGATTGCGACCGGGTGGCCGAGCAGATCGAGGATGTGATCGGGATCGACGCGAGCGGCGCGATCCGGGTGAGCGCCAAGACCGGCGTGGGCATTCACGAGACGCTGGAGGCGATCGTGAAGCTGCTGCCCGCCCCGCAGGGCGAGCGCGACGCGCCGTTGAAGGCGATGCTGGTGGACAGCTGGTATGACGCCTACCTCGGCGTCATCGTGCTGGTGCGGATCAAGGACGGCGTGCTGAAGAAGGGCGACCGCATCCGGATGATGAGCACCAATGCGGTCTATCCGGTGGAGCGGCTCGGCGTGTTCAAGCCCGCGCTGCTGCCGGTCGACGAGCTGGGGCCGGGGGAGATCGGCTTTCTGACCGCCTCGATCAAGCAGGTGCGCGACACGCGGGTGGGCGATACGATCACCACCGAGAAGAAGGGCACCGACAAGCCGCTGCCGGGCTTCAAGCCCTCGGTGCCGGTGGTGTTCTGCGGGCTGTTTCCGGTGGATTCGGCCGAGTTTGAAGACCTGCGTGATGCGATCGAGAAGCTGGCGCTGAACGATGCGAGCTTTTCCTACGAGATGGAGACGAGCGCGGCGCTGGGCTTCGGCTTTCGCTGCGGCTTCCTCGGGCTCTTGCACCTCGAGGTGATCCGCGACCGGATCGAGCGGGAATATGACATCGACCTCATCACCACGGCGCCGTCGGTGGTGTATCATCTCTACATGAAGGACGGGGAGATGAAGGAGCTTCACAACCCCGCCGACATGCCCGACCTTACTTACGTGGACCACGTGGAGGAGCCGCGGATCAAGGCGACGATCCTCGTGCCCGACGACTACCTCGGCGACGTGCTGAAGCTTTGCCAGGAGCGGCGGGGCATTCAGCTGGACCTGACCTATGTGGGTGGGCGGGCGATGGTGGTCTATGACCTGCCGCTGAACGAGGTGGTGTTCGATTTCTACGACCGGCTGAAGAGCATCACCAAGGGCTATGCGTCGTTCGACTACCAGATGGTGGGGTATCGGCAGGACAATCTGGTGAAGATGTCGGTGCTGGTGAATGACGAGCCGGTGGATGCCTTGTCGATGATGGTGCATCGGGACCGGGCGGAGATGCGGGGCCGGGCGATGTGCGAGAAGCTCAAGGACCTGATCCCGCGCCACATGTTCAAGATCCCGATCCAGGCGGCGATTGGCGGGAAGGTGATTGCGCGGGAGACGTTGAGCGCGTTGCGCAAGGACGTGACGGCGAAGTGTTACGGTGGGGACGCGACGCGGAAGAAGAAGCTGCTGGAGAAGCAGAAGGCGGGTAAGAAGAAGATGCGCCAGTTCGGGAAGGTGGATATCCCGCAGGAGGCGTTTATTAGCGCCTTGAAAATGGACAGCTGAAGCTGGCCATTTTCGAGGCGGGTGGGCGGAAGCGGTTTTCGATAGAAAACTGCGTGCCCACACGGTGCAATTGGAGTGCATCGGGTGATACGCCTCCCATTGACCGGGCGGTGGGTTTCACCCACCCTACAGACATGGCCCATGCAACTTCTGTAAACTTCGACGACGACGCGATGTGGGTGGCGCTGGAGGACGGGCGCACCATTGGGGTGCCCTTGGCGTGGTTTCCGCGGTTGCTCGGGGCGAGTGCGGAGGAGCGGGCGGCGGTGGAGATTTCGCCGTTCGGGTTGCACTGGGGAGGGCTGGACGAGGATATCTCGGTGCCCGGGCTGCTCGTGAAGGATGTGCCGGGAGTTGCGGCTGATGGAATCAAATTCCAGAGTTTTGAAGTTCGCTGGCCAACTGGATCAGCATCGTGACCAATGTAGCAAATATGACCAAAGTGACCCCGGACTGAAATGAAGATGCTCTTTCTTCTAGGAGGCCGTTGTTGTGCTCAATCCTTTCGTCGTTCTCCTTTGCTTGCGAGATAATCACTTCTAAGAAAGCGTCATCGTCGGCTATGTGTTCTTCCCAATCCGCATAGAATGCTCCAGCGGAATAGAAACCACGAGGACTCCCCGAGCTTGCAGTTTTGATTCCGCCAAGAATGACCGAAATTGCTCCGATGTAGGCAAAAACGGGGCTAGGCGCATCCGGGGCTAATGTAAGAAAAAGCGTTGCCATCACGCCGGCGAAACCAGTGAAAGCCATCGCTCTCGCATCGGCGGAAGCAGCGATATCATTCAATTCTTCTAAGTAGGTTTCGGTTTGTCGGAGCGCTTCGATGGCTATTCGCTCTTTGTTGCGCCGTTGCTGTTCTGCGTCTTTGGCGCTACGCTTTTTATTGTCGTGAAAGCTCATGGGCCAACCAGACTAACGCAAAGAGGACACAATGACGAAAAGTCCCAAGAGACCACCTCCCACTAGAGGTCAATTAAACGGGACTTACAAGGACGGTTCAACACAAAAACCGCCAAGTAAGCCGTCACCTCCTAGTCGCCCGAGCAAGCCGTCAACATCCGAGAAGAAGTAGCAAGCCCTCAAAACGCGTTCTGCACAGCATCCGCCGTGTTCGTCACATCCCTCCCGACCCCCTTCACGGTTTCGCAGGCGGAGAGGAGGGTGAGGACAAGGAGGGCAAGAGTGATGCGGGTCATGGGGGGGCTCCGGAGGGTCTGTTTTTCGGGAGGGTAGCACTTCGGTTTGGGCGTGGGAATCCGGGGCGGAAAATTCCTGGTGGGGGTTTGTGGTGCAAGGTGTTGGGATTGTGGTGCAATTCGGCGTGCTCCACAGGTTATTCACACGCCTTTCCAATATCTTATCCCCAGAAAAATCCGCATCGGACCTAATTTTGTCTTGCCCGACTCACCCCCAGAGTGTGACGGTTTTGTTAACGCAAGGGGTCGCAAGACCCGGAGCGGGGCGCGGTGGCCTTCGGGGCTGGAGCGGCTGGGGCGACGGGGGCTCGTGAGGGCGTCTCAAGGCCGGGTCGTGGTGAGAGCAACGGGCTTGCAAGAGCTGCGCGCTGGTCGAAACGGGAGGGTTTCTCTGAAGCTCGAACGGGAAGGCGGCGGGCGAGGGATCGCGTTGGTCGGAGGGGGTGCAAGCCCTTGCCGGCTTGGGGGGACGGCCCGGAAGGGTTGATCCCGCTTCATGCAGGGGCCGTGAGGCCACGGGCATGCGAACGGAAAGGCCGCGAGGCCGGCCTGTTCAGGAAGGCGCTGCGTCGGGGGGAGACCTCTGCCGGGGCGCCTTCTGCGTTTTTGGGCAGGGCGCAAGGGCGATGTTTGCCCCCAGCCGGCGGAACCGGGCGAGGAGCGGGGCGTTTGGCTTGGAACCTTTCGAAGGAGAGCGAGATGCCCAGCCGTGCGAAAATGATCCTTTATGCCCTTGCGGTGATGGCCGTGGCGGGCGCGCTGTTCTTGCTTTTCACCGGGCTGGCGTGGCTGGCGGGCATTGCCTTTGTGCTCGCGCTGCTGGTCGCGCTGGGGGCCTGGTGGGGCGGGCGCAAGGAGGCGCCGGAGAGCCGGGAGGTTCGGGAGGTCTGAGCCGTTAGGGCTTTATTAACCATGAAGGCGCAGGGTTTCGGCCATGCGCCTTTTGCTGTGCCTCCCTCTTGCCCTTGCGGGCTGCAACACGGTCAAGGATGACCTGCCGGGCCATTCGGCGCATCGGGTGCAGGCGATGGGCTATACGTTCAACATCTTTGCCGCCGACCCGGAGTTTCAGGCGGTGCGGACCAACCTCGGGCGGCCGAACGCGCGGACCTACCCGGTGGCCGTGGCCATGGCGGTGCGGCAGGCGACGGGCTGCGAGGTGGCGCTTGGCTCGCTGACCGGGGATTTCAACCTGACGAAAGGCAAGATGAGCTGCCCGTGAGGGGCGGCTTCAGGCGGTGAGGTAGGCCTCGAGTGTGGCCTCGAACGCGCGCGGCTTGTCGGCGTGGAGCCAGTGGCCGGCGCCGGGAATTTTTGCAAACCGGGCGTGGGGAAAGCGGGCCTTGATCTCGGGGCGGGCCTCGGGCGTGACGTAGTCGCTTTCGGCGCCGGTGAGGAAGAGGGCGGGGCCGGAGAATTCGCCCGTGGGGCCGGGCCAGCCGACGATTTTGGACATTTCCGCCTCCAGCGCGTCGAGGTTGAAGCGCCAGCGTGGCGGGTCGGATTTGAGGTCGAGCGATTGCAGCAGGAAGGCGCGGGTGCCGGCGTCTTCGACATGGGCGGCGAGGCGCTTGTCGGCTTCCAAGCGCGACGACAGGCCGGTGACGTCGAGCGCGCGCATGGCGTCGATCAGGTGGCCCTGGGTGTGGCTGTAGGCGACGGGCGCGATATCGGCCACCACGAGGCGGCGGATCAGCTCGGGGCGGGTGAGGGCCAGCACCATAGAGGCCTTGCCGCCCATGGAGTGGCCGAGCAGGTCCATCGGAGCGCCCTCGGCCTCGATCACCTCGGCCAGATCGCTGGCGAGGTCTGGGTAGCTGTGGCTGTCGAACCAGGGCGATTGGCCGTGGTTGCGCATGTCGACCGTCACCACCCGCCGGGGGCCGGAGAGGCGCTTGGCGATGACGTTCCAGTTGCGCGCAGAGCCGAAGAGGCCGTGGGCGATGAGGAGGGCGGGGGCGGCGGTGTCGCCGTCGTAATGGGTCATGGCCAGCATGGGGAGGAGGTAGCGCGCGGGAGGGCCATGCTCAAGCGGGGTTTTCGGCGCACGCGCGGGCGGCTAGAAGCCTCGGCATGGAACATCCGGTGAAACAGGTGGCCGACGGGCTGGCGCAGATGATGGGCGAGCGGCTGGGCATTCGGCGCGGCGAGACGCTGGCTGATAAGCTGCGCCGTGGCAGGCGGTTGTTGCCGCGCAAGGTGCGGCGGGAGGCGGCCTTCATTGCAGAGGCGGAGGCCCGGATGGAGGTGCCGAAGTTTGCCTTTCAGTACGATGCGGCGCGGGTGGAGAAGGCCGAGAAGGTGGTGCGCAATTTTCTCGAGACCGTCGATCCGGTGGATCGGCGCAAGGGGATCGTGCTGGGCATTCTGGGCTGGCTGGCGTTCAACTTTCTGCTGGTGGCCGGGCTGGTGATCTGGTGGCTTGCGTCGAGCGGGCGGATCTGAGGCGCGGATTGTGGGGTTGTCGCCCGCCCTACACATTGCTCCGGGGGCGCCCTAAGTATCTGAGGAACCGAAGGAAGGGGCAGGCGTGGTAGTTTCCACCATCGTTGACGGGGTGACGCGGGGCGTGGAGAGCGTGGGCCATGTGGTGAGTGGCAGCTTTCTGGAGCCGCGCATTCGCCTTGGGGTGACCGGGTTGAGCCGGGCGGGCAAGACCGTGTTCATCACCTCGCTGGTGGCCAACCTGATGGATCGCGCGCGGATGGGCGGGCTCAGGGCCGCCGCCGACGGGGCGATCAGGGCGGCCTATCTCCAGCCCCAGCCCGACGACACCGTGCCGCGCTTTGCCTATGAGGATCACCTTGCCGCCATGGTCGGCCCCGAGCCGCATTGGCCCGAGAGCACGCGGGCGGTGAGCGAGCTGCGGTTGAGCCTGAAGGTGCAGCCCGGCGGGTTGCTGGGCGGTTTGCGCGGGCCGCAGGTGGTGCATCTGGATATCGTGGATTACCCGGGCGAGTGGCTGCTCGATCTCGGCTTGCTCGACATGAGCTATGACGACTGGGCCGTGCAGGCGCTGGAGAAGGCGCGGGGGCGCGAACAGGGGGCGGAGTTCGTGGCGGCGCTGGATGCCGTTGACGGGGCGGGCAGGCTGGAGGAGCCGGAGGCCAAGCGGCTTTCGGAGGCCTTTGCGGAGTATCTGAAGGCGGCGCGGGAGGCGGGCTTTTCGGATTGCACGCCGGGGCGGTTCCTGCTGCCCGGCGAGCTGGAGGGCAGCCCTGCGCTGACCTTCGCGCCGCTGCCCCCGGGCGAGGCGCCGCGGGGCAGCCTGCGGCGCGAGCTGGCGCGGCGGTTCGAGGCCTACAAGCGGGCGGTGGTGAAGCCCTTCTTCAAGGAGCATTTCGCCGAGATCGACCGGCAGGTGGTGTTGGTGGATGTGCTTGGCGCGATCCATGCCGGGCCGCGCGCGCTGGAGGATCTGCGGCAGGCGATGGCCGACATCCTCGGGGCGTTCAAGCCCGGGCGGAACGGTTGGCTGACGCGGCTGCTGGGCGGGCATCGGGTGGAGAAGATCCTGTTTGCCGCCACCAAGGCCGACCATCTGCATCACAGGCAGCATGGGGCGCTGACCTCGATCACCGAGGCGCTGGTGCGCGAGGCCAAGGACCGGGCGGATTTTGCCGGGGCGAAGACGCAGGCGATGAGCATTGCCGCGCTCAGGGCGACCACCGAGGAGACACGCAGCCATGAGGGCCGCGAGATCGACCTTGTGCGCGGCACGCTGATGGAGACGGGCAAAAAGGCGGCGATGTATCCCGGTGCGCTGCCGGAAGATCCGGGGCGGCTGCTGGGCGCGGCGCGGGGCGGGCGAGAGGCATGGCTCGATGGCGATTATGCGGTGATGAAATTCGCCCCGGCGCAGGTGAGCCTCAGCCCCGGCGAGGGGCCGCCGCACATCCGGCTGGACCGGGCGGCGGAATTTCTGATCGGGGATCGGCTGCGATGAGCGAGAAGAACACGCCTCTGGTCTTCGAGGTGGAAGACGACGCGCCGGGGCCGGACAAGGCCCCGCCGGTGCCCGAGATCGCCACCGGCCCGGCGGCGATGCAGCGGCTGGCGGTGTCTTCGGCGCGCCCCGGTAGCCGGATTGCGCGGCTGTTCTGGGCCGGGCTGGCGGGGGTGGTGAGCCTCGTGGTTTCGGTTGCGGCATGGGATTTCGTGATGCGGCTGCTGGAGCGCAGCCCGGTGCTGGGCTGGGTGGCCACGGTGCTGATTGCGGTGACGTTGCTTGCGCTGGCACTCATGGCGCTGCGCGAGCTGGCCGCCTTTGCCCGGCTGGCGCGGCTCGACGGGCTGCAGAAGGCCGCCGCCGGGGCGCTGACAAGCGGCGACCTCGGCGCGGCGCGGGGCGTGGTGGACCGGCTGGAGCGGCTCTATGCCACGCGGGACGACACCCGCTGGGGCCGCGAGCGGATGGCCGAGCGGCGCGGCGATGCCTTTGACGCCGATGCGCTGCTTTCGCTGGCCGAGCGCGAGCTGCTGGTGCCGCTGGATGCGCTGGCCCAAGCCGAGGTGGAGGCGGCGGCGCGGCAGGTTGCGACCGTCACCGCGATCGTGCCGCTGGCGCTGGCCGATGTCTTCACCGCGCTCACGTCGAACATGCGGATGATCCGGCGGATCGCCGAGATCTACGGCGGGCGCGCCGGGGTGCTGGGAAGCTGGCGGCTGACCCGCAGCGTGCTGGCGCATCTGGTGGCCACGGGCGCGGTGGCGGTGGGCGACGACCTGATCGGCTCGGTGGCGGGCGGGGGCGTGCTCAGCAAGCTGTCGCGCCGCTTTGGCGAGGGGGTCATCAACGGCGCGCTGACGGCGCGGGTCGGGGTGGCCGCGATGGAGGTCTGCCGCCCGCTGCCCTTCGGCGAGGGGCGCCGGCCCAGCGTGACCGGGCTGGTCCGGCGGGCGCTGACCGGGCTGTTCGGGCGCGAGGACCGCGCGCAGTCGTAGGGCGCGACTTGTCCCGCCGTGCGGGGAGCGGCGCGGGTCCGCAATCGCTTCACTGTTTCGTTTCAGGCGGTTACTGTTTCGTGATTGGCGACAGTGAGGGCGGATCGTGGAAGTATTGGTGGTGTTGTCGGCCCTTGGGGTCGTCGGTCTGCTCGTCTGGCTGATTGCGGTGCAATCGGGGCTGGGGCGGCTGTCGCGCAACCTCGAGAGGGCGATGCGCGAGATCGAGAGCCTGAAGCGGGCCGCCGAGGGCGCGCCGCGCCCGCCGGCCACGGCGGCACAGGAGCCGGCGCAGGCGGGGGCGCAGGAGGGGGCGCGCAAGACGGCGCGCGAGCTGCTCGATCCGGGCAATGTGCCGCCTGCCGAGGCGCCCGAGCCGGCCCGGCCCCTGCCGAAATTGCCGTGGGAAGCGGGCTACCAGGGCCAGTCGATCGCCGGGGCGGATGCGGATGCAGATGGTGCCGACACAGCGCAGCAGCCTGCCGCGCCGGTGGGCCCGAATGCGGGCGAGCGGCTGGTGGCCTGGCTTCAGGCCAACTGGTTCTATGCGGTTTCGGCCCTGTCGCTGGCGCTGGCCGGGCTGTTCCTTGTGCAATACGGGATCGAGCAGGGCTATCTGACCCCGGTGATGCGCGTTGCGGCGGCGCTGGCGCTGGGCGCGGCGCTGATCGCGGGGGGCGAGTGGATTCGCCGCCGTCAGAGCGCGGGCGATGCGACCACCTATCTGCCCGATACCTTCAGCGCGGCGGGCCTCGTTTCTCTCTATGGCGCGGTGCTGGCGGCGCGGGGCCTCTACGACCTGATCGGCCCCGGCCCGGCGATGCTGGCGCTGGTTGCGGTATCGATGGGGGCGATGCTGCTCGGCTGGCTCAACGGCCCGGTGCTGGCGGCCTTCGGGCTGATCGGCGCGGGGGCGGCGCCCTTTCTGGTGGGCGGCGAGGCCGAGAGCGCGACGATCTTCTATGTCTACTACGGCTGCCTCGGGCTTGCCGGCCTGGCGATCGACGCCTGGCGGCAGTGGCGCTGGGTTTCGGTGCTGGCGCTCGCCGTGGCCGGGCTGGGCGGCCTGGCCTGCTTTGCCGGATCGGGCGAGATGCCGGGATTTGCGGTGCTGCTGACGGTGATGGTGCTGGCCTCGATGGCCTTTCCGCGCCGCGAGATCGGCCCGACCCACGAAGGCGGCGCGCCGCTGCGCTGGCTGCTCGACAGGGACGGGGGCCGGGGCGGTTTTGACCTGTGGATCGCATGGGGCGCGATGGCGGCGGCCTGCTTCGTTCTGCTGCTGCTGCCGCGCGAGGGGGCGGCGGAGTTCCTGCTGATCGAGGGGCTGTTCACGGTGCTGATCCTCGCGGTTGCGCTCTGGGCGTGGCAGGCGAAGGCGTTGAGCGAGCTGGTGCTGTTTCCGGCCATCGGCTTCCTCGCGGTGATCCCGCTCGAGAGCCTGATGGGCGGGGTGCTGATGCGCGAGGCGGTGCGGCTGGATGCCACCGGGGTGCCGGTGCCCGCGCTGCCGCTGGAGGCGAGCCTCGTGCTGGTGATGGCGGCCCATGGCACGGTGGTTGCGGCATGGCGCAGCATCGTCGACGGGCGCGGCGCGGCGGGCGTGGGGCGCGGCGCGCTGTTCTGGGGCCTGTTCGCGGCGCTCTTTGCCCCGCTGGTGCCGCTGGGGCTGGAGCTGTTCTGGCTGTCGCCGCGCAGCCCCGGCAGCTTCGGCTGGGCGGCGCATGTGCTGGCGCTGGCGGCGCTGATGGTGGCGATTGCGGTGCGCTTTGCGAAGGTCGAGGGCGGGCCGGGGCGGCGGACGGCCTGGGCCGTGCTTTCGGCCTCGGCGCTCATTGCGTTGGCGCTCTTCGTGCTGCTCACCAAGGCGGCGCTGACGGTGGCGCTGGCGGTGCTGCTGGTGGTGGCCGCCGCGCTCGACCGGCGGTTCCGGTTGCGGGAGATGCAGTATTTCATCGCGCTGGGCGTGGTGGTGCTGGGCTGGCGGGTGGTGGTCGATCCGGGCGTGGTCTGGTCGGTGCAGGCGAGCTGGGGCGCGTTCCTGCTCGGCTTTGCCGCCGCGCTGGGCGCGATGGCGGCGGCATGGCGGGTGATGCCGGAAGAGGGCCGCCTCACGGGGCGGGCCTTTCTGGAGAGCGGGCTGCTGATGATCGGCGGGATCTTCGTGACCACGGCGCTCTGGCGGTTCATCGACGAGCGGGTCGATGGCGAGGCGCTGGCCAGCCATTGGACCATGGGGTTAAGTGCGATGGTCTGGCTGCTCTGTGCCGCCGCGCAGGTGTACCGGATGCGGCTGGGCGGGCGGTTGCGGTGGCTTCGGATCGTGCTGGCCGGGCTCTATACCACGGCGGCGGGCGTGTTCCTGCTGGTGGGGCTGACCATCAGCAATCCCTTCCTGTCGCCGGGCGGATACTCGATGCCCGACACCACCATTCACGGGGCGCTGCTGTTTGACACGCTGGCGGTGGCCTATCTCGGCCCGGCGCTGGTGCTTGTGCTGCTGGCGCGGATCGGCGGGCGCTGGTGGCGGCTTGGCGGCCTGGGCACGGCGGGGGCGCTGGCGGCGTTCTGGCTGTTCCTGCTGATCCGGCGGTTCTGGTGGGGGGATGCGATCTGGGTGGGCAATGGCTGGCTGGATGGCGAGCTTTACACCTACACGGTGGTGCTGATCGCGCTCGGCGCCGGTCTGCTCTGGCAGGCGATTGCCAAGGGCTCCACGCTGCTGCGCCGCGCCGCGCTGGTGGTGATCGGGGTGGCGGTGGTGAAGGTGTTCCTGATCGACGCGCGCGGGCTGACCGGGCTTTTCCGGGTGTTTTCCTTCCTTGCGCTCGGCCTGTCGCTGGCCGGGCTGGCCTGGCTGAACCGCTGGGCGGCGCAGGAGGCGGCGGAGCGGGCCGGGGAGGGCGAAGAGGGGCCGGAGGACCCTGACATGCCGCCCCCGGACGGGCCCTGAGCCGCGGCGGGACAAGTCCCGCCCTACGCGCTGGACCTTGGCCGCGCCCCTGCCTATAAGCCTCCCCATGATATTCGCGGGCCTCGCCATCATTCGAATTAGCGGCCCGGCGCTCTGAGAGATGAGCCGCCGGGACAAGGCGCATGGCCTGCCGCGCCGCCCCTCATCGAACATCCCAGAAGACTACGCCAAGGACGCCCCCCATGTGCGCCGACACGCCTGACTACAAAGACACGCTGAACCTGCCCCAGACCGAGTTTCCGATGCGGGCGGGTCTGCCCAAGCGCGAGCCCGAGTGGCTGGCCCGCTGGGCCGAGATCGGGGTTTACGACCGCCTGCGCGAGAAGGAGGGCCGCGCGCCCTTCACGCTGCATGACGGCCCGCCCTATGCCAACGGCCACCTGCACATCGGCCACGGCCTCAACAAGATCCTAAAGGACATGGTTGTGCGCTCGCAGCAGATGATGGGCCGTGATGCGCGCTACATCCCCGGATGGGACTGCCACGGGCTGCCGATCGAGTGGAAGATCGAGGAGCAGTATCGCCAGAAGGGCAAGGACAAGGACGATGTGCCGATCGTCGAGCTGCGCCAGGAGTGCCGGGCCTTTGCCGAGAGCTGGGTGGATATCCAGCGCGAGGAGTTCAAGCGGCTCGGGATCACCGGCAACTGGGCCGATCCTTACCTGACGATGGATTTCCACGCCGAGGCGACGATTGCCGCGGAGTTCCAGAAGTTTCTGATGAACGGCGCGCTCTACCAGGGCTCCAAGCCTGTCATGTGGTCGCCCGTCGAGAAGACGGCGCTGGCCGAGGCGGAGGTGGAGTACCACGACCACCAGAGCCACACGATCTGGGTGAAGTTCCGCATCGGCGGGTTCAAGGGCACGCCCGAACTGATCGCCCATTTCGAGGCCGAGGGCCACAAGGGGCAGGATGCGGTGATGGCGGCGGTGAACGCCATGGCCGAGGATTTTGCCGAGACCTCGGTGATCATCTGGACCACCACGCCCTGGACCATCCCGCAGAACCGGGCCGTCTGCTTCAGCCCCGACATCTCCTACGGGCTCTATCGCGTGACCGGGGCCGCCGAGGACAATTGGGCCAAGGTGGGCGACAAGTACCTGCTGGCCGACGATCTGGCCGAGGCGGTGATGGCGCAGTCGCGGGTGGAGAGCTACGAGCGGGTGCGCGGTGCGAGCGCGGCGGAGCTGGGCGCGATGAAGACGGTGCATCCGCTCTACAAGTCCACCGGCTCGGAGGGCGAGTGGGATTACGACGTGCCGATGCTGCCGGGCGATCATGTGACCGCCGAGGCCGGCACCGGCTTTGTTCATACCGCGCCGAGCCACGGCGATGACGACTACCAGATCGGCCGCAAGTACGACCTGCCGATGACCTACAACGTGCTGGAAGATGGCTCCTTCCGGCCCGATCTGCCGTTCTTTGGCGGCGAGCTCATCATCAAGCCGAACGGCAAGGAGGGCGGGGCCAACAAGGCGGTGATCGACAAGCTGGCCGACCGGGGGATGCTGATTGCCCGGGGCCGGATCACCCACAGCTACCCGCACAGCTGGCGCTCGAAGGCGCCGCTGATCTATCGCAACACGCCGCAGTGGTTTGCCGCGATCGACAAGGATCTGGGCGACGGGCAGGACAGCCTTGGCACCACGATCCGCGCACGTGCGCTGACCGCGATCGACCAGGTGAAATGGACCCCGCAGAGCGGGCGCAACCGGCTCCATTCGATGATGGAAAGCCGGCCCGACTGGGTGCTGTCGCGCCAGCGGGCCTGGGGTGTGCCGCTGACCGCCTTCGTGAAGAAGGGCGCGCTGCCCGATGCGGAGGATTTCCTGCTGCGCGACGCGGCGGTGAATGCGCGGGTGATCGAGGCCTTCGAGGCCGAGGGCGCGGATGCGTGGTATGCCGAGGGGGCCAAGGAGCGCTTTCTTGGCAACGATTACAACGCCGAAGACTACGAGCAGGTCTTCGACGTGCTCGACGTGTGGTTCGACTCCGGCTCGACCCATGCCTTCGTGCTGCGGGACCGCGAGGATGGCAGCCCTGACGGGGTGGCCGACCTTTACCTTGAGGGCACCGACCAGCATCGCGGGTGGTTCCACTCTTCGCTGCTGCAATCGGTCGGCACGCGTGGGGTTGCGCCTTATCGCGGGGTGCTGACCCATGGGTTCACGCTGGACGAGAAGGGCAACAAGATGTCCAAGTCGCTCGGCAACACCATCGTGCCCGAGGAGGTGGTGAAGCAGTATGGCGCCGACATCCTGCGGCTCTGGGTGGCGCAGACCGACTATACCGCCGACCAGCGGATCGGCCCGGAGATCCTGAAGGGCGTGGCCGACAGCTACCGGCGGCTGCGCAACACCATGCGCTTCATGCTGGGCTCGCTCGGCGGGTTTGACGCTGCGGATGCGGTGGCGCCGGCCGACATGCCCGAGTTGGAGCGCTGGGTGCTGCACCGGCTGGCGGAGTTGGATGTGCAGGTGCGCGAGGGCTATTCGGCCTACAACTTCCAGGGCGTGTTCCAGGCGGTGTTCAACTTTGCGACGGTCGAGCTTTCGAGCTTCTATTTCGATGTGCGCAAGGATGCGCTCTACTGCGATGGCGGCTCGGCGCGGCAGAAGGCGGCGCTGACGGTGCTGGATATTCTCTATCACCGGCTGACCACGTGGCTGGCGCCGGTGCTGGTGTTTACGATGGAAGAGGTCTGGCTCGAGCGGTTTGGCGGCGAGGGATCGTCGGTGCATCTGGTCGATTTCCCCGAAACCCCGGCGGCCTGGCGCGACGAGGCGCTGGCGGCCAAATGGGCGGGCGTGCGCCGGGTGCGGCGCGTGGTGACGGCGGCGCTGGAGGTGCAGCGGCGCGAGAAGGTCATCGGCGCGTCGCTGGAGGCCGCGCCGGTGGTGCATGTGGAGGATGCCGGCGTGCTGGCCGCGTTGAAGAGCGTGGCCTTCGAGGATGTCTGCATCACCTCGGCGGTGTCGCTCTCGGGCGATCCGGCCCCGGCGGAGGCCTTCCGGCTGCCCGAGGTCGAGGGCGTTGGCGTGGTCTTCGAGAAGGCGGAGGGCGAGAAGTGCCAGCGCTGCTGGAAGATCCTGCCGGATGTGGGGACGCACAGCCATGAGGCGGTTTGCGGGCGCTGCGACGAGGCGCTGGGGTGACGAGCCTCGCCCTGCCCACCCCGGTTGGCCGCATGGTGCTGACCGAGGAGGACGGGGCGATCACCCGCGTTGCATGGAGCGAAGAGGCGGCGGGCGAGGGCTCGCCGCTTTTGCGTGAGGCGGCGCGGCAGGTTGAGGCCTATTTTGCCGGGGATCGGACCGCGTTTGACCTGCCGCTGCGGGTGGAGGCCTCGGGCGTGGTGAAGCTGGT
The DNA here is from genome assembly GCF_024105635.1 of Oceanicola sp. 502str15. Classification (NCBI taxonomy): domain Bacteria; kingdom Pseudomonadati; phylum Pseudomonadota; class Alphaproteobacteria; order Rhodobacterales; family Roseobacteraceae; genus Oceanicola; species Oceanicola sp. 502str15. The sequence goes on from NZ_WYDQ01000001.1 coordinate 266,585, forward strand.
CTGCGCGCAGATGCGCAAGATCCCCTTTGGCGAGACCACCACCTATGGGGCAATTTCCAAGATGCTCGGGTTTTCGGCCCAGTCGGTTGGCGGGGCCTGCGGGGCCAATCCGATTCCGCTCATCATCCCGTGCCATCGGGTGCTTGGGGCCAGTGGGCTTGGCGGGTTTTCGGGCGGGGTGGGGGTGGAGACCAAGGTGGCGCTGCTCAGGCACGAGGGCGCGGCGAGCCTGCTGATCTAGCGGCGCAGGAGGCGCAAGTCGACCAGCGCGGCGGCGGTGGCGGCGAGGGTGGCGAGGCAGAGCACCCACTTTGATATCAGCTCCATTGCGCCTTCGATCTGGACCGCGTGGAGCACGGTGGCCAGCACCACGAGGGCAGCCAACGCGTTATGCGCCCATCGCCAGCGACGGGGCGCGAGGCGGCGGCGCAGGGCCACGAGGAGGGCGGTGGCGACGATCCCCCAGAGCGCGATGACGCCCCAGACCGAGAACCCGGTGGGCGCGCGCAGCAGGAGCGCATCAACCGTGTCGGGCGGGCTGGTGATGTAGAGGCCGGCTATGTGGAGCAGGGTGAGGACGAGGAGGGCGATGCCTGCGCGGCGGTGCCAGCGGCGCCCCGTGGGGCCACGCAGGCCGGGGAGGTATCCGGCGGCGAGCAGCGGCTGGGCCAGCAGCAGGCAAAGCGCGAGGATGCCCGCGAAGCCGCCGGTGATATAGGCGAAGCCGCGATAGGCGAGCCAGGGGTTGAGGGCGGCGAGGGTCAGCGGCCCTGCGGTGAGGGCGGCGAGGGCCAGCCAGGGGAGCGCCTTGCGCAAGGGTTCAGGCGCGGATCAGGCGGGGGCCAGCACGAAATTGCCCGCGACCGAGGTGTCGGCGGGGCTGGACATGACCGGGCGCAGGAACACGGTTTGAAACGCGCCGTCGTCATAGGCGAGGTGGGCGTGGGGCTGGCCGAAGTTGGGCAGGATCTGCTCCATCTCGAGGGCAAAGCTGCCATCGGCGCGGGTGAGGGTGGAGCCGTGGTTGCGCGGCTCGCGCTCGCCGCCGAGCGTGGTGGCGGCCCAGATCTGGATGCGCAGCCCGTCGAGCGGCTTGCCGTCGCCCGCGCGCAGCACCTTGCCATGGACGATGAAGCCGCGCCCGAGGCTCTCGACCAGCGGGGCGCCGGGGCGGTAGTTGTTGGCTCCGCCCCGCATCGAGCGGGTGGGGGCGAGGGTGGCGGCGGAGGCGGGCACCGTGAAGGGCAGGGGCATCAGCGCGGCGGCGGTGAGGCTGGCGCTGGCGGTTGCAAGAAAGCTGCGGCGGCTTTGGAGGGGCATGGCTGTCTCCCGGAACGGCGGCGGATGCCCGTGAGGATAGCCCGGATCGCCCGTTCGCGCATCTGCCGGGGCGGCACGTTTGCGTGAAGTCTCAGCGCTCGGGGATGAGCTGCTGCACGATGCCGGCGACCAGCAGGTAGAGCGAGGTGACGCCAAGCGACCAGGACAGCCAGGGCGATTGCTCGAAGCTCTGCCAGGCCGCGATCACCGCCAGTGCCACCCAGATCACCGAGACCGGCAGGGTGAGATTGCGCCAGCGCTTGGTGCGGGTGGGGTGCACGAACTTCAGCGGCAGGAACATGGCAGCCGCCAGCACGATGCTCGTGACCACGGTGACCCAGGGCGCGGGCTGCATGGCCATGAGCACCAGCACGGCGAGGTTCCAGCAGCCCGGAAAGCCGCGAAAGCTCTTGTCGGTCAGCTTCATCCTTGTGTCGGAGAAGTAGAGCACAGAGGAAAAGCAGATGCCGAGCGCGCAGAGCGCGGCCCATGGGTTGGGCAGCAGGCCGGAGCCGTAGAGCGCGAAGGCGGGGATGAAGACGTAGGTCAGGAAGTCGATGATCAGGTCGAGCAGGGCGCCGTCGATGATGGGGGCGTGGTTGGTCACGTCGTACTTGCGGGCCAGCGGACCATCTATGCCGTCGACGGCGAAGGCGGCCAGCAGCCAGAGGAACATCACCGGCCAGTCGCCCTGCACGGCGGCCAGCATCGCCAGCATCGCAAGCGCCGCGCCGGTGGCAGTGAAGAGATGGACCCCATAGGCCTTGAACCGATCAGACATGGGGCGAAGGGTTACCGGGCCGGGGGCGGCGCGGCAATCTAAATTCCCTTGAGCGGAGAAATGCCCGACAAGGCCGTGCCCGGCTGTGGCCCGCGCGCCGCGTGGCGGGGGCCGGGGTCAGGCGCGGTTGCGGCCCTGGGGGTGGGCGCGGTTGTAGACATCCATCAGCCGGGCGGTATCGACTGCGGTATAGGCCTGGGTGGTGGAGAGCGAGGCGTGGCCGAGCAGCTCCTGGATGGTGCGCAGGTCGCCCCCGGCTTCCATCAGGTGGGTGGCGAAGCTGTGGCGCAGGGCGTGGGGGGTGCAGCTGGAGGGCAGGCCGAGCTGCATCCGGGCGGCCTCTGTCACCTTGGCGACGGCGCGCCGCGAGAGCGGTTTGCCGCGGATCGAGCGGAACAGCGGGCCCGACGGGTCGAGCTGGTGGGGGCAGTCGCGGCGGTAGTCCTCGACCGCGGCGCGGGCGACGGGGAGGACCGGCACGATCCGTTCGCGCCCGCCCTTGCCGGTGATGCGCAGCACCTCGGCCAGCGGCGCGTCGGCCCCGGTGAGGGCGAGGGCCTCGGAGATCCGCAGCCCGCAGCCGTAGAGCAGGGTCACCACAGCGACGTCGCGGGTGGCGACCCAGGGTTCGGGGTGCTGGAGCGAGACGGTTTCGATCAGGTCGCGCGCCGCGCCGCGCCCGACGGGGCGGGGCAGTTTGCGCTGGTACTTGGGGGCGCGGACCGAGAGGGGGGCGGACATTTCGAGCCCTTCGCGCTCGGCGATCCAGCCGAGGAAGCCCTTCACCGCCGAGAGCTGCCGCGCCAGCGAGCGCGCGCCGACGCCGCCGGCGCGCTCATGGGCCATCCAGGCGCGCATGTCGGGCAGGGTGAGCGTGCCGAGGCGGGCGAGGCCGAGGCTTTCGCCCAGGTGGCCGGGCAGAAAGCACAGGAAGCCGGTGACATCGCGGCGGTAGGCCTCGAGCGTGTTCTCGGCGCGCCCGTCGATGGCGCGCAACTGCGACAGCCAGAGCTCCAGCGCCTGTTGCAGCGCCGGAGAGAGCGGGATCATCCCAGGAAGCGCCGCATCTGGCGCTCGAAGACGCCGGCGAAGAAGCCGAGCAGGTCGGTGCCCTGGGAGGGGCGGAACTGGTGGGGATCTTCGGCGCCCATGACCAGCAGCCCGGGCAGGCGGCCCTCGCCCAGTTCGAGCTTGAGGCAGGCCTCGGAATGGATGTTGGGGGCGGCCTCGCCGTAGATCACCGAGAATTGCGGCCGGGTCTGGCGCAGGGTGACGGGGCGCACCGGCTTGTCGCGGCCCATGGTGAGATAGTCGTTCACGAAGCCCGGGGGGGCGACATGGAGCACGTCTCCGAGCTTCTTGACCGCCGGGTCCTCGCCCTCCTGCACGCTTTCGAGCACGAGGCGCAGGCAATCGACCCGCAGGATGTTGGCGACCTCGGTGCCGAGGTTGCGCAGGAACTCCTCGAAATCGCCGGGTTCGAGCATGGTGAGCACCGCGCGGTGCACTTGATTGGTGCCGGCGAGGTTTTCATAGGCGGCGGCGATGACCGAGCGGTGGGTGTCTTCGAGCCGGTCGAGACGGGCTTCGAGCCGCTCCATGGCGATGCCGCGCAGGTCGACGATGTTGCCGCCGAGCGACTTTTCGTTGGCCGCGATCAGCGCATGCATGATGTCGCGATCCTCAAGGATCATGTCGGGTTCGGAAATGATCATGGATCGCAGCCCGATCAGCTGCTCCGCCGCTTCGCTCATATCTGCCTCTTTCTCCGTCATGGGTGGATGATACCCCATGCGTTGTTCTTGGTTGCCCCATTTGTTTCAAACCGGAGCGTGGGCGGGCAAGGGTTTTGTCGGTGAGGTGGGGGGAGCGGCCGTGAGGGTGGCGGTTGAGTCACAGGGGTGGAGCGGGGCGTTGCCCCCTCGCCACCGGGCGCGAACCGGGGGCGCCACAAGGGCGCCGCACGGAGATATTTGCACCAAGAGAATGGGCAGGAAGGCGACAAATCTAGACGAATTGTCGCCGATCACTGCGGGTCAGAGGATGGTGATCTTGGCCTCGGCGGCGTCCTTGACGAATTGGGCGAGGCCCTTGTCGGTGAGGACGTGGTTGGCCATCGCCTTGATGACACCCGGAGGCGCGGTGGCGACGTCGGCGCCGATCAGGGCGGCGTCCTTCATGTGGTTGGCCGAGCGGATCGAGGCGGCGAGGATCTGGGTGTCGAAGGCGTAGTTGTCGTAGATCGTGCGGATGTCGCCGATCAGGTCCATGCCGTCGAGGTTGAGATCATCGAGCCGCCCGATGAAAGGGGAGATGTAGGTGGCCCCGGCCTTGGCGGCGAGCAGCGCCTGGTTGGCGGAGAAGCAGAGCGTGACGTTGACCATGGTGCCCGCGTCGGAAAGCGCCTTGCAGGTTTTCAGACCGGCCCAGGTGAGCGGCACCTTCACGGCGATGTTCTCGGCGATGCCGGCGAGCTTCTTGCCTTCTTCGAGCATGGTTTCGGCATCTGTCGCCACCACTTCGGCGGAGACCGGGCCGGAGACCAGGTCGCAGATTTCCTTGGTCACTTCGAGGATGTCGCGGCCCGACTTCAGGATCAGCGACGGGTTTGTGGTGACGCCGTCGACCATGCCAAGGTCGTTCAGCTCGGCGATGGCGTCGATCTCGGCGGTATCTACGAAGAATTTCATGGGCGGCCTCCTCGGGCAGACTTGCGGTTGCGCCTCTCATACCGCAGGACAGGAGGCACTGAAACCCGAGAATGGCGGAGATGTGAGCGCTAACGGTCATTTCAACGAGGGCGAGCCGGTTGCGGTGCTGACGACCCAGCCGCTGGGCGGCACGCTGGATTATGCCGCGCCCGCGGGCGGCGTGGCCGAGGGGGCCTTTGTGGTGGTGCCGCTGGGGCCGCGCCGGGTGATGGGCGTGGTCTGGGGGCCGGGCGAGGGCGGGTTCGACCGGGCCAAGTTGCGCCGCGTGGGCGAGGTGCTGGACGTGGCGCCAATGGGGGCGGGGATGCGCGAGTTTCTGACCCGCGCCGGGGCCTATACGCTGACCGACATGCACCAGATGCTGCGCATGGCCACCCGCGCACCGGGGCTGGCGACGCCGCCGGGGATGCGCAAGGTCTACCGGCCCGGGCAGGGCGAGGTGGACCGGATGACGCCGGCGCGGGAGCGGGTGCTTGGCGTGCTGGAGGAGCATGGGGGGCTGTCCTTCACCCTTGGGGAGCTGGCGGAGATTGCCGGGGTGTCCAGTGGCGTGGTGAAGGGGCTGGTGAAGCTCGGCGCGGTGAGCGAGGAGCTGGCGCCGCGCGATGTGCCCTATCCGACGCTGGACCCGGGCCACGGCGGAAAGGCGCTGAACGAGGAGCAGGCGGCGGCGGCGGCGGCGCTGCGGGCCGGCGTGGCCTCGCGCGAGTATGGCACGACGCTGCTGAAGGGGGTGACGGGATCGGGCAAGACCGAGGTGTACCTGGAGGCGGTGGCGGAGTGCCTTGCGCAGGGGCGGCAGGCGCTGGTGTTGCTGCCCGAGATTGCGCTGACGCAGGAGTTTCTGGCCCGCGTCGAGGCGCGGTTTGGCGCCAAGCCGGCCGAGTGGCACCATGGGGTGACGGTTACCGAGCGGCGGCGCTGCTGGAAGATGGTGGGCGAGGGCGGGGCCTCGCTGGTGGTGGGCGCGCGTTCGGCGCTGTTTCTGCCCTTCCGCGAGCTGGGGCTGATCGTGATCGACGAGGAGCATGACGGTTCCTACAAGCAGGAGGATGGGGTGACCTATTCGGCCCGCGACATGGGGGTGCTGCGGGCGAGCATCGAGGGGGCGCAGATGGTGCTGGCCTCGGCCACGCCCTCGCTGGAGAGCTGGGCCAATGCGGAGGCCGGGAAATATGCCCGGGTGGAGCTGACCTCGCGCTTTGGCACGGCGGTGCTGCCGGAGATGCGGTCGATCGACATGCGGGTCGAGGGGCTGCCGGCGACGCGGTGGGTTTCCCCCACGCTGCAGGGGCTGGTGCGCGCGCGGATGGAGAAGGGGGAGCAGGCGCTGCTCTTCCTCAACCGGCGGGGCTATGCGCCGGTGACGATCTGCCGGGCCTGCGGACATCAGGTGGCCTGCCCGGACTGCGATGCGCGGATGGTGGAGCACCGGTTTCTGAAGCAGCTGATGTGCCACCAGTGCGGGCACACGGAGCCGGTGCCCGAGGCCTGCCCGAGCTGCGAGGTGGAGGGCAAGCTGGCGCCGGTGGGGCCGGGGGTGGAGCGGCTGGCCGAGGAGGTGAAGGAGCTGTTTCCGGAGGCGCGGGTGGCGGTGCTGTCCTCCGACCTGTTCGGGTCGGCGCGGGCGTTGAAGGCGGCGGTGGAGGGCATCGCCGGGGGGGCGGCGGATATCGTCATCGGCACCCAGATGGTGGCGAAGGGGCACAACTTTCCGCTGCTGACGCTGGTCGGGGTGATCGACGCCGACCTGGGGTTGCAGGGCAGTGACCTGCGGGCGGCGGAGAAGACCTTTCAGCTGATGCGGCAGGTGGCCGGGCGGGCCGGGCGGGCAGAGGCGCCGGGGCTGGCGGTGCTGCAAAGCTATCAGCCCGAGCATCCGGTGATCCGGGCGATCCTGAGCGGGGATGAAGAGGCGTTTTGGCGGGCGGAGGCGGAGGAGCGAAAGGCGGCGGGGGTGCCGCCCTATGGCCGGCTGGTGGGGATCGTGCTGTCTTCTCCCGAGATCGAGGATGTGAACGCGCTGGGCATGGCGATGGCGCGGCGGGCGGAGCCGTTGCGGGCGATCGGGGCGCAGGTTTTCGGCCCGGCGCCAGCACCGATTGCGCGCATTCGGGCGCGCCACAGGGTGCGGCTGCTGGTGAAGGCCGAGAAGAGCGCGCCGGTGCAGGCGGCGGTGACGGCCTGGCTGGCGCAGTTCGACTGGCCCAGCCGGGTGCGGGTGCAGGTGGATGTGGATCCGCTGAGCTTTTTCTGAGTGGCGTCGGGATAAATCCCGACCTGTGGCGTGGCGAGGGCGCGCTCTTTCGGGGACGCGTCGCACGGGGCGGTGTCACGCGGTGGGGGGTTCCCACCCCGTCGCCATTGGGCTTGAACCAATGGCACCACAATGGCGCCCCTTGTCGAGATATTCGCGGCAAGAAGATGAAGCGGGCCGGGGACAATCTGAATCGAATTGTCCATTTTCTTGCTCCAAATATCTCCCGCCGGAGGCCCATATCTTTTCTGGACCAACCGGGCCGCCACCGCAGGGAGTGCAATGGCGTGGCCCGGATGCCACGGGACCGCGCCGAGCGCAGCGAGGCGCGCGGGTCGACGCGCGCAGGCGCGGCGAAGGCCGGTCAGGCGTCGAGCTGCTCCATCACCTCGTCGGAGACCTCGAAGTTGGCGGTGACGCGTTGCACGTCGTCGTCGTCTTCCAGCACTTCGATGAGGCGCATCAGCTTCTGCATGCCCTCGAGGTCGAGCTCGGTGGTGGTGGTGGGGCGCCAGACCAGCTTGGCGGTTTCGCTTTCGCCAAGTTCGGCCTCGAGCGCGGTGCTGACCTCGTTGAGTTCGGTGTCGGCGCACCAGATCACGTGGCCCTCTTCCGAGCTTTCGGCGTCTTCCGCCCCGGCTTCGATCGCGGCCATCATCACCGTGTCCTCGTCGCCCACGGAGGCCGGGTATGTCACTTGGCCCTTGCGCTCGAACATGAAGCCGACCGAGCCGGTCTCGCCGAGGTTGCCGCCGTGCTTGCCGAAGGTCGAGCGGACGGTCGAAGCGGTGCGGTTGAGGTTGTCGGTCATCGCCTCGACGATCACCGCCACGCCGCCGGGGCCGTAGCCCTCGTAGCGGATTTCCTTGTAGTCGTCGCCGCCGGCGGCTTGGCTCTTGTCGATCGCGCGCTGGATCACGTCCTTGGGGACGGATTGCGACTTGGCTTCCTTCACCGCGAGGCGCAGGCGGGGGTTATTGTCGGGGTCGGGATCGCCCATCTTGGCCGCCACGGTGATTTCCTTGGCGAGCTTGGAGAAGAGCTTGGAGCGGGCGGCATCCTGACGGCCCTTGCGGTGCTGGATGTTTGCCCATTTGGAATGGCCCGCCATGGGTGCCTCCGTAATGTCGATTGCCGGTTCTGGCGGGCTGTATAGGGCAGAGGCCGGGGAGGGGGCAAGCGGAGTCGAGGGGGGCGCCATCAACGGGGCGTGTTCGGGGCCGGGCGCGGGGCGGTGGGGAACTTGTGTTCGCCCGACATCGGATTACTGTGGCCGCTCACCGCCGCTTGGGAAGTTCAACCTCGGGAAATCCTTGGGTTCTTTTCAACTGCGCCACAGGGAGTGCCCAGATTTGACCGGCGACCAGATTACGCTTTTCGTCCTCTTCGGCATGGTCTTTTGCCTGCTGCTCTGGGGGCGCTTTCGCTATGACCTTGTTGCCTTCGCGGCCCTGATGGCCGCGGTGGTGCTGGGGGTGGTGCCGGCGGACGAGGCCTTTGCGGGCTTCGGCCATCCGGCGACTCTGGTGGTGGCGCTGGTGCTGGTGGTCTCGGCGGGCCTCGTGAACTCGGGCGCCGTTCTGCTGATCACCCGCACGCTGGTCAGCTCGGCCCGCGGGCTTGGCGGGCATATCGCGCTGATGGGCGGGGTGGGCGGTGTGCTCAGCGCCTTCATGAACAACGTGGCGGCGCTGGCGCTGCTGATGCCGGTCGACATCCAGACCGCGCGCAAGGCGGGGCGGGCGCCCGGGCTGAGCCTGATGCCGCTGAGCTTTGCCACCATCCTCGGCGGCATGGCCACGCTGATCGGTACGCCGCCCAACATCATCATCGCCGCCGTGCGCGGCGACACGCTGGGCGAGCCGTTTCGCATGTTCGACTTTGCCCCGGTGGGCGGGCTGACCGCGCTTGTCGGACTTGCCTTCGTGGCGCTTGTCGGCTGGCGGCTGATCCCCTCGACCGGCGAGGCGGCGGGCGCGGTGAAGCCGGGGGAGATGAAGAACTACATTGCCGAGCTGACGGTGCCCGAGGGCAGCAAGCTCATCGGCAAGCGTGTGCGCGAGATCGAGGAGCTGGCCGACAAGGCGGATGCGGGCGTGCTGGGGCTGGTGCGAGGCGGCAAGCGGCTTTACGGGGCGCAGCGGCTGACCAAGATCGAGGCGGAGGATGCGCTGGTGCTGGAGGCGGTGCCGGATGCGCTGGACGAGTTTCGCGCCAGCCACGGCCTTGTCTTCTCCGACGAAAAGCGGCGCGAGCTGCTGGCCGAGGGCGGCGAGGGGCTGGGGCTGATCGAGGTGGTGGTGCCCGAGGATTCGCGGATCGCCGGGCGCTCGGCGCAGGGGATCGGCCTGAGCTGGCGGCAGCGCACGATCCTGATGGGCATCTCGCGGCAGGGCCGCAAGATCACCAGCCAGGTGCGCAAGGAAGAGGTGAAGCCGGGCGATATTCTGCTGCTTCTGGCGCCCAACGACCGGGCCGCGGAAGTGACCGCGTGGATCGGCGCGTTGCCGCTGGCCGACCGGGGGCTGGCAGTGACGCAGGACAGCAAGACATGGCTGGCCATCGGCCTGTTTGCCGCCGCCGTGGCTGCCGCCTCCTTCGGGCTGATCTACCTGCCGGTTGCTCTCGGGCTGGTGGTGGTGGGCTACGTGCTGACTAAGATCCTCACGCTGAACGAGCTTTACGACCACATCGAATGGCCGGTTGTCGTGCTGCTGGGCTCGATGATTCCCCTGGGGGCGGCTTTGGACTCCTCGGGCGGCACGGAGCTGATTGCGGGGGCGCTGGTGGATGTGACGGCGGGCCTGCCGGCCTGGGCCATTCTGACGGTGCTGATGGTGGTGACGATGACGCTGTCGGACGTGTTGAACAACACCGCCACGGCGATTGTGGCCGCGCCGATCGGGATACAGATGGCCAATTCGCTCGACGTGTCGCCCGACCCCTTCCTGATGGCCGTGGCGGTTGCGGCCTCTTCGGCCTTTCTCACGCCGATCGGGCACAAGAACAACACGCTGATCCTTGGCCCCGGGGGCTACTCCTTCGGGGATTACTGGCGGATGGGGCTGCCGCTGGAGATTCTGGTGGTGGCGGTGTCGATACCGCTGATCCTGATTTTCTGGCCGCTCTAGCCCTGCTGGGCTTCACCCCTCCTGCGGGGGCGGGACGAGGTGGCGGGCGGCGGCGCGTTTGACCGAGGCTGTCAGGTCGGAGAGCGCGGGGGCGGCGAGGCGGGAGGTGAGCCAGAACAGGGGGCGATCAATCGTCAGGCCGGGTTTCGGCTCGGTGAGCGACCCGTTGGCGAGGTGGGGCGCGGCGAGGGGGGCCGGGTTCATGCCCCAGCCGAGGCCGGCGCGGGCGGCGTCGATGAAGGCGGTTGTGGCGGGCAGGATGTGCAGCGGCGGGGCGGGCGTGGTGCCTGTGGCGGCCTCCATCCACTGAATTTGCAGGCGATCCTTGATGGAGAAGGTGAGGCAGGGGGCGCGGGCCAGCGCCTCTGCCGTGACGCCCCGGGGAAAGTGGCGGTCTGCGAAGCCGGGGGCGCAGGTGGCGTGGTAGCGCAGGGCGCCGAGGGGGAGCACGTCGCAGCCCTGCACCGGGCCGGGCTGGGCCGATATGGCGGCCAGAACCTCGCCGCGGCGGAGCCAGTCGGCGGAGTGATCCTCGTCATCCACCACCAGATCGAAGCTGATGCCCTCGACCCCGGCCATGGCCTCGATGAACCATGTGGCGAGGCTGTCGGCGTTGATCGCGAGGCGCAGGGTGGCGGGGGCGGCGGGCTGGCCGAGGTCGGCGGCGAGGGCGCGGGCCAGAAGCCCCATCTCCTCGGCATGGCGGTAGAGGCGCGCGCCGGTGCGGGTGGGTTCGCAAGGCGTGGTGCGGCGGATCAGGGGGGTGCCCATCTGCTCTTCGAGCTTGCGGATGCGCTGGGAAATCGCAGGCGGGGTGACACCGAGCGCGGCGGCGGCCGCCTCGAAGCTGCCGGTGCGCAACACGGCGTGGAGGGCGAGCAGGGCGGGGTCTGTGAACATAAGCAATGCTTATCTCAGAACAGAAGGTTTCACTAGGCTTATCCGGCGCGGGCGGATAGCCCGGCGAGGCAAGGAAGGAAACGGATGATGTTCGATGCGGCCCTCGCGGGGTTTTCACTGGGTTTGAGCCTGATCGTGGCAATCGGCGCGCAGAACGCCTTTGTGCTGCGGCAGGGGCTGCGGCGGGCCTTCGTGCTGGAGGTGGCGCTGGCCTGCGCGATTTCGGACGCGCTGCTGATTGCGGCGGGGGTGGCGGGGTTTGCCACGCTGGCCGATGTCATGCCCCGGCTGCTGCCGATCTTCCGCTGGGGCGGCGCGGCCTTTCTGATCGTGTACGGGGCGCGCAGCTTCTGGGCCGCGTGGAAGGGGGGCGAGGCGCTGGAGGCGAAGGGCAACGGCGGCGGAGGCAGTGGCTCGCGGATGGCGGTGCTGGCGACCTGTCTGGCGCTGACCTGGCTGAACCCGCACGTTTACCTCGACACGGTGGCGCTGGTCGGCTCGATCTCGACCCGCTACGCGCCACAGGAACTGGCCTTCGGCATCGGGGCGGTGATCGCCTCCTTCACCTTCTTCTTCGCGCTGGCCTATGGCGCAAGGCTGCTGGCCCCGCTCTTTGCCCGGCCCGGTGCCTGGCGGGTGCTGGACGTGGTGATCGGCGTGGTGATGTGGGCGATTGCGGCGGGGCTGATCCTGGGGTGAGCCGCGACGGGAGGGACGGGGTGAAGGCTGGTTGACCTTTATCCATGCCTCGCGCACATAGTTCACATGTCAACCGATATGTCCTCATCTCAGGCCCCGAGCCGTCCGGTTGCGGGTGTGCTCTGGATGGTTGTGACCGGCGTTCTGTTCGTTGCCGTGACCGCCTCGGTCAAGCTCACCGGCGGGCGGGTGCCTGCGCCGCAGGCGGCGTTTCTGCGCTATGCGCTGGGGCTGGTCTTCATCCTTCCGATGATCCCGGCGATCCGGGCCGACCATCTTGGCCTGCGCGAGCTGAAGATCTTTGCGATGCGCGGGGCGGGGCACACGGTTGGGGTGATGCTGTGGTTTTACGGGATGAGCACGATCACCATCGCGGAGGTGACGGCGCTCAACTACATGTCGCCGATCTACGTGACGCTGGGGGCGGTGGTGTTCCTCGGCGAGAAGATGGCGCTGCGGCGGATCCTTGCGGTGGCGGTGGCCATGGTGGGGGCGATCATCATTCTGCGGCCGGGGTTCCGGGAGCTTGAGCCGGGGCATTGGGCGATGGTGGGCGCGGCGCTGTGCCTTGCGGGCAGCTACATCGTGGCCAAGCAGCTTTCGGGCCGGGTGAGCGCGGCGACGCTGGTGGCGATGCTGTCGGTGACGGTGGCGATCGGGCTGGCGCCCTTTGCCTGGGCGGTCTGGGTGCCGGTGAGCTGGAATGACCTTGCGATCCTGTTCCTCACCGCAGCCTTTGCGACCTGCGCGCATTACAGCATGGGCGTGGCCTTCAAATGCGCCCCGGTGACGGTGACGCAGCCGGTGACGTTCCTGCAGCTGATCTGGGCGGTGGCGCTGGGTTACTTCATGTTCGACGAGGGGCTGGACAGCTGGGTGATCCTCGGCGGTCTGGTGATCATCGCCGCGATCAGCTTCATCACATGGCGCGAGGCGGTGGTCAGCCGCCGGAAGGTGACGCCGGTTTCGGGGGAAACCAAGTTCTAGCGCAGGCGGGGCGGGTCAGAAGGCGTGCGGGCGGCCATCCCATGTGAGGAAGGCGCCTGTCGTCTCGGGGGACAGCTCTTCGATGCGCGCCGCGAGCCCTTCGGCGGCCTCCTCCACCGAGATGTCGGCGCCGCTGCCGCCCATGTCGGTGCGCACCCAGCCCGGGTGGTAGATGCCCACAGAGATCCCCTCGGCCTTCAGGTCTGCCGCGAGATTGCGCCCGAGGTTCAGCAGGGCGGCCTTGGAGGCGCGGTAGATGTAGCTGCCGCCGGGCGCGCGGGTGTCGGAGGCCATCTGCGACGAAATCAGCGCGATCCGGGGAGTGGCGCCGGCGCGCAGGTTGGGCAGCAGGGCCTGAACGGTGAGGAAGGCGGCGGTGCAATTGACGGCAAACCCTTCGGCCCACATGGAGGCCGGGTAGCCCGTGGCGAGGGTCTGGCCCTTGTCGGGGTAGATGCCGGCGTTGCAAACCAGACGCTCGAGCGGGGCGCCGTCGAGCTGCTCGGGGAGGCAGGCGATGGCCTCGGGGTCGGACACCTCCAGCCCGGCCCAGCGGATGCCGTCGGCCTCGGGCGGGGTGCCGCGGCAGGTGCCGATGACGGGGCCGTGGGCGGTGAGGCGCTGCGCCAGCGACAGGCCGATGCCGCGGCTGGCGCCGGTGAGGAGGGCGGCGACGGGGGGCTTTTGCGAGGACATTCGGGCGGGTCTTTTCAGTTGGTCTTACGGGGGGAGGCGAAGGGCAGGGGCATGATCGGCACGCCGTCTTCCAGCAGGGCCTTTGCTTCGGCCAGCTTGGCCTCGCCATGGACCGAGCGGTGGGGCTCGTCACCCTCGTGGATGGCGCGGGCGACCCGGGCGAACTCGCCGCCGACATATTCGCTCTCGCGCTCGACCTTGCTGCGAAGCTCGGCCAGCGCCTTTTCCTGCGGGGTGGAGGGGGTGGCCAGCGGGCGTGACTTGCCCTCGGGGGCGATGCGCGCCTCGGGACCGGCGCTGGTGGTTGCGCCCGTGCCGATGCGCGGGGCCATCACCGACTTTTCGACCTTCGCAACGCCGCAGACGGCGCAGGACAGGTGACCGGCGCGGGCGAGCGCGTCGTAGGCATCGGCGTCGGCAAACCAGCTTTCAAAGCGGTGTCCATCGCGGCATCGCAGGCTGTACTTTATCATTCGGGACTATCTAGCCCTGCAGGGGTGAAGTTTCAATTACCCGGCCTGCCCATCTAGCCGCCCGCGCCGTCGTCACCGGCGGGGTGCGGGGCGGGCAGGTGCTCGTGGGTGAAGGCGGCGAGGATGGCGCGCAGCTCGGGTTCGGCCACCTTTTGCGCGGCCTTCTCCAGCGAGAACCACTTGCGCTTGCGTTGCTTGCGCTCGGGGTAGTTGGCGTGGAGCTTCTTGACCGCGAGGGGGAAGACCGCGACGAGGCAGGGCAGGCCTTTGCGGGGGCCGGACACCTTGGCGTAGCTGTAGACCCCGAGGCAGCGCGGCAGGGCGGAGCCGGTGGCCCCGGCCTCTTCCCAGGCCTCGCGGGCGGCGGCCTGTGCGCCGGAGCGGCCATCCATCGGCCAGCCCTTGGGGATGATCCAGCGTTTGCGGGTGCGTGAGGTGATGAGCAGCACCTCGGTCTTGCCCTCGACCACCCGGTAGCAGAGCGCCCCGAACTGCGTGCGCAGCCCACGTTTGGAGCGCCCGGCAAGCCGGACGGGGACGTGGATGGGTTTCAGTTGGCTCATGCGCCGAGTCACTCTTTGCTCACTTGCTGGATCGTAACATGTGAGGATGATCCGCCTAGCTGTGCAACCAGCATTTTCACGCAAGCGTCACGGATTGGTCGCATTGGGGCGGGTCGGAGCGGGTCAGCCGCGGGGGAGGTTGGCGGTGCTGGCGATGCGTTGCAGCAGCGGCGCGAGGTCGGGCTGGCGGGCCTTTGCGAGGGCCGAGGCGGCGGCGGCCATGCGGGCCTGTTCTGCCGGGTCGAGCCGGGTGAGGGCGGCGGCGAGGGCGGTGGCATCGGCCACGGGGAGGGCGGCGCCGGCGGCATCGAGTGCTGCAAAGGCTTCGGCCTGGTTGAAGCAGGAGGGGCCGTGGAGCAGGGCGCAGCCGAAGTGGACCGGCTCCCATGGAGTATGGCCGCCTTTTTCGACCAGCGAGCCGCCGGTGAAGCAGAGGCCGGAGAGCGCATACCAGAGGCCCATTTCTCCCATGGTATCGGCGAGATAGACCGCCGCGTCGCCCGGTTCATCGCCGGCCGAGCGGGTGGCGAAGGGCAGGCTCGCGCGGGCGATGAGGGCGGCCACCTCGGCCCCGCGCCGGGCGTGGCGGGGGGCGAGGATGAGGCGCAGGCCGGGGCGGGTTGCGCGGGCCTGCGAGAAGGCGGCGAGCACCTGCTCCTCCTCGCCCGGGTGGGTGGAGGCGGCGAGCAGGGTGTCGGGGCGGGAGAGCTGCGCGGCGAGGGGGGCGAGGGCCTCGGGGTCGACGGGCGGCGGCGGCGTGGTTGTCTTGAGGGCGAGGGGCGCGGCGCGGGCGAGGCTGGGCAGGCCAAGCGCGATGAACCGATCGGCGGAGGCGCTGTCCTGCGCGGAGAGCAGGGTGATGGCGGAGAGCACGTCGCGGGCCAGCCCGGGCAGCAGCGCCCAGCGTTTGGCGGAGCGGGCTGAGAGCCGGGCGGAGGTGACGATGACCGGGATCTGCGCGGCGCGGGCGAGCGAGAGGCGGTTGGGCCAGAGCTCGTTTTCGATGACGATGAGCGCCGCCGGGCGATGCGCGGCGAGGAAGCGGTGCAGCACGGCGCGCAGGTCGACCGGCGCGAGGCGGGCGGTGGTGCGCGGCAGGTCCCAGGCGCTGGCCATGTCGCGCCCGGTGGTGGTGTTGGCGGTGATGGTGAGGTGCAGGCCGGGGTGGTCGGCAAGCAGGCCGTCGATCAGCCCGCGGGCGGCGGCCAGCTCGCCGTTGGAAGCGCCGTGGAGCCAGAGCCGGGGCCCGGGCAGGGGCGGCTCGTCGGTGGTGGCGAGGCGCTGGCGCAGGTCTTCCGCCGTTTCGGCACGGCGCAGCAGACGCAGGGCGAAGAGCACGGCGAGCAGCGGGGCGGCGAGGCTGAGGAGGAGGCGGTAGAGCGGCAAGGCGGGTCCGGGTGGCCTGAAGGGGTGGCGGAGCGATACCCCGGCGGGGGGCGGGGTGGCAAGCGCGGGGCGCGGCGGGGTCAGAGGCGGGTGAAGAGCGCCGCCGTGCCGAGGCCGCCCGCAGCGGCGATGGCGGCGAGACCGGTGGTTGGGCCTTCGCCGGAAATGCCGGACGCGGTGAGCGCGTGGAAGAGGCGGCAGGCGAGCACGGCCCCGGAGGCGCCGATCGGGTGGCCCCGGGCCAGCGCCCCGCCCTGGGGGTTGGTGCGCGTGGCAGGCAGGCCGGTGGCCTCCAGCGTGGCGAGGGCCTGCGCGGCGAAGGCTTCCATCAGTTCGACCTGGCCCAGCATGTCGGGCGCGAGGCTGGCCTTGGCGAGCACGGCGCGGATGGCGGCGACCGGAGCAAGGCCGGGTTGGGCCGGGTCGCCGCCGAGCATGGCGGAGGGGCCGATGGCGAGCGCGGGGCGGCCAAGGGCACGGGCGTGGTCTTCGGTGGTGACGAGAAGGAGCGCGGCGGCATCGGCCTCGGGCGCGGTATTGGCGGCGGTGACATCGCCCGCGAGGGGCTTGGCGCGGGCGAGCAGCGCGGGCGAGAGGGCGCGGGCGTAGGGGTCGGCGGCGAGGCCCTCGAGCGGGGCGATCTCGGGGAGCGGCGGCGCGGCGAGGGCGCGGGCGTGGGAGGCGGCGGTATAGGCATCCTGCGCGGCACGGGGCTGGCCGAGGGCGTTGGCGGCCTCGTGCATCTCGGGGTCACGGGCGGGATCGGGGGAAAAGCGGGGGCGCAGGTAGGGTTTGGGCGCGCCGCCGTCGGGGTCGGTCGCGAGGCGGAGGGGGCGGCGCGAGAAACTTTCGGCCCCGCCCGCGAGGATGGTGGTGGCGCGCCCGGTCTCGACGAGGGCGGCGGCGAGGAGGAGGGCATCGAGGCCGCCAGTGCACTGCCGGTCGATGGTGAGGCCGCCGACGCGCTCGGGCAGGCCTGCGGCAAGGGCGGCGAGGCGGGCGGGGTTACCGCCGGCGCCGAGGGCATTGGCGAGGATCAGCTCGTCGACGGCGTCGGCGGGCAGGGCGGCATCGGCGAGGCAGGCGCGGGCGGCGTGTGCGGCCAGCTCGGGCGCGTCGATGCGGGCGAGGGCGCCGCCGCGGGGTGCGACCGGGGTGCGGCGGGCAGCGATGAGGACGGCGCGGGGCATCAGGGGGCGGGCTCGTCGCTGCGGTTGCGGGCCGGAGGCCCGGGGAGAGGGCGGCGGGCCGTGCGGGTAGAGCGCCGGGGTGCCCCGGCGGCCCGGCGGGCGGCGGTGGGTGGCATCAGGGCGCGGGCTCGCCGCCGGGCGTCTCGGCCAGCATCGAGGCGAGGGCGGTGAGGTTGGTCTTGCCCGAGGGGCTGCGGGGCCAGGCCTCGGGCGGGATGCGGGTGATCGGGCGCGGGCGGGCCAGCGGCGGCAGGGCGTAGAGCGGCAAGGTCTCGGGCGCGGCGGGGCCGGTGTAGGCGGCGATGAGGCGGGTGCCGCGCCGCGGGTCGGGCATGGGGAGCACGGCGGCCTCGGTGACGCCGGGCATGGCGAGAAGGGCGGCTTCGACTTCTTCTATCTGCACGGTCTGCTCGGCGATGCGCACCGCGCGGTCGGCCCGGCCCGCAAGGTGGAGCAGGCCGCCCGACATGCGGCCGCGCTCGCCCACGGTGGTGAAGCCGCGATCGTCGCGGCGGGGGTCGGGGGTGTCGGCATAGCCCTGGAAAAGGTAGGGCGAGCGCACCCAGACCTCGCCTGTGCCGCTTTCATCGAAATTGCGAATCTCGATCTCGACCCCGTTGCAGGGGCGGTCATCGAAGGAGATGAAGCTGGTTTCGGCGGAACCGTAGAAGCCGTGGATCTCGGCGTTGGGAAAGAGCGCGCGGGCGTGGTCGCGGGTGGCGGCATCGAAGGCCCCGCCGCCAATGAGCAGACGGGTGACGGAGGGGGCCGGATCGCCGGAGAGCAGGCGGAGCTGCGAGGGGGTGGCCCAGATCATGGTGATGCTGCGAAGCGCGAAGGCCTCGGTCTGCCGGTCGGGGCGCATGCCGTGCAGCAGGTGGGCCTCGGCGCCGACGTGAAGCGCCTCGAAGGCACCGTAGAGGGCGAGCGAGTGCACGAGGCTGCCGAGCGTGGCGATGCGGGTTTCGGGGCCGAGCGACCATGCGGCGCGGTTGGACTCGAAGCTCGCGATCCAGCTCGCCTGTGTGCGGCGGATGGCGCGGGGCGTGCCGGTGGTGCCGCCGGTGAGGGTTTCGAAGCTGGGCTCCCTCTGGGCCGGCCCGAGGTGCAGATCGGGCGGGGAGAGGCGGAAGGTGGCGGAGGGGGCCGCGGCGAGGGCGGCGCGGATCAGGTCGGTTTCGGAGCGTTTGCCGGGGGCCGGGAGCGGGGCGGGCGGAGACAGCGGAACCGGGGCGCTGGCGAGGCCGAAGAGGCGGGCTTCGGGGGCGGGGGTGAAATGCGCTGTCATGCTGCCTTTTCTAGCAGACGGCGGAAGAGCGCGGTAAGGGCAAAGATCACCGCTGCGGTGCACACGATCGTCGGGCCGGTCGGGCTGTCCCACGCGTAGGAGAGGCGCAGTCCGCCGAGGGCGGAGATCGCGGCGAAGACGACGGCGAGGGCGGCCATGGCCTCGGGTGTGCGGGTCAGCGGGCGGGCGGCGGCGGCGGGCAGGATCAGCAGTGCGGTGATGAGCAGCGCCCCGACGACCTTGATGGCCACGGCCACGGTGAGTGCGAGGGCGAAGACGAGCACGAGGTTCTCGCGGCGCGGGTTGAGGCCGGAAGCGCGGGCGAGGTCGGGCGAGATGATCGACAGCAGCAGCGCCTGCCAGCGCCAGAGCAGCGCCGCAGAGACAAGCGCGGCTCCGGCCCAGATGAGGCCGACATCCATGCGCGAGACTGAGAGGATGTCGCCGAAGAGATAGGCCTCGAGGTCGAGCCGCGCCCCGCCGGGGATGAGCGACACCGCCAGCAGGCCGGCGGCAAGGGCCGAATGGGCGAGGGCGCCGAGCAGGGTGTCGGTGCCGGTGCGCCGCCCGGAGAGGGTGGTGATCGCGAGGCCCATGGCGAGGGTGGTGGCGGTGACGCCGACGAGGATGGACACCTCGAATCCCAGCGACAGGGCAACGCCGAGCAGGGCCGAGTGGGCGGTGGCATCGCCGAAGTAGGCCATGCGGCGCCAGAGGACGAAGCAGCCCAGCAGGGCGGCGACAAGCGCCACTCCGAGCCCGGCGAGGGCGGCGCGGATCAAGAAATCATCGAGCATTTTCGCGGTCTTGCGGGGCTGTGGCGGGGGTGTGGGCGTGGGGATCATGCCCGGCGTGGTCATGCCCGGAGTGATCTTGGTGATCATGGTGATCATGATCATGGTGGTGGTGGGCGTGGTCGTGCTCGTGGCGGTAGAGCGCCAGCGCGCCGCCGGTGCCGTCTCCGAAGAGGGCGCGGTATTCGGCGGAGTTGCGCACCACCTCGGGGGTGCCTTCGCAGCAGACATGGCCGTTGAGGCAGATCACCCGGTCTGAGGCGCTCATGACCACGTGCAGCTCGTGGCTGACCATGACGACGGCGCAGCCGATGGTGTCGCGCAGCTCTTCGATCTGGCGGTAGAAGGCGGCCTGTCCGGGCTGGTCGAGGCCTTGGGTCGGCTCGTCGAGCAGGAGGATCTGGGGCTCGCAGAGCAGGGCGCGGGCGAGCAGCACGCGCTGGAGCTGGCCGCCGGAGAGGTTGGCAAGCTGGCGGCCCTGCAGGTGGGCGACGCCGGTGTGCTCGAGCGCCCGTGTGCGGGCCTCGGCGGCGATCCGGCGGGGCAGCGACAGAAAGCGGGCGACGGTGATCGGCAGAGTCGGGTCGAGCGCGAGCTTCTGGGGCACGTAGCCGATGCGCAGGCCGGGCGTGCGGGTGACGCGGCCCGTGGCGGGGCGCAGCTCGCCGATGAGGGCTTGCAGGAAGCTGGTCTTGCCCGAGCCGTTGGGGCCGACGATGGTGGTGATCTCGCCGGGCACGAAACGGGCGGAGACGCCGGACAGGATGGTTTGGCCGTCGCGGGTGAGGCTGAGGTTTTCGGCGGTGATGAGGGCGCTCATGGGCGCGGTCCGGGCCCGGTGGCGGCGGGGCGGCACTGGGGGCAGAGGCCACGGGCCTCGACAACGGCGTCCTCCACGGCAAAGCCCGCCCCGGCGGCGTCATCGGCCAGCGGGGCCTCGGAGGAGAGCGCCTCGGCCACGCGGCCGCAGTCGCGGCAGATCAGGAAGGCCGCGCCATGGCCTTCGGCGGCCTCGGGATGGGCGCAGGCGACATAGGCGTTCAGGCGCTCGATGCGGTGGGCAAAGCCTTGTTCGGTCAGGAAATTCAGGGCGCGATAGGCGACGGGGGGCTTGTCGCCCAGGCCTTCGGCGGCGAGGCGTTCGAGCAGGTCGTAGGCGCCAAGGGCCTTGTGGCTTTCGAGCAGGATCTCGAGCGCGCGGCGGCGCAGGGGCGTGAGCCGGGCGCCGCGTTCGGCGCAGGCGGCCTCGGCGGCGGCGAGGGCGGTGGAGACGCAGGCGTGGTGGTCATGCGGCGCAAAGCCGGTGGGGTCGGACATGGGTGAGCCGTTATGTTATAACAGACTGTGGTTCTAGCGCGGCCCACCACCGGGCGCAAGGTGGCGTGGCCCGTGGCCGATGACCGGCCAGCGGCTCAGGCGGCGGTGTCGAGCCAGATGGTGATGGGGCCGTCATTGACGAGGGCCACCTTCATGTCGGCGGCAAAGCGGCCACGCTGGACCGGGATACCAAGCCCGGCGAGCGAGGTTGCAAAGTGCTCGTAGAGGGCGCGGCCCTGCTCGGGGGCGGCGGCGGTGGAGAAGCCGGGGCGGTTGCCGCGGCGGGTGTCGGCGGCGAGGGTGAACTGGCTGACGACGAGCGCGGCGCCGCCCACATCGGTCAGCGCCCGGTTCATCTTGCCCGCCTCGTCCTGAAAGATCCGCAGCTTGGCGACCCGGGCGGCCAGCTTTTCGGCCTCGGCCTCGGTATCGCCCTCCATCGCGCAGACCAGCACCAGCAGGCCCGGCCCGATCTCGGAAATCCGTTCGCCCTCGACGGTGACGGAGGCCTCCAGCACCCGTTGCAGCAGCGCCCTCATGCCAGTTCGGCGGCCCAGGGCGGGTTGGCCCCGGCGCGTTGCACGGTCACGGCGGCGGCGCGGGTGCCGAGGCGGAGCGCGTCGATCACCACCTCCTTGGGCAGACCCTCGGCCAGCGCCTTCTTGGAGAGCGCCCCGGCGCGGTCGAGCCCGGCCAGCACCCCGGCGTTGAAGGTGTCGCCCGCGCCGACGGTATCGACCACCTCGACCCGCTCGGCCAGCACGGTATGCGCCCCGGAGGCGAGGTAGGCGGTGACGCCCTTGGCGCCCTCGGTGACGCAGATCATCTTTGGCCCCTTGGCCAGCAGCTCCTCGGCATGGGCGGCGGGGTCGGCATCGCCGAACATCCAGCGCAGGTCTTCATCGGAGAGCTTGAGAATGTCGGTATGGGCGAGCATGGCCTCGGTGCGGGCGCGATACTCGGCCTCGTCGGGGATGAAATCAGGGCGCACGTTCACGTCCATCATGATGAGCTTGCTCTTGGAGTGGCGCTTCATGAGGGAAAAATACGTGTCGCAGCAGGGCTTTACCGCAAGGGAGATACCGCCGAAGAACAGCGCCTTGGCGGCGCGGGGCAGGGCGGGCAGGTCGCGCACGCGGATCATGCGCCCGGCGCTGCCCTCGTCGAAGAAGGCATATTCCGCCTGCCCGTCGGTGAGGCGGACAAAGGCGAGGGTGGTGGGGCGATCGGAGCGGATCAGCAGATCGGGGGAGACCTTGGAGGCGGCGAGGCCCTCCACAAGTTGCGCGCCGAACATGTCGGTGGAGACGCCGGAGACCAGCCCGGAGGCCGAGCCGAGCCGCCCCAGCGCGATGGCGGTGTTGTAGACCGAGCCGCCGCAGACCGGCAGGAACATCGACTCGCCGGCGCTGCCGCTGCGGGGGAGCATGTCGATCAGGGCTTCGCCTGCGCAGATGATCATCGGGCGTCTCCGGGGTGTGTTACCGCTAACAATGTCTTGTTTGCATCGGCTCTAGCCGAAAGCGGGGGCAGGGCGCAAGGGCGGTGGTGCAGATGGCGCGGATGGCGGGACAAGTCCCGCCCTAGGAAAGCTCCAGCGCCAGCTCGCGGCGCAGCACATCGCGGGTGGCGGCCTCGAAATCGGCGGGCCATGGCAGTTCGAGCCGCGCATGCAGGGCCTTGGCGCGGGGCAGAAAAGCCTCGGCGATGGCGGTGTAGCCCTTGAACAGGG
Source organism: Oceanicola sp. 502str15 (assembly GCF_024105635.1). NCBI lineage: Bacteria > Pseudomonadati > Pseudomonadota > Alphaproteobacteria > Rhodobacterales > Roseobacteraceae > Oceanicola > Oceanicola sp. 502str15. The sequence goes on from NZ_WYDQ01000001.1 coordinate 288,810, forward strand.
CGGCGCGCTCGGGGCCGGGGTAGGGCAGGTTTAGCAGCAGGGTCATGTCGGCCTCGGGGAGCAGGCGCGAGAGGTGGAGGATTCCGCCCTTCTCGGGCTCCGCGACCTCTTCGAGCATCAGATCCACCAGCATGTCGCGCAACAGGCCGAGGCCCTTGACCAGCAGCACCCATTCGCCGCGACCGGCCCCCACATGCAGCAGGCCGAGCACGCGGAGAAACTCGAGCGTCAGCGCTGTGACCTTCTGCGGCGAGGGCGCGACGGGGCCGCGCGGCGGGGCGAGCAGGCTGTGCAGGCCCTCGGGGTCGTGCAGCGGGATGAGGGTGTTTTTGGGGCGGGCCTTGAGCGCGTCCTGTGCCACGAAGGACAGGTCGATCCGGCGCCAGTTGGAGGTGATGGCATTGATGAGCCGGCCGCCGAAATGCGCCTGCCAGTAGGCCAGCCCGGCCGTGGCCTTCAGCCAGGTTTCGAGCGCCGCCGCCACCGCCGCCTCGCCGCCCGGGTGGGCTACGGCGAGCAGGTCGATGTCGGAGAAATCGTCGGCCGAACCGCGCCCGTGGCTGCCGGCGAGAAACAGCGCATCGAGCTCTTCGGTTGACGAGAGCACTTCGGTTGCGCCACGGACGAGGGCGGCGTCGGGGTGGGAAAGCCATGTCATGACAGGGATTTAGGCCGCGCGCGCCGGGTTGTCATCCGGCATCGGCGCAAAATCGCCTTGGCCGCAGACTGGCGCCGCGCGCCCCCCGGTTTTACTGGCTCATCGCCACGGCGTAGCCGATGCCCCCGGCCACGATCAGGCCCAGCAGAACGGCGAAGGCGATCTTCCAGGCCGACCAGGGCCGCTCGCCCTGCACCTTGCCCGACTGGCCGTTGACCACGAAACGGTAGCTCTTGCCCTTGTACTTGTAGGCCGCCAGCCAGACCGGCAGGAGCACGTGCTTGAAGGTGATGTCGCGCATCTCGGTGGAGAGGGTGGTGATCTGCTGCTGGTCGCCACCGATGTCGAAGCGCACATCGCGGCGGATGGTGGCCTCCATGATCGCCTTTGCCTCCTCGAAGCCCTCGGGCAGCTCCACCTGATAGCCCTCGGCGCGGAAACCGGCGAGGAAATGGGGCGCGTAGGGTTCCAGCTCGGTGAGGTTCCAGGGCTGGAGGCCGTCGGTATACTTCTTGGGCAGGGATTTGGAGGCGAGCACCAGCACATCGTCGAACCAGCGGGCGACCCGGCCCTTCACCGGGGTCCATGCGATTTTGCGGACCCGCTGCTGGGTGCGCTTGCCGTCGCGCATCACGGTTTTGGTTTCGTAGTAATAGACCCCGCGCATGCCGGTATAGCGCGACTTGGTGTCGGCGTCGTAGGTCCAGAAGGGCACGTAGATGCCCTGCATCCGGCGGCCCTTGCGGGCGTATTGCTGAAGTCCGCCGGGCGCGAACCAGAGCTTGCCGAGCCATGCGTTCATCGCGTCGCGGGCCTGTTCCTCCTTGAGCGCGAAGGGCAAAAGGCCGCGGGGCTTGATGTGGCGGTGGGTGCCGGTGTCGGTGACGATGGGGGTGGCGCAGAAGGGGCATTCGGCGGCGTGGGAGTCGGGGTCGAACTCGACCTGAGCGCCACAGCTATCGCACTGAATGACGCGGGTTTCCTCCATCTCCGCTTCGGGGAGCTGTGCGGCGAGCGCGGCCTTGTAGTCCAGCTCCTCGATGGCGGGCGGGGCCTTCGTGTCGCGCGCCTCTTCCTCGCGGTGGCCGCAATGGTCGCATTGCAGCGCGCCCGAGGCGGGATCGAAGCGCATGTCGGCGCCGCAGGCGGGGCAGGGGAAGCGGTGTTCTTCGTTGGCGGTCACGGAGGTGTCGGTCATGGAAATCGCGCTTGGGATGGAATGGGTTGGCCGCAGGTTAGGCCAAGGTGCGGGGCGGGGCTAGGGGGCTATCCGCGCCGCAGGCCCATGCGGGCGAGAAGGCCGTCGCGGAGGATGAACTGGTGGTAGAGCGCGGCGGCGGTATGGGCGGCGGCGGTGAGCAGGAGCAGGGTTTTCAGCAGCTCGTGCACATCGGCGGCCTCTTCCCAACGCAGGTAGAAGGCAAAGCCCCCCGACCACGGCGTGGCGATGGCCAGCGCATAGAGCGCCCAGTGGGTCGCCTCGGCCACCCGCTTCTGCCAGGCCGGGTCGGCCTCGGGCGGGGGCGGGGCGCCGTGAAAGAGGCGCAGCACGAGGCGGGCGAGCATGAGGAAGAAGACGGTGAGGCCGAGGATGCCGTGCAGCGGCAGGGCGGCGTCGGCGGGCATGTCTTCCCAGTCGTCCATCTGGTCGGAGAGCAGGAAGGCGGCGATGATGAGGATTACCACGAGCCAGTGGAGGATGACCTGGAGGCGAGAGTAGCTGGTGGGGCGGGGCATGGGGGCTCCTTGAAGGACGACGCCGCGCCCCCTGGGTGGGGTGCGCGGCGGATATGCTCACATGAGATCGGGGCCCAAGGCCTCCGGCCGTTACACCCCGGGCGGCGGGGGTGGGGGGAGGATGGTGAAGAGTTGGGCGAGTTCGGGGATGTCGCCGGCTTTCAGCCAGCCGTCCTGCCCGGCGGTCCAGACCGTGCTGTCGCGGGTGAGGCTGCCTTCCTGCACCATGCGGCCCATGCGGGCCTTGGAGAAGGGGCCTTCGGTCGCGCCGCCCGAGGCCACGTGCCAGAGCTTTTCGACCGGCGGAGGCGGCGGCGGGGGCGGGGCGGCGTGGGTTGGCGCGGGGGCGTAGCCGGGCTGGCCGCCGGGCATGGCGGTGCCGTGGGCCGGGGTGCCCCAGGGGCCGGGCTGGGGCTGCTGGCCGTAGCCCTGCGGGTTCATCGCCTGACCCATCTGGTTGGCCATTGCCATGCCCATGCCCATGCCGAGCCCTGCGCCCATGCCATTGCCCCCCGAGGGGTTGGCGGCGGCGGCGCTCATCGCTTCGGCGGCGGCGAACTGGGTGTATTTGCCCAGATCCCCGACCACGCCCATGGAGGTGCGCTTGTCGAGCACCTCCTCGACGGCGGGGGGCAGGGAAATGTTCTCGATATAGAGTTCGGGCATGGTCATGCCGTATTCGGCCAGGGTCTTGGAGACTTCGGCCGAGATCAGCTTGCCCATGTCGGCGGTGTTGGCGGCCATGTCGAGCACCGGGATGCCGGAGCCGGCCATCACGCGGGAGGCTTCCTGCACGATGATGTTGCGGGTCTGGAAGGTGATCTCGTCAGAGGTGAACTCGCCATCGGTGCCGACGATTTCCTGCATGAAGAGGGCCGGATCGGAGACCTTCACCGAATAGGTGCCGAAGGCGCGGATGCGGGTGGGGCCGAACTCGGGGTCGCGCAGCATGACCGGGTTCTTGGTGCCCCACTTGTTGTCATTGAAGCGGGTGGTGTTGACGAAATAGATCTCGCTCTTGAACGGCGACTGGAAGCCATGGTCCCAGTGCTGGAGCTTGGTCATGATCGGCATGTTGTTGGTTTCCAGCATGTACATGCCGGGGGAGAACACATCGGCCAGCTGGCCCTCGTGGATGAACACGGCGGCCTGTCCTTCGCGGACGGTCAGCTTGGCGCCATACTTGATTTCGTGCCCATAACGCTCGAAGCGCCAGACCATCGTGTCGCGGGTGTCGTCTGTCCAATGGATGACGTCGATGAATTCGCCTGAGAGAAAATCGAGAATGCCCATGGCGGCCTCCTGAAAAGTTAATGCGGTGACTATAGCCGAGTGCGCCGGGCTGGCCAGTGCCTATCGCGGCGGGGGCCGGGGGCTAGGGGTTTTGCGGCGCGGCGGGCGGCGCGAGGAAGGTGGCGCCGCTGCCCGCGTCGGGAAGGCCGAGGGCGGTGAGCAGACCGGCGGGCGGGGGATGGGGCAGGAGCACAAGGGCCGAAGGCAGATCGCGGCCCGCGCCGAGGGGCAGGAGCACCAGCGGGCCGGGGGCCTCGCGGGCGAGACTGGCAAGGGGGCTTTGCCCGGGCTCACCGATGAGGCGGTCCGTGGCCCAGTCGGCAAAGCTTTCGAGCGGCTTGTAGCGGGGCGCGATCAGCAGTGCCGGGTCGGAGGATTTGGGGGGGCGCAGGGGGCCCTGGTTCTGGAGGTGGGTGGCGAGGATCTCGCCGGTGTCGAGGATCAGGAGGGCCGGGGCCTCGGGGACGGAGCCGATGGCGCGCGGGATGGCAGGTGCTTCAGGCGGCTGGCCGAGCAGAAAGACCGGCTGGCCGTGCCACAGAAAGCTCCGCAGAAGCACAACGCCGCGGGCGATCGGCACCTGTGTCAGCGGGCGCGGGGCCTCCGGGTTGGCGCTGTAGAGGGTAGCCTCGCCCAGAACGGGGGAGAGCAGCCCGTGCACCCGGCACTCGGTGGCCTGCGCGGCGAGCGCGGGGGGAAGGCGGGTTGCGGCCTCGGCTTCGCAGTCGGTGTCGGCCCATGCGGGAAGGGCGGCGGTGAGGGAGAGGGCGGCGAGGGTGGCGCGGATCAGGGCAGATGCTGCGGCGGCAGGGCAGCGCGTGGGCTGCCCCGCTTGGATCACACGCGCCCGCCCATGGCCTCGGCCACGATCTGCTTGACGATGGGCTTGGCTTCCAGCGCCGTCATGCCGGGGCGGAGGCGGTTGTCGTAGAGGATCCTCAGCATCATCTCGTCCTGCGTGGTCAGCAGGCCGAACTCCTCGTCGTCGTTGAAGATCGACGGGCGGGCCTCGGGGCTGTCGTTGGCGAGGCCGAGGCCCTGTGCCAGCTCCTCGTGGATGCAGGAGAGGCGCAGCAGGTCGGGGTGCTCGGCGCGGATGATCGCCACGGCGCGGGTGTAGACCGAGCTGGTGCCGGTGGTGGTGGCGAACACGAGGCAGAGCGTGTCGCGCGGCAGGTTCTCGATGGTGCGGATGGCGGCACGGTCGATGCCGGGCACGAGGCGCTGAAGCTCGGGGCCGATGGCGGCGCGTTCATCCTCGTTCAGCATCAGCACAGTGAAGTTGCCGTTGCCCGAGGCCATCGACATCGGGTGGCCGGTTGCGCGGGAGAGGCGGCGCACGTAGCTGGCGACGCTGGCGCGGTCCTTGGCGCGTTGGGCCTCGGGCACGGTTTCGCCGAAGCGCAGGCCGAAGCGGATCGGCTGATCCCAGCGGCGCAGGCTCGACTCGGACTGCTGGGCGACGAGGGTGCCGCCGCGCGAGACGTATTCATCGAACAGCGCGATGCGGATGAAGTTCTCGGTCAGTTGCCGGTCGGAAAAGGGGGTATCGGGGCCGCCGCCGTCGCGGCGCAGCAGGCCGCGTGCGAGCAGGTCGGATTGCACGCGGGCATAGTGCCGGGTCGCCGCACGGCTGGACTCGGAGGGCTCCTTGGGGCGCGGCGCGGGCGGCGCCGGGGACTCGGGGGGCGTGGGCTCGGGCTGAGGGCCCGGCAGCTCGTCGCAGCCCGTGAGGGCAAGAGCGGCGATCATCATCGCCGCCCCCGAAAGCATGGTCTTCAGGCGCAAGTTGCGGCCCCTTTCAGCTGTCGGAAACGGCGGTGCCCGCCGCATCGCCGAGTCCGGTCTTGCGGGCCTTTGCGGAGGCCAGCGTTTCTTTGAGCTCGTGTTCCATCTTCTGCAGTTCCTGCTCGGCCTCGGCCCGCTTGCGCTTGCCCTCGTCGGCAATTTGCAGGCTTTCCTCGATGGTGGCCACCAGCTCGGCATTGGCGGTTTTCACTGCCTCAATGTCGAACACGCCGCGCTCCATCTCGGTGCGGATCTTGGCGTTGGTTTCGCGCAGGTTCTTGGCGTTCTGGGTCAGCAGCTCATTGGTGAGGTCATTGGCCGAGCGCACCGCCTCGGCGGCCTCGGCGGAGCGTTGGATGGTCACCGCCTGTGCCAGCTGGGTCTCCCAGAGGGGGACGGTGTTGACCAGGGTCGAGTTGATCTTGGTGACGAGGCTCTTGTCGTTCTCCTGCACCAGCCGGATGGAGGGAAGCGATTGCATGGTGACCTGGCGGGTCAGCTTGAGGTCATGCACCCGGCGCTCGAGGTCGTCGCGGGCGGCGCGCAGGTCGCGCAGCTCCTGGGCCTTCATCACGCCTTCGTTCTCCGGCGCGGCGGCCACCTCGGCCTCCTTGGCGGGGATGGTGGTGGCGTCGAGCTCGGCGATCTTGGCCTCGCCGGCGGCGATGTAGAGCGCCAGCTCGTCGTAGAAGCTGAGGGTCTTCTCATAGAGCACGTCGAGCGACTTGATGTCCTTGAGCAGCTTGTGCTCATGGCCCTGAAGCTCGGTGGTGATGTTGTCGATCTGGTCCTGCACGTCTTCGAAGCGGCTCAGGAAGTTGGCGAAGGGCGCGGCGCGACCCAGCAGCTTTTCCCAGAACGACCGCTTGCGGCGCACGTCCAGCTCGGAGACCGAGAAGCCGCGGATGGTGGTGACCATCTTGCGCAGGCCATCGCCCGCCGGGCCGACATCCTTGTTCTTCACATCGGAGAGCATGGCCTGGGAGATGGTCTGCAACTCGGCCTGCGCGGCGGAACCGAAGTTGACGATGGAGCCGGTGTCGGACATGTCCAGCTCGCCCATGCGCTTGGTGATCTCGGCAGAGAGCGCCGGGTCGGCCTCGGCGAGCGGCACCACGGCATTGGCCTCGACCGGCTCGGGCAGAACCACGGCGTTGACTTCCTCGACCTGCGCCAGCGTCTCTTTCGCCTTGGCGTGAACTTCCTGTTCCATTGTCCCTGATCTCCTTGTTACGCGGCGCTTAACGCACCCCTTCACGCTGCAACGTGTCGCGCAGCACTTCAATTTCGATGTCGAGGTCTGTCTTGTCGTCCAGCAGCAGCTTTTCGGTGCGCTGGGCGTAGTTGGTTTCCATCTCGTCGAGCAGGGCGAGGTAATCGGCCTTGGCCTGGGCATCGCCGGAGCGGCTGTAGATGTCGGCGAACTTCACCGTCGCGTCGCGGGCGCCCATCAGGTAGACGCCCAGAAACTTGCGGGCGGCGGTCAGGTCGCGCGGGTCTTCCTCGACGGTGCGGAACATGGTGCGGGCGGTTTCGGAGAACCGGGCCACGCGGTCGGCCACGCCCCGGTCGCCGGCGCGTTTGACCGCATCTGCCATGGCGGCCAGATGGGCCTCGCCCTCGTCCACGGCGCGGGCAACGCGGTCTTGCGCGCGAAGGTCGATGCCCTCCATCCCCTTGTCCGACATCGGATCGAGCCCGAAGGCGGCGGCATGCAGCCCGGTGCCGAGCACGCCGAAGATCACCGCCTCGAGCACCCCGTGTCCGGCGAGCCCGACCAGTGCGAGCCCGGCCCCGGTGAGCAGCGAGCCGAAGATCTTGCGCGGCACCGCAGGGCGGCGGGCGACCTTGCGGCTTTCCCAGGCTTCCTGCGCCTTCAGCCCCTCGCGGGTGAGCCATGCCGCGCCGAGCAGCAGGCCGGTGGCGACGAGGTAAGCCGCAAGGCCGGTCGCGTCGGAGGTGAAGGCGTGCCAGAGGAAGATCAGCGGAACGACGAACATCAGGTTCGAGCGCATCCCGGCGCGGGCCCGGCTGGCCCCGGCAAAGCGCGGCGCCATGGCGGAGACCTTCGGCGCATCGGGCGCGGATTTCACGCCCGCTTCGCCGGCCTTCGAGCCCTGCGGGCTGAACTTTCCGCCGTAGCGCTCGGCCATCAGGCCCCCCCGCCGGTAAAGGCGGCGTAGAGCATCAGCGCCAAGAGCAGCGCAAAGCTCAGTTTCTGCAAGCCGTCTGATGACATATCTCACCCACCCGCGCCGAGCTGGCGCCTGTCTTCGCTTATAAGCGAATGATTTTCTGCGGGCCAGCATGGATCGGCACGCGCCGTGCATCCGCAAGGGACGGCGGCTAGCGGCGGCGGCGCTGGGGCTTTTTCTTGGGGGCGGGGGCGGGTTGGAACTCGGGGTCCAGCCCGAGCTGGTCGCGCAGCACGCGGGCCTTGATCTCCTCGACCGCGCCGGCCTTCAGGTCGCCCAGCCGGAAGGGGCCGTAGGACACCCGCAGCAGGCGGTTCACGGTGAGGTTCACAGCCTCCATCGCCCGGCGAATCTCGCGATTCTTGCCTTCGCGCAGGCTGACGGTAACCCAGGCGTTGGACCCCTGCTGGCGATCCAGGGTGATGGTCATCGGCTGGTATTTCACGCCCTCGACGGTGAGCCCGCGCCGCAGCGGCTCGAAATCGGCATCCTCCGGTGTGCCGTGCAGACGCACGCGATACTTGCGCACCCAGCCGGTGGAGGGCAGCTCCAGCCGCCGCTTGATATCGCCATCGTTGGTCAGCAGCAGCAGGCCCTCGGAGTTGAGGTCGAGCCGGCCCACGCTGACTACGCGGGGCATGTCCTCGGGCAGGTTGGCGAAGACCGTCTCGCGGCCCTTCTCGTCACGCTCGGTGGTCACGAGGCCGGCGGGCTTGTGATAGAGCCAGAGCCGGGGCGGCTCGGGGGCGGCGAGGGGCTTGCCGTCGACGGTGATGGTATCGGCCTCGGTCACGTTCAGCGCGGGGCTGTCGATGATCTTGCCGTTCACGGTCACGCGGCCGGCTTCGACGATCTTTTCGGCCTCCCGGCGCGAGGCGAGGCCGGCGCGGGCCAGCACCTTGGCGATGCGGTCGCCCGCGGGGGTCTTGCTTGGAGGTTTGTCTGCCATGGCCCCGCTCTATCCCTGCGCGAAAGGCTTGCCAAGGGCGCAGGGGCGGGGCAGGGGAAGGGGATGAGCTTTACGAGCCATATGGAAACGGCGCTGGAGGAGGCGCGCGCGGCGGCATCGCGCGGCGAGGTGCCGGTGGGGGCGGTGCTGGTCTCGCCCGAGGGCGCGGTGGTGGCTCGCGCGGGAAACCGCACCCGCGAGATGGCAGACCCTTCGGCCCACGCCGAGATGCTGGTGATCCGGCACGCCTGCGCCGCCAACGGCTCAGAGCGGCTGCCGGGCCATGTGCTCTACGTCACGCTGGAGCCCTGCGCCATGTGCGCCGCCGTCATCGCCGCTGCCCGGATCGCACGCGTGGTCTATGGCGCAGCCGACCCGAAGTCGGGCGGGGTCGATCACGGGGCAAGGGTCTTCAGTCACCCGCAGGCCCATCATGCGCCCGAGGTCATCGGCGGCATTGCCGAAGACGAGGCCGCCGCGCTGCTCAAGGCGTTCTTCGCGCGCCGCCGCGGCTGATCCCCCCTGTTCATTTTCTTGCTGAAAATACGTCCGAGGGGGCCAGCCGGGAGACTCGGCCCGGGCGTTCAGAGCTCGATGGCCACCAGGACCTCCGGCTCCAACACATCCACCCCTTTCAGGCCCTTCTTTAGAGCCTCGGCATCCTGAGCCAGCGCCGGGAAGGTCTTGTAATGCGAGGCGATCACGGTTTCGAAGTCGAAGTAGCGCTTCGCGGCCCAGGCGGCCTGCTCCATGTCCATGGTGTAGAAGCCGCCGCAGCAGAGAATGCCGATATCGGGCTCGAAATAGGCGCCGATCCACTCCATGTCGGCCATGATCCCGGTGTCGCCCGAGAAATAAACGCATTTTCCGTCGCCCTTGAGCACGTAGCCCACCTCGGACCCGGCCGGATTGCCGTTGTATGCGCTGGAGTGAGAGGCGGGGACCATCGTGACCTTCACGCCGCCGAGGTCGACCGTGCCGCCCTTGTTGAAGCCCGTCGCCTTCACACCCTCGAGCAGCCCGGCGAGCTCGACCATGGTGAATATCTCGATGTCCTTCTCGGCTGCGATCTCGGGCACGCCGCCTGCGTGGTCGCCGTGGCCGTGGGTCAGCAGGATGTGGGTTGCGCCCTCGAGCGCCTCTGCCTTGCGCTCCGCCGGGAAGGTCGGGTTTCCGTCAAGCCAGGGGTCGATCAGGATGACCGCCTCCTCCGCTTCGAGCCGCCAGCCAGCGTGTCCGAGCCAGGTGAGTTTCATGTGGAGCCTCCGATTGCCTGTTGCGCGGCGAAGGTAGGGCGGCCCCCTCGGCAGGTCCAGAGCGCGAAGAGAGGAAGGCCACCGCTTGCAGCCTCACGGCGCGGGCGATAAACGGGCGGGCGACAGACGATAGGAGTCTCGCCCCATGTCGATCGACACCGAAACCGCCCGCCGCGTGGCGCATCTGGCCCGCATCGCGGTGCCCGAAGAAGACCTGCCCGCGCTGGCCGGAGAGTTCAATGCCATCCTCGGCTTCATCGAGCAGCTCTCGGAAGTGGATGTGGAGGGCGTGGAGCCGATGGTGTCGGTCACGCCGCAGCGCCTGAAGCGGCGCGAGGATGTGGTGACGGACGGCAACCAGCCGCAGGCCGTGCTGGCCAATGCCCCCGACGCCCGCGAGGGCTTCTTTGCGGTGCCGAAGGTGGTGGAGTGAACATGAGCGATCTGACCAAGCTGACCATTGCCGGGGCGCGCGACGCGCTGAAGGCGGGAGAGACCACCTCTGTCGAGATCACCGAGGCCTGCCTTTCGGCCATCGAGGGGGCGGGGGCGCTGAATGCCTTTGTGCACCACACGCCGGAAGTCGCGCTGGAGCAGGCGAAGGCCGCCGATGCGCGGATCAAGGCGGGCGATGCGCCTGCGATGTGCGGGATTCCGCTGGGCATCAAGGATCTGTTCTGCACCAAGGGTGTGGAGAGCCAGGCCGCCTCGGCGATCCTTGGTGGGTTCAAGCCGGAGTATGAGAGCACCGTCACCAGCCAGCTCTTCGAGGCTGGCGCGGTGATGCTGGGCAAGTTGAACATGGACGAGTTTGCCATGGGGTCGTCTAACGAGACCTCGACCTATGGCAATGCGGTCAATCCGTGGCGGCGGGGCAATGACGAGGCGGCGCTGACGCCGGGTGGTTCTTCGGGTGGCTCTGCCTCCGCCGTGGCCGCGGACCTCTGCCTTGCCGCGACCGGCACCGACACCGGCGGCTCGATCCGCCAGCCTGCCGCCTTCACCGGCATCACCGGCCTCAAGCCCACCTATGGCCGCGTGAGCCGCTGGGGCATCATCGCCTTTGCCTCCTCGCTCGATCAGGCCGGGCCGATGACAAAGGACGTGCGCGACTGCGCGATCATGCTCGGCGCCATGGCCGGGCATGACCCGAAGGACAGCACCTCCGCCGATCTGGCCGTGCCCGATTTCGAGGCCATGCTGACCGGCGACATCAAGGGCAAGGTGATCGGGATTCCGAAGGAATACCGAATGGAGGGAATGCCCGAGGAGATCGGCGCGCTCTGGGACGAGGGCACGGCGATGCTGAAGGCGGCGGGGGCGGAGATTCGCGATATTTCGCTGCCCCACACCAAGTATGCCCTGCCGACCTACTACGTGATTGCGCCCGCCGAGGCCTCTTCCAACCTCGCCCGCTACGACGGCGTGCGCTTTGGCCACCGGGCCAGGCTGGCGCAGGGGGATGGCATCGAGGCGATGTATGAAAAGACCCGCGCCGAGGGCTTTGGCGCCGAGGTGAAACGCCGGGTGATGGTGGGCACCTATGTGCTCTCCGCCGGCTATTACGACGCCTATTACAACCGCGCCCGCAAGGTGCGCGCCCTGATCAAGCGGGACTTTGACGAGGTCTTTGCCGCCGGGGTCGACGCGATCCTGACGCCTGCCACCCCGTCCTCGGCCTTCGGGCTGGGCGAGATGGCCTCGGCGGATCCGGTGCAGATGTATCTCAACGATGTGTTCACCGTGACGGTCAACCTTGCCGGGCTGCCGGGCATTGCGCTGCCCACCGGGCTCGACAAGCAGGGGCTGCCGCTAGGGCTGCAACTCATCGGGCGGCCGTGGGAGGAGGGCGACCTTCTGAACACGGCTTACGCACTGGAACGTGCGGCCGGATTTGTGGCCAAACCGGGCAAATGGTGGTAAAACACCGTCCAGAGGCAAAAAAGAGAGCAGAGAGTTTTTCCATGCGAGCATGGCTTCCCCTGTGTGCAGTTTTGGCGCTTGCCGCCTGTGATCCGGCCGTTCCCGACAGTGGTGCGGGCGTCGGATTTGGCGACTATGACAGCTACCAGGCCCAGTTGAGACGCGACACGGCGCTGGCGACATCGCAGCGCCAGACGTCGGTTGCCCCGGCGACGGCGCCGGCTGGCGGGCCGGTGGCTTCGGCTGCGGCCAGCCCCTCGGCAGATGCGCCCGCGGCGACCGGAGCGCCCAGTGCCGCCGAGATCGACGCCGCGCTGGGGCGGACGCCCACGGCTGCCGCATCGGTGATCACCCCTGCGGCCCCGGCGCCTGCACCCGTGCAGACCGCCGCCGCGCCCAGAACGGGTGGCAGCGCGCGGATTTCCGACGAACAATCCTTCGATGCCGTTGCGTCGCGCGAGTCGATCGCCAGCGATGCCCAGCGTATCCAGCAACAGCGCGCCCAGTTCGAGCAGGCGCCGGTAACGGCGCTGCCCTCGCGCCCGCAGGACACCGGGCCGAACCTTGCGGAATACGCCCTGTCGACCACCAACCTGCCGGGCCAGAAGATCTATCGCCGGGGCTTCACCAGCCAGCGCAAGCATGACCGGGCCTGTCGTGACCAGTCGTCCGCCGCGCTTGCCCAGCAGGCGTTTCTGTCGGCGGGTGGGCCGGAGAAGGACAAGCTGGGGATGGACCCGGACGGCGACGGCTTTGCCTGTGGCTGGGATCCGCGCCCGTTCCGCGCCGCCAAGGGCTGAGCGGGGCGGGGGCCCCACTGGTGAAGGTCCGGCAGTATCCGACGCCAAACCAGGGCGAGAGGCGGGAGGGCGCGCGGCCTGATATCGTGCTGCTGCATTACACCGCCATGTCCGACACCGAGACCGTTCTGAAACGGCTGGCCACCCCCGAGGCGGAGGTGTCGGCGCATTATGTCGTCAGCCCGCAGGGCGAGGTCTGGCAGATGGTGGATGAGGAGCTGCGGGCCTGGCATGCCGGGGCCGGGCGCTGGGGGGGCTGCGAAGATGTGAATTCGCGCTCGATCGGGATCGAGATCGTCAATGCCGCGAAGGAGCCCTTTGCCGCGCCGCAGATGCGCAGCGTGGAAGCACTGGTCGAGGCCATCATGGCACGCTGGGGTGTGCCCCCCTGCCGGGTGATCGGCCATTCCGACATTGCCCCGGGCCGCAAGATCGACCCCGGCCCGCGCTTCGACTGGCGACGGCTGGCGGTGCAGGGGCTTGCGGTGTGGAGCGAGGCGCAGGGCGCGGGCGCGGCGGGTTGGGACAGGTTCATGCAGGATGCGCGGGTGTTCGGCTACACGGCGGAGGTGACGCCCGAGGTGCTGCTGCGGGCCTTTCGCGACCGGTTCCGTCCCGGCGTGAGCGGGGAACTCGACGGGGTGGATTGTGCCCGGATCGCGGATCTTGCGGCGCGGTTTCCGGCAGACCCGGACGCGGCGCTGGTGTAAGCGGAAGGCGGGACAAGTCCCGCCCTACGCTTGACCGGACCCGGCTTCTCGCCTATCCGGGCGATCGCGCGGATGGCCGGGTGGCTGCGGGGGGCAACCCTCGAGGAAAGTCCGGACTCCATGAAGCGACGGTGCCGGGTAACGCCCGGGCGGGGCAACCCGACGGAAAGCGCCACAGAGAAGAGACTGCCCTGCTTGCAGGGTGATGGTGAAACGGTGGGGTAAGAGCCCACCGCGGGACGGGCAACCGGACCGGCACGGCAAGCCCCACCGGGAGCAATGCCAAATAGGAGCCTCACATGGGCCGCTTCGGCCTCGGGGCTCGGGTTGGCAGCTAGAGGGCCGGGAGCGATCCCGGCCTTAGATGAATGGCCACCCCGCCCGAAAGGGCGGACAGAATCCGGCTTACAGGCCATCCGCGCGATTATTTTTGCCGATCCCCGCCGGGGGAGGTTGACTCGGCCCCCCGCCCGGGTAAAAGGCGGGCTCCAAGATACACCTGCGGAGTGCCCCCGTGCGCGCTCCCCCCGCAAGAGGACGAAAAAGATGGCCAAACCGACCACCATCAAGATCCGGCTGAACTCCACTGCCGACACCGGCCACTTTTACGTGACCAAAAAGAACGCCCGCACCATGACCGAGAAGATGGTCGTACGCAAATACGACCCGGTCGCGCGCAAGCACGTGGAATACAAGGAAGGCAAGATCAAGTAAGCCCCTCCACTCCACGGAAAAGCTTAGAAACCGCGCGACGCCCCAAGGCTCGCGCGGTTTTTCTTTGACGAACACAGCCAGCAGACCCCGCGAGCCTCCTCCCCGAACCAGGTCACAAGGAGGCCAGACCATGCAGACCCATCACAGCGAAACGCCCGGACCTATTCCGCGCCCCGCCGTGCCGCCCTTTACCATTCGCGCCGCCCGCATGGGCGACGTGCAGGCGGTGGGCAAGCTGCTGGCCACCTCCTACGGAACCCTGCTGGCGCCGGACTACCCGGCAGAGGCCCTCGCCGCCGCCTTGCCCTATATCTCGCGGCCGAGGGCCTCGCTGCTCTCCTGTGGCACCTACTACCTTGCCGACACGGGCGAGGGGCTGCTTGCGGCCGGCGGCTGGACCTTTCATGCCCCCGGTGGAGGCGCGACCGGGCCGCGGCAGGTGGGGCACATCCGCCACGTGGCCACGCTTCCGGAGGCCGCGCGTCGCGGGGTGGGCCGCGCGATCATGGAGCATACGCTCTTTGATGCCCATGAGGCCGGGGTGCGGCGGATGATGTGTTACTCCACGCTGACTGCGCGCCGCTTTTATGCCGAGCTGGGGTTTGTCGAGCAGGGCGAGATCCTTGTGACGCTGACGCCGGGGCTGGAGTTTGCGGCGATCCAGATGTGTTGCGAAATGTGATCTGCGCCGCACTTGCGAAGAATCGTGCTGCGTCGCAGAATTGCAGGGATGGAACGGGTTATGATCGTAGGAGGGCCCGGTTCGGGCAAATCCACCCTGGCGCGGGCGCTGGGGGTGGCTACGGGTCTGCCTGTCTTCCACATGGATCACATCCATTACGGCCCGGGCTGGAAGCAGCGCGAGCCGGAAGTGAAGAGCTGGATGAGCGAGGAGGTCCATCGCAAGCCGCGCTGGATCTTCGAGGGCAACCATTCGCGGACCTATGCCCAGCGGATGGCGCGGGCCGACATGCTGGTGTGGCTCGACCTGCCCATCGGCCTGCGGCTGTTTCGGGTGATGCGGCGGCAGGTGCAATACCTTGGCAAGTCGCGTCCCGATCTGCCGGAGGGCTGCGTGGAGCGGCTGGATCGCGGGGCGCTCGACTTCTGGCTTTGGATCTGGCGCACGCGGAACACCTCCCGTGCGCGGATTGCGGAGATGGTGGCGCATCCGCCCGCGCATCTTGCGGTGGTGCATCTGCGCTCGCGGCGCGAGGTGCGTGGCTGGTTGGAGCGTATCAGGGCAGGGGAGGCGCCTGTTCGGCAGGCGCTGGAGGAGGGGCCGCAGGGCGCGGATGGCTCCACCTCGCAGCCGGGGCCGGCGTGACGCTACCGGCCCTTCTTCGACATGCGCGTGGGGTCAGCCCCGCAGCAGGATCTTGCCGCTCCGTCCGGGGGTGAGCGAAGCCTTCACGGCGTCGACCGGTTCATCAAGCGAGAACTCCCCGCCCGAGGGCAGGTGAAGCGCGCCCTTGGCAGCGAGCGTGACCAGCTCGCCAATGAGGCGGGCCTTCTCGCTGCCCTCCATCTCGTTCATCACGCGGGAGCCCCAGAACCCCTTGACCGTGAGATGTCGCGAGATCACCGAACCGGCCCGAAGCTGAAGCGGCTCGCCGGTGGCCGTGCCGAAGACAACGAGCGTGCCGTCGGTGCCCAGAAGGTCTGCGATGTCGGCCACGATGGGGCCGCCGACACTGTCGATCGCGGCTTGGGCGCCGGTCTTGCCGAGGATGTCACGCGCCTTGGCGGTCCAATCCGGGTCGGAGGTGGTGAGCACGTTGTCGATGCCCATCTCTTCCAGCTCGGCCACCGCCTCTGCCCGGCGCACGAGGTTGAGGGTGCGGATGCCGCGCGACTTGGCCAGTTCGGCGAAGATCTTGCCGACGGTGCCGTTGGCGGCGGTTTGAACCACGAAATCGCCCTCGGACACCTTGAGATATTCCAGCAGGGCGAGGGCGCTGATCGGCATGGCGACAAGCTGCGCCCCGGCCGCGTCGGGGATGGCATCGGGCAGGGGGACCACGGCGGCGGCAGGGGCGATGAACTGCTCGGCCCAGGCCCCGTGGACCCCGGCGGCCACCACGCGCTTGCCAAGCAGGGCGCTGTCGACCCCCTCGCCGAGGGCTTCGATGATCCCCAGCGCCTCGGTGCCGCCGACGGCGGGCAGCTCGGGCTTGTAGCCGTAGGTGCCACGGGCGGTCCACAGATCGTGGTTGTGGATCGGGGAGAGCTTCATGGTGATCCGCACCTCGCCGGCCTTGGGCTCGGGGGTGGGGATATCGGAGGTTTGCAGCACATCGGCGGGTTCGCCAAAGCGGGTGTAGGTGATGGCTTTCATGGGGAAGTCCTTTCTGTCTTGCGCACCCAACGGATGCGCAGTCTTTCGGTTTCTGCTGTGGTGCGGCTCAGGTAAAAAACCGCGCGCGGGTGTCTTCCATCGCCTGTTCAAGCGGGGTGCGGCTGCGGGAGAGCTTGGCGTGGATCGCCGCGCCCAGCCATTGGGCATAGAGCATGGCGCCGCTGCGCTCGGGATCGGGGTGCGAGGCGAGGGAGCCATCGGTGGCGCCCTCGCGCAGCAGGAGGGCAAGGCGGGCGCAGACCTGCGCCACGCCCGCATCGAGGATCTGGCGCATGTCTTCGGAGAGGTCTGCAATCTCGGCGGCGAGCTTCACCACGAGGCAGCGGTCGGCCATGGTGGCGGCTTCGGTGCCAAGCGCGGCGTTGAAGTAGCGGGCCATCCGCGCCGCGGCGGGCTCGGGGAGGGCGATCAGCCCGTCGAGGGCTGCGAGGTATTCTTGCACGTAGCCATCCAGCAAGGCGCAGCCGAAGGCCTCCTTGGAGGGGAAGTAGTAGTAGAAGGAGCCCTTGGGCACACCTGCGGCGGCGAGGATGTCTTTCAGCCCGACACCGCCGAAGCCACGCGCCAGCACGAGGGCGCGGCCTGTGGCGAGGATGCGGGCGCGGGTCTGGTCGGATTTGCTTGGCTCGGTCATGGGGGGGCATCTAGGCGCTAATAGACCGGTCGTCTAGTGCCAGGGCAAAACAAATAGCCGGGCAAGAAAAAACCCGCCGGTTCTCACCGGCGGGTTGATCTGTTTTGGCCTGTGAGGCTGGCTTATTCGCGGCCGCCCATCAGCGAGAGCAGGAACATGAACATGTTGATGAAGTCCAGGTAGAGGCTGAGCGCGCCCATGATGGCGGCCTTGCCGAGCCATTCCTGGTCCCCATGCGCCGCGTGGGCGATGTAGGTGTTCTTGATGTTCTGCGTGTCGTAGGCGGTGAGGCCTGCGAAGATCAGCACGCCGAGGATCGAGATGGCGAACATCATGCCCGGGCTTTGCAGCCAGATGTTGATGATCGAGGCCACCAGGATGCCGATGACACCCATGATCAGGAAGCTGCCCCAGCCCGAGATGTCCTTCTTGGTGGTGTAGCCCCAGAGGGACAGACCGGCGAAGGCGATCGCGGTGACCAGGAAGGTCTGGGCGATCGAGAAGTCGGTGTAGGCGGCGAAGATCCAGGAGATCGACAGGCCCATGACGGCGGAGAAGGCGTAGAAGAAGAGCTGCGCGGCTGCGGCAGACATCTTGTTGACCATCGCGCCGAAGGCGAAAATCATGATGAGCGGGGCAAACATCACGACCCAGCGAAGCGGGGTTGCGAAGATCTGCTGGATCATCGCGTCGTTGTTGCCGATGGCCCAGGCCACGGCCGCGGTGAGCAGAAGGCCCACGGACATGGTCCCGTAGACCTTGTTCATATGGGCTTTCAGGCCCGCATCGATCTCTGCGGAGCGGGCGCCAACGCCTACTGAGCGGATCGTTTCATACTCTGCCATTCATGCCTCCAATTGCACAGGTTCGCAGCTGCACACCATCGGGTGCACGGCTTTGGGACAAATATCGGCACGAACGGCCTACATTTCAAGAGGTTCTGACAGGGAAACGGGTTGTTTCGATCCAAAGTTTTCGAGAGCGGCGCCCTCGGGGGAAAGCGCCGCTCTCGGGGGTTGGCGGGATCAGGTCCGCCAGCCCGGGGGAACGTCCCAGAGGCGGCGGGTGGATTCGGACCGGGCCTCTTCGGCGGAAATGCCGATATCCTTGAGCAACGTGGCGTCGAGCCGGGCGAGGGCCAGGCGCTGACGGCGCAGGGCGAGCATGCCCAGAGCGCGGGCCAGCAGGCCGCTGCGGGTGGCAGGGTGGCATCCGGACAGTGCGCCGGAGGAGAGGGGGGAGACGTGGGTGCTCATGGGTCCGTTCCTTTGCTTTCTGTGAACGTTGCGGTGTGTTCGATCAGGATGGTTGATATATGCTGTAGCGGGTGGCATATTTAAAACGAATAATCTTGAACGGACCCATCACGGAGATTGATGATGCCCCGCAACCTTGACCTTACGGCCCTGCGCAGCTTCGTGACCGTTGCCGATTGTGCCGGCGTTACCCGCGCGGCAGGGCAGCTCAACGTGACCCAATCTGCGGTGTCGATGCAGCTCAAGCGGCTGGAAGAGGCGCTGGACGAGAAGCTGCTGGACCGGTCGCAGCGCCAGATCGCGCTGACCCCCGCGGGCGAGCAGCTTCTCAGCTATGCGCGGCGGATGCTGGCGCTGAACGACGAGGCCATCACCCGGCTGACGGCGGAAGAGTTCGAGGGCCAGATCGTGCTGGGTGTGCCCCATGATATCGTGCTCGGATACATCCCGCGCCTGCTGCAACGCTTTGCGGCCGAGTTTCCGCGGGTGCGGGTGCATCTGGTTTCGTCATTCACCCGCAGCCTGAAGGAAGACTACGGGCGCGGCGAGTGCGACATGATCGTGACCACCGAAGACGGTGTTGACGAGGGCGGGGAGACGCTGCGGGAGGTGCCGCTGATCTGGGTGGGCGCCCCAGGCGGATGCGCGTGGCGCCGTCGCCCGCTGCCGCTCGCCTTCGAGGACAAATGCTTCTTCAAGCCCATCGTGCATCGGGCGCTGGATGAGGCCGGGGTGCCCTGGCAGATGCAGGTCAGCTCCAACTCGGCGCGCACGGTCGAGGCCACGGTGAACGCCGACCTCGCCGTTCATGCCATGCTGGAGGGGATGCACCCGGCCACCACCGAGCCGATCTGCCACGGCGGGGCGCTGCCCGAGCTGCGCTCGTTCCGCATCAACCTATATGGCGCGAACCGGATCAAGAACCCGGCGGAAGAGGCGCTGGCCGAACTGCTGCGCCGCGCTTACGCGGGCCGGCTGCCGGGGACGGGCATGAGCCCGGTGCCGGTTGGCGACAGCGGCGTGATCGGCGAAGCGATCAGCGCCGTGGCTCAACAACAACCTTACCGGTCGAGCGCCGCGTCCTGATCAGGTCCATCGCCTCGTCGATCCCGGTCAGGGGGAGGCGGTGCGAGACATGGGGGTGCAGGCCACCCCCCTCCCAGAGCTTCAGCAGGTCCGCGAGGGAGCCGGTGAGCACCTCGGGCGCAAAGCCCATGTAGCCGCCCCAGTACAGGCCCATGACGGTAATGTTCTTGACGAGCAGGTGATTGGCCTTGATCTGGGGCACCTTGCCTCCGGCAAAGCCGATGGCCAGAAGCCGCGCCTCGGGCCGCGCGGCGCGGAAGCATTGGGTAAAGAGCGGGTCGCCCACGGTGTCATAGAGCACGTCGATGCCGCCGAGCGCCTTGAGCTGGCCGCGGATGTCTTCGCTGGTGGCGTCGATCAGGTGGGTGGCGCCGGCCTTGGCGGCGACCTCGAGCTTGTCGGCCCCGCGGGCAATGGCCACCACCTCGGCGCCGAGCCGGGCGCCGAGCTCCACCGCCGTCAGGCCGACACCGCCCGCCGCGCCGGTCACGACCAGCCGCTCCCCGGCCGTGAGCCGTGCCCGGTGCGCCAGAGCGAGGTGTGATGTCCCATAGGCGACGAGGAAGGCGGCGGCGATGTGGAAGGGCATGGCCTCGGGCAGCTTGAGGCAGCGATCTGCGGGAAAGCATCCGGCCTCGGCCAGCCCGCCGCGCCCGCCGAACACCCCGATCCGGTCTCCGGGCGCAAGGCTCTCGACTCCCTCGCCAAGCGCGGTGACGGTGCCCGCCAGCTCGATGCCGAGCGTGAAGGGGGCGGGGGGCGTGTCCTGATAGGTGCCTTCGACCATCAACAGATCGGCGAAGTTGAGCCCGCAGGCGGCGATTTCAACGGCGACCTCTCCGGGTGCCGGGGCGGGTGTTGATACATCGACAAGTTGTGGGCGTTCGCCGGCTTGTGTGACGCGATAGGCCTTCATCAATGCTCCCTCCGATTGCGCACCTTGAGTAGGACTTGCGCTGGACTTGCGCAATCCTGTGGATATTAGCGTTTTGCAATTGCATTTTGCGATGGTTTGCTTAGTGAACTATATGCAACCGCAAATTGCATCGCGTAAAGCAGGTAAACTTGCCGGAGAGGGCGGATTGTGCCATGGTTGCCCCGCCGGAATGGATTTATAACCCCCTGTTTTCTAAGCACATGATAAAAAATCCGACGGCTTGGTAAAGAATTCCATACCACGCCGCGCATTTGGCACGGAAGTTGCTACTTAGGTCTTAAAGAAGAAGAAATTCAAGGAGACGTTTATGAAACATCCGGTCGACATTCATGTGGGCAAAAGAGTCCGCCACCGCCGGTGGATGGTCGGGATGACGCAGCAACAGCTTGCCGAGAAGGTCGGCATCAAGTTTCAGCAGATCCAGAAATACGAAACCGGGATGAACCGGGTCAGCGCCTCTCGCCTCTGGGACATTTCCCATGCCCTGGATGTGCCGATCTCGTTCTTCTTCGAAGGTCTCAGCGAGGACATGCCCCAAGTGGCCAGATCCGAAGCCGCCGACAACGGTGAGGCGGTGCCGGGCGATATCCTGGGTGACCGCGAGGCACTGGAGCTTGTGCGCAGCTACTACGCCATCCCCGAAAGCCAGCGCCGCCGGCTTTTCGACCTTGCCCGCGTTCTGAGCGATGTGAACTGAGCCGCGCCACCACGCGGAGATGACCAGTATTGCGAGTCCGAAAAAAGCGCCCCGCTGCCGGGGCGCTTTTCTCGTTTGGCGGGGTGGGGTAAGGCTGGGGCAAAGCGGGGGCGGCAGATGATGCGCGAAGAGATCACGGAGCAGGAGGCAGCGGAGTTGCGGGCCTGCGCGGCAGAAATGGCCGAGGCCGCCCGCGCGGCGATCCTGCCGCATTTCCGCACGGCGATGACGCCCGACAACAAGGCCGGGCCGGGCGGGTTCGACCCGGTGACGGTGGCCGACCGCGCCGCGGAGGAGGCCATTCGGGCGGTGCTGGCCAGACGCCGCCCGCAGGATGCCATTCTGGGCGAGGAGTTCGGGCGGCAGGAGGGCACAAGCGGGCTGACATGGATCCTCGATCCGATCGACGGCACCCGCGCCTTCATTTCCGGCACGGCGAGCTGGGGCGTGCTGATTGCCCTGCAGGATGCGCGTGGCCCGTTCTACGGCATCATCGACCAGCCCTACATGGCCGAGCGCTTCGAGGGCGGGCTGGGTGCGGCGCGGCTGGTGGGGCCGCGGGGCGAGACGCCGCTGAAGGTGCGCGAGGGGGTGGCGCTGGATCAGGCGACGCTTTTCACCACCTTTCCCGAGGTCGGCACGGGCGCGGAGGGCGCGGCCTTCCGCCGGGTGGCGCAGCAGGCGCGGCTCACCCGCTACGGGCTGGATTGCTACGCCTATGCGCTGCTTGCCCTCGGGCAGATCGACCTTGTGATCGAGGCGGGGCTGCAAAGCTACGACATCGCCGCGCCGATTGCGGTGATCGAGGCGGCGGGCGGGGTCGTGACCGATTGGCAGGGCGGCCCGGTGCATGAGGGCGGGCAGGCGCTGGCGGCGGCCACGCCCGAGCTGCACCGTGCCGCGATGGCGCTGCTGGCGGAGCAGGCTGCATGACCCATCGGCTCATCCGCGGCGGGCACGTGCTTTGCATGGATGATGCCGGCCGGGAGGGGGTGCTGGACATTCGTCTACGCGGCGGGGTGATCGAAGAGATCGGGCCGGGGCTGGCGGCGGGAGATGCGCAAGTGCTGGGCGCCGAGGGCTGCCTTGTCACGCCGGGGCTGGTGAACACCCATCACCACATGTTCCAGAGCCTCACGCGGGCCGTGCCTGCCGGGCAGGACGCGCTGCTTTTCGGCTGGCTCAAGGCGCTCTACCCGATCTGGGGGCGGATGACGCCGCAGGACATTCGGCTCTCCGCCCGGCTGGCGAGCGCCGAGCTGGCGCTGTCGGGCTGTTCGATGAGTTCGGATCACCTCTATCTCTTCCCCAACGGGGCGCGGCTGGAAGACAGCATTGAGGGCGCGGGCGAGGTGGGCATCCGGTTTCTGGCGACCCGGGGGGCGATGAGCATTGGCGAAAGCAGCGGCGGGTTGCCGCCCGATGCGCTGGTGGAGGATGAGGCGGCCATTTTGGAGGATTGCGCCCGGGTGGTGGATGCGTTTCACGACCCCTCGGAGGCGGCCATGGTGCAGGTGGGGATCGCGCCCTGCTCGCCGTTTTCGGTCAGCCGCGAGCTGATGCGCGACGCCGCCATTCTCGCACGAGAAAAGGGCGTGCGCCTGCACACGCATCTGGCCGAGAACGAGGAAGACATCGCCTATTCGCAGGCCAACTTCGGCTGCCGTCCCGGGCAATATGCGCAGGAGCTGGGCTGGGTGGGCGATGACGTGTGGCACGCCCATTGCGTGAAGCTCGACAGCGCCGAGATCGACCTGTTCGCCCACACCAGAACCGGCGTGGCCCATTGCCCCTGCTCCAACTGCCGCCTCGGCTCGGGGATCGCCCCGGTGAGAGCGATGCGCGATGCAGGGGTGCCGGTGGGGCTGGGGGTGGATGGTTCGGCGTCCAACGACGCCGGAAACCTTGCCGCAGAGGCGCGGATGGCCCTGCTGATGGCGCGGGTGCGCGATGGGGCCAATGCCATGCCCGCGCGGGAGGCCCTTGCGATTGCCACCCGAGGCGGGGCGGAGGTGCTGGGGCGGGGCCGGCATCTGGGCCGGCTTGCGCCGGGCTATCGGGCGGACCTTGCCCTGTGGGACATGAGCGGCGTGGAAGCCGCGGGCAATTGGGACAGGGCCGCGCTGCTGCTGGCCGGGCCGATGCGGGTGCGCGACCTCTTCGTGGAGGGGCGGGCGGTGGTGCAGGCGGGGGTGCTCCTTGGCGTGGACATGCGGGCGCTGGCGCAGGAGGCCGCAGCGGCGGTTGAGCGGCTGGCGAATGGCGGGTGAGGTTTGCTTGTGAGGAGGCGTGGATGACGTTTTGCAGCGTGAGCCGGGGTGTGCGGGCCGCGATGGTGTTGGCGTTTGTTGCGGTGCTGGGGGCCTGTGCGCCGGTGTCGCCGCCGGGGCCCGGGGGCACGAGCGGGAGCATTGAGGCCCCGGTGAGCGGCGGGACGGGCGAGGTTGGCCCGGCGGTGAACGCCTACCGCGTTTCGCGAGGTCGTGCGGCACTGGTCGCGCACCCGGCATTGGCGGCTGCGGCGCAGGATCAGGCCGACTACCTCGCCGCCACAGGCCGCACCGGACACGAGGGGCGCGGGGGCTCGAGCGTGATGCAACGGGTGCGGGGGGCCGGAATGCAGGCCTGCCTCGTGGCCGAGAACCTGTCGTTCGGCTATCCCGGCGCGGCGCAGGCGGTGGCGGGCTGGAAGGGCTCCAGCGGGCACAATCGCAACATGCTGCTGCGGGAGGCCACGCTCTATGGCGAAGGGCAGGCGGGGCGGGTGCGGGTGCTTGTGCTGGCGCGGCCCTGCTGAGCCCGGCGGCTGCCCCTAGCGGCGGCTGACGCCGTTGACCCAGACTGCCTTCAGGGCGCGATCATCGCCCATCATCATCGTGGGAAAGATCGCCTCCCAGATGTCGCGCGCCCGCGCCGCCCGCTGGGCGATGGCGGGGGTGGAGGCAAGGTCGAGGGCGATGATGTCTGCCGCCGACCCGGGCGCCAGCGTGCCGACCTCATCTTCCATCCGCAGCGCCTTTGCCGATCCGGCGGTGGCCAGCCACAGAAGCTGGGCTGGGTGCAGCACCGCGCCGTTGAGCTGGCTGATCTCATAGGCCGCGCCCATGGTGCGCAGCATCGAGAAGGAGGAGCCGCCGCCGGTGTCGGTGGCCAGCCCGACGGTGATGCCCTCTGCCGCGAGACCGGCAGCATCGAAGACGCCGGAGCCGATGAAGGTGTTGGAGGTCGGGCAATGCACCACCGCAGAGCCGCTTTCGGCGATGCGGGCCTTTTCGCGCTCGGTGAGGTGGATGGCGTGGCCGAACAGGGCGCCGGGGCCGATCAGCCCGTGCTTTTCGTAGGTTGCAAGGTAATCCTCGGCCTCGGGACAAAGCTCCTTGACCCATGCGATCTCTTCGACCTGCTCGGAGAGGTGGGTCTGCATGGCGCAATCGGGGTGCTCGGCCCAGAGGGTGCCCATCGCCTCGAGCTGCGCTTCGCTCGAGGTGGGGGTGAAGCGGGGCGTGATGGCATAGCGGGCGCGGCCCTGCCGGTGCCAGCGCTTCAGCAGCGCCTTGCTCTCGTCATAGGCGCGCTCCGGGGTGTCGCGCAGGGCAGGGGGCGCGTTGCGGTCCATCGCCACCTTGCCGCCGACCACGGCCATGCTGCGGGCCTGCGCGGCCTGAAAGAAGGCAGTGACGCTTTCGGGGTGCGAGGTGCAGAAGCTCGCCACTGTGGTCGTGCCATGGGCCAGTGCGAGATCGAGGTAGCGCCCGGCGATGGTGGCGGCATAGAGCGCATCGCCAAAGCGGCTCTCTTCGGGAAAGGTGTAGCCTTCGAGCCAGTCGATCAGCCGCTTGCCCCAGGAGGCGATGATGCCGGTCTGCGGGTAGTGCACATGGGCATCGACGAAGCCGGGCAGCAGGAGCGCCGCGCCGTAATCGACCCGGCGGGCGGAGGCATGGGTTTCGATCAGTCGGGCGGCGGGGCCGATCTCGGCAATCTTGCCGCCACGGATCAGGATGGCGCCCCGGCTCAGGTGCCGGGCAGAGCCGGCGGGGGGCTCGGAAAAGGGGTTGTCGGTAAAGTCGATGATCTGCCCCAACAGCAGGGTCTCGGGCGCCGAAGCATCGGCGGTGGAAGGGGCGGCAGCGGTCATGGCGCAAAGGTTAAGCGCCGCCCGCGTGAGGGTAAATGCGGGAATCGCATCCACATGGCGTCCTCTGTGACGATTTCACGCTGCCCGGAGAAAGACCCATGCGCGGCTTGCGCCGGGCCATGCGTCCAATATGTTGGCGGCAACGCCAGAAGGAGGCCCTGACGATGAGCGAAGAGCCGAACACCGAGACCGCCACGCAGGACCGCCCCGAAGAACGCCCCGAGCTGCGGGACGAGCAGGATTACTCGCTTCAGGCGCCCTTTGTGCAGGCGGTCCTCGAGGCGACCTTCAACGACGACACCCATACGCTTTCCGAGCTGCTCGACCCGCTCCACCCGGCCGACATCGCCGACCTTCTCGAACAGATCGGGGAGGGGCCGCGGCGCGAGCTGATCCTGCTCTGGGGCGAGAACATCGACGGCGAGATCCTGTCGGAACTCGACGAGAGCATCCGCGAGGACATCATCGCTGCCCTCTCGCCGGAGACGCTGACGGAGGCGGTGCGCGAGCTTGATTCCGATGACGTGGTCGACCTTGTGGAAGACCTCGAGGAGGAGCAGCAGGAGGCGATTCTCGAGGCGCTGCCTGCCGCCGACCGGATCGCGGTGGAGGAGGCGCTGTCCTGGCCCGAGGAATCCGCGGGTCGCCTGATGCAGCGCGAGGTGGTGCGCGCGCCCGAGCATTGGGACGTGGGCCAGATGATCGACTTCATGCGGGCCGAGGGGCAGGAGCTGCCGGAGCAGTTCTACCACGTGATCCTGATCGACCCGAAGATGCACCCGATCGGCTATGTCGCGCTCGGGCGCATCCTGTCGAGCCCGCGCTCGACCCTGCTGATCGACATTCAGGAAGACAGTTTTCGCACCGTGCCGGTGGATCAGGACGAGGGCGAGGTGGCCTATGCGTTCAACCAGTATCACCTGATCTCGGTGCCCGTGGTCGACCATTCCGACCGGTTGGTGGGGATCATCACCATCGACGACGCGATGTCGGTGCTGGACCTGGAGGCGGAGGAAGACCTTCTGCGCCTTGCGGGTGTGGGCGACGAAAGCCGGGTGACGGACTCGGTTTGGGAAACCACCAAGCTGCGCTTTCCGTGGCTGGCGGTGAACCTCGTGACCGCGATCCTTGCCAGCCTCGTGATCGACCAGTTCGAGGCGGTGATCACCCAGCTTGTCGCGCTCGCCGTGCTGATGCCGATCGTGGCCTCGATGGGCGGCAACGCGGGCACGCAGTCGCTCACGGTGGCGGTGCGCGCGATTGCGACCAAGGACCTTACCGGGTCGAACGTGTGGCGGGTGATCCGGCGGGAGGCCTCGGTGGGGCTGCTGAACGGGCTGGCCTTTGCCGCGCTGATGGGGCTGGTGGGCTGGTTCTGGTTCGGCACGCCGATGCTGGGCGCGGTGTTGGCGCTGGCGATGATCATCAACCTGCTTGTCGCTGGTCTGGCGGGTATTCTGGTGCCTGTTCTGCTGGATCGCTTCAACATCGACCCGGCGCTGGCCTCCGGCGCCTTCGTGACGACGGTGACGGATGTCGTGGGCTTCTTCGCCTTCCTCGGGTTGGCGACGGTGATGCTGCTGTGAGCATGGCAGAGGAGAAGCGGGCGGCGCGGGATGCGGCGCTGGCACGGCGGGCCGCGGCCCATGAGGCGTTGTCGGGCCATGCGGCCGGGCATCTTTCGGAGGTGCTTGCCGGCTATCGCGGTGTGCCACTGGCCGGCTACATGGCGATCCGCGACGAGATCGACCCGCTGCCCGCGCTCGAGGAGGCTTCCGCCCACGGCCCGGTGGGGCTGCCCTGCATCGTGAAGAAAGACAGCCCTCTGGTGTTCCGCCAGTGGGAGCCGGGGGCAGAGATGGTGCCGGGGCCGTTCAACACCTTCGAGCCGAGGGGGCCGGAGATGCGCCCTGAGATCGTCGTGGTGCCGCTGGTGGCCTTCACGCGGGAGGGCGCACGGCTCGGGTATGGCGGCGGGTTCTATGACCGCACGCTGGCGCTGCTTCGGGCCGGGGGCCCGGTGCTGGCGGTCGGCTTTGCCTATGGCGCGCAGGAGGCCGGGGCATTGCCGCTGGAGCCGACCGATGCGCCGCTCGACATGATCGTGACCGAGGCCGGGGTGATCTCGCTCTGAGGCCGCGCAGGCCGATCGCCCGCCCACTCATCCCGATCGCCCGGCGCGGCCCCGCTGTGGGCTTGCGGCTGTGGCAAGGGCCGAGCAGGGGCCGCAGCCACGGAGTTACCGGCCGCGCGAAAATGAGCCGGGCGCGGGCTTGCCGTGGGCGGCGTTGCGGCTTAGGGCTTTGTCATGCGGATACTCTTTCTTGGCGATGTGATGGGGCGGGCGGGCCGGACGGCGGTGGCCGAGCGGCTGCCCGGGCTGCGCAAGGATTGGCGGCTCGATTTTGTCGTGGTCAACGGCGAGAACGCCACTTCGGGCGCCGGGCTTTCGGCCGCCCACGCGAAGGGGTTGCTGGAGGCCGGGGCGGATGTGATCACCCTTGGCGACCATGCCTTCGACCAGCGCGAGATGCTCAGCTTCATCGGCTCCGAGCCGCGGGTGCTGCGCCCGATCAACATTGCCAAGGACGCGCCGGGCAAGGGGTTTCGGGTGTTCGACGCGCCGGGCGGGCGCAAGGTGCTGGTGGCGCAAGTGCTGGGCCGGGTGTTCATGAAACAGCCCTATGACGATCCGTTCTCTGCCATCGAGCCGGTGCTGAAGAGCCATGTGCCGGGCGGGCTGGTGCAGGCTTCGCTGGTCGACATGCATTGCGAGGCGACGAGCGAGAAGATGGGCATGGGCCATTTCTGCGATGGCCGCGCGAGCGTGGTTGTCGGCACCCATACCCACGTGCCCACCGGCGATGCACAGGTGCTTCCGCGCGGCACCGGGTTTCAGGCCGATGCGGGGATGTGCGGTGACTACAATTCGGTGATCGGGATGGAGACCGAGGAGCCGATGCGCCGTTTCGTGACCGGCATGGCCAAGGGGCGGTTTCAGCCCGCGATGGGCGAGGCGACGCTGTGCGGGCTCTACGTGGAAACCGATGATCGCACCGGTCTGGCCAAGCGCGTGGTGCAGGTGCGCCAGGGCGGGCGTCTGGAGCAGGTGGGCCCGGCCTGAGACCGGACGGCGGGATGCGACGCGCCTAGAACAGCGCCTCGCCCTGCTCGTCGATCATCTGACGGGCCTTGCGCAGGCTGGCGGTGGCGGCCTCTTCTTGCGAACCGATCACGTCGGCGCGGATCATCTGGTGGCGTTTGGCCTCGCCATCGACCTCTTTCTCGATGACAGCCGCGATGCGGTAGCCGCCCTCGGTCTTTTGCGGTGTGGCGGTGATGGAGAAGCCCTTGTGGGTTTGCGGCTCGGGCGCGGGTGCGGCGGTAGATCTGCCGAAGAGTTTGCCGAAAAGGGACATGGGCTCAGGTCTCCATCTGCTCGAGATAATGGGTAACGCAATCCTGCACCCGGCGAAAGCGGTCGCCACCGAGGTGGGTGCCGCCGAACCAGCGGGTGACGATGATGACATGGCCGGTCAGTCCGGCCCGCTCCAGCATGCGCAGAATCACCATGCCCGCACCGGCCTCGCCGTCGTCATTCTTCAGCGGGCCGTCGTCTGTGATCAGGGCCCATGTGTTATGGGTGGCCTTTGCGAATTTCTTCTGCCGTTTCAGCTCTTTGAGCAGGGCCAGCGCCTCGGCCTTGCTGCCCGCGGGGCCGCCGGAGACGGCGTATTTGGAGCCTCGGTCGGTGAGGATGTTATCGAAGGTTGTCAGGGCCATGGGCAGGGAGCCGGGCGCGGGGGTGCGCCCGGCTGCTCAGAGCGTGCCTTTGGTGGAGGGGATCGCGTCGGCCTTGCGCGGGTCGGGCTCGAGCGCGTCGCGCAGGGCGCGGGCGACGGATTTGAAGGCCGCTTCCGCGATGTGGTGGCTGTTGAGGCCGTGCAGCGCATCGACATGCAGGGTGATGCCGCCGTGGGTGGAGAAAGCCTGGAAGAATTCGCGCACCAGCTCGGTGTCGAAGGTGCCGATCTTGGCGGTGGGCAGCTCCACGTTCCAAACCAGGTAGGGGCGACCGGAGAGATCGAGCGCACAGCGCACGAGAGCATCGTCCATGGCCAGCAGGCAAGAGCCGTAGCGGGTGATGCCGCGCTTGTCGCCCATGGCCTCGGTCAGCGCCTTGCCCAGCGTGATGCCCACGTCTTCGACGGTGTGGTGATCGTCGATGTGCAGATCGCCCTTGGCCTCGATCTTCATGTCGATCAGGGCGTGGCGAGCGAGCTGGTCGAGCATGTGATCGAAGAAGCCGACGCCGGTTGAATTGGCGTAGCTTCCGGTGCCGTCGAGGTTGATCTCGACGGTGATCGCGGTTTCCGCGGTTTCGCGGGTAACGCTGGCTGTGCGCATCGGGGCCTCCGGGTGACGTCGGCTGGGGTATAGGGCCGGTGCGCCGGGCAGGGAAGAGGCCGGGCGCAGGAGGGGCGGGGGCTGTGGCGCGGCTGCGCCAGAGGGTCAGCCGCCGGGCTTGTCGTCGTCGTCGAAGACGGGGAGGGGGGCGATGACCGTTTTGGCGCTGGCGGCCGGAGGGGCAGGCGGGGGCGGCGCCGGAGGGGGTGGAGGTGTGGGCGCGGGATCGGGCGCAGCGGCGGGCTCTGCGGTGGCGGGCGGCGCTGGCTCGGGGGCCGGCTCCGGGGCCGGCACGGGCGCCGAGCTGGGTGCAGGGGCTGCGGCCCAAGGGTCGGCGATCTCGGCCGGGGTGGCGCTGGTTTCGGGATCTGCGGCGAGGGCCTGCGGGGCCTGCGTGACATCGGCGCGCGGTGGCTCTGCGGGTGTCTCGGGCGCCGGTTCAGGCGCCGGTTCGGGGGCGGGTTCTGCTGCGACAGGCGCTGGCTCGGGTTCGGGCTCAGGGGCCGGGGCTGCGGGCTCCGGCTCGGCGGGTTCGGGGGCGCTCCACGGGTCGGAGATGGCAGCCGGCGTGGCGCTGGTTTCGGGCGCATCGGCGAGCGCCTGCGGGGTGGAGGTGATGGCGTCAGCCGCCGTGAGTGGCGGCAGCTCCGCGTCGGGCACAGGCTCCGGCGTGACCTCGGGAGCCGCCTCGGGTGCTGCGGTTTCCGGTGGCAGCTCGGGCGGGCTGGAGGGGGGCAACTCCTGGGGCGGAGTCGGCTCGGGCACCTCTGGCGGCGTGGGTTGCGGGGCCTCGCGGGGCGGCTCGTCGGGGATTTCCGGCGGTGACGGGGGGGCGGGGTCCGGCGCCGGAGTGGGTTCGGGAGCCGGGGTTGGTTCGGGGGGCGCGGCCACGGGCGCGGGGGTGGCAGGGGGCGGTGGCGCGGGTTGCGGCGGAGCGGGTGCGACGGCCTCGGTCTGAGGCGCGGGCGCGGCGGCTTCGGGGGCGGGCGGCGTGGGGGCCGGTGCGGCGGCGGGTGTGGGCCGTGGCGGCACGAACCCGCTGGGCATCAGCTCCGCGGGCGGCGTGAAGGCAGAGGCTCCGGCCTGCTCCTCGGCAGTCGGCACCGGATTGGCCGCTGCGGCGGTTGCCACGGCAGGGGCCACGGCCGCGGCGGCAGGCGTGGGTGCTGGCAAGTCGCCGCCGATCACGGTCTTCTGGGCTGTGGCGCTGGTGCGGTCGGCACCGCCGGGCAGGGTGGCGGCCTCTTTGCCGAGGTCAGCGAAGGCCTCGGAATCCGCGTCGAGGCGGCTTTCCCAATCGGGATTGGGTCGCTGGCCACGGGTTGCGCCGATGTAGATTTGTAGCAGGCAGGCGTTGGCAAAGGCATCAATCAGCCCGGCCTTGGTGCCCCAGGCAAACATGCCCGAGATCACCACCATCAGAAGACCGGCACCGGGGGCCAGCAGGATGAACAGCGCAAGGACCAGCAGCCAGCCGACGAAGGCGATCATGCCATAGGCCCAGCCGAGACCCTGCAGAGTGATGGCGTTGCCCACCACGGGCTTGCCGTTCTGGGCCAGAAGCACCAGCCCTTCGCGGGCGGAGGCATAGGGGTTTACCGCGCGTTTGCGCAGCCCGTGGGCCAGCACCATCTCGTCGATCGGGCGCTCGGCGAGCCAGAGATAGGGCTGGTTGATGCCGACGCCCTTGCCCTCGGGCTTCATGCCGAAAAGTGGGCGCAGGGGCAGGAGAGGGTTGATCGACGACAGCGTCCGTTCGATCTGGCCGCGCAGGGCCCAGAGGCGGTTCATGTCGCCGAAGCGCTCGGTGACGATCTCCATCCCGGCCTTGATCTGGCTGCCCCCGGGCAAGGCGCGGCCTTCGAGGATTTCGGCCATCAGCGCCATGTGGGGCGCGCGGACATACCAGTAGAGATGCTTGCGCAGGAACCACATGCCGGCACCGAGGCTGCCGCAGAAGAGCAGGATGAAGAGCAGGGGCATGGTGCGGGCGAGGGCCACGACGGTGCCGAAGCCCGCCCCGTTGAGCATGGCGCCGCGCACGATTGCCATGCCGACCACATGCCCGATCCAGGCGAGGAGGGCATAGCAGAGCGCGATCCCGAGGAAGACCCCGAGGCGATATCCGGTGAAGGCGGCGGTTTGCTTCAGCAGTCCCCAGGCAAGGGAGGACTTGAAATTCCACATCTGTCAAATTCCCTCAGGCGTAATCAATGAAGCAAGCCTAGCGAAAATCGGCGACGCTTCAACCAATAGTGAACCATGGGTAAACCGACCGCGTCGCGGCGGCGTCGCCCGCGGCCCTTGTGCCGGGGCAGGGGACAGGCCACCTTCTGCAAGCCCCCGAGAGCCAAGAGAGCGCCCATGCCGAAGAACCGTTATTACGCCGGCCCCGTCAGTGCCAATTTCGACGGGCTGCGGTTTTTCTCGCCCGGGCAACCGCTGCCGGACCGGGGGTTGCGCGAGGTCTGGGCGTGGCAACGCAGCGGGCAGCGGGCGAAGTGGCCGCGAGAGGTGCCGGTTGCGCCGACAGTGCCGCCGGCGCGCAGCGAGGCGCCCCGGCTGACCATGGTGGGCCATGCCTCGGTGCTGATCCAGGTGGCCGGGCTGAACCTGCTGACCGATCCGGTCTGGTCGCAGCGGGCAAGCCCGCTCAGCTTTGCCGGGCCGAAACGGGTGACGGCGCCGGGCATCGCCTTTGAGGCTTTGCCCGAGATCGACGCCGTGCTGCTCAGCCACAACCACTATGACCATCTCGACCTGGCGACCCTGCGCCGCCTCCACCGCGCCCATGCACCGCTGATGGTGATGCCGCTGGGCACCGATGCCACCGTGCGCCGCGCGATCAGGGGCGCAAGGGTGGCGGTGGGCGACTGGCACGACCGGATCGCGCTCGGCGAGCAGGTTTCGGTGGCGCTCACCCCGGCCAACCACTGGTCATCCCGTGGACTGGGCGACAGGCGGATGGCGCTGTGGTGCGGGCACTGGTTGGATACTCCGGCGGGGCAGATCTGGTTCGCCGGGGACACCGGCTATGGCGATGGTGCGATTTTCCGCGATATTCGCGCCCGCCACGGCGAACCCGATGTGGCGCTGATTCCGATCGGCGCCTATGCGCCGCGCTGGTTCATGCGCAACCAGCATGTCGGCCCGGACGAGGCGGTGCAGATCTTTAAGGACGTGGAGGCGCGGCAGGCTCTCGGCATTCACTGGGGCACGTTCCAGCTGACCGACGAGCCGCGCGAAGAGCCTGTGCAGCTTCTGGCAGAAGCGCTGGGCGAGGCCGGAATCGCGGCAGAAAGGTTCCGGGCCTTTGCGCCGGGGGACGTGCACGCGGAGGGGTAGAGCCTTGTCGAGTTGGGCCTGCGCGGTGCCAACGCGCAACCCGGACCAAGGCCCACCCCATTACGAGCTGCCCGTTTAAGCCGTGGCGCGCACGTCCTGCCTTCTTGCGAGGACGACATGCAACGCAATGATGCCGAGCCCTGCCGCGATGCCGAACCACATGACCGGGGCGGTCTTCCACAGGATCAGGACGGCCAGCCCAAGACGGCAGGCGATTTCCCATGACCGCATCGGCCCCCGGTCGAAGCGCGCCAAGGCCGAGGCCACGAGGTAGAGCGCAAGGATGAGGCGCGCGGAGAGCCAGGCGAGGGCGGCCATGTCCACCTCGCCGGTATAGCCTTCGATCAGGACTCGCCCGCCGCTTTCGTCGGTGATCGTCACGGCCTCGGGAATCAGGAGCAGCTCGGGATACCATGCGAAGATGAAGGGGATCGTGAACATCACGATGCCCACCCGAACGGCGGCGACACCCGTGCGCATCGGCTCGGCCCCGGTGATGGATGCGGCTGCAAAGGCGGCCACGGCCACCGGCGGCGTGATCGCGGAGGCAACGGCGAAGTAGAAGACGAACATATGCGCGGTGAAGAAGCTGACGCCGAGGTTGGCCAGCAGCGGGCCGAGAAGGAGGGCGACGTTGACGTAGGCCGGCACTGTGGGCATGCCCATGCCGAGCAGGATGGCGCAGAACATCGCGCAGGTGAGGGCCAGCATCAGGTAGACGCCGCCGACGATGTGCACCTCGTAGCCGAAGATCCACATGACCTGCGCATGTTCCAGCCAGGAGGTGACGGCGCGGGTCAGCTCGCCGGTCAGCCCGCTTTCGTTGAGGAAGGCCGAGATGATGGAGACTGCGAAGAGCAGCAGGAAGAGCTTTGAAATCAGGAGCCCGCCATCGGCCAGCGAAACAAGGACCTTGGAAGGTTTTGCGCGGGTTTCGGGATCGAGGAAGAGCAGGGGCAGGAGGATTGCCACCGCCCACCAGCCGGCGGAAACGGCATCACCGGTGGAGTTGGTGATGGTCTGGATCACTCCGGCGGGCAGGATCATGGCAAGCAGTCCGCCGCCGATGGCATCCTTGCTGCCCAGCAGCAGGAACAGGATCGTCAGGATCGGGACGACGATAATGATGAGGTTCAGCCAGTCCTGCCGGTGCATGATGAGGTCTTCGGGAACCTCGCGCATTGCTTCGACGCGCTCGCGCCGGGCCTGGAACATCACGGCGAGGAAGATCGAGAAGAAGAAGAACATCGCGGGCAGGAAGGCGGCGGTGATGACCTTGGTGTAGGGCACCGCCGTGAGGGCGACGAGGACGAAGGCGGCCACACCCATCACCGGGGGCATGATCTGCCCGCCCGAGGAGGCCGCAGCCTCGACGCCGCCGGCGAACTGGGGCGAAAAGCCGTTGCGCCGCATCATCGGGATCGTCAGCCGCCCGGTGGAGAGCACGTTGGTGACCGGCCCGCCGGTGATGGTGCCGAACATGGCCGAGGAGACGATGGCTGCATGGGCCGGGCCGCCGCGCAGGTTGCGGGTGGCACGCACCGCCAGCTTGATCAGCGAGGTGCCCCCTGCAGAGGTACCGAAAAGGCCGCCGAGCACGACGTAGGGGAAGACCTGGTTCACCACGATATCCATGAACCGGCCCATGAAGCCGTCGGGCGTGACGAAGACGTTGGTGGCCTTCTGGATCGCCGCTGCCGTTGCATCGCCCCCATCGGCGCCGAGCTTGGTCAGCAGGAAATTGTTGTCGGACAGGTCGAACACCCAGATCAGCGCGGTGCCGATGGTGTAGATCACCACGACACTGGCGACCGCCACCAGCGGCAGGCCCCAGACGCGGATGTTGTAGAGAAAGAACAGCGTGATGATGGTGAACAGCAGCGGCAGGATCCAGATGCCGAAGCGGGCCTGACAGGAGGGCACCTCGGCCTCGAAGGAGATGCCCGGAATCACGCCCGCCGAGCGCTCTGATGCCTCCTGGATCAGTCGGGCACGCTCGCCGGAGATCTGGTCGAGCAGGCAGATCGAGTCGATCTCGACGAGAAAGCCGAAGGCGGCGAGGAAGGCGGCCAGCAGCAGCCCTGCATCCAGCAGCAGCCCGAGCCACGCGAGGTGCGGCTTGTCGAGCCTCCAGGCGCGGTAGACGCTGGCATCGAGCGCCACGATGACCATCATCAACAGGAAGACCGGAGGGTAGAAATACTCGGGCGGAAAGTTCGATACCCGGAAAAACGGACGCCCGGTGAGGTCGCGTGCCAAGTCCTGAAGCCCCGGAATTTCGGGCATGGTGTTGGCCATGCCGACGATGACCAGCAGCAGGGCGAGGATCATCGCAATGCGCCGGCCGATCGGCAGGGTGATCTGATCTGTGGTCATGGCGAGAGGGCCCCCGGGGCGTGGCGTGGCGTGGGGAGAGGCCGAAAAGCCCGGCCTCTCCGTGGTCAGGCTTTACGGACGCAGGCAGTCGGCAACCGAGTGGCCGGCGTCTTCGAAGGCGCGAATGGCACCGGGGTGCATCTTGATCTGCACCGCCCCGCAGGCGCCTTGGGAAGTGCCGTCGATGTCGCCGAAGCTGAGCTTGGCGAAGGGGCCGCGCGGCGAGCCTTCGATGAAGCGATCTTCACCTTCGAGGTAGGCCTTGGTGATCTGGAACACCAGTTCCTCATCCATCGAGGCGTGGACGATCTGGCCGAAGGCGGTGGCGAAGCTGTCGAAGCTGTCGTCATCGGTCACGATGGTGATGTCGTTGCCCTCGTAGGCCTTGCGGAAGTCTTCCACCGGCACCGAGTAGGGCGCATGGCCAGGCGCGGCGAGGATCTGCTGGCCGAGTTCGCTGGCAAGCAGGTCGGAGGGCACATC
This sequence comes from Oceanicola sp. 502str15, assembly GCF_024105635.1. Lineage (NCBI taxonomy): Bacteria > Pseudomonadati > Pseudomonadota > Alphaproteobacteria > Rhodobacterales > Roseobacteraceae > Oceanicola > Oceanicola sp. 502str15. The sequence goes on from NZ_WYDQ01000001.1 coordinate 324,551, forward strand.
GTGGATGGTGATGCCGCCGGCCGCTGCGATGGCGATCTCGCGGCCCGAGGGAAGACCCTCGGGGATGGTCCAGGCGTCGGCGCCGCCGCCGGTGATGGTCGACACGGTGTCGGGCCAGGGCGTCTGGATGCCTTCGTAGTCTTCGCCGTCCTTGGCGCCGGACAGAAGCTGGATCATGGCGCGCCCGGAGGTCAGCGCCGCGCCGCGGGGCGGGCCGTTCCAGATGCGCTTGCCGGAGAGGTTGCGGATGTCTTCGATCGGGTTGTTGTTGTAGTAGCCCAGCATCTGCGCGGAGCCGGAATTCCAGAAGATGACCCGCAGGTTGGAGGCCAGTTCGGCGCCTTGCTCGGGGCCGACGCCGCTGTAGGGGCCGATGCCCTTCGAGAGCAGGAAGGGCAGGATCAGCGGCGCGGGGGCCATGTCGAGCCGGCCTTCGGCCACGGCCTGCACCGAGTTGGTCAGCGTCGCGCCTTCGGTGATCTGCATGGTGGCCACGCCGGTGCTGTCGAGGATCGCGGCCAGCGTCGTGTCGATGTAATGCGGGGTCGAGCCGGGGCCCGTGGTTTCTGCGGTGAGATTCGCCTGAGCGGATGCGGCGAGCGGTGCCAGCGCAGCCAGGGCGCCGAAAATCGTTGTTCTGATCATGTTGTCCTCCCTTGATCCCGCGCGTCTTCCTCCAAAGCCGCGCTGCCCCTGCTCGGGGCCTGCTTTCAAACTGGCAAAATTTATATGACTTGTCACGTAAAAATATTTCGGCATTATCGGGGGCATGGGAGGAAAGCCGATGGCCGCAGAGGTAAAGATTGACGCCGGGCAGGTGCGCTCACGCATGGAACGTGAGGGCCTGAACATCTTTTCGCGTCTGCCGGCGGTCTATGCCGCGTCGCGCAGGCAGGGGCAGCGGTTCCTGCAGATCGGGGGCGGCATTTCGATCGTGGAATGGCGCACGCTCTGGGATTTGCACGAGGCCGGGCCGATGACGATTCGCGACCTGTCCTCCATCCAGCGGTCCGACCATTCGCTGCTCAGTCGCGCGCTGCCGGACATGCGTGACAAGGGCTATGTCACCATGCACCGCGACAGCCGGGACGGGCGCCAGACCATCGTCCAGATAACCGACAAGGGCTGCGCGGCCTATGAGCGGGCCGCCCCGATCATGGCGCGGCGGAGGGCGGCGCTGCGGGAGACCTTCTCGGAAGAAGAGATTCGCACCCTCGCGGGATTCCTCGACCGGCTCGAGGATTTCCTGCGCATTCCGGTGGAGCAGATTATCGACAAGGAAGTGCAGAAATGAGCAAACGCCCCAACGTCCTGTGGATCATGGCTGACCAGCTGCGGTTCGATTATCTCAGCTGCTACGGCCACCCGCATCTGCATACCCCCAATATCGACGCGCTGGCCGCCCGTGGCGTGCGCTTTACCAACGCCTATGTGCAATCGCCTGTCTGCGGGCCGTCGCGGATGAGCGCCTATACCGGGCGCTACGTGCGCAGCCATGGCTCGACGTGGAACGGGATGCCGCTGCGCGTTGGCGAGCCGACGCTGGGGGACCACTTGCGCGAGGTCGGGGCGCGGGCTGTGCTGGTGGGCAAGACACACATGACCGCCGACGCGGAGGGCATGGCCTGGCTCGGCATCGACCCGGAGAGCGAGATCGGCGTGCGGGTGTCCGAGTGCGGTTTCGAGCCGTTCGAGCGTGACGACGGGCTGCACCCCGACAGCGCGCGGCAGAACTGGTCCGCCTATGACGACTACCTCGTGTCGCAGGGCTATGAGTCTGAAAACCCTTGGGAAGACTTCGCCAACTCGGGCGTCGGAGAAGACGGTGACCTGCTCTCGGCCTGGCTTCTGAAGAATTCCCGCCTGGCGGCGAATGTCCCCGAGGAACATTCCGAAACCGCCTATATGACCGACCGCGCCATCGCCTTCATGCAGGAGGCCAAGGCGGATGGGCGGCCGTGGATGTGCCACCTGAGCTACATCAAGCCGCATTGGCCCTACATCGTGCCTGCGCCCTACCACGACATGTACGACGAGTCGCATATCGTGCCGCCGATCCGCTCTGCGGAGGAGCACGACACCGACCACCCGCTGATGCAGGCCTACCTCAAGGCGCGGGTCTGCCAGAGCTTTGCCCGTGACGAGGTGCGCGAACACGTGATCCCCGCCTACATGGGCCTGATCAAGCAGCTCGACGACAATCTGGGGCGGCTGTTTGCCTGGATGGACGAGGCGGGGCTGAGCGAAAACACCATCATCGCCGTCACCTCGGACCACGGCGATTACATGGGCGACCACTGGATGGGCGACAAGGATTTCTACCACGAGATGGCGGTGAAGGTGCCGCTGATCATCGCAGATCCGCGGCCCGAGGCGGAGGCCACGCGCGGGCTGGTGTCGGATGCACTTGTCGAGATGATCGACCTCGCGCCGACCTTCATGAACGCGCTGGGCTGCCCGGCCAAGCCGCATGTGATCGAGGGGCGCGACCTGACGCCGATCCTGCAGGGGGCTGACGGGTTCTCGCGCCGATATGCCATCAGCCAGCACGATTATCACTGGTCCGACATGGCCCGTCTGCTCGACCAACCGCAGGAACACGCCCATACGACGATGATCTTCGACGGGCGCTGGAAGTATATTCGCTGTGAGGGTTTCCGGCCGGTTCTGTTCGATCTGCACACTGACCCGCATGAACTGACCGACTTGGGGGCATCCGAGGCGGCAGAGCACAAGGCCGTCCGCACCCGCATGGAAGCCGCCCTGCTGGATTGGGCCACGCGCCATCACACGCGGATCACGGCGACCCCTGCCGTTCTGGCGCGGCAGAAGAAGGCCGCCGAAGGGGGCATTTTGATCGGCTTCTGGGACGAGAAGGAATACGAAGACGCCACCGGCATCGCATTTGACGACCTGACGCCGATAGGACGGGCCTGACGCCGAGACAGGACGCACCTGAGGTGCTGTAGGGTGTGAGAGCCTGAACGTGCGCCGATGCGGTTCAGCGGCGGCGAGTTGCGCCGGGGCTGTCGGGCACGGCGTTTCGCCAGGCGTTCAGGCCCTTGCAGCGCCGACAGATCCGCTCCCCGAAGCCTTCGCTCGAGAACGGGGCCTCGCACCTCAGGCAGGGGCGCACCTGTGGAACGTCACCCACGGCTCTCACGGTCGCAATCTCCGGCAGGGCACCCTTGGCAGAGGCAGATTTTCCCATCACATCTCTTTCACAAGCTGGCGTGGGTGCGATGGCACCGGCCTGGCCAGCCTGGCAGGCTTACCGTCCTTCGCGGCGGTCCGGATCGGCGCAGCCGAAGCGCTCTCGGCCGCGCCGCCCCCCGCGTAGAGAAGCCGCAGATGCGCCGCAGAGACGCCATCGGCCTTCATCACGAGACGCACCAGCGGATCGGCCAGCATTTCGTCAAGGAACAGGTCGTTAAACGCCCTGCCGGTCAGCGTGTCGCGGGCGCGGGCACGGTCAACCTCCGCAGGCGACACCGTGAACGGTGGCGAAATGATCGCTTCGGAATTGGTGGTCAGATCTTGCATTGGCGTGGTCCTCCCCGGTGATGTCGCCGTTGGTCCGCGCCCCCTTCGGGAATGGGGCGCGTCCTCGGCTCGAAGCTCAAGATGTCTTGGATTTCGCAGGCCCTTCCTTGCCCGTGGTCTCGGTCGCCTTCTCCTTGGCAGGGGTCTTCGCGGCCTCTGCGGGCTTCGGCTTCATTGCGGCCGCAGCGCGGTCCGTCAGGTCCTTGAAAGACATGTCAGTGATCCTTTGATTGGCCGGCGCCGGCTCCTCGTCCATGTCGGACCGGGATGCCTGGCAGCGGTATTGAATATATGGGGACGCAGGGCCCGCTTTACGATGGGCCGTCGAGAGGGAAGGGGCGGTCGGTCAGGTCATTTCATCGGTCCAGACTTCGAAACCGGTCAAGGTGCTCTCCCCGAAGGTCTGGGTCAGAGGGACATCGGCGGCATCGCGGCCCCGCGCGATCAGAAGTCTCGCGAACCGGGGCTTGTTGTTGCGTGGGTCGAACATGTGCCATTCGCCTGCGAGAAACACCTCCATCCAGGCGGCAAAGTCTCCGGGCGGATGCGGAAGCGGTTCGCCGATGTCGCTGAGGTATCCGGTGCAGTAGCGGGCCGGAATGTTCATGCATCGACACAGCGCAATGGCGAGATGGGCGAAATCACGGCAGACACCCTTCCCCTCGGCCAAAGTCTGCGATGCGGTGCGCGTCGCATTTGCCTGCATGTAGTCGAACTGCACATGCCCGTGGACGAAGTCGCAGATCGCCTGAACGCGGGACCATCCGGGTTGGGTGCCTGCGAAGCGCTCCCAAGCTTCTTCCGACAGCAGGTCGGTATCGCAGTACCGGCTGCCCTGCAAAAACACGAGCGTTTCGAATGGCAGATCCTGAACCGCGTGCTGCTGCGCGCCCGGAAATGCCGGGTCGGGCGCGCCGGTGTCCTGAAAGATGCCATCCGTCGACAGGCAGAAGTCGCCCGCCGGCGCCACGAGGCGGGTGCACCAGTTGCCGAAGCCGTCCCGGTAGCTTTCGAGCGGCACGCTGGGCGAGGTCACGAGATGGTCGGCGCGCTCCAGAACGCTGAAACACGAGTAATGGACGTTCAGCAATGCGATCAGCGGCGTGGGTTTCGGAAAGCGGTATTGCAAACGGCACCCGATGCTGACGCGCATGGCCGAAATGCCCCGATGAGAAGGGCTCAGGTTACTGTCCAAGGGTGCATACTCCCTGCGAAATCTGGAAACTGCGGTCGCAGCGCCAACGGTTGCCGGATCGGTCGAGATGGGCGTTCAGGGGCAGGTCTATGGGGGTACATGCGCCGCTCAGCAGCTCGTATCCCCGCTCACAGCTCCAGCCCGGCCCATAGGACTCCTGATCGAGGTAGGCGTTGGCCGGCAAGACAATGGCGTTGCACTGGTCGTCGACCTCGACGAAGCCTCTCTCGCAGGCCCAAGCGGCGCCGTAGGTTGCGTTGGTCAGGTAGGCATTCGGGGGCACGACAATCGGCAGGCATCTCCCTGCAACGGCCGCATAGCCGCGATCACAGGTCCATCCTGTGCCCGATGTGCTCTCCGTCAGATAGGCGTGCTCGGGCAGGTCGATGGACACGCAAGTATCGCGCTCCTGCCGGTAACCGCGTTCGCATTGCCAATCGTAGCCGGAAGACTTGAGGAAGGCGTTTTCGGGAATCGCGATGGGGTCGCAGGTTCTTCCGCCGACCTCCTCATATCCGCGGCCGCATTCCCAACCCGTCCCGTAGGTGCGCCCGGTCGGGTAGGCATTGGCGGGGATGACGAGGGCGAGGCATTCGGCGCCCTCCAGTCGGTAACCGGCGCTGCAATTCCAGCCGCTTCCATAGCTACGTGGCTGGGGGTTTTCCGGCATCGCGCCGATGGCCTCCTGCGCAAGGGCGGGGGAGGCGAGGGACGCGACCACGAAGGCCATGGCGATCATGCCCGCGATCAGGCTCGCCAGAGGGCGCCTCATCGCCGCTTGCTCCTTGGCAGACCAGAGTCCGCTGGTTGCCACGCGGCCGCGCGATCGTCCGAGCGTGAGCGTGCCGGTCAGCCGGCGCGCGGGCGCGGTGCCCCCGACGGCCGGCCTGGATGGCATGCCCTCGTTCTCGGCCGCCTGAATTGCGAAATCCTGGGGAGCTGCCGAATGGGTGCTAACGGTCATTGCGGTGCCAACTCGTGCAAGGCGGCAGCGGCAAGGGCATGTCCCGCCTGGTGGTTGCCGCCGGGGTGTTTGCCATCGACCTGCATCTTCCAGATTCCGCCCCTGTCGCGCGGCTCGACCCCGCGGGGCTGCCTTGGCCGGATCATCGAGGTTACTTGTCCCCCACTGTTTTTCGGTTGCGTATCTTGCTTGACGGTCATTTCCGGCTCCTTCGCCTTGGGCGCGGGCGCGTCTCCGAGGAGCCTCACGGCGCGCATGATGTGTTTCGAATGGGTATCGGTCTGGCGCTGGCCCTGTTCGCGTCGGGGCAATGCGCCCGGCACCACGAAACGGCCTTGCCGGTGAACGAGATGCGGCGCGCTACGGTCCGTTCGGGCCATAGGATCTGAAACCCCGGGCGCACGATTTTTCGCCTCTGTCCCGGCCAGCACCGCACTTCGCAGCATGATGGTGAAGTGCCCCGGCCCGATCAGAGGTCGAGTTCCGCGAGACAGGCCTGCGCGATGTCGCGGTTCGGGGCTTCGGTTCCGGGCATGGTCGACCAGCCCGCCTCCATGAGCGCGTCGCGCCGCTGGTATGTCGAGGCGGCGCGGATCGTTTCAAGCTTGTCGGCCCGTGCCGGGTCGGAGCGCGCCATGTCGAGGCAGACGGGCACCATGGAAGCGACTACGTTGTCACGCGACATCGCCATCGCCCTGTCGTTCGAGGTGGCGCCGGTCACCCAGCCGCCCCAAGTGAAGCCAACCACGCCGACAAGAACGGCGCCGATCACGGCGCCATAGAGGCCGGGCTTGAGCCATTCGGGAGTATTCATGTTGTGTCCTCCTGCGGAGAAGGCGCCGCATCGCCATGTTTGTTCGCTTCGGTCGCGTCCGCGTCCCGGTGCAGCGCCTTGGTGAGGTCGCCCTCGGTTGTCGCCCGCAGCTCACGCCGCCCTGCTTGGGCGCCCTTGCCCCGGACCTTCAGATAGGTCGCCGTCCGCCTGTAGGCCTCGAAGCTCAGGCCCTGCAGAAGCTCTTCTTCGACAAGAACCTCGTAGTCGCCGGCAGGCAGTTCGCCGGTGTATCCTGGCAGCGTGAACGGGTTCGAAAACGTCACCGTCGAAGTGCTCGACCGCATGTTCATCTCTGGTCTCCACGATGTTGGCAGATCCGACGCGCAGCCCTGCAGGGGCCCCCGGATCGCGGGCCTGGCAGGTTGAACGATTTCTTCTGTTCTACGCCCGGATCGTGCGGTCCGTGCTGACACAGGTTAGTCCCGCCCGCCGCGCCGATTTCTGCCTTCACCGGAGCCATCGGCAGCACTGACCTGTGTAAGGGCGCCGGGGCGGACGGGCCTGTAGACTGCGGGAAAGCGGGACAATTGGCGTTCCCGCAACATAGGAATGGAAACCAGCATGACCGACTCCCCTGTTCTCAACCCGCACCCGCGCGAATTCGAGCGGTTTCTGTATGCCTCGGTCGGCGAAGACCGGAACGGATACATCGTCACGGTCCTCTCCGCCCTCGCGCGGCTCGGCCTCGACCCTTGGAATGAAACCGCCGACCTCGTTAGCCTCGGGCGCGACGGCGCGCGGGCGCGATTGGGGGCACTGCTTGCCCGGTTTCGCGACGTCCCCGAGCTCGCCAGCGATCACGGGAGGATCGCCCGGCACCTGAGCCAGCTCCTTCCCGAAAGCCGCCCCTCGGGCAGCCTCAAGCGCGCCGTAACAACCGCCGCAGAAGGCAGCCCGGGGAAAAGCGCGGCGATCCTGCCGGTGCTCGGGATCCTCTTCGTGCTGTTCCAGATCTTCATGGTGGGCGGGTCGGGGTCCGGCGAATGACAGGATCAACCGCAACCGCGAAGAGACCGGCACATGCAGCCCACACATCCGGCACCCTGTCTACTCACGAACAGGGCGTGCTCTGGGACATGGAGCAGCACTTCTGGACCAACGGCGCCGACAATGTGCGCGACACCACAGCGGCCAACGCCGTCATGATCTTCCCCCATCCGCCCGGCATCCTGCAGGGGGACCAGATCTGGACCCACCTACGGGACCGGACGGGCTGGCGCAGCGTCGTCATGTCCGAACGGCGCGTCACCCGCTGTGGCGATATCACGTTTCTCACCTACCGGGCTTCGGCGGACAAAACCGACCTGCCTACCTACAAGGCCCTCTGCGCCTCGAGCTATCTGAAGGATGACGACAAATGGCTTCGGATGTCCCATCAGCAAACCGCTGTGACGTGAGGCGCAGAGGCGATCGCCCCACAGGAGCCGCCGGGACTGATCTGGGGCAGTGCGGCGACACACGCCCTCGCGCATGCTCCCTCGTCGGATGTGATACCCGGGGTCGCCTGCCGCGCAACGGAGGGCGGCCCTTTCACGTCAGCAGTGGCCCGGTCTGGTCCAGATATGCGGGATCGAACTCGGCAAGCTCCACCAGTCCGGCGTGGTCGTGAAAGGTCACGTGGCCGTCCCGGAAAGTCACCAGCCCCCTCTCGCGCAGCTGTCGCAGAACGCGGTTCACATGAACGGCGCTCAGCCCAAGGGTATCGGCGAGGTGGTACTGCGTCAGCGGGCAGTCGAATCCGTCCTTGCTGCCGATGCCGACCAGCGAAAGCCTCGCACCCAGCTCCAGCAGAAAATGCGCCATGCGGGCGTCCGCATCTCTCCGGCCGATCCCGACGAGATGTTCCACCACCATCGCTTCATCCCGAGAGGCCGCCCAGAGGATGGCGGTCGCGAGGCGCGGTGTCTGGGCGAAGGCGTTGAGCAGGTCGCTGGTCAGCACTTCGGCGGCTTCGATGTCCACGATGGGCTCGAAGCTGTGGTCCGAAGCGCGCAGGAGAACACTCCGCAGCCCGAGAAAATCCCCAGGCACCTGGAAATCCACGATTTGCCGCGTTCCGTCGGCCTGCAGCTTGTAGGAGCAGACCCACCCCGACGAGAGAATATAGGCCGCCCGCGCCGACTGGCCCTGATGCACCATATCGCGCCCCGCGACGAAGAAGCGGCGACGCTGGTGCAGGTGCTCAAGCACGGCCAGCTCATCATCGGACAGGGCGACGAAGGCCGAGAGCTTGCGGGTGAGGGGGCTTTGATCGACGGATGTCATGCGGCCTCGCGGTGTGTCGCGCCCCGAAAAGCGGAAAGCGGTACGGACACTGCTCTGGATCAGTCCAGCATAGACCACTTCCTGCGAGAAGTGCGGATCCATCTGAGCCTCACCCTACACCGGTTCATGACGCCAAGGAAGGAACCACGGATGTCCACCGCAAGCGAACATGCAGGCCAGGCGGCCCTGTCGATCTGCGAGGCGCTCCTGCTTGCCTTGCACGATCGCGGGGTGCTGCCGGAGCACGAGATCGTGGGGGTTCTGCGCGACGCCGCGGCGTCTCATCAGAATGCCGTCGGCACGGACCTCGAAATGGCCGAGCACAGATCCATCGCGGAGATGATCAACGCGATCATCGCAGGCGGGACCTCCGTTCGGCGGTTGTGAGGCAGCGCGATTGGTTGGTGGCGGTTTTTGCTCCGTGATTGCTTGTTTCTTGTGGCGAGGGGAGGCATCCATGCCCCTTGTCGCTTCGGGTCGTCTCGCCCGCCTTCGAGCAAGCCCATCGCGGAGTAATTTCGATGCCTTCGCAAAATCGCACAGCTTCAAACTGGAAACCGGCGGCAACTTCACGGCCGCGCAGGCGCACCGGTGATTTCTCGGCGCACGTCCCGCGCCGGTCAATACGCCGTCAGGCCCGCGTTGGCGTTCAACAGGAATTGCGAGAAGATCGGGGCGCTGGCGGCGCCGATGCCTCGGGCGGTTTCACCGATGCTGCCGGCCTCGATCCTGGGTTCGATCAGGCCTCGCGTGTCCTGGTTGACCAAGTAGCGTCGCACCCGGTTGACGAGGTCCGTCCGGACTTCCGCCGGAAAGGCGCCGTCGATGACGATGGCTTCGAAGTCGATGACCGAGCACACCGACAGCGCGGCCTTGGCGAGTTCCTGCGCCGTCTGGGCCATCCACGGGTCGACGTAGCGCGACAGCATGCTCCAGTCCTGCGGTTTCTGCCAAAGCAGCTTCGGGTCCACCCCGGCCTCCACCAGCCGGCCCTCCAGCAGGTGGATTGAGGCCACGTCGATCAGTTGCAGGCTCTCGCCCTGCGGGCCCGTCGTTCGCATCGAGCCCAGCGCCCCGGCATTGCCTTGGTTGCCCTCGAAGACGGTGTTGTTCAGCACCACCCCGCCCCCGATGAAGGAGCTCACGAAAACGAAGGCATAGTCGCGAAACTCCTTGCCGCGCCCGTAGAGATGTTCGGCGTGGCATGCGGCGGTGCCATCGTTCAGCATGAAGACCGGCAGATCGCTGAACCGGGCGACCTCCTTGGTGAAGTCGATGTCCTTCCAAGAACGAAACCGCTCCGCGGTGTGACCGACGAGGTCGTGCCACTTCCACAGCTCGAAGGGGGCGGCGATGCCGATGCCGCAGAGACGTCCGCGTTCTTCGGACGAGAGCTGCTCGACGAAGGTGGCCAGCCCGCGCTCGAGCAGGCTGAAGACGGCCTCGGGAAAGGGATAGTCGTAGTGCTCCTGGATCTGGTGGCGCACGACCCCGTCGAAGCCGGTGAGCACAAGGTCGGCGCTGCGCCGGCCAACCTTGAAGCCGACCGAAAGCACGCCGTCGGGGTTGAGCCGCATCGGGATCGAGGGCTTGCCCACCTTGCCGCGGCTCGGGTCGCCGCGCATCACGATGCCGTCCGCCTCGAGCCGACGCAGGATGATCGAGATGGTCTGTGGAGACAGGTTCACGAGGCGCGCAATATCGCTGCCAGCCATGGCTCCGCGCCGCTGAAGGACCGACAGTACAAGGCGTTCGTTGTAGTTGCGAACGCCCGACTGGTTGACCCCGCCGCTCAGCCCCTTGATCTCACTGCCATCCATCGGCTTGGCCATACGAAAATTCCCGCCCCAAAGGAAGTAGGCCATCCGTCCGTTAATAAATCAAGTTTATTTATTTATTGACAGGGTGAACGGAATCACGCTTTTTACGGTGCAACCCCGGGCGTCATCCGTCGGGGGCGGATCAATGGGAGATCCACACTGCAACGATTCCCAGGGAGGAAATCATGAAGAAACTCGTCGCAACAACTGCGCTCGCACTCTGCGCCATGTCCGGCACCGCCATGGCCCAGGACATCGGCGCCTGCCTGATCACCAAGACCGATACCAACCCGTTTTTCGTGAAGATGCGCGAAGGCGCCGAGGCGAAGGCCGCCGAGCTGGGCGTTACTCTCAACAGCTACGCCGGCAAGGTTGACGGTGACCATGAAACCCAAGTGGCCGCCATCGAGACCTGCATCGCCAACGGCGCCAAGGGCATCCTGCTCACCGCATCCGACACCAGCTCCATCGTGCCGGCCGTGCAGCAGGCCCGTGACGCCGGCCTCGTGGTGATCGCGCTCGACACCCCGCTGGAGCCGATCGACGCCGCCGACATGACCTTTGCCACCGACAACTTCCTCGCCGGTGAGCTGATCGGCCAGTGGGCCGCCGCCACGCTGGGCGACGAGGCCGCCAATGCCAAGATCGCCATGCTCGACCTCGCCGTCAGCCAGCCCACCGTGGGTGTGCTGCGCGACCAGGGCTTCCTTCAGGGCTTTGGCATCGAGCTGGGCGACCCGAACAAGTGGGGTGACGAGGAAGACCCGCGCATCATCGGCAACGACGTGACCGCCGGCAACGAGGAGGGCGGCCGCAAGGCGATGGAAAACCTTCTGGCCACCGACCCCGAGATCAACGTGGTCTACACCATCAACGAGCCTGCCGCTGCCGGGGCCTATGAGGCGCTCAAGGCGATTGGCCGCGAGAACGACGTGCTGATCGTGTCGGTTGACGGCGGCTGCCCCGGTGTGGCCAACGTGAAGGACGGTGTGATTGGCGCCACCTCGCAGCAATACCCGCTGCTGATGGCGTCCAAGGGCATCGAGGCGATCGTCGCCTTCGCCAAGGACGGCACCAAGCCGGCCAACACGCCCGGCAAGGACTTCTTCGACACAGGCGTTGCGCTCATCACCGACAAGCCCGCCGAGGGCGTCGAGAGCATCGACACCGCCGAGGGCACAGAGCTCTGCTGGGGCTGACCCGGCAGGCAGCCGATTGAACCACGAACGGGGCGGAGGTTTCCGCCCTGTTCAAACCGGCAGGACACGCGCCTGCCCCGGGGGGACACATGTCACAATCTGATAACTACGAGGCCTCTGCCTCCAGCGCACCCAGTGAAGTCGCGTCCTTCGACGGGCACAACAAGAACCTGATCGACCGGCTTCAGCACCTGTTGCACACCACGCCGGCGCTCGTGCCGCTCATCGTGCTGGTGCTGTCGATCGCGGTCTTCGGCCTTACGCTCGGTGCCCGGTTCTTCTCGCCCTTCGCCCTCACGCTGATCCTGCAACAGGTACAGATCGTCGGCATCGTGGCCGCCGCGCAGAGCCTTGTTATCCTCACGGCGGGCATCGACCTGAGCGTGGGTGCCATCGCGGTGATCTCCTCGGTCATCATGGGGCAGTTCACCTTTCGCTACGGTGTGCCCGTGGGCCTCTCCATCGTCGCCGGTCTCACCCTCGGCACCGCCATCGGTGCGCTGAACGGCTGGCTGGTGGCGCGGGTCAAGCTGCCGCCCTTCATCGTGACGCTCGGCATGTGGCAGATCGTGCTGGCGGCCAACTTCCTCTATTCGGCCAACGAAACTATCCGCAGCCAGGACATAGCCGAGGCGGCCCCCCTGCTTCAGCTCATGGGCGCCAAGTTTAGCGTGGGCGGCGCGGTCTTTACCGTTGGCGTGGTTTTCATGCTGATCCTCGTGCTGATCCTCGCCTATGTGCTGCGGCACACCGCTTGGGGCAGGCATGTTTATGCCGTGGGCGATGACCCGGATGCGGCGGAGCTTTCGGGCGTGAACGTGCGGCGCACGCTGATCTCGGTTTATGCGCTCGCGGGCCTCATCTGCGCCTTCGCCGGATGGGCCCTGATCGGGCGGATCGGCTCTGTCTCGCCCACCTCGGGCCAGCTTCTGAACATCGAGAGCATCACCGCCGTGGTGATCGGGGGCATCTCGCTCTTCGGCGGGCGCGGCTCGATCCTCGGCACGCTCTTCGGGGCCCTGATCGTTGGTGTCTTCACCCTCGGGCTGCGGCTCGCCGGGGCGGACGCCCAGTGGACCTACCTGCTTATCGGCACTCTCATCATCGCGGCTGTGGCCGTCGACCAGTGGATCAGAAAGGTGGCAGCCTGATGGAACCCATTCTCAAGGGCCGCGGCCTGACCAAGCGCTATGGCCGCGTGACCGCGCTCGACAATTGCGACTTCGACCTGATGCCGGGCGAGATCCTTGCCGTGATCGGCGACAACGGCGCGGGCAAGAGCTCTCTCATCAAGGCGGTGTCGGGGGCGGTGATCCCCGATGCGGGGACGGTGACGCTGGAGGGCAAGGAGGTCAACTTCGCCTCGCCCATCGACGCGCGGGAGGCGGGCATCGAGACGGTCTACCAGACGCTCGCCATGTCTCCTGCCCTGTCGATTGCCGACAACATGTTCATGGGCCGCGAAATCCGCCGCCCGGGCTGGCGGGGCAAGCTCCTGCGCCAACTTGACCGCCCCACGATGGAACGGATGGCCCGTGAGAAGCTCACCGAGCTTGGCCTGATGACGATCCAGAACATCAATCAGGCGGTGGAAACCCTTTCGGGCGGTCAGCGGCAAGGTGTTGCCGTGGCCCGCGCGGCGGCCTTCGGCTCCAAGGTGATCATCCTCGACGAGCCCACGGCGGCGCTCGGCGTGAAGGAGAGCCGGCGGGTGCTGGAGTTGATCCAGGACGTGAAATCACGCGGCATCCCGATCATCCTGATCAGCCACAACATGCCCCATGTCTTCGAGGTGGCCGACCGGATCCATGTGCACCGGCTGGGCCGCCGCCTCTGCGTGATCGACCCGCGCGACTACACGATGTCGGACGCGGTGGCCTTCATGACGGGCGCAAAAGAGGCGCCGCCGGTCGCGGCATGACCCCCTCGGTCACGTCATTGCCCGAGTTGGGGCAGGCCGTCCTGAACGCCCCCATGAAGCGCCGCCGCAGGGTGGTTGCTCTTGCAGGGGCGCCCGCAAGCGGCAAGTCGACCCTCGCCACCGCGTTCTGCGACGCGCTCAACGAGGCCGGGCAGCGGGCGCAGGTGGTGCCGATGGACGGTTTCCACCTGCACAACCCGATCCTTGTCGAGCGCGGGCTGCTGGCGCGGAAGGGCGCGCCGGAAACCTTCGACGCGGCCGGCTTCCTGCACCTCGTCGGGCGACTGGGTGACGAGCCCGAGATCGTCTTTCCGGTCTTTGACCGTACGAGGGATATCGCCATTGCGGGTGCGGGCATTGTCGACGAGGCCTGCGAAACCGTAATCGTCGAAGGCAATTACCTGCTGCTCGACAGGCCCCTGTGGCGCGACCTGCGCCAGCACATGGATCTGTCCGTTCTGGTGGCCGTCGAGATTGAGATATTGCGCGCGCGGCTGGTGGCGCGCTGGCTCGAGCATGGCCTGTCGCCGGCGGAGGCAACCGCCCGAGCCGAGGGAAACGACCTCGCCAATGCCGCGTTGATCGCACAGACCTCGCTGCCAGCCGATGTGATTTGGGCCGGCGGTGAGGGCACCACCGAAATGCCCGTCTGACCTGACACTTGGCGTGGTTCGGCGTTTCGGTTGAAGGGCAACGCGTGCGGGGTTTGAGCTGTTGTGTTCCAAATGGCTCGCTTGCGCAGCGCTTCCTTGAACCTTGATCGACTCTTGGTCCGCCACTTTGGTGATGCGGACTCTCTTGAAACTGCGAAAGAAGCCAGTGTCGCGTCAGGAGGCGACAGAGCAGGCGCGGTTTCGCCGCTTCTCAGTGTCCCTGATAAGGCATTCGCAATTTACGATTATGACTATCGGGAGCTCGATGCGGGTGTGGCTCGGGAGGAGGGCCAATTGCCGTAGATGCCTTCGCAGCATCTGGCCAAGCCTTCACAAATAAGCGCCGAGTCCGTTCACTATGCCGAAGCCGGGCGTTCGCAGCCGGACTTGTGAGCAAGCTTTGATTTTGGTGAAGGGGAATGCCTGCAATGACCTTCGGGTCATTCTACTCATTGGAGCGGGCGATGAGATTCGAACTCACGACCCTAACCTTGGCAAGGTTATGCTCTACCCCTGAGCTACGCCCGCATCCGTTGAGTAGCGGTCAAATAACGGGGGGGAGGGGCGGGTTCAAGGGGAAATTTGGCCCCATTGGCGAAAAATTTCCGGGGGCTCAGAACAGGGCGTGAAACAGCAGCCCGAGACCCATCAGCAGCAGGGCGGAAAAGGTCAGCACCATGCCCGATACCCGGAACGGCAGGCTCATTCTGGGGCCAAGCAGGGCGCGTGCGTGCAGCAGGCGGCCTGCGAGGAGGGCGATGCCGAGGAGGTGCAGGGCAATCGCGGGGGCGCCCTGTGCCTCGGACAGGGCCAGCAGCAGGATGCCGAGCGGCGCGTATTCGGCGCAGTTTCCCTGGGCGCGGGTGAGGGCGCGCATCCGGCTGTCGTCGCCGTCGCCCAGCGAGATGCCCTTGGTCCGCCGCCGCACGGTGACGGAATAGCTGAGGCCGACGAAGAAGATCGTCAGCAGGCCTGCGTAGATGGATGTGACGGCAAACATGGGGAGCCCTTCCTCGAACGGTGGCATCTGAGCGCAAATCCCCCTGCGGATCAACGTGTTACGTTGGGCGCGCAGGGGGGCTGATTGGGGCGGCTTGCGCCTTTACTCCAGTTCCACCAGCAGATCCTTTGCGTCGATCTGCTCGCCGGCCCGGATGTGGACGGCCTTTACGGTGGCGTCGCGCTCGGCGTGGAGGCCGGTTTCCATCTTCATGGCCTCGATGGTCAGCAGCAGGTCGCCCGCGCTCACCTTCTGGCCCGCGCTGACGCCGACGGAGGCGACCGAGCCGGGCATGGGCGCGCCGATGTGGTTGTCGTTGCCGAGTTCGGCCTTGGGGCGGGCCTGGACGGCGGAGGCGACGCGGCGGTCGGTGATGCGGACGGTGCGGGGCTGGCCGTTGAGCTCGAAGAAGACGCGCACGATGCCCTCTTCGTTTGTTTCGCCCACGGCGGAGAGCCGGATTTCCAGCGTTTTGCCCGGGTCGATCTCGACAGAGATCTCGTCGCCGGGTTCCATGCCGTAGAAGTAGGTTTCGGTCGGCAGGGTGCGGACCGGGCCGTATTCTTCATGGCGGGCGGCGTAATCGGTGAAGACCTTGGGATACATCAGGTATCCGTTCAGATCCTCGTCATCCAGCTCGAAGCCGAGCTTCTCGGAAACCTCCTTGCGGGTGGCCTCCAGATCGACCGGCTTCATCGACTTGCCGGCGCGCTCGGTGAGGGGCTTCTCGCCCTTCAGCACTTTTTTCTGGATGCCCTCCGGCCAGCCGCCGGGGGGCAGGCCGAGGTTGCCCTTCATCATGTCGATGACCGAGTCGGGGAAGGAGACCTCGCGCTTGGGGTCTTCGACCTCGGCGCGGGTAAGGCCTTGGGAAACCATCATCAGTGCCATGTCGCCGACCACCTTGGAGGAAGGGGTGACCTTCACGATGTCGCCGAACATCTGGTTCACGTCGGCATACATCTGCGCGACTTCGTGCCAGCGCTCTTCGAGCCCCATCGAGCGGGCCTGCGCCTTGAGGTTGGTGAACTGGCCGCCGGGCATTTCGTGCAGGTAGACCTCGGAGGCGGGGGCCTGGAGACCGCTCTCGAAGGCGGCGTAATGGGTGCGGACGCTTTCCCAGTAGTCGGAGATTTCGCGGATGGCGCCGATGTCGAGCCCGGTGTCGCGCTCGGTGTATTCCAGCGCCTCGACGATGGTGCCGAGCGTGGCCTGCGAGGTGTTGCCCGAGAGCGCATCCATGGCGCAATCGACCGCATCCACACCCGCCTCGGCGGCGGCGAGGATGGTGCCGCAGGCGATGCCGGCGGTGTCGTGGGTGTGGAAATGGATCGGCAGGTCGACCGCGTCCTTGAGCGCCGGGATCAGCACCTTGGCGGCGGAGGGCTTCAGCAGGCCAGCCATGTCTTTCAGGCCAAGGACGTGGGCACCGGCCTTCTCGAGTTCCTTTGCCATTTCAACGTAGTACTTCACGTCATACTTGGCGCGATCGGGGTCGAGCAGGTTGCCGGTGTAGCAGACCGTGCCCTCGATGATCTTGCCGCTCTCGCCCACGGCATCCATCGCCACGCGCATGTTTTCGACCCAGTTGAGGGAGTCGAAGACGCGGAACACGTCGACCCCGGAGGCGGCGGCCTGCTTGACGAAGCTGACCACCACATTGTCGGGGTAGTTGGTGTAGCCCACGCCGTTGGAGGCGCGCAGCAGCATCTGGGTCATGATGTTGGGCATGGCGGCGCGGATGTCGCGGAGGCGCTGCCAGGGGCATTCCTGCAGGAAGCGGTAGGCCACGTCGAAGGTGGCGCCGCCCCAGCATTCGACCGAGAAGAGCTGGGGCAGGTTGGCGGCATAGGCGGGGGCGACGCGGATCATGTCGATCGAGCGCATCCGGGTGGCGAGCAGCGACTGGTGGCCGTCGCGCATGGTGGTGTCGGTGATGAGGAGCTGCTTTTGCGCCTTCATCCAATCGGCCACCGCTTTGGGGCCCTTGTCCTGCAGCAAGTTGAGCGTGCCCGGAGCGGGCACCTCGACGCGGCGGGCGGGGGCCTTGGGCGGCTTGGCCTCGGCGGGCTTGGGGCGGCCGGCGGTCTCGGGGTGGCCGTTCACGGTGATGTCGGCCACGTAGCGCAGGATCTTGGTGGCCCGGTCGCGGCGGCGTTTGAAATCAAAGAGTTCCGGCGTCTCGTCGATGAACTTGGTGTGGTAGGTATTGCCGGTGAAGGTGGGGTGCTTCAGCAGGTTCTCGACGAAGGCGATGTTGGTGGACACGCCCCGAATACGAAACTCGCGCAGCGCCCTGTCCATCCGCGCAATCGCGGCCTCGGGGGTGGGGGCCCAGGCGGTGACTTTCGTCAGCAGCGAGTCGTAGTAGCGGGTGATGACGCCGCCGGCATAGGCGGTGCCGCCGTCGAGCCGGATGCCCATGCCGGTGGCGGAGCGATAGGCGGTGAGGCGGCCGTAGTCGGGGATGAAGTTGTTCAGCGGATCTTCGGTGGTTACGCGGCACTGCAGCGCGTGGCCGTTCAGGCGCACGTCATACTGCGATGCGGTGCCGGTGGCCTCGACCAGCGACTTGCCCTCGGCGATCTTGATCTGGGCCTGCACGATGTCGATGCCGGTGACTTCCTCGGTCACGGTATGCTCGACCTGCACGCGGGGGTTCACCTCGATGAAGTAGAACTTGCCGGTTTCCATATCCATCAGGAACTCGACGGTGCCGGCGCATTCGTAGTTCACATGCTCGCAGATCTTCTTGCCGAGGTTGCAGATCTCCTCGCGCTGGGCCTCGGAGAGATAGGGGGCGGGCGCGCGCTCGACGACCTTCTGGTTGCGGCGCTGCACCGAGCAGTCGCGCTCCCAGAGGTGGTAGATGTTGCCCTGGCTGTCACCGAGGATCTGCACCTCGACATGGCGGGCGCGGGTGATCATCTTTTCCAGATACCCCTCGCCATTGCCGAAGGCGGCCTCGGCCTCGCGGCGGCCTTCGAGGACTTTTTCCTTCAATTCCGAGGGCTTGTTGATCGGGCGCATGCCGCGACCGCCGCCGCCCCAGCTGGCCTTGAGCATGAGCGGATAGCCGATCTTCTCGGCCTCGACGGCGATGGCCTCCATGTCGTCGCCCAGCACCTCGGTGGCCGGAATCACCGGCACGCCGGCCTCGATGGCGACCTTGCGGGCCGAGGCCTTGTCGCCGAGCTGGCGCATGGTCTTGGCCTTGGGGCCGATGAACTTGATGCCCTCGGCCTCGCAGGCATCGACGAATTGGGGGTTCTCGGAGAGCAGGCCATAGCCGGGGTGGATGGCATCGGCGCCGGACATCTTGGCGACGCGGATCATCTCCTCGATGGAGAGATAGGCGGCCACCGGGCCCAGCCCCTCGCCGATCCGGTAGGCCTCGTCGGCCTTGAAGCGATGCAGCCCCAGCTTGTCTTCCTCGGCATAGACGGCGACCGTCTTCTTGCCCAGCTCGTTGGCCGCCCGCATGATCCGGATGGCGATCTCGCCCCGATTTGCGATAAGGATTTTCTGAAATTCAGCCATGGCGCTCCCCGATTATTCCGCGTTGCAGCAGACCCGATTGTTACGGAGATTTCACGGAAGGGAAAGGGGAGATGCTGCAATGCAGAAGCTGCGGGAATGCCGGTATGGCCGCGATGTGGAACGCAAGGTGAACACGCTCTTTCCCTCAAAAGCGTAACGCGATATGGTCGCGCGCATGAGCAGTATCGAGCCAGACCGCCCGCTGAGCCTGTCGCAACAGGCCGTGGCCGCCCGCCCCGCGCCCTACCTCGAAGGGCTGAACCCGGCACAACGCGAGGCCGTGGAGCAGCTTGACGGGCCGGTGCTGATGCTGGCCGGCGCGGGCACCGGCAAGACCAAGGCGCTGACCACGCGGATTGCGCACCTGCTGCTGACGCAGCGCGCGCGGCCCAATGAAATTCTCGCAGTGACCTTCACCAACAAGGCCGCCCGCGAGATGAAAAACCGCGTGGCGGGCCTGATGGGGCAGACGGTGGAGGGAATGCCATGGCTGGGCACGTTCCACGCGATCTGCGTGAAGCTGCTGCGGAGGCATGCCGAACTGGTCGGCCTCAAGAGCAACTTCACCATCCTTGATACAGATGATCAGTTAAGGCTTCTTAAACAGCTCGTCGCCGCCGCCAATATCGACGACAAGCGCTGGCCGGCGCGGATGCTGGCCGGGATCATCGACCAGTGGAAGAACAAGGCGCTCACCCCCGACAAGGTGCCGGTCGCGGACGCCGCGGCCTACGACCACAAGGGCGTGGCGATCTACCGGGAATACCAGGCGCGGCTGAAGACGCTGAACGCGGTGGATTTCGGCGACCTGCTGCTGCACATGGTCACGATCTTCCAGACCCATGAGGACGTGCTGGAACAATATCAGCGCTGGTTCCGCTACATTCTGGTCGACGAATACCAGGATACCAACGTGGCCCAATACCTGTGGCTGCGCCTCCTCGCGCAGGGGCACAAGAACATCTGCTGCGTGGGTGACGACGATCAGTCGATCTATGGCTGGCGGGGCGCCGAGGTGGGCAACATCCTGCGGTTCGAAAAGGATTTTCCGGGCGCGCATGTGGTGCGGCTGGAGCAGAACTATCGCTCGACGCCGCATATTCTGGGCGCCGCCGGGGGCGTGATCGCCGCCAACAAGGGCCGGCTCGGCAAGGAGCTTTGGACCGAGGCGGAGGAGGGCGAGAAGGTGCGCCTCATCGGCCATTGGGACGGCGAGGAAGAGGCGCGCTGGATAGGCGACGAGCTGGAGGCGATGGGCGGCGGCACCCGGGGGATGCGGCCTATCGGGTTGAATGAATGCGCAATTCTGGTGCGCGCCTCGCACCAGATGCGGGCGTTTGAAGACCGGTTTCTGACCATCGGGCTGCCCTACCGGGTGATCGGGGGGCCGCGATTTTACGAGCGGATGGAGATCCGCGATGCGATGGCATACTTCCGCGTGGCCGTCTCGCCGGACGATGATCTGGCTTTCGAGCGGATCGTCAATGTGCCCAAGCGGGGGCTGGGCGAGAAGGCTTTGCAGAAGATGCAGCGGGCGGCGCGGGCGAACGGGGTTTCGCTGTTTGAAGGTGCGCGGATCCTGGTGGCGTCGGGCGAGCTGACGGGCAAGGCGAAGGGGCAATCCGACGGCTTGCTCAAGCTCTTCGCGCACTGGCGTTATCTAGTTCAAAATGCTGGCGACGAGGTTGAGATCGAACGCTGGAGTGACGAGCAAACAGAGCTTGAGGTGCAGTTTAGCGAGCTAACGGCTTTGCTTGAAACGCTTCCGACGCAGATTGAAGAACTTGATAGTGCGGAAGCTTCGGAAGATACCAGTCCTAAGAGATCCGAGATCGAATATCAGATCGAGAACTGCCGACTTCGCTTAGGGTTTGTCGGTGATTGCATTGAAATTCTTCGCGGAAACCACGTTCTTTTGGCTGAGCGGATGCTGGACGACTCCGGCTATACCGACATGTGGCAGAACGACAAGACGCCCGAGGCACCGGGGCGGCTGGAGAACCTGAAGGAACTGGTGAAGGCGCTGGAAGGCTTTGAAAACCTTCAGGGATTTCTGGAGCATATCGCGCTGCTCATGGACAATGAGAGCGATGATGAGGGGCCGAAGGTTTCGATCATGACGCTGCATGCGGCGAAGGGGCTGGAGTTTCCGGCGGTGTTCCTTCCGGGGTGGGAGGACGGGCTGTTTCCGAGCCAGCGGAGCATGGACGAAAGCGGGGTGAAGGGGCTCGAGGAGGAGCGGCGGCTGGCC
This sequence comes from Oceanicola sp. 502str15, assembly GCF_024105635.1. Lineage (NCBI taxonomy): Bacteria > Pseudomonadati > Pseudomonadota > Alphaproteobacteria > Rhodobacterales > Roseobacteraceae > Oceanicola > Oceanicola sp. 502str15. Next base: position 345,737 of record NZ_WYDQ01000001.1, read on the forward strand.
TATGTGGGGATCACGCGGGCCGAGGAGCTGTGCACGATTTCATTTGCCGGAAACCGGCGGATCTACGGCCAGTGGCAGAGCGCTCTGCCGTCGCGGTTTATCGACGAGCTGCCGGGCGAGCATGTGGATGTGCTGACCCCGCCGGGGCTGTACGGCAACACGCTCGGCGGCGGCGGGGGTGAAGTTCGCTCGACATTACAAGAGGATGCGGCGCGGGCGGATGGCTACAACTCGCCCGGCTGGAAGCGGCTTCAGGCGCGGGCACAGGTGCGCGGGATGAGCCAGCCGAAGGAGAGCCGGAACATGGTGATCGACGCCGAGGCGGTGTCTGTGCACAGCGTCGGGGAGCGGGTTTTTCACCAGAAATTCGGCTACGGGGCGATCACCGGGATCGAAGGCGACAAGCTGGAAATCCGGTTCGAGAAGGCCGGGGTGAAGAAGGTCGTGGCGACCTTTGTGGTGCCCGCGGCGAGCGCGGCGGATGACGTGCCGTTCTAGGGCGAACGGTGGGGTCACGAAGCCGGTTTAACCACGAAAAACGCATGTCACATCCCGTGCACAACCCGTGCACAGGCTGTGCATACATCAAATGACATAGCGCGCGTTAATCTACGGACCGTGCGCAGGGATGGTGGCGGCGGCGGGGGATCCTCGGGTCGGCCCGAGGGTGATGGATGTGGTGGGGGATCCTCGGGTCGAGCCCGAGGATGACAGTTGTGGCGAGGGGGCCTCGGGACGCGCCCGGGGATGACGGTTGTGGTGGCGGGGGATCCTCGGGTCGGGCCCGGGGATGACGGATGTGGCGGGGGATCCTTGGGTCGAGCCCGAGGATGACGGTTGTGGCGAGGGGGGCCTCGCGACGAGCCCGGGGATGACGGTATTGGTGGGGGGGCCGGGAGGGCCGGGGTCAGATCTCGTTTCGCCAGTCGTGCCGGGGGGAGAATCCGAGGAGGCGTTTGGCCTTTTCGGTGGTGTAGAAGGTCTCGTCCTCGCCCATCTCGCGCTTCTGCGGGACGCCCTTGTAGAATCGATCGATCAGCTCGGAGGTGGGGGCGGCGACGGAGTGGGTGTCGTTGGCGACGTTGAAGACCTCGTAGCCGAGCCCGTCGGTGCGGAGGCAGCACTCGACCATATGGCCCAGATCGCGGGCGTCGATATAGGCGAAGATGTTGCGGCGGCGCTTTTCGGGGGCGTGGATGAAGCCGGGGAAGTTCTCGGCGTATTCGTGCGGCTCGATCACGTTGTTGATGCGCAGACCGTAGATGTCGGCGCCGCTGCGGCACTGGAAGCTGCGGGCGGTGGCCTCGTTGACCACCTTGGACATGGCGTAGCTGTCTTCGGGCAGGGTGGGGTGGGCCTCATCCACCGGGATATACTCGGGCTTGCGCTCGCCGTTGGCGAAGCAGACGCCGTAGGTGGTTTCGGAGCTGGCGAAGATGACCTTGCGGATGCCGGCTTTGAGCGCGGCGTCGATGACGTTGTAGGTGCCCAGCGTGTTGACGCGGAAGCATTCGGCATCGCCGGTGACCATGATCCGGGGGACGGCGGCAAAATGCACGACGGCATCGAAGGAGGGCACGCCGGTGCCGGGCTCGAGCTCGTCGAAATCGGCCCAGGCCTGCATCGCGTCATGCATGGCGCCGAGATCGGTGATGTCGGCGATGCGGTTGAAGACGCCTTCGACGTCGGAGGGGGTCTTGTCGACGTTCAGCACCCGGTGGCCCTGTTCGACGAGATAGCGGGTGGCGTGACGGCCGGCCTTGCCGGAGCCGCCGGTGAAGAGAATGCGCATGGGGGCCTCCTTGGTTTGAGGCGCAGATTACCCGGGGGCGACGGGGTGCGAAAGCGGAAGGCGGACTGGTTGGGAGAGTTCCTCGGGTCAGGCCCGAGGATGACAGTAGAGGAGGGGCTAGGGAGAGATCCTCGGGTCAGGCCCGAGGATGACGGCCCGGGCCCGAAAATGAAAAGCGGCGATGCTCGGGAGGAGGTGAGCATCGCCGCCAATATCAGATCGCCCAGGGAGGAGGTCGGGCGCCTGAATTCCGGTCCCTTCCGGGGAAGGGTGGGGCGGCTGCCTCGGGAGGAGGTGAGGCGCCGCCCCTATGCTTCCGGCTGCCCAGGGAGGAGGACGGGCGCACCGAAATCGAATTGGGTCGGCGGGCACCCCGGGAGGAGGATGGGGGCCCGCCTGATATCGGGTGGCCCAGGGAGGAGGACGGGCCGTCCGAAACCGAATTGGGTGGCGACATGCCCGGGAGGAGGTGGGCTGCCGCCGGATCTCGAAGGCCCAGGGAGGAGGAGAGGGCGCTCCGAAACCGAAACTTTGGGCGGCGACGATGCTCGGGAGGAGGTGAGCATCGCCGCCTGATTTTCGGGGCGCCCAGGGAGGAGGTCGGGCGGACCGAAACCGAATTGGGTGGCGACATGCCCGGGAGGAGGTGGGCTGCCGCCGGATCTCGAAGGCCCAGGGAGGAGGAGAGGGCGCTCCGAAACCGAAACTTTGGGCGGCGGCGATGCTCGGGAGGAGGTGAGCATCGCCGCCTGATTTTCGGGGCGCCCAGGGAGGAGGTCGGGCGGACCGAAACTGAATTGGGTGGCGACAGGCCCGGGAGGAGGTGGGCTGCCGCCGGATCTCGAAGAGCCCAGCGAGGAGGAGAGGGCGCTCCGAAACCGAAACTTTGGGCGGCGACGATGCTCGGGAGGAGGTGAGCATCGCCGCCTGATTTTCGGGGCGCCCAGGGAGGAGGTCGGGCGGACCGAAACTGAATTGGGTGGCGACAGGCCCGGGAGGAGGTGGGCTGCCGCCGGATCTCGAAGGCCCAGGGAGGAGGAGAGGGCGCTCCGAAACCGAAACTTTGGGCGGCGACGATGCTCGGGAGGAGGTGAGCATCGCCGCCTAATCTCAGAACGCCCAGGGAGGAGGTCGGACGTTCTGATCTCGTTGTCTCGTCCCCGCCGTTCTGGCGGGGTAAGCGGCGAGGGCACCGGGAGGAGGATGGTGCCGTTGCCGTAACGAAGAGCCCAGGGAGGAGGACGGGCCCTTCAGTGTTCCTGTGTCAGGCGCCGTATGCGGCCTGGAAGGCGACCGAGCGGATCATGGAGGGCGCGATGCCGAGGTCGGCGAGGTCGCGGTTGCTCAGGGCCTGAAGTTCGCGGAGCGTCTGACGGTAGACGCGGCGTTTTGCTGCGTTCTCGCGGCGGGCCTCGAAGAAGGCTTCGATGCGGCCCATGATGCCGGTGGTCGCGGTGTTCTGTGCGGTTGCGTAAGCCATGGTGGCTGTGTCCTTAGTGGTGTCGTACCTGTGTGGGCCGTTCTGTGCCCGTTGCTTGAGATGAACTTAGGGAATTGCTGCACCTGCATAAAGCCCTTTCGCCGCAACGCGGCTATGCAGTGAGGGAATAGGTAAAAGGGGTGGAGATTCAGCGCGTTAAGCCTACGTTTTAGGCAATAAAAGAAATAACGTAGCGTCACTTGTGGCGCCTTCCAATCAAGGAGAAGAGCGAAAAATGCCTGTAGATAAAGGTGCAATTCAAACCGCTTTGGCCAAGGTCGGGCTTGCGGACGGCGGCGACCTTGTATCTCGGGACATGATTCGAGCGTTGCAGATCGGCGACAGTGGGGATGTGAAGTTTGTCATCGAAGCCGATGATGCAGCTGCAGCATCGCGGATGGAGCCGATTCTGGAGGCCGCAAAGGCCGCGGTTCTGGCGGTGGAGGGGGTCAGCTCGGTCTCTGCCCTTCTCACGGCGCATAGCGGCGGCCCGGCAAAGCCCGCCGCGCCCGCGCCCCAGGGCGGCACGCAGGCGCCGCCGAGCCTGAAGATCGGCCGTCACCCGACGCCGCAGGCCGGGCCGACGAAGATTGCGGGCGTGGAGCGCATCATTGCGGTGGGCTCGGGCAAGGGCGGCGTGGGCAAGAGCACGGTCTCGGCCAACCTCGCGGTGGCGCTGGCGCGGCAGGGCCGGAAGGTGGGGCTGCTGGACGCCGATATATACGGACCCAGCCAGCCGCGGATGATGGGCCTCAACAAGCGGCCCGGAAGCCCGGACGGCGAGCGGATCGTGCCGCTGCACGCCCATGGCGTCACTTTCATGTCTATCGGGCTGATGCTGGAAGAGGGGCAGGCGGTGATCTGGCGCGGGCCGATGCTGATGGGCGCGTTGCAGCAGATGATGACGCAGGTGGAGTGGGGCGAGCTGGATGTGCTGATCGTCGACTTGCCGCCGGGCACGGGGGATGTGCAGCTCACGCTGTGCCAGCGCTACCCGATCACCGGCGCCGTGGTGGTGAGCACCCCGCAGGACGTGGCGCTGATAGATGCCCGCAAGGCGATCGACATGTTCGGCAAGCTCAAGACCCCGGTGCTGGGGCTGATCGAGAACATGTCTACTTATATATGTCCGAACTGCGGGCATGAGGCGCATCTGTTCGGCCACGGCGGCGTGGCGGCGGAGGCGAAGCTGATGAACGTGCCGCTGCTGGCGCAATTGCCGCTGGAGCTGGACACCCGGCTGGGCGGCGACAAGGGCGTGCCGGTGGCCGCGGGCGAGGGCAGCGCGGCGGAGGCCTATGCCGCCCTGGCCAAGGGTCTCGTGGAAGGCGGGATGGGCTGAGGCCCACCCCCGCCGACGGGATCGCGCCCCACCCGTGGGAGATCATGGGACGCGCTATGGGACTTTATGGGATCACGGCTGAATCGCGGCGAATCGCGCTGAATCGCGGCGCCGTTACCGGGTGGATTAGGGGTTTTGACCTCGATTTTGGCCCCGGACGACCCGCTCTGGCAGGCGAATTGGGCCTGTGGGCCATGCTTTTTGGGAAAATAGGGGACTTTTTTGCGTGCTCGATGCGCCACTATATCTAGTGGCTTTGGGCCGAAGTCTCACCAGAAATTCCGTGAAAGTGCTGAAAACCCCGTGATCGGCGGGAACTGGCTGCGGCTGGTTGGTGGGATTCTGGGGCTCTGGGGGCAATGTGGTGTTGCCTCCCATGATTTCCCATGGCATACCTGATCCCAAGATGAAGACGGGAACACAAAGCGACACAAGATCGCAAACTCCCAAAGTCAGGCAGGCTTTCATACAGGCACCCGCTTTCATCTGAACGAAGAGATCCGGCGCGCGAGCGAGCAGACATCCCCCCAGGTGGCGCGCGCACCGGACATTCCCAGAAATGGGACGAGGGCGGCGGATTGGGCACATGGCAGCAGCTCAATCCGCCGTTTTCATTTTCGGGGACACGCAAGGGCCCGGGCCCGTTTGGGGCGGGCGCTTGAGGGACAGTGAAGGAGCGGCGATTTGGGTCGCAGGTTCAGAGGCGAAGGCCACCACAAGGTGGACACGAAGGGCAGGGTGAGCATCCCCGCCCTGTTTCGCCATGTTCTGGCCGCCGAAGACCCCGATTGCGCCACGGGCGACAACGCCAACCTGGTGATCGTTTACGGCGACCACCGCCAGAACCACCTCAAATGCTATACGGTCAACGCGATCAACGAGATCGACGACAAGATCGCCGCCATGCCGCGCGGCACCAAGCAGCGGCGTTACCTCGAGCGGCTCTATTCCGGTATGTCCCTGCCGACGCAGGTGGACGAGACCGGGCGCCTGGTGCTTCCGGCCAAGCTGCGCGAGAAGGTGGGGCTCGACAAGGAGGCCTTCTTCATCGCCACCGGCGACAGCTTTCAGATCTGGAATCCCGAGACCTACAACGAGGTCCATGGGGTCGACGACGAAGAGTGGCTCGACGACATGGGTGAGGATTTCGACCCGCTGGAGCTGCTCGATCTCGCCCAGGGCGAGGGTTGAGCGATGGCGGCGGCCGAAAGCCTTTCGCCAGACACGTCCCAAGGGGCCGCGCCCCATGTTCCTGTCCTCATTGATCCGCTGATCGAACACGCGGCGCCGGTATCGGGCCATTGGGTCGACGGCACCTTTGGCGCGGGCGGCTATGCGCGCCGTCTGCTGGCGGCGGGGGCCGAGCGGCTGACCGGGATCGACCGCGACCCGAGCGCGATCACCGGGGCGGCGGCGATGGTCGAGGCCTTCGCGCCGCGGCTCGAGGTGGTGCCGGGGCGGTTCTCGCAGATGGGCGAGCTGGTGGAGGGGCCGGTAGCGGGCGTTGTGCTCGACCTCGGGGTCTCGTCGATGCAGCTCGACCAGGCGGAGCGGGGCTTTTCGTTCATGCGCGACGGGCCGCTGGACATGCGGATGGCCAGCGAGGGGCCGAGTGCCGCCGATCTGGTGAACGAGGCCGACGAGGCGCATCTGGCGGATATCATTCATTTTTACGGCGAGGAGCGGGCGGCGCGGCGGATTGCCAAGGCGATCGTGAAGGCGCGGCCCTTAAGCCGGACGCTGGAGCTGGCCGAGGTGGTTTCGTCCTGCCTGCCCAAGCCGCGCCCGGGGCAGGTGCACCCGGCGACGCGCAGCTTTCAGGGCATCCGCATCGCGGTGAACGACGAGTTCGGCGAGCTGATTGCCGGGCTGGAGGCGGCCGAGGGGCTGCTTGCCGAGGGCGGCGTGCTGGCGGTGGTCACCTTTCATTCGCTGGAGGACCGGGTGGTGAAGCGCTACCTCGCGGCCCGCTCTGGCGCCGCGCCGCGCGCCAACAGGTTTGCGCCCGAACAGGCCGCCCCGCCGGCGCCGTTCGAGCCGATCACCAAGAAGGCGGTGGCCCCCACAGAGGAGGAAACCGCCGCCAACCCCCGCGCCCGCTCGGCCAAGCTGCGCATGGCGCGGCGCACTGGCGAAGCGGGGGGCGAGGTTGACAGGGCACAGATGGGCCTGCCGGGCCCGAAACACTGGTGGAAAGGGTAAGAGAGAATGCGCGGCTTCTTCTATGTCATCTCGGCGCTTGCCGTCATGGGACTGGCCTTCTGGGCCTATCACGAGAACTACCAGACCCAGAAATCGCAGAAGGACATGGCCAAGCTGAGGGCCGAGATCCGCAATCTCTATGACACCCGCGCCATGCTGCGGGCGGAATGGGCCTATCTGAACCGGCCCGAGCGGCTGACCGAGCTGGCGGAGCTGAACTTTACCCGCCTTGGCCTGCTGCCCTTCGGGGCAGAGCAGTTCGGCCGGGTCGACCAGGTGGGCTTTCCGGCCGAGGAGCTGGCCCCGATCACCGACCCCGTGGAAATCAGCGGCACGCTTCAGGATGATGCCGAGGATGGAGAGCAGTACCCATGACCCGCACCCCGCTGCGCCCGCTGGCCCGTGTGATTGCCGCCCGTCAGAGCGGGCAGAACCCCGATGCGATCGAGCGCGAGAACCTGCGCCTGCGCCATGAGGCGCAGCGCGACAGGCTGCGTTTCCGCGCCGAGGGGCGGTTGTTTGTGCTTGGTGTCTGCTTCTTCTGCGCCTTCGTGGTGATCGGCGCGCGGATGGGGCACCTGGCGGCCTCGGTTCCGGCGGAGCCGACGAGCGGCGATGTGGCCGAGCTCATCAGCGCCAGCCGCGCCGACATTGTCGACCGGCAGGGGCGGGTGCTGGCCACCAACCTGTCGACCCATTCGCTCTATGCCCAGCCGCCGCTCATGGTGGAGAAGGAGCGCGCCGCCGAGGAGCTGGCGAAGATCTTTCCCGACCTCGATGCCGAGAAGCTGAAGCGCCAGTTCACCGGGGCGCGCAAGTTCGTCTGGGTGAAGAAGAAGATCAGCCCCGAGCAGATGCAGGCGGTGCATGACATCGGCGAGCCGGGGCTGCTGTTTGGCCCGCGCGAGATGCGGCTTTATCCGAACGGGGCGCTGGCCTCGCATATCCTCGGCGGCGCGAGCTTTGGCCGCGAGGGGGTGCATAGTGCCGAGGTGGTGGGCGTTGCGGGCGTTGAAAAGCAGTTCGACGCGCTGCTGCGCGATCCGGCCCGTGCCGGCAGGCCGCTGGAGCTGACCATCGACCTCACCGTGCAGGCGGTGACGGAAGAGGTGCTTTATGGCGGCATGAAGCTGATGAATGCCAAGGGCGCGTCGGCGGTGCTGATGGATGTGCACAGCGGCGAGATCCTCGCCATGGCGAGCCTGCCCGACTTCGACCCCAACAACCGTCCGCGCCCGCTGACCAGCGGCGACCAGTCCGACAGCCCGTTGTTCAACCGGTCGGTGCAGGGGGTCTACGAGCTGGGCTCGACCTTCAAGATCTTTGCCGCCGCGCAGGCGATGGAGCTGGGGCTGGTGAACCCGGATACGGTGATCAACACCAAGGGCCCGCTGACCTGGGGCAAGCACCGGATTCGGGACTTTCACAACTACGGCAACGAGCTGAGTGTGACCAAGATCATCGTGAAGTCTTCCAACATCGGCACCGCACGGCTGGCGATGGACATCGGCGCGCAGCGCCAGCAGGAGTTTCTCGGGCAGCTCGGCTTTCTGGAGCCGACCCCTGTGGAGATGGTGGAGGCCCCGACCGGCAAGCCGCTGCTGCCGCCCAACTGGTCGGAGATCTCCACGATGACGATCAGCTATGGCCATGGCCTGTCGGCCAGCCCGCTGCATCTGGCGACCGGCTACGCCTCGCTTTTGAACGGGGGCACAAGGGTTTATCCGACGCTCCTCAAGCAGGACGTGAAGAAGGAAGGCCCCCGGGTGGTGAGCGCGCGGACCTCGGAGCGGTCGCGGATCATGTTGCGCAAGGTGGTGACCGAGGGCACCGCCAGCTTTGGCGAGGTCGAGGGCTACGCGGTGGGCGGCAAGACCGGCACCGCCGACAAGCCCAAGCCGCGGGGCGGCTATTACAAGGACAAGGTGATTGCCACCTTCGCCACCATCTTTCCGGCCCATGACCCGAAGTACGTGCTGGTGGTGAGCCTCGACGAGCCGGTCGAGCTGACCGGCCCGCAGCCGCGCCGCACCGCCGGCTGGACCGCGGTGCCGGTGACCGCCGAGATGATCCGCCGGGTGGCCCCTTTGCTGGGGCTGCGGCCAAGCGTTGAACCCGGCACCGAAGCTGCTTTAATACGGACATCGAACTAAGCAGCACACGGAGCGACCGGCGATGAGCGATAGAGCAAGGGTAAGGTCGCTGGCAGAGCTGGGATTGACCGCCCAGCATGGCGCCGAGGCGCGGCTGACCGGCCTTTCGGTGGACAGCCGCGATGTGCAGGAGGGCCATCTGTTTGCCGCCCTTCCCGGCAGCCGGATGCATGGGGCCGAGTTTGTCGGCTATGCGCTGCGGATGGGCGCGAAGGCGGTGCTGACCGATGCCGAGGGCGCACGGGTCGCGGCGGCGGAACTCTCGAAATTCGACGTGGCGCTGGTGGTGACCGAAGATCCGCGCGGGGCACTGGCGATGGCCGCCGCGCTCTGGTTCGGCGCCCAGCCCGACGTGATGGTGGCGGTGACCGGCACCAACGGCAAGACCAGCGTGGCCAGCTTTACCCGCCAGATCTGGGTGGCGATGGGCCTGAGCGCCGTCAACCTCGGCACGACCGGGGTGGAGGGCGCATGGGAATATCCGCTCAAGCACACGACGCCCGAGCCGATCACGCTGCACCGCGCATTGTCGCTGTCGGTGGAGGAGGGCGTGACCCATGCCGCGATGGAGGCCAGCTCGCACGGGCTGGCGCAGCGGCGGCTGGACGGGGTGCGGCTTTCGGCGGCGGGGTTCACCAACTTCAGCCAGGATCACCTGGATTATCATGCCACCTTCGAGGAGTACTTCGCCGCCAAGGCCCGGCTCTTCGACCAGGTGCTGGCCGAGGATGCGCCGGCCGTCATCAACATGGAAGACCCGCGCGGGCCGGAAATGGCCGAGGTCGCGCTGGCCGCGGGCCATGCGGTGCTGCGGGTGGGCCATGACGAGGGTTTCGAGCTGGCCATCGTGGGCCAGCGGTTTGACGCCACCGGGCAGGATCTGCGGTTTCTGCACGAGGGGATGCCGCGGCAGGTGCGGCTGGGGCTGATCGGGGGCTTTCAGGCCGAGAACGTGATGGTGGCCGCCGGGCTCTGCATTGCTTCGGGCTCGGACCCGGTGGAGGTGTTCAACGCGCTGCCGCAACTGGTGACGGTGCGGGGCCGGATGCAGCTTGCCGCCACCCGCGAGAGCGGCGCGGCGGTGTTTGTCGACTACGCCCACACGCCCGATGCGCTGGCGACCGCGCTTCAGGCGCTGCGGCCCCATGTGATGGGCAAGCTGGTGGTGGTTTACGGCGCGGGCGGCGACCGCGACACGGGCAAGCGCCCGCTGATGGGCGAAGCGGCCCGCGACCATGCCGATGTTCGAATAGTGACAGATGACAACCCTAGATCGGAGGATCCGGCGCGGATCCGTGCAGCAATTCTGCAAGCCGACCCGGAGGCCACCGAGGTGGGCGACCGGGCCGAGGCGATCCTGCGCGGGGTTGATGCGCTGGGGCCGGGCGATGCCTTGCTGATCGCGGGCAAGGGCCATGAGACCGGGCAGATCGTGGGGGATGATGTGTTTCCCTTCGACGATGCCGAGCAGGCCAGCGTGGCCGTGGCCGCACTAGACGGGCAGATGACATGAGCGCTCTGTGGACGGCCGCCGAGGCGGCAGCGGCCACGGGCGGGCAGGCGCGGGGTGATTGGGCGGCCACGGGGCTTTCGATCGACAGCCGCAGCATTGCGCCGGGCGAGCTGTTCGTGGCGCTGACCGATGTGCGCGACGGGCATGACTTTGTGGCCGATGCGCTGGCCAAGGGCGCGGCGGCGGCGCTGGTCAGCCGTGTGCCCGAGGGCTGCGAGGAGGCGCCGCTGCTGGTGGTGGGCGATGTGCTCGAAGGGCTGGAGGCGCTGGGCCGGGCGGGCCGGGCGCGCACCCGCGCCAAGGTGGCGGGGGTCACAGGCTCGGTCGGCAAGACCTCGACCAAGGAGATGCTGCGGGCCATCCTTGCGCGGCAGGGCGTGGTTCATGCCGCCGAAAAGAGCTTCAACAACCATTGGGGCGTGCCGCTGACGCTGGCGCGGATGCCGGTGGAGGCCGATTTTGCCGTGATCGAGATCGGCATGAGCAACCCCGGCGAGATCGCCCCGCTGGCGCGAATGGCGCGGCCCGATGTGGCGATGATCACCACGGTGGCCCCGGCCCATATGGCGGCCTTCGGCAGCCTTGAGGGGATTGCGCGGGAGAAGGCGAGCATCTTCGAGGGGCTGGAGCCGGGGGGCGTGGCGGTGATCAACGCCGATCTCGAGACCACGCCGATCCTGCGCGAAGCCGCCGAGGCAGCGGGCGGGCGGATTGCAACCTTCGGGAAAGACGGAGATTTTGCGCTCGGCACGGTGATGCTCTCGGAAGGGCAGACGGTGGCGGAGGCGCGGTTGCACGACCAGCCCGCCATGTTCAAGCTGACCACGCCGGGCACACATTTTGCGATGAACGCGCTGGGCGCCCTTGCGGTGGCCGAGGCGCTGGGGGCCGATCTGGGCCTTGCCACGGCGGACCTTTCCAAATGGACCCCCTACGAGGGGCGCGGCGCGCGCGAGGAGATCACCACCGATCCGGCCCGTGCGGGCGGCTTCCTGACCCTCTTTGACGACAGCTACAACGCCAACCCGGCCTCGATGGCCGCCTCGCTGGAAATGCTCGCCGCCACCGCCCCACGTGACGGGATCGGGCGGGTGCGCAAGGGGCGGCGGATCGCGGTGATCGGGGACATGCTGGAGCTTGGCCCCGACGAGCAGGCCCTGCACGCGGCGCTGGCCGGGCTGGAGGCGATGGAGCAGGTGCATACGGTGCATACCGTCGGCCCGCTGGCCCATGCGCTGCACGCGGCGCTGCCGGAGGACCAGCGCGGATTTCATGCGCCCGACGGCGCGGCGATGGCGCGCGAGGTCTCGAAACTGGTGGATGCCGGCGATGTGGTGCTGGTAAAGGCCTCGCTGGGCACCGGGCTGGCGCGGGTTGTTGACGCGATACGGAAAATGGGCCAAGCCGGTCCGAAATAACGACAAGAAATAACGAGAAAGAGGGGCAGGGGCATGCTCTACTGGCTGGCAGAAATTGGCGACGGGGGCGGGGCGTTCAACCTGTTTCGCTACATCACCTTCCGGGCGGGGGCGGCGTTTTTCACCGCGCTGGTCTTCGGCTTCATCTTTGGCCGTCCGCTCATCAACATGCTGCGCAAGCGCCAGAAGGGCGGACAGCCGATCCGCGATGACGGCCCCGAAAGCCACATGTTGACCAAGGCGGGCACGCCGACGATGGGGGGGCTGCTGATCCTCTCGGCGCTGGCGCTCTCCACCCTGCTCTGGGCGCGGCTCGACAACCCCTATGTCTGGATCGTGTTGCTGGTGACGGTGGGCTTTGGCCTGATCGGCTTTGCCGACGACTATGCCAAGGTGAGCAAGCAGAACACCAAGGGCGTGTCGGGCAAGGTGCGATTTGGCCTTGGCCTGCTGATCGCCGCCTGCGCGGGCACGGCGGCGGCGTGGTTTCACCCGGAAGAGCTGACCGGGCAGCTGGCGCTGCCGGTGTTCAAGGATGTGCTGTTGAACCTCGGCATCTTCTTCGTGCCCTTCTCGATGGTGGTGATCGTGGGGGCGGCCAATGCGGTGAACCTGACCGACGGGCTCGACGGCCTTGCGATCATGCCGGTGATGATTGCCGCAGGCACACTGGGGGTGATTGCCTATGCGGTGGGCCGGGTCGACTTTACCGAATATCTCGACGTGCATTACGTGCCCGGATCGGGCGAGCTGCTGATCTTCTGCGCCGGGCTGATCGGCGGGGGCCTTGGCTTTTTGTGGTACAACGCGCCGCCTGCGGCGGTGTTCATGGGGGACACCGGCTCGCTCGCCTTGGGCGGGGCGCTGGGCGCGATTGCGGTTGTCACCAAGCACGAGCTGGTGCTGGCGATCGTGGGCGGCATCTTCGTGGCCGAGGCGCTCTCGGTGATCATTCAGGTGCTCTACTTCAAGCGCACCGGCAAGCGGGTGTTCCTGATGGCGCCGGTGCACCACCACTTTGAAAAGCGGGGCTGGGCCGAGCCGCAGATCGTGATCCGGTTCTGGATCATTTCGCTGATCCTTGCGCTGATCGGTCTGGCGACGCTGAAGATCCGGTGATGGATGACGGGATCATCCGGCGGGCGCTCGTGACGGGCGGCAACCGGGGGATCGGCTATGCCATTGCCGAGGGGCTGATTGCGCGGGGCCATGAGGTGGTGATCGGCTGCCGTGACGAGGCGGCGGGAGAGCGGGCGGCGGATGCGCTTGGGGCGGATCTGTTCGTGATGGACCTGACGCAGCCCGACGACATGCTCTCGCTGCTGGATGGCGAGCCTTTCGACATTCTGGTGAACAATGCCGGCGTGCTGCCGCAGGGGTCGCTGTTTGAAAACCCCGAGGGGCTGTTCGAGTCGCTTGCCGTGATGGTGGAGGCGCCGTTTCTGTTGATGCGGGCGTTGGTGCCGGGGATGGCGCTGCGGGGCTGGGGGCGGATCGTGAATGTTTCGTCGGGCTGGGGCAGCTTTGCGCAGGGGATGGAGGGGCCGAACGGCTACGGCGTGGCCAAGGCGGCGCTGAATGCGCTGACCTGTGTGCTGCCCCGCGATTTGCCCGACTGCGTGAAGGTGAACGCCATGTGCCCCGGCTGGGTGAGCACGCGGATGGGCGGGCCGGAGGCGCCGACCACGCCCGAGCAGGCGGCGGAAACGGCGATCTGGCTGGCGACGCTGAGCGAGGATGGGCCGACGGGCGGGTTCTTTCGCCGCAAGCTGCCGATTGATTGGTGAGGGGCGGGGTGGCGGCGCGCCCACCCGCCCACCCCGCGCCGCCACCCCGCCCGACCTGCGCCGCTGCGTGCCTGCTCGGATGGTGTGCCTGCGGTGGCCTCGGGTTGGGATATTTCCAGCAAGAAAATGCAGCGGGTTCGGGCGCGATTGCGAGCGGATGCGCTTGGTTGTAGGCAGGGGCGAAGGCTTTTGGAGGCGGTGCGATGATCCCTGTGCGCGGGTTTGACGGAGCGGTTGTGGCGGTGCTCGGGCTCGGGCGCTCGGGGCTGACGGCGGCGCGGGCGCTGGCGGCGGGCGGGGCCGAGGTGGTTGGCTGGGACGACGGCGAGAGCGGGCGGGCCAAGGCGGAGGCCGAGGGGATCGTGCTGCGGGATCTGACCAGGGCGGGGGCCTTCGAGGGGGTGGCCTGCCTTGTGACCTCGCCCGGGATTGCGCATCTCTACCCCGCCCCGCATCCGGCGATTGCCGCCGCGCTGGAGGCCGGGGTGCCGGTGGACAATGACATCGGGCTGTTCTTCCGCAGCTTTGCGACCGAGGACTGGGACCGGTTCGACGTGGCGCCGAAGGTTGTTGCGGTGACCGGCTCGAACGGGAAGAGCACGACCTCGGCGCTGATCGACCACATCCTGAGCGAGGCGGGGCGGGCGAGCCAGCTGGCGGGCAATATCGGGCGGGGCGTGCTGGACATCGAGCCGGCGGAAGATGGCGGCGTGGTGGTGCTGGAGCTGTCGAGCTACCAGACCGATCTGGCGCGGGCGCTGACGCCGGATGTGGCGGTGTTTACCAACCTCAGCCCAGATCACCTTGACCGGCACGGTGGCTATGGCGGCTATTTCGCGGCCAAGCGGCGGTTGTTCGCGGAGGGCGGGCCGGACCGGGCGGTGATTGGCGTGGATGAGCCGGAGGGGCGCTATCTGGCCGGGCAGATGAGCGAGGGGCCCGGCGATGACCGGGTGATCCGGGTGAGCGCGGGGCAGAAGCTGGCGGGTGCGGGGTGGAACGTGTTCGTGCGCAAGGGCTTTCTCGCCGAATGGCGCAAGGGGCGGCAGGTGGCCTCGATCGACCTGCGCGATGTGCCGGGTCTGCCGGGGGCGCACAACCATCAGAACGCCTGCGCCGCCTATGCCGCCTGCCGGACGCTGGGGCTGGGGCCGAAGGACATTGAACGCGCGTTCAGGAGCTTTGAGGGGCTGCCCCATCGCTCGCAGCGGATTGCCGAGGCAGGGGGCGTCTTTTACGTCAACGACAGCAAGGCGACCAACGTGGACAGCGCCGCCAAGGCGCTTGCGGCCTTTGACTCGATCCGCTGGATCTGCGGCGGGCTGGAGAAGGAGGGCGGGCTGGACGGGCTGAAGGGCGCGCTTGGCAAGGTGGTGAAGGCCTATGTGATCGGGCGCGAGGCGGAGGGCTTTGCGATGCGGCTGGGGCCGGAGGTGGAGGCCGAGGTTTGCACCACGATGGCGCAGGCGGTGGCGCGGGCGGTGGCGGAGGCGCAGCCGGGCGATACGGTGCTGCTGGCGCCTGCGGCGGCGAGCTTCGACCAGTACGACAGCTTCGAGAAGCGCGGCGAGGATTTCGCCGCGAAGGTGCGTGCGGCGCTGGGCGAGGGCGGCTGACGCTACGGACCCGGTTGACCCCGGTGGCGTGATCTCGGGTGAAGACCCGCAATTCGGCGCCAATTCGGTGGGGGAATTCCGCCAGATCCGCTGCGGTGCGGCATAAGAATTCCGCCGAAACTGCCTGAAAACCCGGCGCAACATCTTGTGGTTGAAGGATTTTTCAACCCAAGCGGGTGCCCGGCGCGCCTTCGGCGAAATTCCGCTTTGAATATTCGAATCATCCTGTATATCTGGCAGTCACAGTAGTTAGTGACGCTCTGCCAACAAGATGTGGGGCGCGGTTCAATAAAAACGCACTGGTGCATAAGACGCCGGGCACAACAATGGCGGTTACGATGCAGGCAATTGAGTTTGTCGTCCGTGATGGTGCGGGCAATGTTTCCAATGGAATTTTCGGAAGTGACGGCGTTGGCTCCCGTCTGGCGGTGGGCGACGGGCAGCAGATTTCGCTGCTTCTGTCCGGCGAGGACGTGCGGGGCTACACGCGGGATGGCGACGATCTGGTGATCGAGCTGGCCGACGGGTCGCAGCTGCGGCTGGCGGGATACTTCGAGGGCGAGAACCTGCTCTACCTTTCCAAGGGCGGCGAGCTGACGGCGGTGGAACTGAGCCAGGGCGCGGACGACCAGCTCTATGCGCTCTACCAGCACGAGGCGGCTTGGGGGAAGTGGAGCCCGAGCGACGACCTGATCCATTATGACGAGCCCGAGGTGATGGCGGCGCAGTTCGACACCGGCCTTCTGGGGCTGGGTGGCGTGGGCGGCGGCAACGGGCTTGCGGCGCTGGCCGGTGGCGGGGCGCTGCTGGGGGCTGGCGGCGGGGGCGGTGGCGGCGGGGCGGCCCGGTCCATACCGTGGCGGTCGATCCCGGCGATTGGGTGCTGGGCGGCGATGATGACCCCGAGCCCTCCTTTCCGGTGACCGGCACCGGCGTGCCGGGCGAAGAGGTGACGGTGAGCGCGGGCGATGTGACCCAGGTTGTGACCGTCGGCGAGGATGGCACCTGGGAAGCGGAGTTTGGCGGCGAGACCCTGCCCGATGACGGCGCTTACGTGGTGAGCGTGACGACCAATGACCAGGGCGGCGCGGAGGTTGTGCTGACCGGTCCGAGCGTGCTGATCGACACGGTGGCCCCGGATGTGACCTTTACCTCGGGCGTGGTCTCGACCGGCGATGCCTTCAACGCCGAGGGCCATGCAGCGGGCGTTGTGGTGTCGGGCACCTCCGAGCCGGGCGCGACGCTGATCGTGACGGTGGGCGGTGTGGGGCATGAAATTCTGGTGGGCGAGAGCGGCACCTGGGAGATTGCCCTTGGTGCCGATGCCGCGCCGGAGGGCGAGTATGAGGCCGACATCAGCGTTTACGCGGTGGATGCGATCGGCAACTCGGCCACCTATGGCGATGTGCTGGTGGTGGATACGGTGGGGGCTGTCAGCTTTGACGATCTGGCCTTTGGCGGCGATTACACGATCAACGGGGCGGAGGCCGAGGGGGGCATCAGCTTTACCGGTACGACGCAGCCCGGCTCGAGCGTGGTCATCAGCTTTGGCGGCAACGACTATCCGGCCACGGTGGCCGAGGACGGAAGCTGGACGCTGGGCTTTGCGCCCGGGGCCTTTCCGGGGGGCGAATACGAGGCGGTGCTGACCGCCACGGCAACCGACACCCATGGCAATGTGAGCACGGCGACCGGCACATGGGCGGTGGACACCCAGACCAGCGTGACCCTGACGCCGGGCTTTGCCGGGGCGGATGGGGTCATCAACGCGGCGGACCGCGAGGGCGGGCTGGTGCTGGGGGGCACGACCCAGCCGGGCAACACGGTGACTGTGCAGATCGGCGATGCGAGCCATGCCGCCACGGTGACGGCGGCGGGCGCGTGGAGCCTGGCGCTCTCGCCGGGCCAGATTGCGACCGGGGCCTATTCGCGCGCGATCACGGTGCTGGCGAGCGACGGCGCGGGCAATACGGCCAGCGTGAGCGAGACGCTGGTGGTGGACACGCTCGGGTTTGTCGAGTTCTCGGGCCAGCCGGTGACGGCGGATGACATTTTGAACGCGGTGGAAACCGGGCAGCCGGTGTCGCTCACCGGCACCACGATGCCGGGTTCTGCGGTGACGGTTTCGATGAACGGGCAGAGCCACTCTGCGGTGGTGGATGCGGGCGGCAATTGGATCGTGACCTTCCCG
Source organism: Oceanicola sp. 502str15 (assembly GCF_024105635.1). Lineage (NCBI taxonomy): Bacteria > Pseudomonadati > Pseudomonadota > Alphaproteobacteria > Rhodobacterales > Roseobacteraceae > Oceanicola > Oceanicola sp. 502str15. The sequence goes on from NZ_WYDQ01000001.1 coordinate 363,231, forward strand.
CCCTCGAGCTTTCCGGCCGGGGAATACGAGATGACGGTGGAGGCCTCGGCGGTTTCGCCGGCGGGCAACGGCTCGACCGCGGCGACGACGGTGGAGGTGGACACGCAGGGGTGGGTTGCGATCTCGGGCGCGCCTGTCACCGCCGATGACGTGGTGAATGCGGCGGAGGCCGGGCAGGGGGTGACGCTGACCGGCACCACCGAGCCGGGATCGAGCGTGATGGTGCAGATGGGCAGCTACAGCGTGGCCGCCGTGGTGGCGGGCGATGGCAGCTGGGCCGCGACATTTGCGGGCAGCCAGATTGCGCCGGGCACCTACGAGGCGCCGGTGACGGTGGTGGCGACCGACCGGGCGGGCAACATCTCGAGCGCGAGCGATGTGGTGCGGATCGACACCGAGACCACGGTGAGCGTGAACACGCAGGTCGAGGGCGACGGGATCATCAACGCCGAGGAGGCGCTGGATGGGTTCGTGCTGACCGGCACCGGCGAGCCGGGGGCCGTGGTGCAGGTGACCTTCGCGGGCGTGACGCGCCCGGCGGCGGTGGCCGGCAACGGGAGCTGGCAGGTGGCGTTCCAGGCCGGCGACATCCCGCAGGGCGAGACGGTGGCCAGCGTTTCGGTGACGGCGACGGACCAGGCGGGCAACCAGGCGGTGGCCACGGGCAGCATCGAGGTGGACCGGGTGATGAGCCTCACCCTCGACGGGCCGATCGCGGTGGATGACATCGTGAACCAGGCCGAATACGGGGCCGGCATCCAGATTTCGGGCACGGTGGAGCCGGGCAGCACGGTGAGCGTCTCGCTTGCGGGCGCGACCCATCAGGCGGTGGTGCTGAGCGATGGCACATGGTTCACCAGCTTTGCGCCGGGCGAGGTGCCGGACGGCGATTACACTGCGCAGATCAACGCGGTGGCCACGGATGCGGCGGGCAACCGCGCCTCGATCACCGACTCGGTGCGGATTGATACCTATGTCGAGCCGCTGACCATCGACACGGTGGCGGAGGACGACATCGTCAACGCCAAGGAGCAGGACCAGGGCGTGACCTTCACCGGCACGGTCGAGGCCGGGTCGAGCGTGATCGTCAGCTTCGAGGGCACCACCCATGCGGCCACGGTCGATGCGGCGGGCAACTGGACGGTGGCCTTTGCCTCGGGCGAGATCCCGACCGGCGAATACGAGGGCGTCGCGACGGTGATGGCGACCGACGCGGCGGGCAACACCCGCACCGAGACCAGCACGATCAACGTGGACACCCAGAACCCCGAGGCGCCGGTGATCCTGAGCTTCCGGCAGGGCGGCACGGGGGTGCGCGAGATCGGCACCGACCACAATGACGACATCACCGAGGTGCAGCGGATCGACGCCTCGGGCACTGTCAGCCCCGTGGCCTACGATCTGGAGATCGACGAGGAGTGGGGCGAGCTGGTGTTCGACTTCAACGAGGCGATCCCGACCGGCTCGAACCTTGTCGTCACCTCGACCGATCAGGCGGGCAACCATGCGGGCACGCTCTTCGTGATGGAAGATCCGGGCAATTCGGTGGTGAACCTCGCCAACCCCGGGCTCGGGCAGTTCGACATTCAGGCGGTCGATCTGCAGTTTGCCTCGGAGGCGGAGATCACCATCACCCCGGCGCAGCTCAAGGCGCTTTCGAGCTTTACCAACGAGCTGACGATCCATGGCGGGCAGGATGACATCATCCGGGCCGATGGCGCGCTGGCCACGGGCGAGACCCGGGTGATCGAGGGCGAGAGCTACGACGTGTACACGCTGGGCGAGGGCACGCTTGTCATCGACCACGACATTCAGGTGAACCCGTCGCTGGTGTGATCCCGCCAGCGGGAGAGATGGGTAGATCGGGACGGCGCACGGCAGAGGCGCCGCCCGGGCAGAGGCAGGGACAGGAGGCGTGATGCGCCCCGTGAGAGGAACTTTCTGGATGGGCTGTGCCGTGACGGCGGTGCTTTCGGGCTGCATGGGCGGCGGCGAGGGCGCGGCCTCGCGTGGCGCGAGCGATCCGGCGGCCCCGGTGCTGGGGCAGGCGGAGGCGTCGCGGAGCGTGGTGATTGCCGACCTGTTGCGCCGCCGCTCGGTGATTGCCCCCGAGAGCGCCTTTGGCCGGGTGGCCGATGCGGTGCTGGCGGCCAACACCCGCGCCGCCGAGGCCGAGCTGCGCGCCGCGCGGCTGCGCTCGGTTGCCGCCGAGAAGAACTGGCTGCCCACCATCGGGCCGAGCGTGTCGCTCTCGTCGCTGGGCGATCTGGTGACCTCGATCATCGTGGATCAGGTGATCTGGCAGGGCGGCCGCAAGAAGGCCGAGCGCGCCTATGCCGCCGCCGATGTGGAACACGCCGCCGTGGTGCTGGCCGAAGATACCAACGCAAGGGTGCTCACCGCGCTGTCGCTCTACCTTGCCGCCGAACAGGGCCGTGCCGAGGCGGGGGTGGCGGCGAAGGGGCTGGAGCGGATGAAGCATTTTGAATGGGTGATGGAAAAGCGCGTGGCGGGTGGGGTCTCGGACCTGTCGGAACTCAGCGTGATGCGTCAGAAGCGTGCCGAGGTGGAGGCCGCGATGCGGGCGGGCACCGAGGCGGCCGCGACCGCGCTGGCGGAGCTGAACGCGATGTCGGTGCGCCCGTTGCAGGAAGTGCGCGGGCTCGGAGAGGCGCGCGTGCCGGGAGGTGCGCAGAAGGCGCTGGGCGTGCTGCGGGCCGAGGCCGACAAGGCGCGCAGGGTCGCGGAGGCGCGGGTCGAGCGGGCCGGATACCTGCCCGGCGTCTCGGCACAGGCGAACCTCGGCGATGGCGGGGGTGATCCGGGCCTGCGGGTGGGCGCGGAGAACGGCCTCGGTTTTGGCACCGGGGCGCGGTTGCAGGCGATCAAGGCTGCCGAGGCGGGCGCAGAGGCGCGCCTCGGGCAGGCGAAGGAAGAGAGCGCCCGGCGGCTGGCCGGGCTGCGCCAGGAGCTGGCCGCCGGAGAACGGCAGGCCGCCGAACAGGGGCAGCTTGCGGGGCAGGCGCGGCGCAACTACGAGATTTTCCAGCAGCAGTACGATGGCGGCCAGCGCAAGGTGCTCGAGGTGGTGAACACCTTTGAGACATGGCTGGATGCCGAGACCAAGCGCGTGGCCCTGACCCATCGGGCCGCCTTGACCAGATTGAAGATCGCCGCGGAGCTTGGGCTCCTGGTGGACGGGAGCCGCATATGACATCCGCGCCGCGCACCTCGCTGAAGTTGAAGATGACCCAGGCCGGGATCGTCGGCGTTGTGGCGGGGCGGCACGGGGCGGCCCCCGAGGCGGCGGATGCGCAGCAGGATGCGGCGCCCGGGCAGGGCATGGCCGCGCCGGAAGTTGCCGCGCCGGAGGTTGCCGGGCAGGTGGCGGCGCAGGCGGAGGGAGACACCGCCGCCCGCAGCGAGGCGGAAAGATTGCAGGCCCGCGCCGCACTGGCGGCGACCTATGCGGGCATTCTGGGCAAGCGCCTTCTGGGGCGCGACCTTGCCGAGGACATTGCCCGCAGCGGCGGCGCCGGGCGGCCGGTGACGGTGGAGGCGCTGGCGGGCGTGCTCTCGGAGGCCGGAATGCTGGTGACGATCCGCCGCGAGGGCGAGCCGAGCGCGGCGACATGGCCCGCCATCGCCCAGATGAAGCGCGGCCAGCTTGTGCTGGTGCTCTCGCAGCAGGGCGGCGAGCTGACGATCTATGACGAGACCGGGGCCGACAACCGCGCCGTGGTGCCGCTGGAAGAATTTGCCCCGCATTACGCGGGTCGGGTGCTGAAGGCCGAGGTCACGCTGGCCGAGGTGGCGGCTTCCCATGACACCGGCGCCAAGACGCCTCATTGGTTCTGGGGCGAGTTCCCCAAGTTCCGCCGCTACATTGCCGAGATCGCCATCGGCTCGCTCGTGGCCAACCTGCTGGCGGTTTCGGTCGCGCTGTTTTCGCTTCAGGTCTACGACCGGGTGATCCCGCATCAGAGCATGGCGACACTCTGGGTGCTGGCGCTGGGGGCCGGGCTGGCGATCTTGCTGGAGGGCCTGTTGAAGGCGGCGCGGTCGCGGTTGATGGATGGGGGCGGGCGCACGATCGAGTTGAGCGTGCAGCGGCTGCTGATGAGCCGGGTGATCGGGATGCGCTCGGACAAGCGGAGCCAGAGCCCTTCGGAGCTGTTTGCCACAATGCGCGAGTTCGGCTCGGTGCGCGAGTTCTTTACCGCCGGGACCATCGGCACGCTGACCGACTTGCCCTTCATCGGGCTGTTTCTGCTGCTGGTGGCGGCGATTGCGGGGCCTGTCGTTTGGGTGCTGATCCTGGGCGGGGTGCTGATGGTGCTGCCCGGCTGGTTCATGCAGCGGCGGATGATGCAGCTCACCCGCGAGACGCAGGGCGCCAACGTGAAGGCGGGGCGGGTGCTGCACGAGGCGATCTACGAGCTCGACACGATCAAGACCCAACGCGGCGAAGAGCGGCTGATGCGGACATGGGAGGAGCTGAACGCGCTGTCTTCGCTGAAGTCCTCCGAGCAGCGCCGCCTTGCCGCCGCGCTCACCTTCTGGAGCCAGGGCATTCAGCAGGCGACCTATGTGGCGGCGGTGGTGCTGGGCACCTTCCTTGTGTTTGCGGGCGAGTTCACGGTGGGCACGATCATTGCCGTGGGCATCCTGACGAGCCGCACGCTGGCGCCGCTGTCGCAGCTGGCCGCCACCATGTCGCGCTGGTCGAACGTGCGCCATGCGCTGAGCGGGCTCGATGCGGTGGCCGAGGCGCCGCAGGATGTGGCCGAGGGGCGGAAGTATCTGCGCCGCGCGTATCTGAAGGGCAGTTACACGCTGCTCGGCACCCGCTTTGCCTATGACGAGGAGAGCGCCCCGGTGCTCGACATCTCGGCGCTTCAGGTGCGCGCGGGGGAGACGCTGGCGGTGCTGGGCTCGAACGGATCGGGCAAATCGACCCTGATGAAGCTGCTGACCGGCCTCTATGCCCCGACCGAGGGGCGGGTGATGCTGGATGGCACCGACATCGGCCAGATCGCGCCCGCCGACCTGCGGCGCGGCATCGGCTATCTCGCGCAGGATGTGCGGCTGGTGGCGGGCACGCTGCGCGACAATCTGAACATGCATTTGCTGGAGCGCGACGACGACCGGCTGCTGGCGGCTCTGGACTTTGCCGGGCTGGGCCAGTTCGTGCGCGCCCACCCCAAGGGGCTGGATCTCGATATCCGCGATGGCGGCGAGGGGCTGAGCGTGGGGCAGCGGCAGGGTGTGGGCTGGGCGCGGCTCTGGCTCCAGAACCCCGGCGTGCTGCTGCTCGACGAGCCGACGGCGGCCTTCGACCAGGCGCTGGAGGGCCAGATCGTGGCGCGGCTCAGTGAGTGGCTGAAGGGGCGGACGGCGGTGATTGCAACCCATCGGCTGCCGATCCTGAGCCTGTCGAGCCGGATCGTGGTGCTGGGGCAGGGGCGGATTGCGGTGGACGGGCCGAAGGACGAGGTGCTGGCCCATCTGAAGAAGAGCGGCGCGGCCAAGCGGTTGCCGCTGGGCGGTGTGGCATGAGCGTCTGGAGCAGCCCGGGCGAGCCGGGCTTTGATGCGCAGATGGAGACCCGCATGGAGCGGCCCTCGCGGCTGATCTGGACGGTGGGCGCGGCGCTGGTGGTGTTTCTGCTCTGGGCCGGGTTTGCCCGGGTCGACGAGATCGTGCGCGCCCCGGCGGAGCTGGTGTCGGCCTCGCGGCCGCAGATCATCCAGAACCTCGAGGGCGGCATTCTGGCCGAGCTGACGGTGCGCGAGGGCGACACGGTGGCGCCGGGGGATGTGCTGGCGCGGTTGCAGGGCACCGGGTTTCAGACCAATGTGGATGACATCCGCGACAAGATCACCGCGCTCGACATCCGCCGCCTGCGGCTTGAAGCCGAGATGGAGGGGCTGAGCGATTTTGCGGTGCCCGAGGCGCTGGCGCAGCGCAGCCCCGAGATCGTTTCGTCCGAGCGCGCCCTGCTGGCGGCGCGGCAGGGTGACACCGGCGCGCGCACCGAGGGCGCGCGGGCGGTGATGGAGCAGGCCGAGCGCGAGAACGCGCTGATGGAAGACATGCTGGTGCAGAAGGTTGTGGCGCTGATCGAAGTGACCCGCACCCGCAAGGCGGCCTCGGACGCGCGCGCCCGCTACGAGGAGGTGGTGAGCACCGCCAAGCTGCGCCGGGCCGATGAATATGCCGATACCCTCAAGGAGCTCGCCAGCCTGCGCCAGCAGATGAAGGTGAGCGCCGACCAGCTGGCGCGCACCGAGATCCGCTCGCCGATGCGGGGGATCGTCAACAAGATCTCGGTCAGCACCATCGGCGGGGTGGTGCGCCCCGGCGAGGAGATCCTTCAGATCGTGCCGCTGGGCGATGCGCTTTTCGTCGAGGCGCAGGTGAAGCCGCGCGACATTGCGACGGTGCGCCCCGGCCAGCCCGCGACGATCAAGCTCTCGGCCTATGATTACACCATCTACGGCTCGCTGAAGGGCAAGGTGCATTTCGTCAGCGCCGACACCTTCAAGGACGAGCGCCGCCCGGAGCGGGAGGCGCATTACAAGGTGGTGCTGAAGATCGACGAAAGCGCGATGACGGCGCGGCAGGCGGGGGTCGAGATGCGCCCCGGCCTCGTGGCCGATGTCGAGCTGCATGTGGGCGAGAAGACGGTGCTGAGCTACCTCACCAAGCCGCTGACCAAGGCGGGCGACGCCTTTCACGAGCCCTAGGGCGCGGGGAGGGCGGGCCTCAGCCGAGCGCGGCTTGCCAGGCTTCGAGCGTGCCGGGGGGCGGGGGTGTGTCTTCGGAATGGGCGAGGGCGGTGTTGCCGGTTTCGGCGACCAGGCCGATCATGCCTTCGGCCAGCAGGCGGGCGCCGAGGGGGCCGAGGCGGCCCTCGGTGCCCAGCAGGGCCTTTTCGCGCCAGAGATAGAACCAGAGCGGGGTGCGCTTGTGCAGGTCGTGCTCGACCAGCACGGCGCCGGAGTCGCCGCGGTTGAGGTCGGCGCGCTCCAGCCGGGGCAGCAGCGGGACGGTGCCGGCGCGGGGGGCATCGGCCTGGCGCAGGGCGGTGAAGACGCCCTGGGCGGTGGGGATGTTGAACCAGTAAGATAGGGCGAGGTGGCGCGAGGAGGGCTGGCGGAAGGGCGCGGCGGAGAGCAGGGCGACGCCGAACTCGAGCGGGAGCAGCGGGCCTTCGGGGATGGCGGCAAAGAGCGGCGCGCGGGTGGCGCGGACGGCGGCGAGCGTGGCGCTGTCGCAGAGCCGGGGCAGCAGGCGGTGGAGCAGCAGCCAGTGCAGCGCGGCGCCGGGCGAGGGCAGGGGCGCCAGGGCCTCGGCCAGCCTGGTGGCCTGGGGCGGCAGCACCGGGTCGGGGCGGGGCGCGAAGCTGTGGGCCTGGGCGAGGTAGTGGCCCATGGTCTCGCGGTCGAGCGGCAGCAGGGCCTCGGAGGCAAAGTCGGGCGGGGTGATCTTGCTGGTGACGGTGGTGACGAAGCAGAGCAGCACCTGGGCGGCGAGGGGGACGAGGGCGAGGGTTTCATCGTCTGGCGCGGCGGCGTCCTTGCCTTCGCTGTCCATCGCCGCGCCGAGCCGGGCGAGCGCGGCATTGAGCCCGAGGCGCTCTTCGAAGCCGGCATCGGGGAAGAAATACCCGGGGTGCAGCGCGCCCTGGGGGAGGGTGTCGACGACAGGTTCGGGGCGCGGCCCGAACTCTCCGTTGGCGAGGCAAATTCTCAAACTCAATGTCCTTCACATGGCGCCCCATGCCGGGGGGCGCTCGATCAAACGTAGGCCTACCGGAGATCCGCCGGTCCGCCGGTGCCGCTGCCCTGCGGGGCGAGGGCGCGGGGGCCGAGGCGGGAGAGATGCGCGGCCTCGGTGGCGGCGGGCCAGAGGGTGGGGCCGGGGGAGGTGGGGAGGCCGAGAAAGCCGTTGGCGAGGTGGCGGGCGTATTGCGGCGCGGCGACAGAGCTGCCGTTCATCGCCACGGTGCTGCCCGAGGCGGCCCCGGCCCCGAGCACGCCGGTCACGACCAGCGACCGGTCGCCCTCGGCGGAGGCATCGGGCTGGCGCTGGTGGGGCGCGGCGGCAGCGCCGTAGAGCGCGGCGGTGCGGCGGGGCGCGACGGGCGCGGGGGTGTAGCCGGGTGCGCCGGGCAGGTCGCCGAGGGGCGGAAAGCCGGTGGCGAGCCGCTCGGAGCGGGTGAGCGAGGGGCCGACCACGGTGCTGCGCCGCCCGGTGGCGATGCCGTTGAGGGAGCCGGCGCGCTTCACCACCGACGGCCCGCTGTCATAGACCGCCGCGCCGCCCATGGCATCCCAGCGGTGATAGGCGGGATCGTCGAAGTAGCTCTGCCGCCCGGCGCGGCGGTAGCCCAGCGGGGCCTCGTCGCGCTGGATCCAGGCCTCGATGCGTTCGTCGGCAGAGATGCGCGCCCGCAGCTCCACCTGCCAGAGCCCGGAGGGTGCGGGCGGGCGGGAGACGGAGGCGGGCATGCAGGAGGGCGCGAGTGCGATGAGCACGCGCTTCTTGCGGGCGATGCCGTCGAGCGCCTTCTGGCCCTTCTGGCGGTCGAGCGAGATGCGCCCGATCACCGCGGCCGGGTCGCCCTGGGGATGGATGACCACGGCCTGCTGCGCGCTCAACCCGGTGACGCGGGTGGGGCTGCCGCCGGGCGGGGTGAGCCAAAGCTCCACGCCGGCGGCGGTGCGGGGCATCCAGAGTTCAAGGAAGTTGGAGCTTTCGTCGCCCGGCTGCACCCGCCAGGGCAGGGTGAGCGCGGTCTTGACGGTGCGGCCCTCGGGGGCACCCTCGATCTCACCGTGGCCGCGCGCCAGCAGGCGGTTGCCGGTGGGCAGCACCACCTCCACCTCGGCCCGGCCGGGCTTGGTGGGGAACTGCCGCGCCAGCCGCTCGAGATGCGCCTGCACCAGCGTATCTATCGCCCGCTCCAGAAAGTGCAGCCCGTTATGCGGCCCGCCGGAGAGCGAATAGGAGAAGTTGATGACCACCGGGATCGGGAAGCCCTCGGCCAGCGACATCAGCCAGGCCCGGTCAAGGATATGGGCCGCGCCGGCCAGAACGAAGGGCGACATGAAGGCCCCCGATGTGGCCATGGTGACGGCGGCGGGAAGCTGCACGGTGAGCAGGCGCAGATGGTCCGGCCCGTGGCCGCCCGCGAGCGAGGCGACATGGGTGCCGTGGCTGAGACGCTGGGCGACGGTATGCACCCCGGCGCGGGTGAAGTCGCCAAGGCCGAGGGCCACCAGCCGGTCGGCTTCGGGCTTGGGGGTTTGGGCGAGCTGGGCGTCGATCTCGGCCTTCGTCACCTCGCGCCCGAAGGGGACGGTGGTGGTGCCGGAGGGGGCGGCGGCGTCCTGCACCCATGCGAAATCGACGCGGGTGGCGCCCGCGCTGTCGCGCAGGGCATCGTGGAGCGGGTTTATGCCATCGTCGATCACGCCGACGATGGTGGCGGTGGCCTCGGGCAGCCCTTGGGCCGTGTATTCCATGGTGCGGGCCGCGCCGGTGGGCAGCGAGACGCGGCGCAGCGGGGCGCGGAAGCGGAGCGTGTCGCGCGAGCCGCTCTGTGCCTCGTCCTCGGCCTCTTCGGCGGCGGCGGCCTCGTTTTCGGCGGTCTCGTCGGGCGGGGGCGCGGCGGCGAGGCGCTTTTCGCCGCCCTCTGCCGGGGCCAGCGCGCTGAAGCTGTTGGCCGCCGGATCGAAGGGCGCGATGGACTGGAAGGTGGCCTGCGCGCTCTCCACCCCGCCGTCAATGTTGACCGAGCGGGTGAGCAGCACCACGTCGGTTTCGCCCTCCAGCCGGAAGGGCTCGGGGAGGTCTTCGATGTCGCCGGCCTGCATGGTGTCGACGGTGAACATGTAACGGAAGTCGTGCGGATCGTCGCTGTCTTCGGTGGCCGTCAGGTCGAAGTCGAGGGCGTAGCGCAGGGACCATGCCGAGTAGGGGTCGAACATGGCGGTAACGCCTTCGGGGTCGTCCTCGGGGGTGAATGTGAGCGCGTCGGTCATGGGCGTGGCCTTTCGGGGAGGGGAGGGGGTGGGCGGCGCGAGTTACGCGTCGGCCCATTCCTCCCGTGCCTTGGCCCAGAGCCAGCCGAAGAGGGGCGCGTCGGTGACGCCGCCCACGGCATCGCCGCGGGTGATGAGGCTGCCGAAGTCGGCGGGCGCATCGGCGGCGAGGTCGTAGACCTTGGAGAGGTGGAAATCCTCCACCCCGATGCCCGGCCCGTTGAAGGCGGTTTCCTTGGCTTCGGCCCCGGCGGCCCCGGCGCGCTGGGCGAGGTAATCGGCCAGGGCCAGCCCCAGCGCCGCGCCGGCGAAGCTGTCGGCCGGGAAGTGCACGCCCGCGACGGTGCGGTTGACGGCGATGCGGGCGGCCTGGGCCAGCAGCAGTTCGGACTGGCGGGGGAGCTGGGCCTTGCCGGCCATCAGGTGCACGAGGGTGCGGGCGACGACATGGGCCTCGGTGGCATGGCCGGAGGGCAGCGCCCCGTGGCCGGGTGTGGGGATCAGCGGCATGAGCTGGGCGGTGAAGCGATCGGGCCGGATGCAGGCGAGGCGGTGCTTGCATTGCAGCACCACGTTGGAGGCGATGGCCTGCACCAGCGCGATCAGCTCGAGGGTGTATTTGTGCAGGCCGCCGCGCAGGCCGAGGATGGGCTGGAAGAACTCGGTGGGGTAGCCGACCTGGTTGAGGATCTCGCCGGCGCGGTCGGGGCGCAGGTCGGCGTAGTTGTGGACGATGGCGGTTTGGGCGAGGAAATCATCCGGGGTCGGGCGGGTGAGCTTGACCAGCGGGTGATAGGTGGCCGAGGGCGCGGTGGTGGCGGTGCCGCCGGCGGTTTCGAGGGTGTAGACCGAAACGCTCTCGTCGGAGCCGGCCACGGCGAGGCTGCCGACGAGCTCGCCCGAGATCATGGTGACGCGTTCGACGGCGCCCCAGAGGTGCAGGTTGGCGACCTCGTTGGCGGGCAGTTGCGCGGGGGCGGCGGCGATGGGCTGGTAGGGGCCGGAGATGCCGTCACGGGAGGTGAGGATGGCCAGCGAGAGCGAGCCGGAATAGCCGCCGCCGACACCCGACACGCCCGACACTCCGGAAACTCCGCTGACACCGGACACCCCGCTGACGCCCGAGACCCCGCTTACCCCCGACACGCCGGAGACGCCCGAAACGCCGCTGACGCCGGAAACCCCGGATACTCCTGATGCAATCGACATGTCCCTTATCCCCTTGTTGGTGAATGCTGTTTGTTTCTGTTTGTTTCTGTGTCGGTTCGCTCAGCTCGGGATGCCGGCCTCGCGCAATGCCCGCGCCCAGTCGCGCCCGGAGCCGAATTCGGCGGCGGGGTGGTCGCGCAGGTAGCCGCGGATGTTGAAGCCGGGATCGGCGCGCAGGAGGGTTTCGGCGCTGGCGCGGGCCTCTTCCATGCGGTCGAGATGATAGAGCGCCACGATCCGCGCCCGCAGGGTGGAGACATGGCGGCGGTTGGCCTTCATCGAGCGTTCGGCCAGCTCCAGCGCGCCCTCGTAATCATGCGCGGCGAGCCGGGCGGCGGCGGAGAGCGAGTCGAAGTAGTAGGCCTGCGGATCGAGCGGCGAGAGGGCGCGGGCGCGGTTGGTGAAGGTGACGGCGCGGTCGCCGTCGTCGGTGAAGGCGTGCAGCACCCCCTTGAGCAGCCAGGCCAGCGCGTTGTTGGGATCAAGTTCGATGGCCTCGTCGTAGCGGCGCATGGCCACGTCGTGGCGCTTGAGCAGGTTGTTGTTGACCAGCCCGTCCATGGTGAGGGCAAAGGAGTTGTCGGCCTGCAGGTCGAGGGCGCGGGCGGTGAAATCGCGGGCGGTGGCGGTGTCTTCATCGAGCCGCGAGGACCAGCCCTGCACCACCGAGAGCACGTGCCACTTGCCCATCCAGCCGTGCAGCACGGCGCTTTCGGGCACTCGCTCGATGACCTCTTCGAGATAGGTCTTGGACTTGGCGAAGCTCTGCACCGAGAGCCGGTGCATCAGGGTGATGGAGCCCATCAGCAGGGCGTGGCTGTCGACATCGGGCAGGGGCGAGGAGGCGGCGAGGTCGAGCGAGGTATCCATCACCGCGCGGCCGATCTCGCCGGCGAGCCCGGCCACCAGCCCCTCGCCGCCGCGCAGGAAGTCGGAGAGCGAGCTTTGCATCTCGCGGGTCCAGCTGATGCGGCCGGTCTTGGTGTCGATGAAATCGGCGTTGACCATGAGCTTGTCGCCCTGGGTGCGGTAGTTGCCGGCGACCACGTAGTCGGCGTCGAGCTTTTCCTGGATCTCGACCAGAGCGACGGAGCGGGCATCGAGGGTGCGGCAGGAGAGGTGGGAGATGACGTCGAGCATGTGGCTGCGCGAGAGCGAGCGGGAGATCTCCTCGGAGATCATGTCGCCCAGTTGCACCGGCCCCTGGTAGCCGCGGGCGGTGGCGAAGGGCAGGATGGCGATGGAGGGATGCAGGTGCATCCCGCGGTTCATGATTTCCTGCGCCACGCGCCCCGGGCGGGTGCGGGCGACGGCGGAGAGGATGGTGCGGTTGCTCTTGCGCTGGGACTGGATCCATTCGGCAAAGCCGTCTTCGGCGATTTCGGTGCCTTCGAGAAAGTCGCCATCCTCAAGGGTGCCAGTGATGCGGATGCGTTCGAGGTGGAGGCGGACCTCGGAGTTGTTGACCTCGAAGAGCTCGGTGAAGTCTTCGCCGAAGAGGCCGCGCAGATCGGTCAGGGCGCGGCGCAGCGAGGCGCGGCCGTGCTCGTGGCCAGAGCGGCCCCAGAGCATGTCCTGCAACCAGGCGCGGGTGCGGGTGCCCTCGGGGGCGGTGGCGAGCATGGCCAGCATGGCGCGGATCTTGGTGGAGCGGACGCGAATTTCGTCGCCGTCCTCCCAGGACAGCGCGAAGACCCCGAAGAGGCGGATGCACACGACCCGCACCTCGACTGTCTCTGACTGCGCTTCGACCTGAGTCATTCGGACTCCCCCTTGGCAATGACGTAAGGTTAACCGAGTTCGGCCAGCTGAGAAGGGGGCTTCACGCTTTATTCACGCTAGCAGAAATCGGGCCGCGGGACGAGGGCCGGGCAATGGGCTCTGGCGCTTGCCGCGGGCTTGGGAGAGGGTGGGCGCATGGCAGAGGAAAGCGAAACGGAACATGCCGCGCGGGCGGCGATGCGGGCCGAGGCGGAGCTGATCTTTCGCGCCGGTGTGGCGGCGGCCGATCCGGGCGCGGCGGTGGCACGGGCGCTGGAGGCGGAGGGCTGGCAGGGCCGCTTCGTGATTGCGGTGGGCAAGGCGGCCCCGGCGATGATGCGCGCCGCGTTGGAGCGGGTGGGGCCGGTGGAAGCGGCGCTGGTCGTGACCAACCCGGAGAACGCGCAGGAGGTGGCGGGCGCGGAGGTGATGGTGGCCGCCCACCCGGTGCCCGATGCGGGCGGGCTCGCGGCAGGCGAGGCGGTGCTGGAGATGCTGGGCCGGGCGGGCGCGGGCGAGAGGGTGCTGGCGCTGATCTCGGGCGGCGGCTCGGCGCTGCTGCCCGCACCGGTGGCGGGCGTCAGCCTTGAGGACAAGGCGGCGGTGAATGCCGCGCTGCTGGCCTCGGGAGCGGATATTCACAAGATGAACCTGGTGCGCCAGCAGCTCTCGCGGCTGAAGGGCGGCGGCTTTCTGCGGGCGGCGGCCCCGGCCAGCGTGCGGGCGCTGATCCTGTCGGACGTGGTGGGCGACGACCTGTCGACCATCGCCTCCGGCCCGACCGCCCCGCCGATCGGCAGCCGCGAGGCGGCGGCGCAGATGTGCCGGAGCCTCGGGATTTGGGAGGGCTTGCCGGAGTCGGTGCGCGGGCATCTGGGCGCGCGCGCCGAGGCGCTGCCGCCTTTGCCCGAGGCCCGCAACGAGGTGATCGGCTCCAACGCGGTGAGCGTGGCGGCGATGGCGCGGGCCGCGCCGGGGGCGCGGGTGATGGCCGAGCCGCTGGAGGGCGATGTGGAGGAGGCCGCGCAGGTGGTGCTGGCGGCGGGCGAGGCTGGGCCGGGCATCACGCTGTTTGGCGGCGAGACCACGGTGCGGCTGGGGCCGGACCCCGGAGCGGGCGGGCGCAACCAGCAGCTGGCGCTGAAGCTCGCGGAGCTGGCCGACTGGCCGGGTCAGTGGGTGTTCTTGAGCGGCGGCACCGATGGCCGCGACGGGCCGACGGATGCGGCCGGGGGCATGGTGGACCATGGCACCCGCGCAAGGCTGGCGGCGGCGGAAAAGGTGCCGGCGGATTACCTCGCGCGCAACGATGCCTATCACGGGCTGAAGCTGACGGGCGATCTGCTCATCACCGGGGGGACCGGCACCAATGTGGCCGATCTTCAGGTGCTCATTCGCCGTGGGTGAGGCGGGGGCATCGCGCGTGGAGCGCGCATGCCCGCACAGGTCGGCGGCAGGGCGGGGGGCTTAGTCGCCCTCGTGCCCTTCGGAGCCGGTGTCGATCAGCCAGCCGCCGGGACCGGCGATGCTGTCGGGCAGGACATGCGACAGGGTGTAGAGAATCTCGCGCAGAAGCACGCAGACGAGGAAGGCGGAGATCACCTGTCCGATGGTGATCGAGGTCAGAATATCCATTACGGGCTCCCCTGATTGCCGTAGGGAGACGCTGGGCGGGAAATGAGGCGAAAAGGCGACATGCACGCGACCTGCGGAGGGCATTTTCGCGCTATGGGTGCATAACCGTGGCTTGTGACGTGGCGTCACTTGCGGGGCGTGGGATTTGCGGTGGGAGCGTGGCGGGGTTCACCCACCCGGCGGGACGGGTCCGGCGGGGTGGGTGAGGGGGCCCCGGCCTGCGGAGGGCAGGCAGGGGCCGGGTTGGATCAGGCGAGCTGGTAGTCGAAGGCCTCGTCTTTCACGTCGACCTTGATCTCCTTCAGCTCGTCGCCGCCCACGGCCTTTTCGAGAATGGCGCGGGAGAGGTCGGGCAGGATGGTCTGGGTGATGATGTTGTCGATCATCCGGCCACCAGAGTCCGGGTCGTTGCACTGGCTCACGATGTGCTCGATGACGGCATCGGAGTAGGTCATCGTGGCGTTGTGGTTGCCCTTCACCCGCTTCACGATCGAGCCGATCTTCAGCTTGGTGATCATCGCCAGCACATCCTTGGAGAGCGGATAGTAGGGGATGGTCACGATCCGGCCCAGGAGCGCGGGGGGGAAGACCTCGAGCAGCGAGGGCTTGAGGGCCTCGGCCAGCGCCTCGGCATCGGGGCGGGCCTCTCCTTGCGCGCACATGTCCATGATGACATCGGTGCCGGCGTTGGAGGTGAGCAGGATCAGACAGTTCTTGAAGTCGATCGAGCGGCCCGAGCCGTCTTCCATGTGGCCCTTGTCGAAGACCTGGAAGAAGAGTTCGTGGACGTCGGGGTGGGCCTTTTCGACCTCATCGAGAAGCACCACGGAGTAGGGCTTGCGGCGCACGGCCTCGGTGAGCCGCCCGCCTTCGCCGTAGCCGACGTAGCCCGGAGGCGCGCCCTTGAGCAGGGCGACGGTGTGGGCCTCCTGATACTCGGACATGGCGATGGTGATGACGTTCTGTTCGCCGCCATAGATCGCCTCGGCCAGCGCCAGCGCCGTCTCGGTCTTGCCCACGCCGGAGGGGCCGGCGAGCATGAAGACACCGATGGGTTTGCCCGGGTTGTCGAGCTTGGCGGTGGAGGTTTCGATCCGCTTGGCGATCATCTCCAGCCCGTGATCCTGGCCGCAGACGCGCTCCTTGAGGCGGTCGGCGAGGGTGAGGATGGCTTGCAGCTCGTCGGCGACCATGCGGCCCACGGGGATGCCCGTCCAGTCGCCCACCACCGAAGCCACGGCCTGATAGTCGACGTGGGAGTAGATCATCCGGTCGTCGGCATCGCGGGCGTCGAGCTCGGCCACCTTGGCGGCCAGCGCCTCGCGCAGCTTGGCGGCGTCGTCGCCGGTGGCGGGGGCGGCGTGCTCTTCGGGCACTTCGACGGGGGCGGGCGCCTCGGCGGCCTCGCCTCCGGCTTCGGCGGCCTCATCGGCGGCGTCCTGCGCCTGATGCGCCTCTTCGGGGGTGGGGGGCACCTCGCCGGGCTTGTCGACGGCGAGCTTGCCATCGCCCACGCCGGTGAGCTGGGCGCGCAGTTCGAGCACCTCCTGCACGATGGCCTTCTCGTCCTCGTACATCTTTTCGGCGGCGGCGAGATCGGCCTTGGCCTTCTCGATCTCCTCCTGCACCTCGGCGATGCGCTCGTCGGCGGTTTCGCCCAGTTCGGACTGGCGCTCCTTGCCCAGAAGCTCGGCCTCGAACTTGGAGATCGTCGCCTTCAGGTCGGCCACCTTGGCGGGGGTGGTGCTTTGCGAGATCGCCACGCGGGCGGAGGCGGTGTCGAGCAGGCTCACGGCCTTGTCGGGCAGTTGCCGGGCCGGGATGTAGCGCGAGGAGAGCTGGACGGCGGCGACGATGGCCTCGTCGGAGATGCGCACTTTGTGGTGGTTCTCCATCGGGGTCATGATGCCGCGCAGCATGTAGCAGGCGCGCTCGATATCGGGCTCATCGACGGTGATCGGCTGGAAGCGGCGGGTGAGGGCCGGGTCTTTCTCGAAATACTTCTGGTATTCCATCCAGGTGGTCGCGCCGATGGTGCGGAGCGTGCCGCGCGCGAGCGCGGGCTTCATCAGGTTGGCGGCATCGCCGGTGCCTGCGGCCCCGCCTGCACCGATGAGGGTGTGGGTTTCGTCGATGAAGAGGATGATCGGGGTGGCCGAGCCTTGCACCTCGTCGATGAGCTGGCGCAGGCGCTGCTCGAACTCGCCCTTCATCGAGGCGCCGGCCTGCATCAGGCCCATGTCGAGGGACATCAGGCGGTTGCCCTGAAGCTGGGGCGGCACGTCGCCGCTCGCAAGGCGCTGGGCAAAGCCCTCGACCACGGCGGTTTTGCCCACCCCGGCCTCGCCGGTGAGGATCGGGTTGTTCTGGCGACGGCGCATCAGCACGTCGATGATGTTGCGGATCTCGTCATCGCGCCCGACGATCGGGTCCATCTTGCCCGAGGAGGCCTGCGCGGTGAGGTCGACGCAGTAGCGATCGAGCGCGCCGGTGCCCTTGGAGGCGGTGTCGCCGCCCTCGCCGCCGCCGCCGGAGGAGAGGCCGGAGCCGTCCATCGGGCGCTGGTCTTCCTCTTCGGAGAGCGCCCAGACGCCGCGGGCGTCGTTGACCATGGTTTCGACGTTCAGCCCGCCGAGGGTGGGGGAGCACTCCTTGAGGGCGCGGAGCAGCTCCTTGCTCTTGAGGGTGGCGACCAGCAGGTGGCCGGTGCGGATCTGGGGTTCTGCGAAGAGCAGGGTGGCGTAGTGCCAGCCGCGATCGAGCAGGTCGATGACGCCCTCGGCGAAGCCGGGCATCTCGGTGACGTTCTTGCGGTAGTCGTCGATCTTTTTCTGCAGCTCGCCCAGCACCTTGGAGCGGTCGATGCCGTAGTTGTCGAGCGCGACCGAAATGTCGCTCTTCTGGTTGGCGACCATGTGGAAGAACCAATGGCTCACCTCGACATTGCGGTTGCCCTCGCTGCGGGCGTGGCGGTGGGCTTTCATGAAAGCGTCGTAGCCGGAGCGATTGAGCTTTCCGGCGACTGTTTCGAGGCTCACGTCTGACATGTCTGTTCCGTCCCTATTGAAATGCTTGTCTTGTTACTCGGTTTGAATGTTGCCGATCACAGCCTGATGAAGGCTGAAACGGGCGTCTGAAACATAATCGTCCTCACCTGACCCCGGCGTGTCGGACTTCAGCGGCGTCCAGGTGGTGTAGCCCAGCCGCCCCTTGGTGCCGAGCTGGGCCTTGGGGCACAGCTTGCGGGGCAGGGCGAGCTCGACATCGAAATCAATCTGCTCGCCCAGATAGAACCTTACCATATCTGCGAGCCGTTCAAACATGTCTCCGCCGGGCAGGAAGCTCTCGTAATCGTCGAGCTGCTCGGCGCGGATCTCGATGACGGCCTTGTCGTTGATCGAATAGACCCGGCTGCCGGCGTAGGTGTTGCGCCCGAGGTCGGCGCCGGTCTGGCCGATGCGGGAGAGGTCGCCCGCCTCGAATTCGAGCCAGATGCCCTCGCGCTCGCGGATCTTCACATCGACGCCGAGCACCCCCTCCAGCACCTGCTGGAGGCGCTTGGCGGATTTGACCCGGCTGCCCATGACCCCGGCATAGGGCAGCTTGGCGATGTCGGGCACGCGGTCGCGGTCGCGGTAGGGGGCGGTGCCGAGGCCGATGGTGGAGCCGACGTAGGCAGCGAAGCGGTCATCCTCGGGGCGGTCGAACTGGGCGATGGGGCGGGCATCGGCCCACACCCGGTGGAAGAGCTGGAGGAAGCGGGTGGCGAAGATGTCGGCGAAGCGGACGAAGGCGTCGTCGCCCGCGTCCTGCCAGCGCAGCGCCTCGACGGTGGTGAGGATCGGCAGCGGGCCCTGGGGGCCGAAGAAGCCGAGAAACTTGGTGCGCAGGCGCGGCACCTCGTCTTCGCGGACCTCGAAGGCCTTCACGTTGGAGGCGGGGAAATCGAGGAACGGGTCCTGGCCGACGCTGACGATTTCCTGCGCCAGCACCTGGCTGCGCCCGATGCGGGGCTTGTCGGGATACATCCGCTCCAGCTCGCGCAGCAGGGCGTGCAGGTTGAAGCGGTAGGGCTCGGTTTCGAGCATCTGACGCCGGGTGCGGGCCTCTTCGAGCGGAAGCGGCTTGGCCTCGTCGGCCCCGGAGCTGGCCCGCGCGCTCACAGCAGCGGCCCGGTGCCCGAGCGGGGCGTGAAGCGCATGACCTCGCCGCGACTGTCGGAGACGAGCACGGTTTCGGTGAAGCTGTTCATATGGGCGTAATCGGCAAAGAAGCGGTCGAGCACGGCGCCCAGCAGCATGATGCCGGTGCCCTCGAAGGCGCGTTCGTCGAACTTGAGCGTGACCTCGGTGCCGCGGGCGGCGTGGTAGCCGTCATCCCGGCGCAGGGAGCGGGTGATGGGGCGGGAGGCGATGCCGGTGATGCCGCGGATCTGGCGCTCGGTGACCGAATCGCCGATGTCGGAGAACAGGCCCAGCAGCTCGCGCAGACCGCCGGCGGGGTCGTCGGAGTGGCGGTCCTTCAGGCCGAGCTGGTTGAAGCTGAGCAGGTTGACCAGCCGCCACATGACCTCGCCGTGGTGGCCGATGCGGGGATCGTTGTGATCGAGGTCGGCGATCGACACGCGCGGCGGGGTGGGGCCGGAGATGCAGGCCAGCGGCACGTTCACATCGTCGGTCAGGCGGAAATCGACCTGGCTCTGGCCGATCGGCAGTTGCTGCACGAGGTGGCGGTTGGAGCAGAGCGCGATGACCTGAAGGCGCTGCACCCGCTCCTCGTCATCCAGCCCGGCAGGCTCGTAGATGCTGAGGTATGTTTCGGTGCCGACGTAATCGCCGCCAAAGCCGAAGCGCCGCTCTTTCTCGGTCAGGCGGCGGGGCTTGCGGGTGTGGTTGTAGTAGAGCGCGTCGCCCGGGCGCACCTCGCCGTCGGGCTGGGAGTAGAGCCGGTTGACGCGGACCTTTTTGCGCATGCCGGGATAGTGGGCGTAGACCTCCTTGATCCGCTGGACCTCGTAATTGACCGAGGGACTGGAGTCGGGGACGACGAGATATTCGTTGAACTTGGGGTCGGGGCGCACCCGGGAGCAGCGTTCCTCGAAGAGGTTGACGGCGGGGGCGGCGAAGAGGCGGAAGTTGGAGGGCTCGATCAGCGCCGCCAGCTTGGGCTGGCTCTTTGAGAACTCGATGATGACATCGAACATCGGCGCCGGGATGCGGGCCAGGAGGCGCTTGAGGCCGCAGAGGCGGAAGCCGAGGAACTTCTGCGGCAGGATCCAGTATTCGCGCAGGTGCGAGAAGCCCTCGAAGATCTTGTCTTCCTCGGGAAACAGCCGCTCGTCCTCGCGGAAGCCGACCTGCTCCAGAATGCCGGGCGGGCAGGGCAGGAAGACCGGGTCGCCGGAGCGGTCGAGGTAGCGCAGGGTGACGCGGCAGGTGTCGGCGAAGAGCTGTTCGTAGAGCGTGACCATGTCGGCGCGGGGGCCGTTGAGGTAGATCGGCAGCTCGTTGGCGAGGATCTCGTTGACCAGCGCGGGCTTGTCGCCCTTCTTGGGGGGCAGCTCGGGGTCGCGCTCGGAGTTGTCGGTGCGGCGCACGAGGCGCAGGCGCAGGCCGGCCGCGGTCTGGCGCATGACATCGAGCCCGAGCGCCTGCATTGGCCCCGGCGAGGGCATGTAGGTGGCGGTATCGAGATCAAGGGGCCAGAGGGTGAGCGGGGCCGCGAGGCGGAAGCGGGCCGACACGCGCTGCTCGCGCTCGACATAGGTGGCATCGAGATAGGCGCCGGCGTTGAAGCTCTCGCCCTTGACCAGATCCTTCTCGGTATAGTCCGGCTTGGCCTGCACGATCATCGCCGAGGGCGTGGGCGCGAGGTAGTCGGGCATGAGCTGTTCGAGCAGGGCGGTGGTGAAGGTTTCGAACTCGCCCTGCACGGCCACCTGGATGCGGGCGGCCATGAAGGCGGTGCCCTCGAACAGCCCGCCGAGCCCGGGATCGAGCTTGTCTTCGGTCAGCCCGCCGAGCCGCTCGGCGATGCCGGGATACTCCTCGGCAAACTCCTTGGACCGCTCGTAGAGGATGGCCAGCTCACGGTTGTAGGCGTTGAGGAATTCGCGGTTCATCCGGCGCCTTCTATATTTGAGAATTTCATCTTGCCGGAGCCTACGTCGATTTCCGCGACGAATTCGAGCGGAATATCAATCGGCTTGCAGGCCATTTCGGCGTTTATGTCGAACATCAGCTTCTGGTTCACGTCGTCGAATTCCTCGCGCAATTGCACGTCCATCGAGGAGGGGACAAAGCGCGGCTCGTGGTTGAGCAGGGCCCGCGCAAGCTGCTGGGGCACGCGCTGCACGCGGATGTCCTCGGAGGTGAGGTTGGAGAGGTCGACCACGCCGTAGTTGAGCACCGAGCGCTGGACATATTCGAGGTCGTCGACGTCCATCACCGCATCGAGGTTGATGGTGTTGGCGAGCTGCACGAGATCGAGTTCGAGGTTGCGCTTGAGCTGGGCCTCGTTGGCACCGCGGCGGCGGGTGGCGGAGCGGTCCGTCAGCACGCGCTGGCCGTCCTTGTAGCTGGTGCCGTCGATCTTGGCGTCGCGGGCGATATGGGCCTCGCGGAAGGCATACATGATCGGAATCTGGAGCTGCTGGGGTTCGCGTGCCATGGGCGGAGCCTTCGCTTTGGGGCCGGGGCGCCCGGACCGGACGCAGCGTCAACGATAGCGGGGCAGGGCCGGGGCGTGAAGGGGGAAGAGGGTGGAGAAATTTGTGAAAAGCGCGTGAGACCCGTGAAAATGACCTGATGGAACGGGCCTGAGAATGGAGGCGCAAGTGCTTGAATGCAAGGGGTTTTGAGCCAATTCAGGGCCCGAAACAAAGCGAAAGGGGCGCATCGCTGCGCCCCTTTGCAATCTTTCCGAGCTGGTTCGAAAATCCGACCAGCAGCGAGGATCAGGCCCCTTCGCCGGAGGCGACGTTGTACGAGGCGGAGGTGGTGCCGGTCTCGGTGCCATCCTCGTTCTGGATCTTGTACTCGCAAGCGATCTCACGGTAGTTCAGCGAGAAGCTCTCGGTCATCTGGTCGCTGCCGCCGCCGGCGCCACCGAAGCTCTGCGACGTCACAACGGCGTGGGTCAGCTTGATGGTGAAGTAGGGGAGCGGCTTGCCGCCGGTTGCCTTGGTGGCGTGCACGTCGACAGAGGCGTAGTGCTGGCCCATGCAGAGTTTCTTCATCATGTCGGTGGAGCACTTGTCGGTCAGCTTGGTGGCCATCAGGTCGCCCATGGCAACCTTGCCGGAGCCGCCGCCGCGACCAGTGTGCATGGTGCCGGACTGCGAGCCGGAGAAGGACATGGAAAGCAGGTCGATCCAGCCTTCGTAGCCCGCGACCACGCATTCGCCTTCAACACCGTCGAGTTTCATATAAAGTGCGGTAGCCATTAGTTGATCTCCTTGTGGTTACCTAGTGGAAGCAAAATAACTTGCCGTTTTTTAAGAATAAGGACCGTTAATTCCCGGTCCCTACCAAGATGGGAAGCAGGGCCTCCCGTTGCAAGATCCCCCCACAATTTTTTTTACGAAATCGTGAAGGAACCGAACGGGCCCTGTGAATACAGGGCCCGAACCTTCTGAAAGATCAGCCGCCCGAGGGCAGGCGCGACACGAGCGACATGCCGATGTCCATGCCTTCCATCTGGAAGTGCGGACGCAGGAAGAACTTGCCCATGTAATAGCCGGGGTTTTCCTCGTCGGGGACGATCTTGATTTCGGCACCCGCGAGCGGGCGCTTGGCCTTGGCCATTTCGGAAGAGTTCTTGGGGTCGCCGTCGATATACTGGGCGATCCAGTTCTTCAGGTCGCGCTCGAGCACGGCCTCTTCCTTGGTGGAGCCGATCTGGTCGCGCACGATGCACTTGAGGTAGTGCGAGAAGCGCGACACCGCGAAGATGTAGGGCAGGCGGGAGCTGAGGTTGTCTGCCGCCGTGGCCTCGGGATCGACGAAGCTCTTGGGCTTGTAGAGCGACTGGGCGCCGATGAAGGCGGCCTTGTCGGTGTTCTTGCGGTGCACCAGAGAGATGATCCCGGCCTTGGAGAGCTCGCCCTCGCGGCGGTCGGAGATTGCGATCTCGGTGGGGCACTTCTGGTCGATGGAGCCATCGCCGGTGTCGAAGGTGTGGGTCGGCAGGTTGATGACCTCGCCGCCCGACTGCACGCCGCGGATGCGGACGGTCCAGCCGTGCTCCTTGTGGGCGCGCGCGATGTTGGCCGCCATGGCGTAGGAGGCGTTCATCCAGGCATATTTCTTGCCTTCGTGGCCGTCGGTCTCTTCTTCGAAGTTGAAGGCCTCGACCGGCAGCGAGTTCTGCCCGTAGGGCTCGCGGGCCAGAACGCGCGGGGCGGTCAGGGCCACGTAGCGGGAGTTTTCGCTCTCGCGCAGCGACTTCCAGGCGGCGTAGTCCGGAGTCTCGAAGATCGAGCCGAGGTCGGCCGGCTTGTTGAGGTCGTTCCAGCTGTCCATGTTCATCAGGCCGGAGTCGGCGGCGGCGATGAAGGGGGCCATGGAGGCGGCGGCGATCTTGCCGAGGTCGCGCAGCAGGCGCACGTCGGCGGCGGAGTGATCGAAGTAGTAGTCGCCGATCAGCGCGCCGTAGGGCTGGCCGCCGAGCTGGCCGAATTCATGCTCGTAGATCTGTTTGAACAGCGGGCTCTGGTCCCACTTGGCGCCGGGGAAGGAGCGAAGCTCGCGCTCGAGCTCCTTCTTGGAGACGTTGAGCACCTTGATCTTGAGCGTGGCGTCGGGCTCGGAGTTCATCACCATGTGATGCAGCCCGCGCCAGGCGCTTTCGATCTGCTGGTATTGCTCGCTGTGGAGGATCTCGTTGACCTGCGTGGTCAGCTTGGAGTCGAGCGCGGCGATCATCTCGTCGACGGTGTCGAGGATGTCTTCCTTGATGACGGTGCTGTCGGCCAGCGCCGTTTTCACCAGCGTCGAGACCGCGTTTTCCACCTCGGTGGCGGCGGTGTCGGAGCGGGGTTTGAAGTTCTGCTTCAGCGCGGAGGAGAAGGCGTCGAGTTCATCGACCTCACCACCTGCGGCGCCGGCTTCCTGTTGGGCTTCGGTTGCCATGTCAATCGTCCCTGTCTTTTGGTTCGTCGGGGCCGGGGCGTGTCTTGCAGCAGCGCCGGGGCCTCGAAATCTCAGGCGAAATGCGTGGGGGTCAGCCCGCGCTGTCGTCGCCACCCTCTTCGTTGTCGTCGTTGATGTCGGCGCGCTTCTCGGCGAGCAGCTTCATCATCGCCGGGTCGTCGAGCAGCTTGCGAAGCTGGTCCTGGGCGCCGGACTTGCCGTTCATGTAGCGCTGGAGGTTGGCCAGCTCGTCGCGGGCGTCGAGCAGCTGCTTGAGCGCCGGAACCTGCTTGGCGATTTCGCCGGGATCGAGGTCGGCCATCTTCTTGAAGTTCAGCGAGACGCCGAGCTTTTCGCCCTCTTCCTCGGAGAGCTTGTTGTCGACGTTGAAGGAGACGCCGGGTGCGACGGCTTCCATGTAGTCATCGAAGTTCTCGGTATCGACCTGGGTGAACTTGCGCTCGGCCATCGGGTCTTTTTCGACGGCGGAGGAGTTGCCGGACAGGTCTGCCATGACCCCCATGACGAAGGGCAGTTCGACGTTCTTTTCGCTGTCGTACGGATCTTCGTAGGAGATCTGAACCCGGGGGGGGCGGTTGCGTTTGATGAATCGGGTTGCTGAATCAGCCATGTGAAAATCTCCCTAATACTTAAGCAATTGAAGCCACGTGGCCCCAGGTTTGTCAAATGTTTTGCCCCCACGGAAGGGGGGTGGCTGACCGAGCGTCAGCCGGGTTGGTCCATGTGTTGGAACAGGTCACTCAGTATCGACGAAAAATCGCGGTTGAGGTAGGTCTTCGCCTTGAAGAGCAGCACCGGGACCGGGCTGGAGGGCTCGGTCTGGCGAAAGAAGTTCTCGACCGCCGAGATCAGCGCGGCGGCCTGCTCGCGGTTCTCGCAGACGACGGGTTCGGCGGGGCCGGTATCTATCTGGGTGGCGTTGGCGGGCAGCTCGTAGGCGGCGAGCTGCGAGAGCTTGCCGAAGTCGAGCATGAAGCCCTCCTTGGTGCCGAAATCGACGATGGCGTTGTTGGACATGCCGGGCAGCAGCGCCTGGAGCGCCTCGGTCAGCGGCTTGCCGATGAGATCCTGCGCCTGGCGAATCAGGAGCAGCGAGGGCGCGGAGGGCTCGACGGAGGCGAAATAGGCCTCGATCTGCTCCAGCGCGGCCTTGGCGGTGGCGTGGTTGGGCACCGGGCCGACCATGACGGGCGGGCCGGAAGACACGCGGGTGCCGGCCCCGCCGACGGCAGGGGCGGGCGCGCCGTCTTCGCCGGGCAGGGCCTCGCCGGCCTCGCCTTCGGCGCCGGCCTCGTCGGTGCCGCCCGACAGGTCGGGGCGGGCCTCTGCGAAGAGGGCGACCATGTCGCGCAGCACTTCGGTGAGATTGTCGAACTGGGGCGAGAAGGCCCCGCTGTCGGCCATCATGCAGGTGTTCTTGATCGCCGCGCAGCCGGATTGGGCGGCGGTGAGCGCGGCATAGAGCTTGTCGACCTGCTCGGCGTTGTCGGCGCTTTGCAAGGCGGTCATGATCGCCCCGGCATCGGCCGCGGCCCGCTCGGTGCCGCGCGGCTCCTTGGCGCCGGTGGAAAGCTGGTAGTCGCGGAAGGAGAACCGCCCGGCGCGGCGGTCTTCGAGCAGGGGCGCATGCTCGAGCGGCATGATGACCTGGCCCATCTCGTTGAGCAGCTCGATGGCGTTGCGCCGCTCGGTGGCGTCGCCCTCTTCGATCTTGGGGTTCACATCGGCCCAGTAGCGCTCCAGCAGGCCCTCGATGGCCTGCACGCATTCGGAAAAGCCGATGACCCGCCCGGCCAGCGCCTGGAACTGCGCCTCGAGCGACAGCAGGCGCAGGCAGCGGCTCTTTTCGAGCAGCTTGCCGATGGCGGCGGTCTCTTTCTTGATGTCGATGTTCTTGCGGTCGAAGACTTCGCCGGTTTCGCTACTGACAATGTAGCGCATCGGCACCTTGTCGATGGCTTCGAAGTAATACTCGATGTAGTCGTTGTCGTCTTCAAGCAGCAGATCGGGGCCACAGGGCTGATCTTCGGAAATGGGCTCGAAGAGATTGTCGTAACGCATTTGACTTCCCGGTCGGTGGGGCGGCCTCTGGGGCGCCCTCGTGTATTCGGCGGCGATACTGGCGTGATAAGGCCCGGAGGTCACTCAAAAAATTTGAGTCACGGGCCTGTTAAACGGAAAATTCACCAAAAAGAAACGCCGCCCCGGGGGAGGGACGGCGTATGTGCCTTACCTTGGGGCATGACCCGAGGGGAATTGCCCGGTGATCACTGCAGGTCGATGCGAAGCTCGACGCGGCGGTTCTCGGGGTCCATCGGATCATCGGTGCGGGGCGTGCTTTCGCCGAAGCCCATGGCCGAGAGCCGCTCTTCGGTGACGCCGAGGCTGACCAGATAGGCCTGCACGGAGGCGGCGCGATCCTCGGAGAGGTTGCCGTTGTAGTTTTCGGTGCCGCGGGCATCGGTATGACCCTCGATCATGAAGCGGGCCTTCTTGAGCCGCTCGTCCTCGAAGGCCTGCGCGACGACGGCGAGGGTCTCTTTCGCCTGGTCGGTCAGCTCGGCGCTGTCGAGTTCGAAGTTGATCATCATGTCCATGCCCTTGGGCTTGGGCGGGGCGCATTCTTCGGCGGTGCCGATGCAGATGCCGCGATTGAGGCCCAGGTCCGCGGAGTCGACCAGAAAGTTGGCGACGTCATCGGCGGAGTAGGGAGAAGACGATTGGGCAGAGGCAGCAAACGCGGAGGCGGCCACCAATGCAGAGGAGAGGAGCAGGTTGCGCATGTAAATCACCGTTTTGTCAAAATCCGTGCACCCAACCTATGAATACAGGCCTGAAATGTCAAGGAATGCCCTTGAATTTAACGGTTTTGTCACGTTGCAGCTTCGCGATGCAAGCTACTGATTTTCGGTCTTTTCCATGACGTCATCGTAGCTCTCGGAAAAGTAGGCGAGGAAGACATCGAGCATGCCATTGTCGTAGGGGTGGGTCTTGGCGTCCCAGCGCTCGACGTAGATCTGCCAGGCCCGCGCGTCCTTGGAGGAGAAGCGCCCGGCATCGACCTTGTCTTCGACCGACTCGGGGCTCATGTCTTCCAGCAGCCGTGCCAGCGCAGGCTGAAGTGCCGCGTGAACTGCGTATTGGTGCATCTTGATATCATTGAAACTTTTCTGAACCGTCTCGGAGCCGCGCATGTAGCCCTGGCGGCCGGTGCCGAACATCGTCTCGAGCTGCTCCTCGGCGGAGGGCATGAACTTGAGCGGGTTGTTGGCATCGGCCCCGATCATGGTGCGCGAACCCGACTTGAGGCTCTGCTTGGTGGCGGCGCGGGCCTTCAGCAGCCCGCCGAGCTCGCCGACCATGATCCGCAGGGCGCGGCCGATTTCATGGGCCACGGCGCCGGGGTCGGGGCCTTCGAAAGCCTTGGGGTTGATCCCTGCACCATCTGCGATGGCGGCCAGCAGGCCGGAGGCGTCGCCGACGGAGCCTGCCTTGGGCAGGGGCGCGGAGGGGGCCTGCACGGGCGGTGCGGCGAAGGCCTCGGCCGCGGGGGCCGTGGGGCTGACGGGGGGCGGAGCTGCCGGGGCCGGCGGCGCTGCGGGCGGCGGCGCGGGCTGGGGGGGCGCAGGCTGCGGCGGTGCCGGTTGTGCGGGGGGCGACGCTCCGAAGGGCGAGCCGGTGGACTCGGCGGGCGGGGCCGGCTGGGGCGGCGTGGGAGCCGCGTCCGGGCCGGGGCCGAAGGGCGAGCCGGTGGTTTCCTGTGGCGGCGCGGCGGGGGGCGGCGCAGAGGGCGGGGGCGCTGCGGGCGGCGGGGCGTCACCGAAGGGCGATGCGCTCTCTTCGGGGGCCGGAGGCGCGGGAGGCGCGGACTGGGGCGGGGGCGGGGCCTCGCCAAAGGGCGAGGCGCTGCCGCCCGAGGGGCTGGCGGCGGGCGGCGGCGGGGTGCCGGTTTCGCTACCGCCGAAGTCGGGCAGGTCGATGTGCTGGTCGCCGAAGTCCGACAGGCGGCTGGCGCTGCTGCGCGAGGAAAACTCGCCCTGGCTGGGCGGGGCACCCCCGCCGACAGACCAGATGTCTCCGCCGCCGCCACCACCGCCGGAGGGCGGGGCGGGCTCGTCGAAGGGCGAGGGGCCGGACTGGGCCGGGGGCGGCGCCTGATGGGCGGGAGCCTGCGCCGATTGCGCCTGCCCGACCTCGGCCACCACGAGGTAGTGACCGACCTGGAGCTTGTCGCCCGATTGCAGCTGGTAGGGGCTCTTCACCCGCATCGAGGCGCCGTTGACGAAGGTGCCGTTGGTCGAGACGTCGTAGAGCCAGTAGCCCCCGTTCTCGTAGCGGATTTCGGCGTGGCAGGAGGAGACGAAGCGGTTGGGGTCGGGCAGGGTCCAGTCCATCGCCGGATCGCGTCCAATCTCGAAGCCGCCCTGGTTGGTCGAATACTCGATCGGGCCGCCATCGGAGAGGGAGGGGAAGTTGTCGATGCGAAGGGTCAGGGTCATGATCGGCGCCGCTCGGATAATGCCGCCCGCTGGGGGCGTTGAAATTTCTGGTGCTACAAGGGTTACGGCCCAGATGGGGTTGATGCAAGCCCGCAGGCCTTGGGGCGCGCCCTTCGGCGGCTTTTGTGATCGGGCCCGACGCGGGGCGGGGTGTATTTGCAATCAAGCACTTGCCCGCCGAACTTCAACCAGTTTGTGAAGCCGGTGCATGGGGGTGCCGGGCGGTGGCCCGCGGCGGGGCCCGTGGGGCGGCTCAGCCCTCTTCGGTGAGCATGAGCGCCATGCGCACGAAGCGCTGGAGGTGCTCTGCGCGGGTTGTCACATCGTAACGCGCGAGGGCCGAGAGCAGCCCCGCGTTCACCGCACGCGCGGTCAGGAAGGGTGGGGGCGGCACCGGGGGCACATCGGGGCCGGCCATGGAGCCGGAGGCCCAGCCCGCGCCGAGCGCCATCCAGACGCCGGGTGACTTGGATTTCGCTTCCATCGCCGCATCGAGCGCCTTGTAGCGCTTGTCCTCATCGGGATCGCCGACCCACTTGGCGGCGAGTTCGAGCATGTCCTTGTCGGTCTGGTCGAGCTTTTCCTCGATCCGCTTGAGGCATTCGTGCCCCCACCACACCGCGAAGCGGCGGGGCAGGACATAGGCGCAGTAGGTGATTGCCTCTTCCGGGGTGTCGCCCTTGGAGAGCGCCCCGATGAAGTCGATCGACGAGTGGCCGTTGGGCCGCGCCGTCACGTCCTCCTCGATCTCGGGGATCGCTTGGTAGAGCTCTTGCGCCACTTCAAACCGGAGATTCTTCCGTTTTATGGCGCCGGCAATGACCGTCTTTTCAGTGGTGTCCCCCACGTGCCGAATCCCTTCCGGTCCCTAGTTGATCTTAACCAGTGCAGCCTGAATCGTCATCATGCCACCTGACTTGTGCTCGGCAGTTCCGCCGCCCGAGGTCTTGAGAGCGCCGGCGGCGGAGGCGTCGATCTCGATCGACGACAGGGAGATCTTGGCCGGTTCGATGGTGATCGAAGAGCCGCCGACCTTGAGCGTGATCTTGGTCAGCGAGTTGATTTCGATATCGCTCTGGGCGTTCAGCGTGGAGGTGCCCCGCACCTCGGTGAGCCGGTTGCCCCCCACGTTGAGGGTTTCGTCGATGTCGATGTTGGTTTCGCGGTTCTTGTTGACCGTCCGGTTCTCGTCGCCCTTGATCAGGTAGGTGTTGTCCTTGTCGATCGTATGGGTCTCTTCGCCATGGACGGTGCGGGTTTCGTTGCCGCCGATGGTGGTGGTGCGGTTGACATCGACCTCGCGGCGCTCGTCGTTGAGCACCTTGGTTTCCATGTCGTATTGCGCGTGCTGGCGGAACAGCTCGTCGCCCTTGGTGTCGTTGAACACCAGCTCGTTGTAGCCGCCGCCGCCAAGGGTGGAGTTGGACTTGATGCCGTTCCAGTTCTTGTCGCCGGGCTGCTCGTAGGGGGGCGCGTTGTCGCCGTTGTAGACGCAGCCGGTGACGACGGGCTTGTTGGGGTCGCCCTCGAGAAACTCGACGATCACCTCCATGCCGATGCGCGGAATGAAGAGCGTGCCCCAGCCGGCGCCGGCCCAGGGCTGGGCGACGCGGATGCGCATGGAGGATTTCTCGTCCTTGCTGCCGAGGCGGTCCCAGTGGAACTGCACGACGATGCGGCCGAACTCGTCGACGTCGATCTCCTCGCCGCCGGCCCCCACCACGGTTGCGGTCTGCGGCCCGGTCATCCGGGTTTCGCGGGTCTTGCGTTCGGGGGCGTAGGGCACCGCGGAGGGGGCGAACTCGTAGTTGCCGACAAAGACGTGCTCGCTGCCGCCGCTGCCGCTGCCGCTCGAGCGGTAGCCGCCGGTCGAGAAGCTGTGCATGGCGCGGGTACAGATGTACTCCTGGCCCAGCAGGCTCTCGTCCTGGTGGTTGCCTTCGAGGGTGAAGCGCATGCCGGACGACAGGCTGATGCAGTCGCCGGTGGCGGTGTGGTGCTTGTCACGGGCGCGGTACTGCTCGGCGCGGATGCGGGCGTAGTCGCTGCCTTCGCTTCCGTCGAGGTAGACGCCCGGATACTCGTAGCTCTCGAGCTTGCCGTACTCGTGGACGGCGTCGCCCTCCTGCTCGCCCTTCATGTTGGCGCTGACGGTCTTGAAGTTGTAGTCGGTCAGGGCAACCTTGCCGGTGGTGAGCCGCCGGTGCGGGGTCCAGTCCCAGAAGTGCTCGGCCTCGTTGACGTGCTGACCCTCGTGAATGAGGTACTCGCGCGAGGTCGGCTGAAGCTGCTCGAAGCCATCCACCATGTCGGTGATGACCATCTTGTGCGCGCCCTGCTCGTGCTTGAAGAAGTAGTTGACGCCGTAGCGTTCCATCAGCCGGGTCAGGAAGTGGAAATCGCTCTCGTCGTACTGGACGATGTACTCCTGGTTGGCCAGGGGCATCGCGCCAGAGAGCTGAACATCGAGCCCGCCGGCCGCATCATTGCCGAAGTCGGAGCAGACCTCGTTGATGATCGCCTCGAAACTCTTGTTCTGGTAGATCTTGTTGTTGCGGCGCTTGGACATGACCCAGAACCACGGCCGCAGGGTGAAGCGGTAGACGTTTCCGGTGTCGCCGTCGCCGCCCCAGCCGCATTCGGTGACGATCCCGTCGAAATACTTCTGGGCGCCATAGAGGTCCTCGAGCTGGACGGTCATATGCGTGCCCAGCAGGTCGTCGAGGTTGATGGCGACGGTTTCGTCGTTGGTCACGGCTTCGACGTGATATTCGAAGCACTCGTTCACGGCATCCATTCCGTCAAAGCGGAGCAGGCTGAGGTCGTTGAAGGCGAGCGCGGTGTGCAGCTTTCCGAGGCGCTGACTTTGACTATTACTTGCGGTGCTCATCTCGGGGGTTTCCCAGTTTGATTTTTGCGGCCCGGTCCCAAAAATATGGATCGGTTGCCAGAAGGAATAATTGAAATAACGTGATCCCAATGTAGGCAGCGACCGTTGCCCGTGCAAGAGGTTGTGCATGTCCGTCTGCCCGGCCGGTCGCGGGCGGCGGGGGCGGCAACCCTGCGGGCGCGCGATCTGCCGCCCTTGCGGGGCCGCCCGGGCGCCCGGTCGGACGGGGGCGGGCCCTGCGCCTCGCTCGGTGCCGTGCCGCCCGCGTCCGAAAGTTGCCATTTTCCTGCCAACTTGTTGCCACCCTGCAACAAAGCGGTCGCAGCATGCCCCGGCGGAAGGGCACAAGGGGTAGTGGCACAGATTCACCGTTGTCGCATGACTGGACGGCAAGTAGTGTCTGGCGCAAGTGCGCGGAGACCTGCCGAGGAGGGGGGTGAATCGTGCCGTATAATTTGAAGGCGAGAGGACATATTCCCATGCGTAGCGATTTCCGCACCGACCGCAGCGAAGCCAAGACCGCAATTTCCGCGGGGCAGGCAAACCGACGCCGCAAGCCGGCCTTTCTGGCGACAACGGCCATGGCGGCCGCGTTAACGCTGGCCGGGAACGCAGCTTCCGCACAGGTTACCGAATACTCCTACACGGGATCGGGTTCGAACATCTGGAGCAACAACTCCACGTTCAATTGGAGCGTTACTGGCACGACTTCGGCCTGGAACTCTCCGGGGGATGCTCTTTTCGAGAAAGCAAACTCTCCGCCCAGCCCGACGCTGATTGTGGATTCGACGATTGGCGCCGTGGTCGTGAACGACATTTGGGTCGACGCGACCGATTACGGGGGCGGTGGTGTCGGCGACCTCGTGGTGACGATACAGGGTGACCCGATCACGCTCTTTGACACCGATACCCAAATCTTCATCGATAACGACTTAATCACCGGTGCCTACCTGGCCGGGCTCGTTCTGGATGTTGATGTGTTCGGAGCGGCTACCGATGTCGAGGTCAATGGGGACGGCACTCTGGATGTGACAAGGAATTTCGAGGCGCGGTCATTCGACCTCAGCGGCTCGGTGGTGGCGACCGTGGGCGGCTCCGGCACGCTTGAAGTGTTCGGCGGAGGTCCGGTTGGTCTTGATATCGGCAGTGCGACTACCTTCGAACACAGCACATCCGGTACCTCCTCTGTCAATGCGCCGATCACCAGCGCCGGCACGCTCAACCAGTCGGGCTCCGGCACCCTGGAGGGCATCTCGCTGGAGATTACCGATGGTACGGTGACGGTTTCCGACGGTAAGCTCGATATCGCCGGAATGATTACGAACTCGTCCGCCGATACGCCGGGACTCAACATTACCGGCGGTGAAGTCGAGGGTTCCTCGTTGCAGAACAGCGGGACCGTGACCCTTGCGGGCGGATTGCTGGATGTGGATTCTGTCGTCAACAGTACCGGAAGCGTGCTCAACCTTTCGGGCACCGGGGCCACAGCCGGGGTCGATGGCAGCGTTACGAACAGCGGTGGTACCGTGAACATCACCGGGGCGGTCGCAATCAGCGGCACGCTGACACAGGCGAGTGCCAACCAGATTGATTTCGATGTCGATGGTGTTTCCACGGTGGGCGGTGTTACCGTTACTTCCGGCGAGATCGAAGTGACGTCCGGCGACACGCTCAATGTGACTGGTACGGGAGCGGGCGCGGTCACGATCGACGGCGGCACGCTGGATATTGACGGCGTGGTGGATGTGCAGTCCGCGACAGCGGGTGCCGTGGCCCTGAGTGACGGGCAGCTCGCCCTTGGCAGCAGTGGAAGCGGCGCAAATCTGACCGTTCAGAGTGGTGGCGTGAATGGCGGCATCGCGGTGAGCGGTTCCGGCCAGCTTTCGATGACGGCTGCAGATTCGACGATGACTGCCGATGTCTCCCAGACGGGCGGGGACGTGGATGCGCAGGGCACCATCACCGGCTCGGTCACATCCGATGGCGGCACTTTCGACGTTATGGGCGACCTCATCGTCACCGGCGATTTCGACAGCAGTGCAAATGCCGCGAACGCCGTGACGCTCACGGGCGACCTCTCGATCTCGGGCAGCGCTGCACTGGCGGCGATCAACAACCAGGGTGGGGACCGGGTCGTCACCGTCGATACCGATCTGAGCGGCGCCGCTGACGGAACGATCACACTTGCGGGTGCGATCATCCAAGATAACGGTGAAACCCTCACCGTGAACGCGGCCAGCGTTATTCTGGGCGCCGGATTCGATGGCGAAACCCAAAACGGCGGAACGCTGACCTTCGGCCCGGACATGGCGACGCTGACGGCTCAGACCGATCACACGGTGACGGGCAATGTCACCTACGATTTGATCGCGGATGGGCAGAACGACTTGGCGCCGGAAGTGACCGAAATTACTCTCGACACGGGCGTCACCGCGAACGGCAACGACCTTACGGCGACCAATGGCGGGGCGTTCATTGTCAACGGTACGGTCAATGATGCCGGTGCGATCCTCGTGGACAATGGCGGCTCGATCGAGGTTGCCAGCGGTCAGACGCTAAGCGGGACGGGCATAACCGTGACCAGCGATTCCGGCGCCGATGCGACCGTGTCCGGAGATGGCACCGTCACGACGGCGGGCACCCTCGCGGTGAGTGGTGATGGCAACCTGACCGTTGAGGCGGGCGCCACGCTGGAAGCGGGCGCATTGAACCTCACCTCGACCGGCACGCTGACTGTTGAAGGCACGCTGCGTGGCACCGGCAACACCACGAATAACGACATGCATGTGGTTCTCAGCGGTGTTGCTGGCGCGCTGGTCGACGAGACTGGCGGCAACATCAATAACGATGCCACTGCCGGCGCTCCATACGGCGTTTACGAGTTTGATACCGCGAATGGCACGGTGCAAACGTCGGGTCCGGGCGGCGAACAGATCGTCAACCAGAACGACGGGGTTTTCGATATCGACGCGGCAAACGCGACGATCAATGCAGAGAATGCGAGCGATGCCACCGATGGCTTTATCAACCAGGACAGTGCGCTGATCACCGTGGATTCCACCGGCGCGACGATCAACGTCATCAGCGGCAATTTCAACAACAGCGCTGGTGATGCCGGCGAGGTCAACGCGCATGCGGCAACGGACGCTGGTATACAGGTCGGGACGAACGCGGCTGGTGATCTGACGATCAATGCCGAAGGCTCCATCATCAACTCCGGCAACATCGACGTCGCCGCGGGCAGCACGCTGACGCTCGATGCCGATGTCGGGGGCGATGCACCCACCACGGATATCATCAGCCAGACCGGCGGCACGTTTACCAACCTCGGGACGGTCGACGCTACGGGCGAGATCATGAGCATCTCCGGCGGCATGCTCGACCACGACGGCACCGCCTTTACGGTGGGTACTTTGGCCGTGTCGGGGACGGGCGACGCGACGATGAGCGCGAACGCGACGATCACGACGCTGACACTCGATCCGGGCGGTGACTTCGATGTGGACGGCGGGACGACTGACGTCACCAATGACGTCGTGAACAACGGCGCGACTGTCGAGATCACGGCGGGTGAGTTGGACGTGGGCGCGGCTTCGGCAGGCGACGGGTCGTTCACCAACACCGCGGGCACCCTGTCGATCAGCGGCACCGGCGTGCTGGACGTTGGCCCCGGCGTGGACGGGCTGACGAACAGCGCCACGTTCAACATTGGCGGGGACGGGGCCGGGGCCGGCGCTGTGATCGGCGATGTGGACAACCAGAGTGCGATGACGGTCACCGATGACGCGGTTATCGGGGGTGTGTTCCTGCACTCCGGCGGCACTGTAACGTTCGGTGGCAACTCGCTGACCGCCAACGAGGTGGACATCTCCGCGAGCCTGGATATCGACGACGTCGCGGGGAGCGAGCTGATTTCCCTCGGCGACATCGACGTTACCGCAGGCACCGCGACCGTGAACGCCAATGCCGCGCTGACCGCGACAGCCGGGACGGGCGATCTCGACATCGAGAACGGCGCCACAGTGTCCACCGCTGGAACAACGACGACGAACTCGCTCACCAACGACGGCACCTTCACGATGACGGCGGGGACCTCGGATGTGGGCGTTGTGACCAACAACGCTGACGGTATCGTCCAGCATACGGGCGCGGGCGGCACGCTGACGGCGGATTCCGCAAACAACAACGCCGGCATCATCCGAGTGACCGGGGCCGGTGGCGGCATCGACATCACGGGCACGGCGACCGGCAACACCGGCACCATCGAGAACACCGGCTCGGGTGGCACTCTGACCGTTGGCAATCTTGACGATAACTCTGGGACGATCACCAACGCTTCGACTGGCGCCGGGACAACGATGACTGTTGGCGACGTGACCAACATCTTGGACGGCCAGCTCAACCAGACCGGGTCTGGCACCCTGACGGCGGGCGCGATCGTCAACAACGGTAACCCCGCCGATATCGCGGGTCCCGACACTCCGGCCACTGTGAGCGTTTCGAATGGCGTCCTCGACGCCTCTTCAGTCACCAACACCTCGGGCCTCGTCAGCGTGACCGGCGGCGACCTTCAAGCCGACACCTACTTGCAGAACGGCGCGACGGCGGAGGCGGTGACCCAGCTCGATGACGGCACGATTACCATGACAACCGCCGCCGCGCTGACCAACACGACCGGCACGCTCAACTTCAACGGTGGCCGGGTCGTGGGTAGCGTGACGAACACCGGAACGATCAACGTGCAATCGGGGTCGGGCGGGCAAGATCCTGACGTTACCGGCACCCTGACCCAGACCGGCGGAACCACCATCGTCTCGGCGGGCAGTCTGGACGCAACCGCCGCTGTGACCTACAGCGGCGGCACGCTCGACTTCTCCACCGGCGATGGCGCTGTGACCAGCGACGCACTGTTCACCTACTCCTCGAACGAGGCGCTGACGCTCGACGATGGCGATTCCATCGTCGGTGGTACCGTGACCTTTGCCGCGACGTCCGGGGCCATCGAGAACGATGGTCTCATCCAGGCGAACAACGCGACCCCGACAATCCTCAACCAGTCGGTCAACGGCTTCAACAACACCGGTGCGCTGACCGGGGACGTGGACAACGTAGGCATCCTGACCAGCTCCGGCGCGATCAACGGCGATCTCGACAATACCGGCACTGCCAACCTCTCAGGCACCGGCTCCGATGGTGTGAATGGCGACTTCGAGAACGATGGCACCACTGTGCTGACC
This sequence comes from Oceanicola sp. 502str15, assembly GCF_024105635.1. Classification (NCBI taxonomy): domain Bacteria; kingdom Pseudomonadati; phylum Pseudomonadota; class Alphaproteobacteria; order Rhodobacterales; family Roseobacteraceae; genus Oceanicola; species Oceanicola sp. 502str15. The sequence continues at coordinate 399,666 of NZ_WYDQ01000001.1, forward strand.
GGTGATCTTGGTGTGGACGGGACGTTCACCCAGACCTCGGGCACGGTTGATTTCAACGGTCCTGCCACTGCGGACCCGGGTTTCACGCTCAGCGCGACGCTCGCGGATATCGACGCCGCTTTGGACGTGAACGGCGGGCGGCTCGACGCGGCTGCCACGGAAGTTGCGGATGCAGTTGCCCTGACGATCTCGGATGACACCGGGGTCGGCTCTGCCGAGCTGGGTGAACTGACGATGGAAGGCCCGGATTCCAGCGTGTCGAACACCGGCAGCGGTCAAGTGGATATCACCTCGGTGGACAGCACCGGCTCCGATGACGAGAACCTCGGCACGATAGAGAACACCGGCACCGGCACGATCGTGATCGACTCGACCTTCCTCAACCAAGGCACGCTGGAAAACAGCGGAGCCTTGAGCAACTTCACCGTCTCCGCAGATCTGGACAACGTCGGGATCGTCGAGCAATCGGGAACGGGCACCTTCACGGTGGCGAGCTACGACAATGCCGGCACCGGCTCGGAGCTGAATGTCAGCGACGGGCTGTTCACCATGGGCGGGGCACTCTTGAACCAGACCGGCACGGTCAACCTCAGCGGGGGCGGGCTCACCGCCAGCGGTGGCGTTACCAATAGCGACGATTTCAACGTCACCGGGGGGACGCTGACGGCCAATGTGCTCAACACCGGCGGCGCTGCGAACTTTGCGCTCGACAGCACAGCCGCGGACGGGCTGATCGTCGGCAACGTGGTCAACGAGGGGGTCATGAGCCTTGCGGGTGACGACGGAATTCTCGGGATCACCCAGGGCATCGACGGCAACCTGACCAACCAGGCCGGCGGCGCGATCACCCTGACCGGGGATCTGGAAGTCGACGGTGCTTTCACCCAGGGCAACACCGGCGGCGATGCAGGTTCCGTGACGTTTGACGGGAACCGGCTGACGGCGACCAGCGTGACCATCGATGCGCCGCTGACCATTGATGATGGGGGCATTCTGGAGAGCACGGGTGCAGTTGCTATCAATGAAGACACACCTGGCGATCTGACGGACGATCTGACCATTGCCAACGGTTCCACTCTGCTGGCATCGGGCCAGACGGTGACCGTTGCGGCCGATGCTCGGGTCAACAATCAGGCGGGCGGCTTTGTCGCGGCGGGGACGATCGTCAACGCCGGCGACTTCACCAATGCGGGCACGGTCGGGGCCGATGAGAACGGCGATGCACGGGATGCCACCGATGACACCATCGTCCATGGGATCACGGCGCTCAACAACGCCGGCACCTTCAACGCCCAAGCGGGCAGTGTTGTGAATGCGCTCGACTTCAACAACAACAGCGGCGGCGGGTTCAACCTGAATGGCAACACGACGCTCAACGGCATTCCGGATCAGGCCCCTGCCACGAGTGTTGCAGGCGGCAACTTCACCAACGCGGCCGGTAGCACCTTCGATGACGCCGGAGCCTTTACGCTGACGCTCACCGACGGCGACTTCACCAACAATATCACCAACGGCGATATGCTTCTGGATAACGGTGGCATGATCACGGTCAGCGACGGCAACTTCGTGAACAATGGTACTTTGACGGTGCAGGGTGCCGCCTCGGTCATCACGGTCAGCAATGCCGCTTCGAGCTTCAGCGGGGGCGGCATCATTGATCTCGAAGATGGCGCGAGCGCCGGGACCGGCACCACGGATGACGTTCTCACCATCAATGGCGCCGTCACCGGTGGCGCCACGCTGCGGTTCGATGTGGATCTCTCCGGTGCGGGGGCCACGGATGTTCTGAACGTGACGAGCTTCAGCGGCGCGCTCTCGTTCAGTGCCGATGTGCTGGCGACCGGTGGTATCGTTTCGCTGGACCTCATCAATGGCGATACGACGGGGCTGAGCTTTGCAAGCGGAAACGTAATTACGTCCAGCGGTTCCAACACTTACCTGCTCCAGAACAACGGAGTAGGGGGCGTGGATATCGTCACCGACACCGGCTCCGGTGCCCTTGCGGTGGCGGGCAACATCAGCCTCGTGCAGTCTCTGATCGGCACGATCGTGAACCGGCCGTCCTCGCCCTTCGTCTCCGGGCTTGCCTATGAGGACGACGACAACTGCGGCACCGGCTCCTGGGCCCGCTTCACCGGCGGCTCGGCCAAGGGCACGGCGCGCACCAACAACGGCGTGACCAACCTGCCCTCGACCGTGGAGGCCGATTTCTACGGCTTCACCGGCGGTGTGGACTACGGCTGCTTCGACGTGGGTGACGGCGCCATCGACATCGCCGGCGGCATGATCCTCGGCTACAACGGCGGCTCGACCACGCAGGACGTGTTTGCCACCAACTTCGGCACCACGCCGCCCTCGCTCGGGGCCTACCAGTCGACCACAACTGCGGACTTCTCGCAGACCTACGTGGGCGGCTACGTGGCCATGGCCAAGGACGCATGGTCCGCCGATGTGCAGCTCCGGTTCGAGAATGCCCAGTTCGAGTTCAACAACCCGAGCATCGACCTGCGCAGCGCCGAAACCGAAACCCAGTCGACCACGCTCTCGGGCTCGGTGAGCTACAGCTACCCGCTCTCCGACGATCTGACGCTGGTGCCCACGGCGGGCTTCGGGATCACCCGGTCGTCGACCGACGATCTGGTGTTCACCGATGCCGGCGGCACCGAGACCGGGCGTCTTTCGTTCGAGGATCACACCACGAAGATCGGCTTTGTCGGGGCGACCATCGCCAAGACCACGATCGGCGAGGCGGGCGACAGCGCGACCAACAAGTTCATCACGGCCACCTACTACGGCGACTTCTCGGATGATCAGCAGGCGACCTATACCTCGGGTGGGGCGACGCTGCCGGTGACCACGGAATCGCTGGGGGACTTCGGCGAGCTTTCGATCGGCCTGAGCTACATCAAGATCCTCGACGGGCAGGTGGGCAAGGCCAAGCAGCTGAACGCCTCGGTGCGTGCAGATGCGCGCTTCTCGGAGGATGTGGAGGCGCTGAGCCTCACCGCCCAGGTCCGGTTGCAGTTCTGATCCGGCCCGGCCCCGTGGAGGGGCGTGAGCCAAACGTGACAATTCCCGGGGTGCCCTTGCGGCACCCCGGTTCTTTCTGGCAAGGTGCGCGAGCATTGTCCGGGAGGATTTGCCGGACCTGTCAGTTATTTGTGCCTTTCAGGTTAGGACCGATCCTGCCAGTATATTGCGAAACGATCATTGGAATGCGCTGCGAGCCCTGAATGAGCTGGTTTTCTAAAGTCGCGTGGAAGGAAGGGCTGTTTCTGCAGCCGCATCACTTTCAACAGAGCGACCGCTATTTTGAGAAGTTGCTGGAGGCCCGCACGCGGTTGGCCTCGCCATACCCGTGGGGTTTTTCCCAGATCGAGATTGATCGGGACGTGGCGCAGCAGATGAAGTTCGGGTTGCGCTCCGCCACCGGCATCTTTCCCGACGGAACCCCCTTCGACATGCCCGGCACCAGCCAGTTGCCGCCCCCCGTCGACATCCCCGAAGGCTCGGAGGGCCAGACCGTTTGGCTGACGCTGCCGATGGTGCAGGTGAACGGGCGCGAGGTGGGCACCGAGGACGAGGCGTCCCGCGCCGCGCGCTACCGGCTTTCGGCCGAGACCGTGGCCGACAGCACCGCCTCTATGCGGCTGGAGCAGGATATCGAGGTGGCCCATCCGCGGGTCGAGTTCGATGTGCGCAAGACCGAGAAGCCGGGCTACAACTGCCTGCGTCTGGCCCGTGTGGTCGAGGTGCGCGACAAGACGGTGATCTTCGACGAGAAGTTCGCGCCGCCGGTGCTGACCATCCATGCGCACCCGGTCGTTGCCGGCTGGATCGAGCGGGTTGTCGGCTGGGTCGAGACCAAGCTGGAAAGCCTTGCCCGTTATGCCTCGGACCCCTCCTCGGGCGGCGGGCTTCAGGCGACCGACTACTTCATGCTCCTGGTGCTGAACCGCGAGATCGGCCTGCTGCGCCACTATCGCAACAGCAAGTACATCCACCCCGAGGAGCTGTATCAGCTGTTCCTGCGGCTGGTGGGCGAGCTCTGGACCTTCGACGAGAAGCGCCTTGCCATCGAGTATCCGCCCTACGACCAGGACAATCTCGAAGAGATATTCGAGCCGATCACCCGCGACATCCAGCGATTGCTGAGCCGTGATGTGGGCCGTGCCGTGCGCCTGAATGTCGAAGAGCTGCGCCCCGGGTCGGGCAGCTTCATGGCCAAGGTCACCGATCGCAACCTGTTCCGCGATGCCGCCTTCGTGCTGGAGGTCAGCGCCGACAAGCCGCTGACCCAGATCCAGCAGCAGTTCCCGGCGCTCTGCAAGGTTGGACCAAACACCCAGATGAATGCTATCGTGAATAGCGCCCTGCCGGGGCTGGAGCTGGTGCACATGCCCACGCCGCCGCGGCAGATCCGGTCTGTCACCAACCACGTCTACTTCAACATCGACAAGAACAATCCGATGTGGCGCGAGTTCTCGACGGCCCCGGCGATCGGTCTGCACTTTGCGGGCGACTGGCCCGATCTCAAGCTGGAGATCTGGGGCATCCAGGAGAATAGCTGATGAGCGATGAGAAGGACTCTGGCAAGACCGTGATTCGCCCGATGCCGGGCGGAGGTTTCGGTGGCCAGAAAACCACCGGACCGGGCTCGCAGAAAACCGTGATCGGCGGCTCGATGCCCGCGCAGGGCGGCTGGGGAAGCCCGCCGCCCGCAGCCTCGCCCCCTCCGGGGCAGGGTGGAGGCTTCGGCGGCCAGGACAGCGGCTTTGGCGGCAATGACAGCGGCGGCGGCGACGTTTGGGGCGGTGGCGGAGGCGCTGGCGGTGGCCAGCCCGGCGGCGGAGGCGGGGGCTTTGGCCCGCCCCCCGGCCAGAACCAGGGCTTCGGCGGCCCCAACGACCATGCCAACGCAGGGCAGTGGATGGGCGCCAAGCCGCAGCAGGAGGGGTTCTTCCCCGAGATGCGCAAGGAGGAGCCGGTTCAGCGGGCTCCGGTGAAGAAGATCAGCCTCGATGCGGCTCTGAGTGCCAAGACCTCGGGCATGTCGGCCGATGCCAACCCGATCGTGGCTTCCTGCGCCTCGCTTCTGGTGCTGTTCGGGCGGCTGCGCAGCCAGGTTGTGGACATGCACGCGGTGCCGCTGATGCAGCACGTGACCGAAGAGATCGAAGCCTTCGAGGAGCGGATGCTGGAGCGCGGCGTCGACCAGACCGATGCGCTGATTGCAAAGTACTGCGTCTGCGGTCTTGCCGACGACGTGGTGCAGAACTTGCCGGGCACCGACCGCTCGGTCTGGCTGCAATATTCGATGTCGGCGCGGTTCTTCAACAAGCGGACCGCGGGTGTGGGCTTCTTTCAGGAGGTCGACAAGGCGCTGCAGAACCCGATCCACAAGTATCACCTGCTGGAGCTGATGCTGATCTGCCTGCAACTGGGCTTCGAGGGCCAGTATCGCGCCATGCAGGGCGGCGACGTGAAGCTGCAGCAGACCAAGCGCGGCATCTACGAGGCGCTGCGCCGGGTGAAGGCGCGCGGCGATGACGACATCAGCCCGCGCTGGAAGGGCATCGAGCTGGCCGCGCGGCGCAGCTTTACCAAGGTGCCGGTCTGGGCCTATGCGATCCTGGCCTCGGCCATCCTTGCGGGCGGCTACTTCGGGATGCGGCTGATGCTGACGACCGAGGGCAACGAGCTGACCACAGAGATGCGCGAGCTGCACCCGCGCGAGATGATCGAGCTGGTGCGCCGGACCGCAGGCCCGGTGACGCCGCCGCCGTTGCCCGCGGCCCCGCCCGACACCAGCCAGTTCGACCGGCTGGCAGAGGCCTTTGCCGGCAACGATGCGATCACGGTGGAGATCAAGGGCGACTTCATCATCGTCAAGCTCGACAACTCGATCCTCTTCGACTCCGGCAAAGCCGATGTGAAGGAAGCCTTCATTCCGCTCGGTGAGGAGATTGCCCAGGTGCTCGAGGCCGAGCCGGGCCCGATCCGCTTTATCGGCCACACCGACAGCGACAAGCTCTCGGGCCGGGGCAAGTACAAGAACAATTTCGAACTTTCGGTGGCGCGCGCCAAGAGCGTGGCGGGCGTGATTACACCGCTGCTCTCGGACGGGGAGCGGGTTGAGGTGGACGGGCGCGGCGAAGACGAGCCGATTGCCTCCAATGATACCTCGGAGGGCAAGGCCCTGAACCGCCGGGTGGAAATCATGATCCAGCGCGAAGAGACGCTGGAACAACAAATTTGATTGCACGGCGAGGGACGCCGTTTGAACGCTAGTCGCCCCCAGGGCGGAAGGAACGCGAGATGAAACGCTGGATCATCGGAACGCTGGTCGTCCTCTCTCTCATTCTGTGGTTCGTGGTGGTGTGGTTCGCCTTCCCGCTGGTGGGCTTTGGCGAGGCCACCCCGTTTGAGCCGATCTGGGTGCGCATCCTGCTGATTGCCGTGGTCTGGCTGACGGTGGGCACGGTCTACCTGATCAAGTTCATCCGCCGCCGCCGCGCGGCGCGCGCGCTGGAAGAGGCGCTGACCGAGCAGGAAGTGACCGGCGACGGCGAGGTGCTGGGCGAGAAGATGGGCGAGGCGATGTCCGTGCTCAAGAAGTCCAGCGGATCGAAGAGCTTTCTCTACGACCTGCCGTGGTACGTGATCATCGGCCCGCCCGGCTCGGGCAAAACCACCGCGCTGCTGAACTCCGGCGTCAAGTTTCCGCTCGCCGAGAAGGGCGAGGGGGCCGTGGCCGGTGTGGGCGGCACGCGCTATTGCGACTGGTGGTTCTCCGAAGAGGCGGTGCTGATCGACACCGCCGGGCGCTACACCACGCAGGACAGCGACGCCGAGGCCGATGGCAAGAGCTGGGCGAGCTTTCTCAAGCTGCTGAAGACCTATCGCGCCAACCAGCCGATCAACGGCGTCATGCTGGCGATCAGCCTTCAGGAGCTGATGACCGCCAGCCCCGCCGAGATCGAGGCCCATGCCGAGATCATCCGCGCCCGTCTCAACGAGATCAACGACGAGCTGCGGGTCGATTTTCCGGTTTACGTGATGTTCACCAAGGCCGATCTGATCAGCGGTTTCATGGAATTCTTCGGCTCGTTCAGCCAGAGCCGGCGCCAGAAGGTCTGGGGCCATACCTTCCAGACCGAGAGCAAGAAGGAACAGACGGTCGAGCGCTTCAACGAGGAGTATGACGCGCTGGTGAACCGGCTTTCCGAGGAGGTCACGGACCGGCTGCAGGAAGAGCCCGACGGGATCAACCGCATCGCCATCTTCTCCTTCCCCGGCCAGGTTGCCATGCTGCGCGACCGGCTGGGCGACTTCATGCGCGGGGTCTTCGGGCACACCCGCTACAAGGTGGCCGCCAACCTGCGCGGCTTCTACTTTACCTCCGGCACGCAGGAGGGCACCCCGATCGACCAGGTGCTGGGGGCGATGCAGCGCAACTTCGGCGGCATGGCGCAGGGGCAGATGTCGGGCAAGGCGAAAAGCTTCTTTCTGCAGGATCTGCTGAAGAAGGTGATCTTTGCCGAGGCCGGGTGGGTGAGCACCGACAAGCGCGCCGTACGCCGTGCCGCGATCTGGCGCTATTCGACGATCACCCTGATCGTGCTGGCCACGCTGGGGATGCTCGGGCTCTGGGGCCTCAGCTTCTACCAGAACCGCCAGCTGATCGACACCGCCGAGGCCGCGATTGCGGACTACGAGCTTGCGGCGCAGGACGAGATCAACTCGGGCCGGGTCGAGGATATCGACCTGCTGCAGGTGCTGCCGCACCTCGAGATGCTGCGCAACATGCCGATGGGCTACGCCGATACCGAGACCGAGGCGCCGCTCAGCGAGAAGTTCGGCCTCTCGCAGCGCGGCTCGGTGCGCTCGGCGGCCACGGTCACCTACCGGCAGGCGCTGGAGCGGATGTTCCGCTCGCGGCTGATCCTGCAACTGGAGCAGCAGCTCGAGAACTTCATCCGCACCGGCGAGGTGCTGGCGGTGTACAAGACGCTGAAGGTTTACAAGCTGCTCGGCAACCTCGCGCCGCAGAGCGACGACGAACTGGTGATCGGCTATTTCCGCGATGACTGGCGGCGCAACACCTATGCCGGCACCAACAACGAGACCCGTGCCGCGCTGGAAACCCACCTGATTGCGATGCTGGAGCTGGACGCCGCGCAGCAACCGAGCTTCGAGCTGAACGGCGCGCTGATCGACCAGGGCGAGCGGCTGCTGGCGCGGATGAACATCGAGGATCAGGCCTATAGCCTCATTCTGGCGTCGGCCGAGTTTTCGGGGGTTGAGCCCTTCACCATCTCGGGGCGGGGTGGGCGCGATGCCGACCTGGTGTTTGAGAGTGTCGACGGGCAGGCGCTGGACGAGCTGGTGATTTCGCCGCTCTACACCTACGCGGGCTTTCACGAGTTCTTCCTGCCGCAGCTCAGCCAGATTGCCGAGAACCTGCTGGAGGACCAGTGGGTGATGGGCGAGTACGCCGCCGAGGCGCAGATCGAGGACCAGATCAGCGGGCTCGGTCCGGTGCTGTTGCAGCGCTATACCAACGACTGGATCGAGGAATGGGACCGGGTGCTCGGGCTCGTCAAGCTGCGCCCGATGAGCGCCGACAAGCCGAGCTACCAGTCGCTGGCCGCGGCTGCGGCGCCGCGCACCTCGCCCATTCTGCTGCTGACCACGGAGATCGTGGAAGAGACCTCGCTGACCGCCGAATACAACAAGGGCGACGATGAGCCGCCCGCGGGCATGGACACCGATGCCGCAGCTGCCGCTGCGGGGGACGTGGCCGGTGACATCGGCAAGCGGGCCGCGGCGGTGTTCGTCAACCGCCAGTCCGGCCTTGCCCGGATCGGTCTCGACGTGGTGTTCCGCAAGAGCCAGGAGCGCGCCGGCAGCAGCGGTGGCGGCGGTGGCGGCGTGACGCGCCTGCCGGGGGCCGAGATCGAGGCCTACTATGCCGACTGGCACGACCTGATGGTGGGCGATCCGCCCCAGCGCCGGATCGACTTTCTGGTGCAGACCCTTGGCGACATGCAGCGCACGCTGATCACCGCCGTGGACTTCCCCGAGGTGGCCGACCGCGAGATGCCCGCCAAGCTCGGCGCGCTCAAGCAGGCCAGCTCGCGCCTGCCGCGCCCGATGGAGCGGATGATCCAGGAGGCGGTGGACGACTTCGAGGGCGATGCCGCCAATACCTCGGTGGCGCGCCTCAACGAGCTGCTGAACCAGCAGGTCACGCAGGTGTGCCAGGCGGTGGTGGACAGCAAGTTTCCGTTCTCCAAGGCCAGTGCCCGCGACGTGGGGCTGGTGGATTTTGCCAAGCTCTTCGCGCCGCAGGGCGTGATGGACCGCTTCTTCCTCGAGAACCTGAGCCAGTTCGCCAATATCAACGGCACCACCTGGACCTGGAAGGACAGCGGGCCGCTGGCCGGCAAGCTCTCGACCTCGACGCTCAAGCAGTTCGAGCGAGCGGCGGCGATCCGCGATGCCTATTTCCCTACGGGGGGCGGCATTCCGCAGGTCGACATGGAGATCGTGCCGACCTCGCTGCATGGCGCGGTGGAGACGGCGCAGCTCACGATCAACGGGCAGGTGGTTCTGACCCGGCGCAAGGGCAACACGCCCGCCAACGTCACGTGGCCCGGCAGCCTGTCGGGGAGCAACGTGGAGCTGGTCTTCACGCCCGACATGCGCGGGCGCAAGTCGAACGTGAGCGAGGGCGGAAGCTGGGCCTTCCTGAAGTTCCTCAACACCGGCCGGCCCAAGGTTTCGGGCAACACGATCGCGGTGCGCTACACGATCGACGGGCGCCACATTGCCTACAAGATGACCCTTGCGACCGATGTGAACCCCTTCTTCATGAACGAACTCACCGAGTTCAAATGCCCGACCGGGCTGTGATGGGAGGCCGCTGACCGCATCATGCCCCTCGGCCTTTTTGGAAAACTGCCCGCCAAGGGCGACTTCATGACCCGGGCCATGCCGCCCGAGGTCTTGTCGTTCTGGGAGGACTGGCTCGAGAAGGCGATGAGCGGGGCCAAGCACCATCTGGCAGGGGAGTGGGCACAGGTCTACGAGGCGAGCCCGGTGTGGCGGTTCTGGATCGGTCCCGGGGTCTTTGGCCATGCGATTGCCGGTGCGCTGACCGCTTCGGTCGACAAGGTGGGGCGGCAGTTTCCGTTGACGCTGGTGCTTTCGGGGATGGGCCATGCCCATCCGGTGCCGCCGCTCTCGGACCCGATGGAAGATTGGTACGGCACGCTGGAGCGGGCCCTGCTGGCGGCCAAGACGGCGCATTTCGATGGTGATGTCGATGGCTTCCTGGCCTCGCTGCCCGAGCCGAATGCCGCGCCCTGCGCCCTTGGCGAGGACCGGCGCAACGCCTTCTTTGCCTACGGCGAGCACGGGCTGGGGCAGATGCTGGCGGATGTGCGCGACCATGATCACCAGCTTGCCGCCTTCGAGCGCAGCTATTGGTGGACCGGGGGCAACGACTATGTCGGCCCCGGCATGATCGCGCTCGACGGGATGCCCGATGCGGCCGGCTTCATGGCGATGCTGCGCGGCTTCGGCCCGCCCGCCCGGGTGAGCCAGCCGCCTGCCGCCGTGGCTGCGGCTGGCGCGGCAGGTGCCGAGGCGGGCGCGAGGGCTGCCGCCGGGCAGCGCCCGCGCGAAACCACCGTGCCGCCGCGCGATCTGATCGGAGACGCCGAGGAGGCCGAGGCCGCCGCCGCCTGGGGGGCGGAGGCCCCGCGGGAAGAGCTGGCCTGGGCCGCGCCGTCGAGCGCGGTGGAGGATCCGGCCTGGACGGCGGCGATCACCGGCGACGAGGCCGAAAGCCCCTTCGATGCTCCTGAGGAGGACTGGGACTTTCCCGATGCCGGCCCCGCCGAGGAGGCCGCGCCGGAGCAGGAGCCCGAACCCGAACCGGAGCCCGAGGAGGCCGCGGAAGACGATCTCTTCGATGCCGGACCCGAACCCTATGGCATCGGCGGGCAGGGCGCGGGCGAGGACATGTATGCCAGCCTGAGCGATGCCGAGCCGGAGGGCGTGCCGGAGGAAGAGGCGGAGGCCGTTGCCGAGGTCGCGCAGGCGGAGGAGTCGCCGGAAGACGCGGCGCCGGTGGGGCTGAGCGCGGTTGTCGACGTGTCGATGGTGGATGATGCGGATTTTCCGATCGAGGGAGATTTGCCCGATGAGCCGGAGGCCGGGGAGGCCGCCCCGTCGTTGAGCGCCGTGGTCGATGTGTCGATGGTGGATGACGCGGATTTTCCGATCGAGGGAGATCTGCCCGATGAGCCTGAAGAGGAACCGGCCGGAGCGCCTGAAGAGCCTCTGTCGGCGCGGGAGATCGAGCCCGAGCCTGTGCCCGAGCTTGCAGACGCACCCGCTGCGACGGCGGAAGAAGAGATGCCGGAGGGCGAAGACAGCCCCTTCGGCACCCCAGGCGATGACGATGACGACGAGGGCTTGGGCAAAAAGAAGGCCGGACTCAGGGGGTTCTTCTCCCTGCGTGGCCGCGGGAAGGATTGACCCATGACCCTCCGTAACGGAAACTTGGCAAAATCCGCCACACTCAAGGGCCCCAGGGCCGGGGCAACCACGCTATGAATGCAAAGCAGTTCAGGTTCGAGACCGGGGAGATCAGCCATACCGGCTACGCCCGCGACCATAACGAGGACAACCTATACACCTACCCTGACGGGGGGATGTGGGTTGTGGCCGACGGGATGGGCGGGCACCACGGTGGAGATTTTGCCTCGGGTGTGATCGTTCAGCACCTTGCCAGCGTGGGCCACGCCACCTCCGCCCCCGATCTTCAGGCCCGCTTCGTGGAGCGGATCAACCGCGCCAATGCGCAGATCCAGCAATATGCGCTGAGCCAGGGGGCGACCATCGGCTCGACCGTGGTGTCGCTGCTGGTGTTCGAGCAGCACTTTGCCTGCGTCTGGTCGGGCGACAGCCGGGTCTACCTGATCCGCGATGGCCAGCTTACCCAGCTCAGCCGCGACCACACCGAGGCCAACGAGCTGCTCGACCGGGGCGCGATCACCCCCGAGGAGGCCGCCAACTGGCCGCGCAAGAACGTCATCACCCGCGCCATCGGCGTGCATCCCGATGTGCACCTCGACCACAAGTATGGCACGCTCAGGAACCGGGACACCTTCATCCTCTGCTCCGACGGGCTCACGGCCCACGTGGAGGATCATGAAATCCTTGAAATTGCACGGAAGCATCAGCCGCAAAAAGCCTGCGACATGCTGCTAGACCTGACCTTGCAACGCGGCGCGACCGACAATACCACGGTTGTGGTGGTGCGCGCCTTCGACAAGACGGAAGTGACGCCCATGACGGCGATCTTCGATCTGCCGGAAGAAGGGATCTGAGCCGAATGGCCAGCGACGAGCAGGAAAATGGCAAGCGCGACAGCCAGAAGACTGTCATCAGCACGGCGGCCCCGACCGGCGTGGCCATCGGCACGCAGATCATGGGCACCTTCGAGATCACCGAGCACATCGCCACGGGTGGCATGGGCGAGGTCTATCGCGGGTTCAACATCCACACCGAGGAGCCGGTGGCGATCAAGATCGTGCTCGCCGCGCTGGCCCATGACGAAAAGATCCTGAGCCTGTTCCAGAAGGAGGCCACCGTTCTGGGCCGCCTCCACCATGACGCCATCGTGCGCTACATGCTCTTCACCGTCGATCCCGGCATCCAGCGCGCCTGCCTGGTGATGGAGTTCGTCGAGGGCCGCTCTCTCGCCGACTACTACGCCGAAGAGGGCAAGATGCCCGTCGAGGATGTGAAGACGATGATGCGCCGCGTCGCCTCGGGCCTGCAGAAGGCCCACGACCTCGGCGTGGTCCACCGCGACCTCAGCCCCGACAACGTGGTCATTCAGGACGGGCTGATCAGCCACACCAAGATTATCGATTTCGGCATCGCCAAGTCGGCCAACTTCGGGGGCGGCACGCTTCTGGGCGGACAGTTTGCCGGGAAATACGGCTATGTCAGCCCCGAGCAGCTTGGCCGCTTCAAGGGCGTGGTCGACGGGCGCTCCGACATCTACAGCCTCGCCCTCGTGGCCGCCGCCGCCTGCCGGGGCGAGCCGATCGACATGGGCGACAGCCCCGCCGAGGCGGTGGAACGCCGGATGGACGTGCCAGACCTCTCGGGGGCCCATGACGAGCTGCGCCCGCTGCTCGAAATGATGCTGGCTCCCGATCCTGCCAACCGGCCCGAGAGCATGTCGCAGGTGTTGCAGCTGATCGACAATCCAGCCGCGCTGGCGGCATGGCCCGCCGGGATTGACGCCGGGCTTCAGGCCGGTGCCGCGACCTCGGTGCCGCCGCAGCAGTCGATGCCGCCGCAGTATTCGCAGCCGCCCCACAGCATTCCGCCGCAACAGTCGATGCCGCCCGCGGGCGGGGCGACGGTGATTTCGCAGCCTCCGGCCTATGCCTTCACCAACCCGCCGCAGCAGAGCATGCCGCCGCAGGAGGGGGCCACCGACAGCCCGTTCCCCGGCTCGGTGCCGCCGCAGCAGACCGGAGTTGGCTCCACGCTTCCGCCGGCGCAGACGCTGCCTCCGCCCCAGCCCGCCAAGAAGGGCAAGGGCGGGCTCATCGCCGCGCTTCTGGCCGTGGTGCTGATAGGCGGCGGCGGGGCAGGGGCCTATTTCGGCGGCTTCATTCCCGGCGTCGGTCCGGGGGGCGAGGACGGCCCGACCGTTGACCCCGATGGGCCCGAGGGTCGCAACGACGGCACCAACACGGCCGATGGCAGCAACACCACGACGGGTTGCGGCACCACCGTGCGCTTTGACGACAACGGCAACCCGATCGACGATTGCGAGGATGGCACGGAGACCGGGGACGGGACCGAGGCCGCCGATGGGACCGAGACCGGGGACGGGACCGAGGCCGCCGATGGGACCGAGACCGGGGACGGGACCGAGACCACGGATGGGACCGAGACCGCCGATGGCACCGAGACTGCCGACGGGACCGAGACTGGCGATGGTACCGAGACCGGGGACGGGACCGAGACTGCTGACGGCACGGAGACAGCCGACGGGACCGAAACCACCGACGGCACCGAGACCACCGATGGCACCGAAACCGCCGAAGGCACCGAGACCGGCGATGGCGCCAACACCACCACCCCGCCCGAGCAGCTTGCGGGCGGCGAGATCGGGGCTGTGGATGATGGGCTCGATCCGGGCGAGGGCACGGTGATTGCCGAGGCCGCCGCCAGCACCGACACCCCGGCGCAGATCGACTTCGGCACCATCGGCCGCATGATCGCCTGGGTGAACACCTACTCCACCCCGCTCTGCGTGCATGTCGGCATCCGCTCCGCCGTGCCAGACGACTTCGAGATCGAAGGCTATGCCACCTCGGTCGATCCGTTCTGGGAGCTGCTCACCCAGTTCCGCGACGAGTTCGGCACCGAACCCAAGATCGGCGTGCGGCTGGTGGACGAGAGCCAGTGCTCGGTTGTCACCTTCGTCAAGAACCTGACACGCTCCGACGCCCGCCCGCCCAACCTCAAGCTCGACCGCGACGTGCTGAAGGCGGGCGATCCGATCCGCGGCACGATCGACCTGATCGACGGGCGCAACGTGACCCTCTTCCTGATCGACAGCCAGGGCGGCGCCTACAACCTCACCTCGCGGCTCAAGCCGCAGGAGGATGGCACCGCGACCTTTGCGCTGGCGCTCCGGCCGCAGGGGGCGGATGACCGCGAGATCGTGCCCTACCTGATGCTGGCGATTGCCACCAACAGCAAGATCGGCAGCGCCGACACGCAGGCCGGTACGCCGACGAACTCGCTGATGCCGATCATTCAGGCCGAGATCCGCCAGCGCGGAACCGAGGAGCAGAATGCTGCCTCCGCCGCGCTGGGCTACTTCCGCTTCGACGACGACGCCCAGTAGGCCGCCTCGGCGGCGCGGGCTTGATCTTGCCCGCCGGGGAGGGGAGAAGGCGGGCACGACCGCATGAGGGATATATGGCAAAACGCATCTACATTCTGAACGGCCCCAACCTGAACCTGCTGGGCAAGCGCCAGCCGGACATCTACGGCCATGAAACCCTGGAGGACGTGACCGCGGCCTGCCGCAAGGTGGCGGGCGAGGTGGAGATCCGGGCCGAGCAGAGCAACTTCGAGGGCGGGCTGGTGGAGCTGATCCACGAGGCGCGCGAGGACGGGCTGGGCATTGCCATCAATGCCGGGGCCTATACTCACACCTCCGTGGCGATCATGGATGCGCTCAACACCTTCGAGGGGCCTGTGATGGAGGTGCATATCTCCAACGTCCACAAGCGCGAGAGCTTCCGGCACCACAGCTACATCTCGCTGAGGGCCGACGGCATCATCGTGGGATGCGGCACGCAGGGCTACGAGCTGGCGGTGCAGCGCATCCTGCGGATGACCGGCAAGGGCTGAGGCGGGAAGGGCCGCGATGGGTCATCCTCGGGCTTGACCCGAGGATCTCTCCCCCACTCGCCCGCTGCCCCCATCTCTCCGCAAAACACCCGCCGCCCCAACGCGAGGGTGCTCCGCATCGTGGAGGTGGCTTGCGCCGGGTGTCGCGCTAGACCGCCTCAGAGCCAATCCTGAGGGCAAACCCCGCCTCGCGCAGCGTGTCGGTGATCTGCTCCACGTGGCCCGCATCCCGCGCCTCGATCACCACCTCGAGCTCGGCCTGCTTGAGCGCCACGCTCTGCATCATCCGCTGGTGGATCACCTCCACCACATTCGCCCCGGCTTCGCCGATGATCGCTGCAATCTGCGCAAGCTGGCCGGGGCGGTCGTCGAGCTTGAAGATCAGCCGGGTGATGCGCCCGTCGCGCACGAGGCCGCGCAAGATGAGGGTAGAGAGCATCCGGCTGTCGATGTTGCCGCCGCAAACCACGAGGCCCACCTGCTTGCCCGCATAGCGTTCGGCATGGTTCTTCAGTACCGCGAGGCCGGCCCCCGCCGCGCCTTCGGCCACCAGCTTCTCGTGGGAGAGCAGGTCGAAGATCGCGTCTTCGATCTCGGCCTCGCTGGCCTCGTCGATGCGGTCGACCGTGTTGCGGATGATCTCGATATTGGTGGGGGAGGGCGCGCGCACGGCGATGCCTTCGGCCAAGGTCGTGCCGGTGGTGTGGGGGGATGTGCCGTCGAAGGCGGCCTTCACCGCGTCGAAATACTCGGCCTGCGCCCCGACAATCTCGATGCCGGGCTTCATGTCCTTCGCCGCCGTGGCCATGCCCGCGATCAGCCCGCCGCCGCCCACCGGCACGACGATCACGTCGAGGGCGGGGTTCTGCTCCAGCATCTCCAGCGCCACGCTGCCCTGTCCGGCGGCGACCACCGGATCGTCGAAGGGGTGGATGAAGGTGAGGCCGCGCTTTTCGGCGAGGTCGAGGGTGAAGGCGACGCTCTCGTCGAATCCGGTGCCATGGAGCACGACCTCGGCCCCGAAATCGCCGGTGCGCTTGACCTTGTTGAAGGGGGTGCCCTCGGGCATGACGATGACCGAGGGGATGCCGAGCCGGGTGGCGTGATAGGCAACGCCCTGCGCGTGGTTCCCGGCCGAACAGGCGATGACGCCCGCCGCCCGCTGGTTGGCATCGAGCGTCAGCAGCTTGGCCAGCGCGCCACGGGCCTTGAAGGCATTGGTGTGCTGGAGGTTTTCGAGCTTGAGGTAGAGATCGAAGCCGAGCTGCATCGAGAGCCGGGCGGCGCGCACGAGGGGGGTGCGCACGGTGTCGGGGGCGATGGCGGCGTGGGTGGAGCGGATGAGGGCGGGGGTCAGGGTCATGTGGGCGGCGTCCTTTGGTGCCCGCGAGGCTTCGCTGTGCGGGCACCGAATGTCAACGTTCCCGCCGCCGGGTCAGCCGGGCAGGCGCACGACCATTTCGATCTCGATCAGCAGGTCGGCCCCGGCCAGTGCGGCCACGCCGATGCCGGTGATCGAGGGGGTGGCGCCGGCGAGGAAGGCCAGCACATCGGGGTAGCAGGCGCCCATCGCGGCCTCGTCGAGGCCGACGACATAGAGGCGCATCATCGCGATGTCCGCCGGATTGGCCCCGAGCGCCTCCAGCGCGGCGGCGCAATTGGCAACCGCGGCCCGGGTCTGCGCCTGTAGCCCCTCGGGCACCGGGGCGCCGCCCGGAAGGGAGGCGACCTGGCCGGAGACGAAGGCCATCCGCCCGGGCTCGACGACCGAGATCTGGGAATAGCCGAGGGCGGTGCTGTCGGGCATGGTTTTCGGGTTGAGGCGGGTGACGGGGGTGCTCATGGGGCGCTCTCCTTGGCTGCGTGGAGATTTTCGCTACCCTGCGTTGACGCGGCGGAACAGGGGCGCACCGGGCCACTGGTGACAGGGTTGTGTCAGGAGGCGTCCGCAAAGCCCCGTTCAGCCTGCGCGCAAGATTGGTGCAACTCGCCGCCGCCCTGCGCCTCAATTGTGCGCCGCGCCGACCTGTGACGACAGCACGCGAAATTGCTCAAAATAGTCGCATTTGCCCATTGTAATGCAGCGGAGGGCTTGTTTTAGTCTGGGGTCACAGGGAGCGGTTGCCTGGGGAGGCAACCGAAAATGACCAGACAAAGGAGCGGCCTTGCTAGATCAGTCCGCCGACGGCGCCTTCGTAGAGTTCGAACGCGTCCAGAAAAGCTACGACGGCGAAACGCTTGTCGTGAAAGACCTCAACCTGTCGATGCCAAAGGGCGAGTTTCTGACGATGCTCGGCCCGTCCGGTTCAGGCAAGACAACCTGCCTGATGATGCTGGCCGGTTTCGAGACGGCAACCCATGGCGACATTCGCCTTGCCGGCAAGCCGATCAACAACATCCCGCCGCACAAACGCGGCATCGGCATGGTGTTTCAGAATTACGCGCTGTTTCCGCATATGACGGTGGCCGAAAACCTCGCCTTCCCGCTGGAAGTGCGGGGGATGAACGCCTCGGAGCGGGAAGCCAAGATCAAGCGCGCGCTGGACATGGTGCAGATGGGCGAGTTCGGCGGACGCCGTCCGGCCCAGCTTTCGGGCGGGCAGCAGCAGCGCATCGCGCTGGCGCGCGCGCTGGTGTTCGAGCCGGAGCTGGTGCTGATGGACGAGCCGCTCGGCGCGCTCGACAAGCAGCTGCGCGAGCACATGCAGTTCGAGATCACCCGGCTGGCCCATGACCTCGGGATCACCACGGTCTACGTCACCCATGACCAGACCGAGGCGCTCACCATGTCCGACCGCGTCGCGGTGTTCGACGATGGCCGCATCCAGCAGCTTGCCCCGCCCGACGAGCTTTACGAGGCGCCGCAAAACAGCTTCGTGGCGCAGTTCATCGGCGAGAACAACACGCTGGAAGGCGTGGTGAAGGAGCTGAAGGGCGATATCGCCATGGTCAAGCTCGACGGCTCGGAAGCCATGATCGAGGCCAAGGCGGTGAACGTCGACAAGGTGGGCGAGCGCACCCGCGTGTCGATCCGCCCCGAGCGGGTCGAAACCAACCCCGACCGCCTGCAAGACAACGCCCACACGCTCGACGCCGAGGTGCTCGAGTTCATCTACATGGGCGATATCTTCCGCACCCGGCTGAAGGTGGCGGGCAACGAGAACTTCGTGGTGAAAACCCGCAACGCGCCCGATGTGGCGCGGATGATACCGGGTCAGACCGTCAAGATCGGCTGGCTCCCCGAAGATTGCCGCGCGCTCGACGCTTGAGCCGCGCGGCTCGCTCTCCCGCCTGCCCGGGGCGGGGAGGGCGCAGATATAACACGGGCATGACAACAAGGAGTGCACTTGCATGACTATGAAGAAAACCATTCTGGCGACCACCGCGCTGACCATGTCGGCCGGCCTCGCCTTTGCCGAAAGCCATGGCAACATGGCCGACAGCATGACCATCGTGAGCTGGGGCGGCGCCTACCAGGCCTCTCAGCAGAAAGCCTACACCGAGCCCTATCTGGCCGAGAATGACGGCGTTTCCGTCACCTGGGACGAAAGCTCGCCCGAGGCTGTGGCCAAGCTGCGCGCCATGAACGAAGCCGGCAACATCACCTGGGACCTGGTCGATGTTGAGGCCGCCGACGCCATCCGCCTCTGCGATGAAGGCCTGGCGATGGAATACGACGCCGGCGATCTGGCCGAGGCCCCCGATGGCACCTCTGCCGAGGATGACTTTGGCGACATGATCGTGTCGGACTGCTTCATCCCGCAGATCGTGTTCTCGACCACCTTCGGCTACCGCACCGACATGGTGCCCGAGGGCACCGACGCGCCGACCGGCGCCTGCGACGTGTTCGACCTCGAGAAGTACCCGGGCAAGCGCGCGCTGAACAAGCAGCCGATCGCCAACATGGAATGGGCGCTGCTCTGCGACGGCGTTGCCTACGAGGATGTCTACGACACGCTCGAAACCGACGAAGGCCAGGCACAGGCTTTCGCCAAGCTCGACACCATCAAGGACGAGACCATCTGGTGGTCGGCCTCCGCCGAACCGATCCAGATGCTGGCTGACGGCGAAGTCTTCATGGCGTCCGCCTACAACGGCCGCCTGTTCTCGGCCATCGTCGAGCAGGACCAGCCGATCGGCATGGCCTGGGACTGGCAGATGTTCGACATCGACGGCTGGGTCGTTCCCGCCGGTCTGCCCGAAGATCGTCTGGCCCGTGTGAAGGACTTCCTGTTCTACGGCACCGACACCCAGCGTCTGGCCGATCAGGCCAAGTACATCAGCTACGGCCCGGCCCGTGCCTCTTCGGCTCCGCTCGTGGGCCAGCACGCCGAGCTCGGCATCGAGATGGCACCCCATATGCCGACCGATCCGAACAACGCCGAGAACACCTTTGTGAACAACTACACATGGTGGGCTGACTACCGCGACGACCTGGACGCCAAGTTCCAGGCCTGGCTCGCGCAGTAAGCGCATCGCGCGGTGGGCAGATTGCCCACCCTACGAGATCGGGCGGTCCCTTCCGGGGGCCGCCCCACCAAGAACACCAAGGGGGACGACCATGCCCAAGGGCTACATCATCGGCCATATCGTCGTGAACGATCCGGAAGGCTACAAGGCCTACGTCACCGGCGACACACCCATTCTCAAGGCCCATGGCGCGCGCTTCCTTGTCCGCGGCGGCAAGTCCGAGGCGCCCGAGGGCGATGTGCCCGAAGGCCAGCGCCACGTGGTTTTCGAGTTCGACAGCTTCGAGGCTGCGAAGGCTGCCTATGAAGACCCAGCCTATCAGGAAATCTCGCTGATCCGCAAAGCTACCGCCGAGAGCACGATCATCCTCGTGGAAGGCCACACGGATGTCTGATGCCCCCGCCGCCGCCGTGCATGGCCAACCCGACGAGACCGATGCCGAGGGCCGCCTCATTGCCGCCGACGGCACCCCGCTCAAGCGCAGCCTAGGCCGCGCCCTGCGCCGCCAGAAGCTGCGCGCGCTGGCGCTGATCGCGCCGCTGCTGCTGTTCATCCTGCTCACCTTCATCGCGCCAATCGCCGATATGCTGTTTCGCTCGGTCGAGAACGATATCGTCGCCCGCACGCTTCCCGAAACGGTCGAGGCGCTGGGCGAATGGGATTACTCCTCCGGCGAGCTTCCCGGCGAAGAGGCCTATCTGGCGCTCTACCGCGACCTCTCGGTCGCCACCGAATACAAAACCCACACCCGCCTCGGCTCGCGCCTGAACTACGAGACCTCCGGCATCTCCTCGCTGTTCCGCAAGACCGGCCGCGGCGTGGAAGACATGGGCGAGCTCTACCAGGACCAGTTCGAAGATCTCGACCCGGCGTGGGAAGAGCCCGAAACATGGGCCCGGCTGATGGGCTCCGACGACTGGCTCGGCGCCGAAGATCGCTCCGCCAGCTTCGAGCTGCGCGAGGGCATCGCCGGGGCGCTGCCGAACACCGCGCGCGCCTACAGCCAGTTTGCCGAGTTCACCCAAACCGAAGACGGCGACGATCCGGCGCAGGAAGACCCATGGGCCTATGTCTACGCCATGCTCTGGCTCGACCTCACCGGCCCGGTGCAGCTTGACGCCTATGACGGCCCAGATGCCGCCCTGCTCGAAGCCGCTGCCGCGGCCGCGCCCGGCTTTGAAAGCCAGGGCTGGCGCGAAGGGCTGGCCGATGTCGATAACGACTGGGAAGACATCGAGGTCTGGGGCACGATCAAGGCCTACGCGGGCGAGTTCACCTCGGGCTACTTCCTCAACTCGGTCGACCTGCAACTGACCCCGGAGGGCATCGAGAAGCAGGACGAGAACCAGCGGATCTACATCAAGCTGTTCTGGCGCACGATCCTGATGTCGCTCGCCATCACCTGCTCCTGCATCATCCTCGGCTACCCGGTGGCCTGGCTGCTGGCCAACCTGCCGATGCGCACCTCGAACCTGCTGATGATCCTCGTGCTGCTGCCGTTCTGGACCTCGCTTCTGGTGCGGACCTCGGCCTGGAAGGTGCTGCTGCAATCCCAAGGGGTAATCAACGACATCCTCGTCTGGGCGCATATCATCTCCGATGCCAACCGGCTGGTGATGATCAACAACGTCACCGGCACGATCATCGCCATGACGCACATCCTGCTGCCCTTCATGATCCTGCCGATGTATTCGGTGATGCAGACCATCCCGCCCACCTACCTGCGCGCCGCCAAGTCGCTTGGCGCGACCAACTGGGTGGCCTTCTGGCGGGTCTATTTTCCGCAGTCGGTGCCGGGCATCGGGGCGGGGTCGATCCTCGTCTTCATCCTTGCCATCGGCTACTATATCACGCCCGAACTCGTGGGCGGCACCAAGGGGGTCTTCATCTCGAACCGGATCGCCTACCACATCTCGACTTCGCTCAACTGGGGCCTCGCCGCGGCGCTCGGCACCATCCTGCTGGCGGCGGTGCTGCTGCTCTACTGGGCCTATGACAAGATCGTGGGCATCGACAACGTGAAGCTGGGGTAGGGCAGATGGCAATTCCGACATATGCAACAACGGGCCAGCGGATCTGGTATTACAGTTTCCGTGTGATCTGCGGGCTGATCTTCTTCTTCCTGATCGCGCCGATCCTCGTGATCATCCCGCTCAGCTTCAACGCGGAAGATTTCTTCACCTTCACGCCGGAAATGCTGAGCTTCGATCCCGAGGGCTATTCGCTCAAGCACTACCGCGATTTCTTCACCAACTCCGACTGGCAGCAGGCCCTGCGCAACTCGGTGAGCATCGCCCCGGTGGCGACGATCCTCTCGGTGGGCTTCGGCACGCTGGCGGCGATCGGTCTCAGCTCCGAACATGTGCCGTTCCGACGGGCGATCATGGCGATCCTGATCTCGCCGATGATCGTGCCACTGATCATCTCGGCGGCGGGGATGTACTTCTTCTACTCCCGCGTAGGGCTTCAGGGCACCTATATCGGCGTGGTCCTGGCCCATGCGGCGCTGGGCATTCCCTTCGTCATCATCACCGTGACGGCCACGCTGGTGGGCTTCGACCGCTCGCTGACGCGGGCGGCGGCCTCCATGGGCGCGGACCCGGTGCGCACCTTCTTCAAGGTGCAGATGCCGCTGATCCTGCCCGGCGTGATCTCGGGGGCGCTCTTCGCCTTCATCACCTCCTTTGACGAGGTGGTGGTGGTGCTCTTCGTGGGTTCCGCGGGGCAGAAGACCCTGCCATGGCAAATGTTCATCGGGCTGCGCGAGCAGATCTCCCCGACCATCCTTGCCGTGGCGACCCTGCTGGTGGTGATCTCGATCGCCCTGCTGGCGACAGTGGAACTGCTGCGGCGGCGCAGCGAGCGGCTTCGGGGCATGTCACCGGGCTGAGGGCGGACTGGGGGTTTCACACCCCCAGACCCCCGTGGAGATATTGGCAGCAAGAAAATGAACAGGAGCGCGTTAACCTTGATTTCGGGTTAACGGCTCAGGGCAGCAGCGAGAGCCATCCCCAGGCGGTGAGCATGGTCAGGCCCGTGGCGATGAGCACGGCGGTCGCGGCGACGCGCTTGGCGCGGTCATACATGTTGGCGAAGATATAGGCGTTGACGCCCGGGGCCATGGCGGCGGTGACGGTGGCCGAGCGCAGGCCGGGCGTGTCGACGCCGGTGAAATGGGCCAGCGTCCAGGTGATCGCCGGGTGCAGGCCGAGCGCCAGCAGGCAGACCATCAGCGCCACGCGAATGTCGCCCTCGGGCCGGTAGCGATAGAGCACGCCGCCAAGCGCGAATAGCGCGGCGGGCAGGCCGGCGCGGGCGATGAGGTCGGCGGCGTCCATGATGACGCCGGGCATGGGCAGGCCGGTGAGGTTGACGGCAAGGCCGGTGAGGATGCCAAGGATGAGCCCGTTGGAAAACACGTTGCGCGCCACCCGCCGGGGCAGGGCCGAAAGCGGCGTGCCGCGCGCGCGGGCAAGCTCCATCACCACGATGCCGGTGGTCAGCAGCACCGGGGCATGGAGCGCGATGATCGCATAGTTGCCGGTCAGCGCCTCTGCGCCATAGGCCCGCTCGGTGATCGGCAGGCCGAGCAGCAGCGAGTTGGAGAACAGACAGGCAAAACCGATCACGATCGAATCTTCCCATTCGCGCTTGAAGATCAGCCGCGCGCCCGCAATCCCCGCCGCAAAGCTCACGAAGGCCCCGGTGTAGAACGACACCAGCAGCGCCGGCTGAAAGCCCTGCGCCAGATCCAGCCGGGTCATCGCCGCGAAAAGCAGGATCGGAATAGAGAAGTTCTGCGCGAAGCTCATCAACATGTCATTCGACTCGGCCGGAAACCGCAGTTTCCACACCGCGAGGTAGCCAAATCCGATGACGAGGAAGACGGGGAGGATGACCGAGGTGAGCGCGCTCATGATGGCAGGATCAGGATCATCCCGTCATGCGCCGGGGTGACGTTGGCGGGGGTTTCCGCCTCGACCGCGGCATAATCCATGTCGATATGCATGTTGGTCAGCACCGCCTGCCGGGGCGCGGCGCGCTCGATCCATTCCAGCGCTTTTTCCAGGTGCACATGGGAAGGGTGCGGTGTGCGGCGCAGCGCGTCCAGCACCCAAACCTCCAGCCCCTCCAGCGCAGGCCATGCGGCCTCGGGAATGTCGGACACATCCGGCAGGTATGCGAGCCCCTCGATGCGAAACCCAAGCGCGTCGATCCGGCCATGCTCGACCTCGAAGGGGGTGAGCGTGATCGGCCCGCCCGCGCCCTCCACGGTAAAGGGGCCGTCGATGTGGTGCAGATCGAGGATAGGCGGATAATCGGAGCCGGCCGGCTGCACGAAGGCATAGCCGAAGCGGGCGATCAGGTCGTCGGTGGTGGCGCCATCGGCCCAGACCTTCACCCGGTTGCGCATGTTATAGACCACCATCCGCAGGTCATCGAGGCCGTGGGTATGGTCGGCATGGGCGTGGGTGAAGGCGACCCCGTCGAGGGTGCCGACCTTCGCATCGAGAAGCTGGCTGCGCAGGTCCGGCGAGGTGTCGATCAGAACCCGGGTCGTGCCCTCGGGGCCGTCGCGCTCGACCAGCATGGAGCAGCGTCGGCGGGCATTCCTTGGGTTGGTCGGGTCGCAGTCTCCCCAGTTGTCGGGCAGGCGCGGCACGCCGCCCGAGGAGCCGCAGCCGAGGATGGTAAAGCGGTAGGTCACGCGGCGGCCACCGTCTTGGAGAAGAGCCGCTCGAAATTGGCCTGGGTGGCGGCGGCGAAATCTTCGTAGCTGAGGCCGAAGACCTCGGCCCCGACCTTGGCGGTATGGGCGGTATAGGCCGGTTCGTTGCGCTTGCCGCGATGGGGCGGGGGCGCGAGGTAGGGGCTGTCGGTTTCCACGAGGATGCGCTCCAGCGGGGCGGCGGCGAAGATGTCGCGCAGCTCCTGACTTTTCGGGAAGGCGGCGATGCCCGACATCGACAGGTAGAAGCCGAGGTCTAGCGCGGCGCGGGCCAGCTCGGCGGAGCTGGAAAAGCAATGCATGACGCAGGAATAGGGCCCGTCCTCATAGCCTTCGCGCAGGATCGCGGCCATGTCGTCATCGGCGGCGCGGGCATGGATGATGAGCGGCAGGCCGGTTTCGCGGGCGGCGTCGATGTGGATGCGCAGGCTCTGTTGCTGCACCTCGGCGCTCTCGGCGGTGTAGTGATAATCGAGCCCGGTTTCGCCGATGCCCACGCATTTGGGATGGGCGGCGGCCTCGGCCAGTTCGCTCACCGTCATCAGGGGCTCTTCATGGGCGCGCATCGGGTGGATGCCGAAGGCGTGGAACACCTCCGCATAGGCCTCCGAGATCGCTTGCACATTGGCCAGCCCGGCCCGCCGGGTGCAGATCGTCACCATCCGCCCGACCCCGGCGGCCTTGGCGCGGGCGAGCACATCGGGCAGCTCCCCGTCGAAGTCGGGAAAGTCGAGGTGGCAGTGGCTGTCGGTTATCTCAGGGGGCATTGGGGCTCCGGCTCAGAGGCGCATGTCGGCGGCGGCCTCGGAGATCTTGAGGCAGATATCCGTGATGAGGGCCGGGGCGTCAAGGTTCACTGCCGCCCCTGCGCGGGCGCGCGCGCCAAGCGTGGCGGCGAGTTCGGCCCAGGCGCGGGCGCGGGTGGTGTCGGGGGCGAGGCGGGCCAGCAGGGCGGCCTCGCCGGGTGCGGCTTCGGGGGCGGGGGGGGTGCCCGGCGGGGGCGGGCCGAGGGCGCCGCTGCGGGCCGTGCGGGCGAGGAAGGTGTCGATCAGGCGCACGGTCAGGCGGAAGCGATCCTGCGCCTCCCGGCCGCCGCACTTGGCCGCCATGGCGAGGGTTGCGGGGCGATCGAGGCGTGGCAGGTCGCGGAACAGGGTGACGAGGTTGGCATAGAGCGCCAGGCCCTCGTCGTCGATCAACTGCAGCGCCGTGGCCACCGAGCCCTCGGAGAGGGCGGAGAGCGCCGCGCGGTGGGTGGTGTCCTCGGGCGGCTCGGCGCCGGCTTCGCGCAGGGCGGCGGTAAGCGCGGCCTCGGAGAGCGGGGCGCAGGGCAGGACCGAGCAGCGCGAGCGGATGGTGGGCAGCAGCGACGCGGGGGCGTGGGAGATGAGCAGCAGCACGGTGTTGAGCGGCGGCTCTTC
This sequence comes from Oceanicola sp. 502str15, assembly GCF_024105635.1. NCBI lineage: Bacteria > Pseudomonadati > Pseudomonadota > Alphaproteobacteria > Rhodobacterales > Roseobacteraceae > Oceanicola > Oceanicola sp. 502str15. The sequence goes on from NZ_WYDQ01000001.1 coordinate 425,754, forward strand.
CAGCACCTTCAGCACGGCGTTGGCGGCGGAGGCGTTCATCTCGTCGACCGAGTCGATCAGCACCACGCGCCGCGCCTTCTCGGCGGCGGAATAGGCGAAGAAGCGTTTGAGATCGCGGGTGCTTTCCACGTCGATCACGGTCTTGAACCGGGCGGGCGCGGGCTTTTCGATCCACTTGCGGCGCAGCAGCATCAGGTTGCCCTCCGAGCCGGCGGCAATGCGGCGGGCAACCGGGTGGGCGGGGTCCACGGCGAGGGTCTGGGGCGCTTCGGGTTCGCCGAAGAGCCCGTCGTCCTGCTCCAGTGGCTGGGCGATGAGAAAGCGGGCGATGCGCCAGGCGAGGGTGGCCTTGCCAATGCCGCGCGGGCCGGTGATGAGCCAGGCATGGGGCAGGCGGTGCGAGTTGAAGGCGGCCAGAAAGCGCGCCTCGGCCTCGTCCTGCCCATAGAGGGTTTCGGTGTGGCGCGGGTGCGGATAGTCGCCCAGCCGGTCGGCTTCGAGCAGCTCTTCGGCCACGCCAAGGGGCGCGGCGCTCATTGCAGCTTCTCCCGCGCGGTGGCGATGACATCGGCGGTGATCTCTTCGGGACGGCGGGAGGCGTCGATCACCCGGCAGCGTGCGGGGTCGGACGCGGCGAGTGCAAGGAACCCGGCCCGCAGCTTCTGCTGAAACGCCAGCCCCTCCTCTTCGAAGCGGTCCTCGCCGGAGCGCCGGGCCAGCCCGCGGGCCAGCGCCACCTCCGGGTCCATGTCGAGAATGAGCGTCAGATCCGGCTCGCGCCCGATGGCGAGCGCGTGGAGCGTGTCGACAAAGCCGCGCAGCTCACCGCGCGCCGCGCCCTGGTAGACCCGGGTGCTGTCGGCAAACCGGTCGGAAATCACCACCTTGCCGGCGCTCAGGGCAGGGCGGATGACCCGCTCGAGGTGGTCGCGCCGCGCGGCAGTGAACAGCAGCGTCTCGGTCTCGCCCGACCACCTGTCCGGCGTGCCTTCCACCAGCAGCCGCCGGATCTCTTCGGCCCCCGCCGAGCCGCCGGGTTCGCGGGTCAAGACCACCTCGCGCCCCTCGGCCTCGGCCCACGCGCCAAGCGCCCGGGCCTGGGTGGATTTCCCGGCGCCGTCGATGCCCTCGAAGGTGATGAAGAGACCGGGAGCGGTTGACATGGGCGGACATTATCCCGCGCGGGGGAGGGCTGCAAACCAGATCGCCAAAAGAGATAAGAGGCCTCCGGCGGGGATATTTTGCGCAAGAAAATGAAATAGAATGGCGGCCTTGGCCATTGTCTTGCGGCAAGTATCTCTGGGGGGCGCCATTGGTTCGAGCCCAATGGCGACGGGGCTTGCCGCCATCGCGCACCGCCTCCGCTTGCACAGCGCCGCAATCAGGCAACGACCCGTGACGGCGGCGTAGGGCGGGACTTGTCCCGCCGCTCCGACCAGCCCTATTGCGGCGCGGCTTGGGTCGCGAACTGCTTCATCAGCACGCCCGCCGCGGTCTTCAGCCGGGGCAGGAAGCCGCCCTTGGGAATATCGCGCTCCGCCACCAGCGGCACCGTGATCGGCTCCATGTCGGGCAGGCTCACGGTGAGGCTGGCGACCTCGTCTCCGGCGGCGAGGGGCGCGCGCAGCGGGCCTTCGTAGCTCACCTCGGCCTTCAGGCTGTCCTGCGCGAGCGCTGGCATCAGCACATCGAGATCCTTTGCCAGCACAAGGCCCACGCGGGCCTCGGCCCCCATCCAGACCGGCGCCTCGGCCACCCGCGTCCCCTCATCGGCCACGGTCTTCTGCACGAACTGCCGGAACGCCCAGTTGACGATGTTGATCGCCTCCTGCTTGCGCGCATCCTCGCTCGGCAGGCCGGTGACGACAAAGACGATCCGCCGGTTGCCCTGCTTGGCCGAGCCCACGAGCCCGTAGCCCGCTTCGGTTGTATGGCCGGTCTTCAGCCCGTCCGCCCCGATGCCCAGTTTCAGCAGCGGGTTGCGGTTGTTGTGATTGGTCGGCACCCGCCCGTCGAACTCGAATTTCTCCATGCCGAAGTAGCCGTAGTACTCCGGAAACTCCCGGATCAGCCGCAGCGCCAGGATGCCGAGGTCGTGCATCGACATCCGCTGGCCCGGGTTCGGCCAGCCCGAGGCATTGGCAAAGGTCGAGTTTTCCATGCCCAGATCCCGCGCCCGATCGTTCATCAGCCGCGCAAAGCCGTCTTCCGTGCCCGCCAGCCCCTCGGCCACAACCACGCAGGCGTCATTGCCCGACTGCACCACGATCCCCTGGATCAGCTGCTCGACCGATGGCCGGTCGGTGGTGTTGAGAAACATCGACGAGCCGCCCATGTTCTTGGCCCGCTCGCTGACCGTAAACGTCGTATCCAGCGTCACCCGTCCGTCGCGCAGCGCCTCGAACAGCATGTTCAGCGTCATCAGCTTGGACATTGAGGCTGGCGGCAGCGAGGTGTCGGCGTTCTTGGAGAGCAGGATCGTGCCGGTCGTCTCGTCGACCACCCAGGCCGAGGTGGCGCGGGTCTCGAAGGCGGCTGCTGCGGTTGTGGCGGCGGCCATGATGGCTGCGGCGAGGAGCGGTGCGAAGCCGCGGAGGCGAAGCATGGGGCGGATGTCCTTTCCTGTCCGGTCCCGGCGCCTGCGGGCCGGGGGTGGTGCAGGGCGGGCTGGCCCGAATGTCAGTCCGGGGCTGAGTCCCGCCTCAGTTGCTCACAAAATACGCGTCCTGGAAGCCCATCGCCTTAACTTTTTCGAGAAGAGCCGCGCGATCGGCGGCACTATGCGCAGGGCCGATCACGACGCGCCAGAATGTCTTGCCGGCGCTCTGCTGTTCGTAGACCGTGGGCACCACGCCCGCCTTGCGCATATTGGCGGCGGTGCGGTTGGCGTTGCCTTCGACCGAGAAGATCCCGATCTGGATATAGTTCTTGCCACCGGAGGGCTTGGGGCCCGCGGCCTTGGGCGCGGCGGCAGGGGCGGCTGCGGCCGTGGGGGCCAGCGGCGCGGCGGAGATCTCGGGTGTGGCCACGGCGACCGGCGCCGTGGGCGGGGCGGCATCGGCGGCGGCGGAGATCGTCGCATCGGCCTTGCTGCGCTGGGATTTCTTGCCTTTCAGCCGGTTCCAGAAGCCCTTCTTGGCCTTCTCCGGCTGCGCCTGTGTGGCGGCGGCGGTTTCAACTGCCGCATCTGCGGCCCCGGCACCGGCCGTGCCGGCCCCTTCGGCCGCGGCAATCGCGGCTTCGGCGGCGGCCAGCGGCGCATCGAGCGATTTCTGCTCGATATCTTCCGGCTTGGCGATGGTTGCGGCGTCGGTCGGCGCGGCGGCAACAGCGGCGGGCGCCTGCTCGGGCACCTCCTCGCGCACAAGCGCCACGACGTTCAGCTTGGTCGGCGCACCGGGCAGCAGCCCGAGCGCATTGGCGGCATCGGACGACACCTGGAGCTTCGGCCCCGGGTTGTCGCGCTCGCGTTTGAACAGCGCCCCGATCACGAATTTGCCGTTGGCCTCGTTGCGGATGATGACACGCTCGGGCTCCTTCACATCGGGGTGGGCGATCCAGACGCCACCCAGAGAGGGGCGACCGTCCCACAGACCGGCTTCGTTCTTCGAGAAGACTTCGGGCGCCTCGACATCGCGTTCCACCAGCTTGGTGGCCGCCGGGCGACTGGCTGCGGCAGACACTTCCGTGCCGGCCTTCTTGCCGCCGAACTTAAGCCCCGCGCCATCCTCACAGGCCGCCAGTGCCAGAACCGACACCGATACCACGCCCACATGAAGGAGTTTGCCCTTGCCCATGCTTCGCCCCCTTGTCCGCCTTCGGTCGGGATCGTTGCCCGCCGTGGCTGAATTTGCCGCCGGTTTTCCGGCTGAACTGCTCTTGAACGTCACAATACATAGGTGAGGGCCGCATGGAAACCCGAGATATCGTGCCGTGGCAAAAATCGGCGTGAGGGGTGTTGCCTTTTCTACGGGTCGCGTGTTTCTGGGCCGCGCAGGCCGATGCCGGAGGAGTGGCAGAGTGGTCGAATGCACCGGTCTTGAAAACCGGCGTGCGTGAAAGCGTACCGTGGGTTCGAATCCCACCTCCTCCGCCAATTCCCCCATGAAAGAGCATTTTTCCAATCTGGTTGATTGCGGATTTTCGGTTTTTTTGTTCGGTTTAGATCGCCCTGCAATCGGGAGGGGGCGACGCCTATTCTGTCTGGCCTGATGAGATTGGCCCTTATGCCTATCCCAGTAGGTTGCCTGATTTCTCCCACGCAGCTTACTGTGCTGCAGCGAAAATCACCTGAATCCAGCTCTTCTCACTCGCAGCGCGCGTTTACCCTGCCTTGGGCGTGCTCTTAAGCATGCGCACTGGCCCAAGATCCACGCGGCACATTGCATGGCCCAGAACGCATTACTGCTAAGGCCAGCGCCGTCTCAGAGGGCGCAGGTCATCGTGCTGCCGGAATGAGGGAAGGCATCAACATCCGCTTCGGAAAGACGTACTCGAGCGGAGGTAACAATGAGCCGATTGTTTGCCGCATCATGGTGAACCCCGGAAGGGCGCGGGACCGGGACCTTGTGGGTCGCCAGAACCTGAGCGTCTTGATCAATCTGGAGGACGGCACCGCCATCCCAATGGCAGATGAAAAACGTGCCATCCGGGCCGGGGGTGAGGCCGCTCGGGCGGCCCTCCAGGCCGTCCAGAAGCGGGGTTCGCCCTTCAAGGCTCGCGGCGCCGGTGAGCGGATCATAGGCGAAGGTGCTCAGTGACTTTTCCATCGAGTCCACAACGAGCATCCGGGTGCCGTCCGGCGTAAAGGCGATGCCGTTCGGGAGGCTGAAGCCGGGCAGGGTGGTTGGCGCTGCGTTGAGGCTCTCGTAGCAATGCAACATGCCGGTCCCGCGTGTGACGGCCATATCCATGACGCCGAGCACGATACGGCCTGCGGCGTCGACGGCGCCGTCGTTGTAGCGGAAGCCGGGCGGCAGGCCCGATACCTGCCGATGCTCCAAGGCTCTTCCTTCGGCATCGAGCACCGTGAGGGTGGTCTGCTGCGCCAGAAGAAACCTTCCGGGCTTCAGGCGCAGAAGCGCTCCGGTCACCTCGTTCTGATGCAGGCAAGTGAGGGTCTTGGTTGCCAGATCGAAGCGGTAGAGGGCAGGGCCGAGGATGTCGATCCAGTAGAGATGATTGCCATCAAGGCAGGGGTTGTCGCCTATCAGGCAATTGCAGTCTGAGAGCAGGTCGACGCCGGCGGGGGAGGGGTCGATAGGAGTGCTGGGCAGGGAGATGCTGAACGGGTAGCCGCCGCGGGCCTTCGAAATGTCGCGGGCGGCCTGAACGACAGCCGCGCCGTACTCGTGGAGGGGGGCTCCGGTGTCTCCGTAGAGGCAAAGCGCTCCAATCGGGCGACCAGCGACATCGAAGATGGGCGCGGCCACGCCTTGGCTGCTGTTCTCACCGACTGCGGTATCGACGGCATAGAAGCGGGAGCGCACCACCCCGAGGCGGGACTTGAGCTGGCGGCGTGCCTCGAAGGCGAGATTGTCGGAGCCATTGTCGAGGTCGGTCCAGTCGTCATAGGCCAGCAGGGCTAGGCCCCCGGCGCAGTCCTCGACCGGGCGTGCCATTCCGAGGTGCCAGCCGTGTGCGCCATGGCGCCCCTGGACCAGTTCGACACAGCTCGCGACCTGTCCGGACCGCACCATGAGCAATGCGGCCGCGCCGGTTTCCCTTGCCAGCCGCTGGAGGTCCGCTCGCGCGGCGCCGCGCAGGTCGTTGTCGCTCCAGACCTCCTGAGCCAATTCCAGAAACTTGGGCCCCAGCGCAACCTTGCGCGTCGAATCATCTTGTTTCAGGAAGCCCTCTTCGGTGAGGGCGGCGATCATCCTGTAGACTGTGGGGCGGGTCAGGCCGGACTGATCTACGAGGCTGCGAACATCTGCGCCGCCGGATTTCTGCTTCACAAGGCTCAACAGTTTCAATGCCTTGCGAAGCGATCCAGCGCCTTTGGTCTCGTCGGGAGCCATTGCATTTCCTCCTCCGGCGCAAATTTGGATTGCGGCTAGGCCCTGCATAACCTAGTTTCACATTATGAACATGTGTCCACAATATGGACATGCTAGGGAGGATGCAATGAGAAATTTGAAACCAACGATGTGCGCATTGGTCTTGAGCGCGATGGCCTTGCCGGCGCAGGCGCGTGATCTGGTGGTCGCTGCGGCGGACCCGGTCGGCTCGCTGAAAGATCGGATGTGCCAGGAGTTCGTGAATGGGGTCCGTGAGGAGCTTCCCGATGTCGGGCTGAATTTCGTGCAGGGCGAGGCGCTTGGCTCGGCAAAGTCGGTCATGGAGCAGCACGTCTCGGGCACGATCGATATCTTCTGCAACGAGCTGGTATGGTTCGCGAACTACGTGCCCGACATGCAGATCTTGGGGTGGGGCTTCACGTTCCGCGACCCGCAGCACATGGTGGCCTTCATCGAGAGCGACCTCTTCGATCCGCTGGAAGAACAGGCGATCGCCGCGGGGGTGCGCATTCTGGGCGCGCGTCCGACCCAGCCCCGCATGCTCTTCACCAAGGAGCAGGTGAACGGCCTCGAGGATCTGCAGAACATCAAGATGCGGGTGCCGCAGCTCAAATCCTACCTCGAGCTTTGGACGGCCATTGGCACACAACCCACACAGGTGGCCTGGAGCGAGGTCTACCTTGCGCTCAACACGGGCGTCGTTGTCGCGGCTGAGGGGCCGCCGAGCGATGCCGGCAAGCAGAACTTCCAGAAGGCCGCACCTTTTGTAACGCGGACCGATCACCTCTATTCCACCGTCCACATCTCGATCAACGAGCGCGCCTGGGCGACCCTGGACGAGGCGCAGCGCGCCAAGATGAAGGAGATCGCCGAGACCGCGACGGACTGGGGCATGGCTCAGGCCGAAAAGGAAACGACGACGGTTCTGGAAGGCTTTGAAGCCGACGGGGCAACGATTTCCGACATCGACATCAAGCCTTTCCAGGACAAGGTCGCTGGTGCCGTGGAGAAGATGGAAGCCGAGGGGCTGTGGAGTGCCGGTCTCTGGCAGAAAATTCAGGGTCTCTGATCCAATCGCTTCAATCGCCGGCCATTCCAAAGGCCGGCGATACATCCTGTCTATCGCGGCCAAGGTGCCGCTCACCGCATGGAGATGCCTCTCATGGCCCTGCTAGATTTCGGTCGCTCTGGCTTGCGACTGCTTGGTCGCCTTGAAGTGGCGCTGGCGATCATCGCCTTGTCCGTCATCATCGTGATCATGCTGAACCAGGTCTTCTCGCGATACATCCTCGGTCAGCCGTCCATATGGGCCGAGGAACTGGCAACCTATCTCTTGATCTGGCTGGCCTTCGTCGCGGCCTCCGTCACCTACAAGATGAAGCGCCACATCGCGATCCAGACCTACGCAACATTTGTCGGCCCGCGCGTTCGAGCGCTCACGCATGTTGTCATCCACCTGATCATCGCGGCGGTTCTGCTCACCGTCATCGCCTACATCCCCGACGCCATGCGCACCGAGCGGCTCCAGAGCACGGTTGGCCTGCCGGTCGACATCAAGCTCCACTGGTTCTTCACGGTGCCAACACTCGTCACCTTCATATCCATGACGCTCACCGCCCTGTTCTACGCGGCGGACGCGGCGAGGGGAGGCGTCTCCCCCATTCTCGCGCCGATCGAAGACCCGTCTCTCTCGGATGCGATTTTCGATGCACAGACTGCGCGCGGAGATGGTGCATGAGCCCCCTTGTCGTAATGCTGATCCTCTTCGCGCTCCTCCTCGTCCTCGAGGTGCCGGTGGCCTTTGCAATGCTGGCCTCCTCTGTGGCCTACATGCTGATCGACGGGCTTTTCCCGGTCACAATCATCATCCAGCGCATGGCCCCGGGGCTGGAGAGCTTTCCGTTTCTCGCGATCCCGACATTCATTCTGGCCGGCAACCTGTTGAACCAGACCGGAGTGGCCGAGCGGATCTTCGGCTTCGCCCTGTCTCTCGTCGGACACATTCGCGGCAGCCTTGCGCATGTGAACATCATGGCGAGCATCATCTTTGCCGGAATCTCGGGCGTTGCTGCTGCCGATGCTGCCGGGCTCGGTGCCATCGAGGTGCGGGCAATGAAGAAGGCGGGCTTCAGCGCGGAGTTCAGCGCGGCCATCACTGCCGCTTCGTCCATCATCGGTCCGATCATCCCACCGAGCGTCATCATGGTGGTTTACGCAGTCATGGCGCAGGTCTCGATCAGCGACATGTTCCTCGCAGGCATCATCCCCGGCCTGCTGATGGGCGCTGCGCTGATGATTACGGTCTATATCCTGGCCGTCACCGGACGGATCGAAGCACCGCTGCGCAAGCGCGCCGAGGTGCCCGACATCGGGCGCGCCTTCCTGCGCGCGCTGCCTGCCCTTGCTGCGCCGGTCCTGCTCGTGAGCGGCTTGCTGTTTGGCGTGGCAACACCGACGGAGCTGGGCGCGCTGACCTGCCTCTACGCGCTTCTGCTGGGGCTGCTCTACCGCACGCTCTCCTGGCGGCGTCTGCAGTTTGCCCTGCGTGAAACCGTGGTGTCCTGCGGGATGATCCTCTTCATGATTGCCGTGGGCATCCCGTTTGGCTGGATCATCGCGGTGAACAATCTTCCGGCGATCCTGACCGACAGCATCCTCGCCCTCAGTTCCGATCCGCTCACCGTATTGCTAATCATCAGCGCAGGTCTCTTCGTGGCCGGCATGGTCATGGAGCCGACGCCGATCCTGCTGATTGCGGTGCCGATGGTATATCCCTTGATCCAGGCCGTGGGGATCGACCCCATCCACTTCGGTGTCGTGGTGGTGGTGAATGTCGTGATCGGCATCACGACGCCCCCGGTCGGGATGATCCTGTTCATCATGATGGACGTCGCGCAGGTTTCGATGTCGCGGCTGCTGGTGGCGATGATGCCGCTCTATATCCCGCTGCTCATTCTGCTGGGGCTGCTCATCGTCTTTCCGGCCCTCACCACATTCCTGCCAAATCTAGTTGGACAATAGATCATGACCGTCAAGCTTGAGACCATCCGGGCCGTGCCGCTGACGGCATCCTTCGCTGCGATCTACGGTGGGGAGGATCGTATTCCGCAGGAGATCCTGCGCCCGGCCAGCCACTTCCAGTCGATCCCGCGCAGGGGGCAATATTGCACTTTGGTGCTGGCAACCTCCTCGGACGGGGCACAGGGGGTAGGCGAGTGTTTCGGGCTGCCGACGCCCTATCCGGTGGCCGAGTTCATCAATCGCGTCATGGCCCCGGCCCTCATCGGCATGCCCCTCGAAACGCCGTCTGCGATGACTGCGGCGCTCAAGCGGTTTTTCCTCGCGCTCGGTCACACCCGGGGCCCGGCCATGGAAGCGCTGAGTGGTGTCGATATCGCACTCTGGGATCTCGACGCCCATCGGGCGGGCAAACCTCTCGCCACGCTTCTCGGGGCCGCGCCCCGGCCAATCGAGACCTATGTCAGCCCCGTGCCGTTCCTGCCGACGCCTGAGCAGTCGGCAGAGGCGGCGCGCCGTTTGGTCGCCAGCTTCGCCGGTATGAAACTGAAGATCGGGCGCAAGAGCGCGGCCGAGGATATGCCCCACATCGTCGCCGTGCGAGAGGCCATAGGCCCCGACAAGAAGCTCATGCTGGACGCCAATTGCGGCTACGACTTCGACGGCGCCCGCGAGCTGGTGGGCGCGCTTGCCGGGCTCGACATTGCATGGCTGGAAGAGCCGTTGCCGCCGGAAGATACGGAGGGGCTGCGCAAGCTCGCCCGCATCACGGATATTCCTTTGGCCGGAGGCGAGAACGAATTTACACCGGAGGCGCTGGACCGGCTGATGGGCGAGGCGGGGCTTCGGATCATCCAGCCGAACGTGAGCCGCATTGGCGGCGTCAGCGCGATGCTGGAGGTGAACGGGATGGCGCAACGCCGAGGCGCGACCATTGCGCCTCACGGCGTCGGGGGGAATGTCGCCGTTTCCTGCAGCCTGCACCTCGCGGCAGCGCTCGGAAACGTGTCGACATTCGAGGTCAATCGCCTGCCCAACCCGCTCAGGGATCAGCTCGGCGCGCAGGTCACTTTCGACGAGACGGGCCGCGCGCTTCCGCCTTCAGGCGCAGGCCACGGGGTGGAGATCGGCGAAGCGGACTATCGGGAATTTGCGGATTCCGAGACGACCGCCGCGTGAAACTGGAGCCAAGCACATGACGCTATCGGAACGCCCGGACGGGTCCCTTGCAGGCAAGGTTGCCATCGTGACGGGGGCAGGGCGCGGCATCGGCGCGGCTATCGCAAAGGCGCTTCATGCACGCGGCTCGCGCGTCGCCGTGGTTGATGTAAATCACGAGACGGCTGCGGGCACCGCGTCCGAAATGGGCGCCAACGCCATCGGGATCGAGGCCGACGTGTCCCGGTCGGAGGCGGTCAGCGCAATGGTTGCGCAAGTCGTCGAGACCTTCGGTGGCATTGATATTCTGGTGAACAATGCAGGCATCGATCGCGCGGTGCCCATTTTGGAGATGGAGGAGGCGGAGTGGGATCGCCTTATGGAGATCAACCTCAAGAGTGTTTTCCTCTGCACGAAGGCCGCCCTTCCCGCGATGATCGAGCGCGGTGGCGGCTCCGTCATTTCGACCTCCTCCATCGTGGCCCGTCAGGGTGCGATGAATGGAGGGATCCACTATGCCGCGTCGAAGGGCGCCATCCTCGCCTTCACCAAGACACTTGCACGCCAGATGGCGCAGCATGGCATCCGAGCGAACGCGATTGCGCCGGGTGTTGTCGATACGGATCTGATCCGCGAGCACATGAGCGAGGCCATGCGCGAGAAGGTCACCTCTGCCATTCCACTGGGGCGTTTGGCGCAGACCACTGAGATCGGTGGACTGGTCGCCTATCTCGCATCGGATGAAGCGCGCTATGTCACCGGGGCGACGCTTGATATCAACGGTGGGTTCTGGATCGGTTAGGGTCGCCCTTCGCTGAACGCGATTTGAAAAACGGCGCGGCGATCATCTCTGCTTCTCTTTCAGGGTCTCCGCGACGGGGTCGCGCAGAGTGGGCCATGGGATGCGGGCCATAACGGCACGCGAGAGGGCCGGGCGCTCCGCCTGACCGCGCCCCGAGCCGCATCCACATGTCAGCCCTGATCCTGGCTCGTGGCCTGCAGCAGCTCGGCAACGCGGCCCAATGCGCCCTCCAACATAAGGTTTTCGGCAGAGGCCGTCAGGTTTCCGTTGCCGTCAACCGGACCGCCGCTGGTGTCGGGGCGGAGTTGTTGCATGTGCACGTCCATGCCTGCGACCTGGAGCAGATGCTTCAGCGCGGGCAGCCCCCGCATGCCTCCAACGCCCATCGGGGCCGCTCCGACAAGTGCGGTCGGCTTGCCAGAGAGGACGGGGTGCGGAGCCGCTTTTGCGAGCATCAGCCAGTTCAGGGCGAGTCGAAACTGGGTGGAGAACGCGCCGGTGTACTCGTCGGCGCTGACAAAGAAGCCATCGGCCCCGTCGAAGAGTTTCGTGAGCGCTGCGACGCTCGGATCATCGGCGGCGGAAGGCTCAATGGGGGGCAGGTCGTACTCCATGAGGTCGACCGTCAGGACATTGATTTGACCGTCGAACCTGGTCTCGGCAAAACGCGCGGCCGCGAGGGAGAGGCGCGCGTTCAGCGAGGTGCGAAGGCTGCTGCCCGAAAGGAAAAGGAGGGTGCGCATGGGTGTCCTTCTTGTCTGGTCTTTTGCGTTGCTCATGCCGTGTCTTGACACTGCTGGGCACCATACGTAAACACAAAAGTGCGAAGAGGGTACAGTGTTCGCATATCGCACATCGCGGGATGACCACTGCCAAGGGAGGACATGCGACGATGGATGGTGCCAGGCCAACTTCCGAAACCACGCCCCATTGGGCCGAAGAAGACGGCGGCACACGTGTGCCCTACTGGGTTTTCCAGCGCGAGGACGTGCGGCGGCTGGAGACCGACAAGGTGTTCCACGGGCCTTGCTGGAATTATCTCTGCCTCGAATGCGAACTCGTCGCCCCGGGTGACTTTGTGGCTGTCCATGTCGGCGAGACCCCGGTGATCGTCACCCGCGACGCGGACGGCCAGTTCTATGCCTTCGAGAACCGCTGCGCCCATCGCGGCTCGCTTCTGGCACTGGAAGACCGGGGCAACGTGAAAGACTTCACCTGCGTCTACCACGCCTGGACGCACAGCCTGCAGGGCGACCTCGTGGGCATTGCCTTCAAGGATGGCATCAAGGGCTGCGGTGGCATCGCCGAAGGTTTCGACATGTCGAAGTACGGCCCGCGCAAGCTGCGGGTGCAGACGGTCGAAGGCATGATCTTCGGCAGCTTCGACGAGGATGTGGACGATCTCGAGGACTACCTTGGGGAGGAGCTGATCGGACGGATCGCACGGGTCTTCAACGGGCGCACCCCGGTCGTGCTGGCCCGCTTCACCCAGATCCTGCCGAACAACTGGAAGCTCTACGTGGAGAACACCAAGGACAGCTACCACGCCTCGATCCTGCACACCTTCTTTACCACCTTCGAATTGAACCGGCTCTCCCAGAAGGGCGGGATCATCGTGAGCGAGGAGGGGGGCTGCCACGTCAGCTACTCGATGATCGACCGCGATGCCGAGGAGAAGAAGAAAAACGCGAGCCTCTATGCCGAGCAGAAGATCCGCTCGGACAAGGATATCGCGCTTCAGGACACCTCGATGCTTCAGGGCTTCAAGGAATTCCCCGACGATATCACCCTGCAGATCCTCACGGTCTTCCCCAACTTCGTGTTGCAGCAGATCCAGAACAGCCTGGCCGTCCGGCGGGTGCAGCCGACCGCCACCGACAGCACCCAATTGCACTGGACCTACTTCGGCTTCGAGGAAGATACCCCGGAAGAGCGGAAGATCCGCCTGAAGCAGGCCAACCTCGTTGGCCCGGGGGGATATGTCTCCATGGAAGACGGCTGCATCGGCGGCTTCGTTCAGCGTGCCACGGCGACAGCCTCGGGCGAGCGGGCGGTGCTTGCGATGGGCGGATATGACATCGGGTCCGGCAACGACCGGATCACCGAGGCCTCGATCCGGGGGTTCTGGGCGGAGTACCGCGCGAGGACGGGCCTGTGAGAGACTACGTGCAAACCGCCGCCACCGCCGCCCGCATCGCCGAGGCTCAGGCCCGCTATGTGCACACCATCGACGATGGCAACTGCGTGGAGTGGCCCGAGTTCTTCGTGGATGACTGCTTCTACATGGTCACCACGGCCGACAACTTCGCACAGAACCTCGAGGCAGGGATCATCTGGCTCGACAGCAAGGCCATGCTGCACGACCGGATCCTGTCGCTCTTCGAGGCCAACGTCTACGAGCGGCACAGCTACCGGCACATGATCGGCCAGCCCTTTATCACTTCGATCGAGGGCGACGAGGTGGAGTGCGAAAGCTCTTTCATGGTCGCGCGGATCACCCGCGAAGGGCCGACGATGCTGTTTGCCACCGGGCGTTACATCGACCGCTGGCGGCTGTCCGACGAGCAGGCGCTCATCGTCAAGCGCATCGTCGTGCTGGACAGCGGCTACATCGACACGCTGCTGGGTTTCCCACTCTGATGGATTTCACCCGCGACCGTATCCTGGTGTCCATCGGCGACCCGAACGGCATCGGCCCGGAGGTGGCGGTGAAGGCCGCCGCCGCGCTGGCGGGCGAGCCCGCGCTCAGGCCGGTGCTGGTGGGCGATGCCCATGTGATCGCACCGCTGGCCCAGGCCGTGGGCCTTGCACTGGCAGAAGGGCCGGGGGCCTGGGGTGCGGAGGGCGCGGTCGATGTGGCGCCCGTGGAGGCGCTTTCGAAAGCCGATCACACACCGGGCGCAGTTTGTGCCGAGGCGGGCCGGGCGACCGTGGCCTATGTCGAGGCGGCCCTGGCGCTGGTCGATGGTGGCACGGGCCGTGCCATCGTGGGCTGCCCGCATTCGGAAACCGCCGTCAACGCCTCCGGGCGCAAGTTTGCAGGCTACCCGCCGCTCATCGCAGAGCTGCGTGGTACTGGGCCGGACACGGTTTTCATGATGCTGGTGGGAGGCGGCCTGCGCATCATTCACGTCACCTTGCACGAGGGGCTGAAGGGGGCGCTCAACAGGCTATCCCCGGAGCTGATTGAGCGCGCCACCCTTGCGGGCGCCGATGCCCTGAAGGCGATGGGTATTGCGGCCCCCCGGATCGGCCTCTTCGGCTTCAACCCTCACGCCAGTGAAGGCGGGCTTTTCGGCCCGGAAGACCTTGTAATCGTGACCCCGGCGCGCGAGAGCCTGCGTGCGAAAGGGCTCGACGTGGAAGGGCCAACCGGGGCCGACACCATGTTGGCGATGGAAGGCTTCGATGCCTTCGTCTGCATGTACCACGACCAGGGGCACATCCCGGTCAAGCTGAAGGCCGGGCGCACCGCCTCGGCGCTGGCAGTGGGCGGTGGCGTGCTGTTTTCCAGTGTCGGGCACGGGGCAGGGTTTGACATCGCAGGGCAGAACCGGGCCGACCCGGAAGCCATCCTGCGCACGATACGACTGATCGGAGGCATCCAATGAGCCACACCATTACCGTGCAGGGCCAAGACATCGCCGTGGAGTGCGACGAAGGCGAAACCGTGCTGGACGCGATGGAGCGCGCCGGCTTCGCCATTCCCTACTCCTGTCGGAAAGGCGTCTGCGCGTCCTGCGAGGGAGGCCTTTGTGCCGGAGAGGCGCAGGTGCGGGGGCAGGGCCATCTGACCGGCCCCGAGCAGGGCGTGAAGCTGTGCCAGGCCCGGCCACTGACCGACATCGAGATCGCGCCAGCGCGCATCCGCAGGGTCGACCCGGTGGCGCGCAAGGTGCTGGAGGGCAAGGTGCGCAAGATCGAGAACCCTGCCGAGGACGTCGCGGTGATCCACCTGCGCTTTCCCAACGGGCGCCGCGCGCCGTTTCGTGCGGGCCAATACCTGCGGGTGATCCTCCCCGACGGAGACAGCCGGAACTTCTCAATGGCCAACCCGCCGCAAAAGAACGATGGCCTGGAGCTTCACATCCGCCACGTTCCGGGCGGCAAGTTCTCGGAAGCGGTGCTGTCGGGCCTGGCACCCAAGGACGTGCTCGAGGTCGAGCTGCCGTATGGGGAGTTCACCCTGACCGAGGCCGACACTCCGGCGCTGCTGATTGCCACGGGAACCGGCTTTGCCCCGATTGCCTCCATCATCGAAAACCAGGTGCGCAGCGGCAGCGCGCGCCCGCTCCATCTTTACTGGGGCGGCAACACGGCGGGTGATCTCTACAAGCGCGTCGAGATGGAGGCGCTGGCGGCAAGGCATGAGTGGTTCACCTTTACGCCCGTCGTCTCCGGCGACGACCCCCACTGGAACGGCCGCCGGGGGCTGGTGCACGACGCCGCGCTGCAGGACTACCCCGACATGGGCGGGATGGAGGTTTATGCCTGCGGCGCGCCGGTGATGATCGAAGCGGCGCAGCGGGACTTCTGCGCCAAGGCAGGGCTCGACCCGGAGATGTTCTTCTCCGATGCCTTCGTGCCGTCGGGTGATGCGGAGGCGCTCTCGGCATGACCGGCGGCGGGGAGGAGGCGCAGGGATGAACGGAGCGGAGGCATTGACGCGGGCATTGCTGGCGGGCGGGGTGAACACCTGCTTTGCCAACCCCGGCACGTCTGAGATGCATTTCGTCGCCGCGCTCGACAGGTTCGAGGACATGCGGCCCGTGCTCTGCCTGTTCGAGGGCGTGGCCACCGGCGCGGCGGACGGATACGGACGGATGGCCGACAAACCGGCTGCGACGCTGATGCACTTGGGTTTCGGGCTCTCCGGCGGGCTGGCCAACCTGCACAACGCGCGCAAGGCACCTTCGCCGGTTGTGAACGTGGTGGGCGATCATGCCTCCTGGCATCGCGCCTCCGGCTCGGCGCTGGTGAGCGATGTCGAGGCGCTGGCCAAACCGATGTCGGACTGGGTGAAGACCAGCGGCAGTGCCGCCGATGTGTCTTCCGATGCCACCGAAGCCATTGCAGCGGCGCGCTCGCGCGGCGGACAGGTGGCAACCCTGGTCCTGCCCGCAGACACCGCCTGGTCGGAGGGGGGCATCGTAGCCGCCCCACCCGCGCCCGCGCCGGAGCCCGCCATCGATGAAGAGGCCATTTCAGCCGCCGCCAAGGCGCTCATGTCCGGTGAGCCGACAATGCTCGTGCTCGGGGGCCGCGCCCTGCGTGCCGTATCGCTCGCGTGCGCGGGGCGGATCGCCGCGGCCACCAGCGCAAGGCTGGCCACACCCTACGGCATCGGCAGGCTCGAACGCGGCGCCGGGCGGGTGCGGGTGGAGCGGCTGCCCGCGCTCATTGACCCGGCCCGCAAGGCCTTTGCCGGCATCCGCCACGTGATCCTCGCCGGCACCGGGAAGCCTGCCGCGATGTTCGCCTATCCCGACAAGCCGCGTGCGATGGAGGATCCGGGCACGACCTTCCACAGGCTCTGCGACGACCCGGCGCTGGCGCCCGCCGCACTGGAGGCGCTTTGCGAGGTGCTGGGCGCCAAAGCCGACGGGCCGGTGGAGCAGGCGCAGGATCTGGCCATTCCGGACGGCGCGCTCACCCCCGATGCGATCCTGCAATGCGTCGCTGCCGCGATGCCGCCGCAGGCCATTATCGTCGACGAGAGCATATCGGCCGGGCGTAACTTCTTTCCGCTGTCGCAGGGTGCTCTGCCGCACGACTACCTGCAACTGCCCGCCGGGGCGCTGGGCAACGGCATACCCGTCGCACTGGGCGCGGCGCTGGCCTGCCCGGATCGTCCGGTGATCAACCTCGAAGGCGATGGCAGCGCGATGTACACGGTGCAGGGCCTCTGGACGCAGGCTCGCGAACAGGCCAACGTGACGACCATCATCTTCTCCAACCGCCGCTACAATATTCTCGATGCCGAGCTGAAAAATGTCGGTGTTACGGCAGAGATGGGCGCTCGGGCCCGCGGAATGCTCAGTCTCGACAGGCCCGATATCGGCTGGGTCGACATCGCCCGCGGTTTCGGGGTTGATGCGGAGCGCGTCGAGGACGCAGCCCGGCTGGCAACGCTCATAGCCAGTGCAGCGACCCGGCAGGGCCCGCTCCTGATCGAGGCGGTGCTGCCATGAAGCAGGCACAGATTTTTCCGTTGTTACCCAGTCAAACCGAACGTTGAAACGCGCAAAACCAGGGAGGAAACATGTTCAAATTCAACACATTCAAGCCAGTGGTGGCCGGCCTTGCTCTTGCAGCCGCCGCCATGGTCGCCGCGCCGCGGGCCGAGGCCGAGATTGTCGTCATGGGCGGCAACCCGGAGGGCAGCCTGTTCTACGCCCAGAGCCAGGCCATCGGCGCAGTGATCGGCAAGCACACCGACATTCGTGTCGATGTGCTGCCGCAGTCGCCCACGGTCTACTTTCCAATGTTCATGACGCAGGAGGCCGACATCGGCCTGTCGAGCCCGATCGAGGCGGATTTCGCGGCGCGGGCCATTGGCCCCTACGAGGGCGCCAACGGCGGCGAGGGCTACCCGCTGACCACGCTGATGATCGGCTCGCCGATCCGGCTGTCGATCGTGGTGCGCGGCAATGCCGGCATCGAGACCCTTGCGGACCTGAAGGGCAAACGCGTTGTGGCCGACTACGGCGCCTTCGCGGGCTCGTCGATCACCGCCGAAGCCGCGCTCGCCAACGCGGGGCTTACCGCCGATGACGTCGAGGTGGTCAGCGTGTCGAGCTACCCCGAAGGGGTAAGTGCCGTGATCGAGGGCAGGGCCGATGCCGCCGTGGGCTCGATGGGCAGTGGCATTCTGCAACAGCTGAATGCCGCCGAAGGCGCCAAGCTCCTCTCCATCGACCCCTCCGACGAGGCGATGGCGCGCTCCCGCGAGATCGGCGCCGCCTTCGTGCCGCTCGAGGTCAAGGCGGGCCCGGTGGGCGCGGATGAGGACATCTTCGTTCTGAGCTATGGCACCACGCTCTATGCCCGCCCCGATCTGTCCGACGAAACGGTCACAACCGTGCTCAAGGCCGTCTGGGACCACTACGAAGAGCTGAAGGCCATCCACCCGTCGCTTGCGACCTGGACACCGGACCGCTTTGCCAGCACCCAGACCATGGTGCCCTACCACCCGGCGGCCGTCTCCTTCTACAAGGAGCAGGGCGTCTGGACCGATGAGGTCGAGGCCCGCAACGCGGAAGTCTCCGGCCAGTAACGCAATTCGCCCTTCCGCCATGGGCGGGAGGGCCCCCCCTTCCAGCCAGACCATCCGGCCCGGAGTGCGCGCACCCGTGGCCGTCGAGGAAAGCGAGAGTAAAATGGACAACAGGCGTCACCTTTCCGGAGTCTGGAGACTCGCGGTCTTCGCTCTGGCCATGCTGATCCCGCTCGCTTCGGTCGTCTATGCGCTTCAGCTCCTGCCGCGCGTGGGCATCATCATCTACAAGGAACAGTTCCTCGCGCTCTTTCTCGCCCTCTGCGTGGCGATCACCTTTCTGACCAAGCCGGCGCTGCGCCGTGAGGTCTTCGCCCTGCGCTGGATCGACCTTCTCTGCGCCCTCGCGGCCCTGGCCGTGGGCGGCTACATCTTCATCGAATACGAAACCATCGTCCGCAATCTCGGCCTCATCACGACCGACAAGGTGATCGTCAGCGTGATCGGCCTCGTCCTGCTGCTGGAGTCCGCACGGCGGCACGCGGGCTGGGCAATGGTCAGCGTCGGCCTGCTGGCGCTCGCCTATGCGTTCTTCGGCCACAACCTTTCAGGCATGTTCGAAACCCGCGTGATCCGTTGGGACAGGCTGGTCACCTACAACTACCTGAACGCCGGCGCCGTCTTCGGCACGCCGCTCTACGTCGCCGCCACCATCGTGACCAGTTTCGTGATCTTCGGACAGATGCTGTTTCTGGTGGGCGGGGGAGATGCGATTTCCGATTTCGCTCTGGCCCTGATGGGCAAGCGGCGCGGGGGCCCTGCCAAGGTCTCCATCGTCTCCAGCGCGCTGTTCGGCTCGCTCTCGGGCAGCGCCTCTGCCAACGTCTCGACAACCGGCATCCTCACCATCCCGCTGATGCGGCGCGTGGGCTACAGCGCCGAGAAGGCCGCTGCCGTGGAGGCCGTTGCCTCGACCGGCGGGCTGGTCCTGCCCCCCGTGATGGCCGCCACCGGCTTCCTGATGGCCGAGTTCCTCGGCGTGCCCTATGCCACCATCGCCCTTGCGGCGGCAGTGCCCGCGCTGCTCTTCTACTTCTGCCTCTACCTCCAGGTCGACATGGAGGCCGGCAAGGCTGGGCTGTCGGGCGCAAGGGGCGAGGATCTGCCCGATCTGCGCGACGCCTCGATCCGGATCATCCCCGTCGCCGTGCCCTTTGCGGTGCTGCTCTATGCCCTCTTCGGCCTCAACTGGAACCCCGCCGCCGCAGCCTTCGCAGGTGCGCTGGCCACCGTGCTGCTTTCGCTCGCCCTGCCGAAATGGCGGCGCTCCTTCAAAGGCTATCTCAAGACCATTGCCGGTGCGGGCGAGGCTGCCGTTTTCATTGCAATCATGTGCGCCGTGGCAGGCATCGTGGTGGGCTGCCTCGGCCTCACCGGCTTGGGCTCCAGCCTGTCGCAGAACCTCGTGGCGATCTCGGGCAACAGCATCTGGATGCTGCTGATGTTCTCGGCGCTGGGCTGCATCGTTCTGGGCATGGGGGTGCCTGTGACGGCCACCTATATCATCCTCGTCATCCTGATCGGCCCCGCGCTCGAAGAACTCGGGATCGACCGGCTGGCGGCCCATATGTTCATCTTCTACTTCGGCACCCTGTCGTTCCTTACGCCGCCGGTATGCCTATCGGTCTTCGTCGCGGCGGCCATCGCCGGATCGGCCCCGATGCGAACCGCGATGCACGCGCTCAAATTCGCGGTCGTGGCCTACATCATTCCCTTCGCCTTCGTGCTGAACACCGGCTACCTGCTGGTCGGAACATGGGGCGAGATCGCGGCCGCCATCGTTGCCGGGGTTGCCGGCGTGTTCATGCTCTCCTTCGCGCTGGTGGGCCATTTCGTGCGGCCCGTGGCGCCCTGGCTCCGGGCTGCGGCCCTCGCCGCCGGTCTCGCCGCGATCTTCCTCGTGGAGTATCACTGGGCCGTCGCGCTGGCTGCGCCGGTCCTGCTTGCGGCCTTCTACATGCTGCAGAAGAGGGGCGCGGCGGCAGACAAGCTGCGCCACTCAGAAGTTGCGGGATAGGGCCTCGGCGTAGCGCCGCAACACCGGCAGCAGCTCGCTCTTCATCTGCGCCGCCGACACCCGCGCCCGTGAGGCGGACACGCTCATTGCGGCAATCGTCTTGCCGTCGCGGTCCACCACGGGAACGGCCAGCGCGGCCATCCCGTCTTCAAGCTCCTCATCGGTGATCGCCACCCGCTCTTCGCGGACCTTCAGGATCACCTCGCGCAGCCGGCTCTTGTCGGTGACGGTGTGCCGCGTGAGCGGCTTCGGATCGAGCTGCTCGAGGTAGGTGTCGAGCTTGTCGTCAGGCAGGTCGGCAAGAAGCACGCGCCCGGTGGCAGAGCAGTAGCCGACCAGCCGGCGACCGACACGCGCCAGCGACGACACGATCTTTTCGGCTTCCGCCCGCGCGACGAAGACCGGTTCGTAATTGTCGAGCACGGCCAGCGAAACGGACTCCTGCACCTCGTCCCGCGCATGTTCGAGATGTGCCTGCGCCAGTTGCGGAAGCGAGGCGTTCTGGAAGTACGCATCGCCGAGCCGCAGCAGGCGCGGGGCAGGGTGGAAGGCCGACCCCACCTGTACCACATAGCCTAGGTTCAACAGCGTCAACAGGCTGCGCCTTGCGCTCGCGCGACTGGTGTTCGTGGCCTGGGCCGCAGCAGAAATGGTCAAGGGTTTCCGGTCGGTCGAGAACACTTCAATGATGGCCAGCCCTTTTTCCAGACCTCCGATGTTGTCGCCGCTCTTGGTCAAGGGTCCCCCTTCGGCGACACATTCCCGATCCCGGGCCGGGGATCTCTGCCGTCGCATTCCCGGCGACCTTGCGGGATTAGGTGCATGAGCGCAACTCGGTTGGAATTGCCCCGGCAGCGGGGGCGCGCCCGTTTTTCGAGCGAACGCGCGCGACCGCTCCCCGCCTAATTCGCCATCTGCTCCGGCAGGAACAGGACCAGCGCCGGGAACAACAGGATAAGGGCGAGGCGCAGCACATCCGCCGCGACGAAGGGCAGAACGCCCTTGAAGATGGTCGTGGTGGGGATTTCGGGGTTCACCGAGCGGATGATGAAGATGTTCATCCCGATCGGCGGGGTGATCAGGCTGATTTCGACCACCACCACCAGAAGGATGCCGAACCAGATCGGGTCGTAGCCCATTTCCTGCACCAGCGGAAAGACCACCGGCACCGTCAGCAGGATCATCGCGAGGCTGTCGAAGACGCAGCCGAGGATGAGGTAGAAGACGATCAGCAGCATGAGCACGCCGGTGGGGCCGAGGCCGGTGGCGCGGATCGCCTCGGTGATCATGCGCGGGGCACCGGCCATGTTGATGAAGCCCGAGAAGATCAGCGCCCCCACCAGCACCGCCATCAGCATGGCGGAGGTGCGCACGGTTTCGGCGAAGATGCGGAAAAGCGCGGCGGCGTCGAGGGTGCGCTTGGCGAGCGCGATCACGAAGGCGCCCGCCGCACCGACCCCGGCAGCCTCCGTGGCGGTGAAGACGCCGAGGTAGATGCCGCCGATCACCAGCGCGAAGAGCAGCAGGACCTGCCAAACGCGGCCGATCTCGCGCATGGTCTGGCCGAAGGGCAGCGCCTCGCCCGCAGGCCCGGCGGACGGCACACGCCAGACCACCGCACGCACCGCCAGCGCGTAGAGCGCGATGCCCAGCAGGCCGGGCAGCACGCCGGCAATGAAGAGCTGGCCCACGCCGGTCTGCGTCATGGTGCCGTAGATCACCATGATCACAGAGGGCGGGATGAGGATGCCCAGCGTGCCGCCCGCCGCCACGGAGCCGGTGGAGAGGGCAGGGGAGTAGCCGTATTTCTTCATCGAGGGCAGGGCGATGGAAGACATCGTGGCCGCCGTCGCAAGGCTGGAGCCGGACACCGCGGCAAAACCGCCGCAGGCGAAGACGGTGGCCATCGCCAGCCCGCCCTTGAAGCGTCCGACCACGGCGTTGGAGGCGCGGTAGAGATCGCGCGACAGCCCGGCGTGGTTGACGAGATTGCCCATCAGCACGAAGAGCGGCAGCACCGAGAGCGAGTAGGAGCTGAGGGTGTCCCAGACGATCTGGGCAGAGATCGCGCCCGCAGGCTGAAGCGCGGTAAGCATCGCAAAGCCGACGAAGCCCACGACGCTCAGCGAAAAGGCCAGCGGCAGGCCGAAGAACAGCAGGACGAAGAGGGCGACGAAGCCGTAGATCGCGATCATTTGGGGGATGTGTCCACAGAGAGATACCGGCGCAGGCGCAGCGCAGCGAGGGTGAGAGAGGCCAGCGCCGCAAGGGCGAGGCAGACCACCCCGAACCAGGTGATCCAGCCCACGGGCAGATGCAGCACGGAGGTGCGGTCGCCATAGCGCAGGAAGCGGGCGGCCAGCGTTGAAAGCTTCCAGGCGGCCCCCGCGAAGCAGGCGGCGATCACCAGGTGCCAGGCAAGGTCGCGGACCAGCCGGAGCCGGCCCCGGAAAAAGGTTTCGAACAGCCCGACGGTCACATGCGCGCCGCGCAGGGTGACGGAGGGCAGGGCGGCGAAGACCAGCACCGCCATGCCGATCTCGGTCATCTCGAAGGCAAAGCCGAGAGGGGCGTTGAGCAGGTAGCGGCCCAGCACGTCGAGAAAGGTCATCGACATCATGCTAAACAGCACAAGGCCCGCGATCACCACAGCCGCGGTGTCGAGCCAGGTCACCGGC
This sequence comes from Oceanicola sp. 502str15, assembly GCF_024105635.1. Lineage (NCBI taxonomy): Bacteria > Pseudomonadati > Pseudomonadota > Alphaproteobacteria > Rhodobacterales > Roseobacteraceae > Oceanicola > Oceanicola sp. 502str15. Next base: position 448,723 of record NZ_WYDQ01000001.1, read on the forward strand.
CCCGGAAGACGCTCCGGGGCCGGCGTGGTGTCATCCTCGTGGCTCATTCAGCCGCCTCGAGCTCCGCGGTCTGGGCACGGAAGAAGTCGAAGGCGGCCTGACCGTCGACGCCTTTCTCGGTGGCGGCGGCGATCCAGGCCTCGTGCAGCGGGGCGGTGGTGTCGCGGAACTCGGTCATGAAGGCTTCGTCGGCCTCGATGATCTCGACGCCATCGGCCTTCATCTGCTCCACGGCGGCCGCATCGCCCGCGTCCTGCTGGGCGCCTGCCATCTTGGCCAGCGCCTCGCCGGAGACCGACATGATCTGCTCCTGCACCTCGGGCGAGAGGCCATCCCAGCTGGCGCGATTCATCACCACGAACCAGGCCGAGGTGTAGAAACCGCCGGGGATGATCGTGTCATGGGCAATCACGTCCTTCAGGGCGAAGGAGGTGTAGGCATCGGGTGCCAGCAGCACGCCATCGGCCACGCCCTGTTCGAGGATCTCGTAGATCTCGCCCGCGGGCGCGGCCACGTTGACGCCGCCCAGCGTGGTGTTGATTTCCTGCACCATGCCGCCGCCAACGCGGAACTTGGTGCCCCGGTAGTCGTCCATCGAGGTGACGGCGCCCTTGCCCTCGGTGGAGAGGATATGGCCGGTGCCGTTGCAGTAGAAGCCGAGCAGAACCACCTCGTCGAACTCGCCGGCCTCGGCGAAGTACTCTTGGTGGGTGCGCCAGAGCGCCACGCTGAGGGCCTCGCCGCTGGTGCCCATCTGGGGCAGCTCGGAGACGGCGGGCAGGGCGAAGCGGCCCGGCGTGTAGCCGGTGACGCCGAAGGAGATGTCGACGATGCCGTCAACGGCAAGGTCGAACTGGCGCGGCGGGGCACCGAGCGAGGCATCGGTGAAGCGCATCTTCACCTCGCCGCCGGTGGCCTCTTCGACTGCGGCGAACCACGGCTCGAAGATGCCGGTGTTCATCGAATGGGTCGGCGGCAGCCAGCTGTTGACCAGCAGGTTTGTCTCGGCGGCGGCCGGCAGGGCGGCGGCGGAGATGAGCAGGGCCGCGAGGCCCGATTTCACGAGTTTCATTGGTGTAGTCCTCCCTTGGGTGTGATGCCGCCCGACGCGAACCGGGCGGCCCTTGCGTTCAGCTTCCCGCCTTTTCCTCCCAGTGGCGGTAAGCGGTGGTATGATCGAGGGTGCCTTCGGTGGCCGAGAGCGCCGAGTCCCACCACTTGTCGGTCTGGGCGACCAGCGGCAGGTTGGCGCCGCTTTCGGTGGAGAGCTCGGCGGCGATGTGCACGTCCTTGGCCAGCAGCCCGAGCTGGAAGCCCGAAGCAAAGCGCGCCTGGACCACCTCGTTGGGAATGGTCATCTCGGTCGAGAAGTTGCGCCCGGTGGAGGTGTTGAAGATCTCCACCATCTTGGCCGGGTCGAGCCCGTAGCGCTTGCCAAGGATGATCGCCTCGGAGGCAGCGGCAAAGCCGGCTGCGGCCACGTAGTTGTTGAGCGCCTTCATCGCATCGCCCGTGCCCGGTCCGCCGGTCTCGTAGATCCGGTTGCCCATGGCTTCCAGCACGGGGCGGGCGATTTCAAGGTGCCTGGGGTCGGCGCAGCCCACCATGATCGAGAGCGTGCCATCGGTGGCGCGCGGCACCGCGCCCGAGACCGGCGCGTCGATGAAGCCGATGCCCATGGGCTTCAGTGCCTCGACCAGCTCGCAGGTGACGGCGGGCACGGAGCTTGTCATGTCGACGATCACTGCGCCTTCGGACAGGCCCTCGGCCAGCCCGCCCTCGAGCACCGCCGATTTGACGATGGCGCCGGTGGGCAGCATGGAGACGACCACGTCGCTGGCTTCGCCAAGCGCCTTGGGGCTGGCGGCGGCCTTCGCGCCGATCTTAGCGGCCAGCGCTTCGGCGCGGGCGGTGTCGGTGTCGTAGACGGTAAGCTCGAAGCCCTTGGCGGCAATGCAGCTTGCCATCGGGGCGCCCATGTTGCCGAGGCCGATAAAGCCGACCCGCACCATCATTTCACCTCCAGTTCATCGAGGATCTCTTCGCAGGCCTTCATCGCATCCACCATCAGCGGGATGCCGCAGTAGAGGTAGGAGTGCAGGAAGAGGTCCTGAAACTCGGCGCGGGTCACGCCGTTGGCGATGGCGCCCCGGGTGTGGATCTTGATCTCGTGGGTGCGGCCCATCGCGGCGAGCATGGCCAGCGTCACCAGCGAGCGGGTCTTCAGGTCGAGCGCCTCACGCTGCCAGCCTTCGCCGAAGCAGATGCGGGTGACGATATCCTGCAGGGGCTTCATGAAATCGGTGCAGGTTTCGGTCTGGCCTTCGGCGCCTTCGACGCCAAACATCTGGCGGCGCAGGTCGAGGCCGAGAACTTCGGGGGATTTTTCGCTCATCGCGGGGTCCTTCGTAGATAGGGTGGGCGTGGGTAGGGTGGGGCCGGGCGGCGCATCAAGCTTTCGCCGCCCGGTCGGGGAGAGTGGCGGGTCAGCCGAAGACGACCTGACGGTCGCAGTATTCATCGAGGCCGGCCTGGCCGAACTCGACGCCGAGGCCGGATTGCTTGGTGCCGCCGAATGGAACGTCGGGGCGGATCGCGCCGTGGGCGTTGATCCAGACCGAGCCGCATTCGAGCCGGAGCGCGAGGGCGCGGCCCTTTTCGAGATCCCGGGTCCAGACCGAGCCGCCCAGCCCGTTGGGGTTGTCATTGGCGCGGGCGATCACCTCGTCGATGTCGCTGTAGCGGATGATCGGCAGGGCGGGGCCGAACTGTTCTTCGTCGACGAGGGGCACCCCGTTGTCGACATCGGCCACAAGGGTGATCGGGTAGAAGTTGCCCGGGCCGGTGGACGGCGCGCCGCCGGTCAGCACCCGGCCGCCCTGCGCCTTGGCGTCTTCGACCAGCGCCACGACCTTGTCGAACTGCATCCGGTTTTGCAGCGGGCCGAGCACGTTGGCCTCGTCCAGCCCGGAGCCCATCGGCATGGCGGCGGTGAGCTTGGTCAGCTCGTCGCAGACGGCATCATAGACATCGTCATGCACGTAGAGCCGTTTCAGCGCGCCGCAGGTCTGGCCGGTGTTGATGAAGGCGCCCCAGAAGAGGCCCTCGGCGATTTCGGCCGGGTCCACGTCGGGCAGGACGATGCCCGCATCGTTGCCGCCAAGTTCAAGCGTCAGCTTCTTCAGCGTGTCGGCAGCCGAGCGCATGACCTTCACCCCGGTGGCCGAGGAGCCGGTGAAGACCATCTTGGCGATGTCGGGATGCGCCGACATGGCGGCGCCGATCTCGTCGGGGCCGGTGACCACGTTGACCACGCCCGCAGGCAGGATGGTGTTGATGATCTCGACCAGCCGCAGCGTGGAGAGCGGGGCCATGGGCGAGGGCTTCACCACGATGGTATTGCCCGAGCGGACTGCGGGGATGATGTGCCAGATGGCGATGAGCATCGGCCAGTTCCACGGCGTGATGGAGCCGACGACGCCGACCGGCTTGCGGTGCATCGCGACGCGGCCCTCGTTGTCGTCCTGGATCATCTCCGGCTCCATCGAGAGCGAGGCCGCGTAGCCGGCCCAACCGCAGGCGCCGCCGACTTCGAAGCGCGAGCCGAGCCCCTGCAGGGGTTTGCCGGTTTCGCGGGTGATGAGTTGGGCCAGTGCCTCGGTCTCGGCCTCGATGGCGGCCGCGATCTGCGAGCAGTAGCCGCGGCGGGTTTCGTCGGGCAGCGCGGCGTAGGCCGGAAAGGCGGCCTTGGCGGCGGCCACGGCATCTTCGAGATCGGCGAGCGTGCCGTTCGGGGCCTGCCCGGCGACGTCGCCGGTGGCCGGGTCGGTCACGTCGAACGTGCTGTCGGCCATGCGTGTTTCGCCGCCGATGATCATCGGGTAATCGGTCATCTGGTATCCTCCCTTGCGGGGTGGCCGGCCCCGGGGGCCGGCGGGCATGCCCTCCAGCATGCGCCCCGTAGGCACCCTTCTGGGCGATGCGAGGGGCCGCGAGCAACGGGACGGGGCCGAATTGTGGTATCGACGAATTCGATGGAAAGGCGGCTGAACCTTCGAGTACCTTGTGCCTTGCCATGACCAGCGACCTGCATCTCAAAGCCGATTTCCACAGCCTGCGCGTGCTGATCACCGTGCACGACAAAGGCTCGATCAGCGCGGGCGCTGACAGTCTCGGGCTGAGCCAATCTTCTGTGAGCTACACCATCGAGCGGCTGCGCGAGGTGTTTTCGGACCCGCTGTTCGTGCGGCTGGGGCGGGGGATTCGCCCCACCGAGCGGTGCGACTGGCTGGCCGAGGAGGCGCGGCGGCTGATCCAGCACTACGAGGAGATGGTGGTGCCCACCCGGTTCGATCCGGCCCGGGCGACCGACCGTTTCACCATCTCCTGCAATTTCTACGAACGCGCGAGCCTGCTGCCGCAGCTTGTAAGCCAACTGGCGGTGGAAGCGCCCGGCGTCACGCTGTCCATCGTCTCGGCGGTGGGCGACGGGCTGGCCCAGCTCGAGCGCAACGACTGTGATCTCTGCATCTCGCCGGTGCCAGCGCGGGTCTCGGGGCTCTACTCGGAGGAACTGCTGTCGGAGCGGTACGGCTGCTTCGTCTGCCCGCAAAGCCGCTGGGCCGAGGAGGGGCTGGACCTTCAGCTCTATTCCGGCGCCCGCCACATCATGGTGCGGCCCGCCCCCAACTGGCGGCCTTACTACCTTGCCAAGCTCTCCCGCCTCGGGGTGGAGATCCGCCCGCATATCGAGGTGTCGTCCTTCGGCGAGATCGACAGGATCGTGAGCGGCACCGATCTGATCCTGACCGCGACCGAGGGCTTTGCCCGCATCTATGCCCCCCGCGTGGTTGCCGTGCGCGCGCCGTTCGAGGCGCCGTTCCGGGTGCACATGGCCTGGGCCGGGCGCACGCACCGGGCACCGGCCCATCTCTGGTTGCGCCAGCGCATGCGCGAGATCGCGGCGGCACTGCCCGACCCCGAAATCCGCGACCCCTCCGCCGCGGCCTGACTCATCCTGCGCCCGGAGAGGGCAGCGGCAGCGGCGGGTCGTTGGCGACCTCGCGGATCATCTCGCGGATGCGGCGATGGCGGGCGCTGTTGTCGGTCCGGGGGGTCCACATCATGTTCACGTCGAAGCTGCACTCGAACGGCGTGGGCACCGCCTTCAGCGCGGGGGTGAAGAGGCGGGCGAGGCCGGAGGGGGCCGTCAGGATCAGGTCGGAGCCGGCCAGAAGGCGCTCGGCCCCGCCGAAGGAGGGCACCGTGACGGCGGGGGTGAGGCGGATGCCGAGGCGCAGCATCTCGTCCTGCCAGAACGGCCGCCAGCCCTCGGAATAGGCGATGGTCAGGTGCTGGCCGGTGGCAAAGCGCTCCAGCGTCAGCCCCTCGCGGGCGATGGAAGAGGCCGGATCGACGAAGCAGGTGTAATGCTCGCGAAACAGCCGCTCGACCCGCAGCTTGTGCGCGCCCGGCGCCACCGGCGAGATCGCCACGTCGCATTGCCCGTCCTGCAACATCCGCTGCGGCGCATTGCTGGCAGGCACCATCGCCACCGGCATCAGTGGCGCGGCGGCACGGAGCTTGGCGAGCAGCGGCGGCAGCAGCAGGCTGCGTTCGTAGAAGTTGCCGGCGATGGTGTAGGGCGTGGTTTCGCGGGCCATGTCGAAGCTGCCCTCCGACCCCAGCTCGCGCAGATCGTCGAGCGCGGGGCGCAGTGCGGCAACGATGGCATCGCAGCGCACCGTGGGCACCACCCCGCGCGCCGCCCGGTGGAAGAGACTGTCGCCAAAGGCCCGTCGCAGGCGCTCCAGCGTGTAGCTGGCGGTGGATTGCGCAATGCCCGCCCGCTCTGCGGCGAGCGTCAGCGACCCGGCCTCGTGGATCTTGCAGAGCAAGCCCAGCGCCTTGAGGTCCAGCCCCATGATATCGAGATCATCCATATCTCTTATCCCCTACTTCGTATTGCTCGATACATGAGGCCAGTGCAGATCGGAGGCAAGGGAGACTTCAGGGAGGAGACCATGCCCAGGCCATTGCCTGTGATCGACGACGTGTCGCTGGCCGAGATGTACGACGATCCCTATCCGATCTACGCGCGGCTGCGGCAGGAGGCGCCGGTGGCGTGGCTGGCGCCCGCCAATATCGCGCTGATCACCCGCTTCGATGACATGATCGCCATCGAGCGCGATGACGAGACCTTCCCCGCCAACGACCCGCGCAGCCTTCAGATCCGCTCGATGGGCCACTCGCTGATGCGGCGCGACGGCGCGGAGCACGCTTCCGAGCGGGCGGTGCTGGTGAAGTCCTTCAGCCCGCCGATGGTCAAGAGCCACTGGTCGCCGCTGTTCCGCGAGATCGCTGATGAGCTGGTGGGCGACATCGCGCCAAGGGGGCAGGGCGACCTCTTCACCGATTTCGCCGCGCCCATGGCGGCCCGCGCGTTGGCGCAGATCATCGGCATCCCCGAAACCGACTGGCGCGACCTGCTGTGGTGGAGCCAGGCGCTGATCGACGCCACCGGCAACTACGCCGACCTGCCCGAGCCGTGGGAGCGCTGCGCCCGCGCGAGCGAGGGGATCGACGCCGCCATCGACCATCACGCCGCGCTCTGGGCAAAGGCGCCCAACCCCTCGGCGCTTTCCGCCATGGTGGCCGCGGGCTGGCCGATCGAGCGCATCCGGGCCGATATCAAGGTGATCATCGGCGGCGGGCTGAACGAGCCGCGCGATTCCATCGGCACGGTGCTGCTGGGCCTGCTGTCCGATGCGGCGCAGCTCGAGGCGGTGAAGGCCGATCCGGCGCTGGGCCGCAAGGCCTTCGAGGAGGCGGTGCGCTGGGTGGCCCCGATCGGGATGTATCCGCGCCGCGTGGCGCGCGAAACCGTGCTCTCCGACACCGTGCTGCCCGCAGGCACCGCCATCGGCCTCAGCGCCGCCTCGGCCTGCCGCGATGAAAGCCACTTTGGCGAGAGTGCCGGGCGGTTTGACATGAACCGCCCCAAGGCGCAGCACCTCGCCTTCGGCTCGGGCCCGCACTTCTGCCTCGGCACCTGGATGGCCCGCTCGATGGTGGGCGACATCGCCGTGCCCGCGCTGCTCGACGCCCTGCCGGAGCTGCGCCTCGATCCCCAAAATCCGCCCCGCATGGGGGGCTGGGTCTTTCGCGGCCCGCTTTCCCTGCCAGCCATATGGAGCCCGAAATGACCAAGCTCACCGTCATCACCCCCGCAGGCGAAAGCCGCGCCGTCGAGGCCGATCCGTCGACCTCGCTGATGGAGGCGATCCGCGATGCCGGCATCGACGGGATCGTGGCCGAATGCGGCGGCACCGCGGCCTGTGCCACCTGCCATGTCTTCGTCGACGAGGCGGCGCAGGCTGCCCTGGAGCCTGCTGACGAGCACGAGGAGGGCATGCTGGAGTTTGCCGCCGTCGAGGCCACGGCCGCCAGCCGACTGTCCTGCCAGGTACGGGTGGCCGACCTGCCCGAGGGCGCGGTGGTGACGCTGCCCGATACGCAACTTTGAGCCATTGGCGGGACGCAGGCCGCGCCCCGCCATCCTTCTCCGATCAGGGAGCCGCGATATGCGAGACATCGTTTTCCAGCCGTCCGAGGCCTTCGACCGTGATCCCGATGCGCCCGGTTACCTTGTTCAGAAGCAGGCTCTTGTGTCCGCGCGGAAAGCGCCCTTCGCCCTTGCCGGTGGTGCCGAAGGAGATCATGTCGCCCGGCTCCAGTGTGAAGTAGCGGCTGGCCTCGGCGATGCAGGTCTCGACGCGGAAGCGGTAGTTGCCGGTGTTGTCGCGGGCAAAGACCTCGCCGTCGATGTCGGCCACCACGGCGAGCGCGTTGGGGTCGGGCACCTCGGCGGCAGGTGTCACCCAGGGGCCGACGGGGCCGAAGGTGTCGGTGCCCTTGGAGCGGGTGTGATAGACGTAGAAGACATCGCGGTCTTCGGGGCCTTGCAGGTTGCGCCACTTGTAGAACTCGGGATGCGCGAGGTCGGGGGCATAGGTGACGGCGATGGAATCCTTGCCGAACTTCAGCCCGTGCGACGTGACATCGTTGAGGATGGTCCAGCCGAAGACATGATCGAGCGCCTCGGCCTCGGAGATCCGCGAGGCGCGCTTGCCGATGATCGCGCAGATCTCGGGCTCGGGGATGGTCGGGCCCCAGTCGGGGGCGACCTCGATGGTGCCGCCGTGACCGATGAGGCAGGAGGGCGGCTTGAGAAAGAAGTTGGGCACGCCCGGGTCGTGGTGCGCGGTCTTCATCAGTTCGCGGTTGTTGAAGGCGACACCGAGGATCTTGGAGGGCCGCCGCACCGGGGGCGCGTAGATCAGCGCCGCTTGCGCCACGGTTTCACCGGTGAGCGCGGCGACACGGTCCAGCAGGGCAGGGTCGTCCTGCGCCGCCTCCAGCAGCTCGCCGAGGTCGCGCAGCGGCACGTCCGGCAGCGCGGAGGTCACATCAAGCGCGCGGTCCTCGCCCATGTCGCGCCACAGGCGGTTGGGCTGGCCCTCGAGATGGGCAGTTGCAAGTTTCATTCCGGTCTCCTCCATGCGGTTTCGTCGCCCAGCTTAGGTGGGCCGGCGCCCGCGCGGGCGGGGACGGCGGGGCGTTTCACATGTTGAAATCCCCCGCCGCCCCCGCAGCACCGGCATCGGGGTGCTATGCGCCGCTCAAGTCGGTGCAAAAGACCATGGCAATCCTCGAGGAGTTGAGCCGACACCCTGCACGACGGGTCCGCGAGCTGGCGCAGGCCACGGCCATCCCGGCGCCCACGGTGGTGCGGGTGCTCGAAACCCTCTGCGCCATGAATTACGCCGCGCGGCTCCCCCACAGGGCAGGCTATTGCCTTGCCGAGCGCGCAGGGCGCCTCGCGGTGGGCCTGCACGGGCTTCCGGCGATCCTCCCCGCCGCCCGCGCCGCCGCCGAAACGCTGACCGCCGAGCTGCGCTGGCCGGCCTCGATCTGCACTCGCGAGGGGACGGCGATGGTGGTGCGCTTCTCGACCATTTCCAACAGCCCGCTCGCCCACAAGCATTCCACCATCAACCGCCGCCTCAGCCTGCTCACCCGTGCCCACGGCAGGGCCTGGCTGACGTGGTGCGATGAGGCCGAGCGCGCGCCGCTGCTGGAGGAACTGGTAGCGGAGGGGCAGCACCCCGGGCCGGTGGCGCGGTTGCAGGCAGAGATCGCCCCGGTGCTGGCCTCGGCGCGCGCCAGCGGCGTGGCCCGGCGCGACCCTGCGTTGGAACCCGACACCATGACACTGGCCGCGCCCGTTTTCTCCGGCGGGCGGCTGGTGGCGACACTCGGCATCACCCATTTCCTGCGCGCCGTGCCGGACCCCCTGCCGCTGGTGCGCCGCCTGAAGGCGCTGGCACAAGAGGCCGGGCGCGTCTCCGAGATCGAAGGGCAAACCGAATGACCGAAGCCGCACTGCAACAAATCCTCGACCGTCACGAGATCGAGGCGCTGAACCTGCAATTCGCCCGCGCGCTGGACGGCGGCACTGTGGAGCAGTTTCTGGCGATCTTCACCGAGGATGTGGATTACCGCAGCGGCGGGCGGGTGCTTCAGGGCCACGCGGCGCTGCGCGACTTCTTCGAGGCGCGGGCGGCGGCGGGCCGGGTCTCGCGCCACCTGATGAGCGGGCTCGACATTGCCTTCACCGGGGCAGACACGGCGCGGGTTCGCAGCACCTGGCTCACCTTCGCAGGCGCGGGGCCGCTGCCTGTGTCGGGCTGCACGCCCTTTCTCGTGGCCGATGTGGAAGACGACTGCCTCCGCACCCCCGAAGGCTGGCGTATCTCCCGGCGCATCATCACGCCCATCTTCCGCAATCCAGAGATTGCCGCTCCGGTGGCGACCGGCAGCGAGGCGCAGCAATGACCCGGCGCATCGAGGTTCCCGGCGGCTGGCTCGCGGTTGAAGATCAGGGCGCCGGAGCGCCCGTGGTCTTCCTCCACGGGTTCTCGCTCGATCATCGGTCGTGGGAGCCGCAGATGAACGCCTTCCGCGCGCGGCACCGCTGCATCGCCTATGATCTGCGCGGCTTCGGGCAAAGCAGCCTGCCGCAGGGCGATTATGACCACGTGGCCGATCTGGAGGCCCTGAGGGCGGCCCTCGGCCTCGACCGCTTCAGTCTCGTCGGCCTTTCGCTCGGGGCCAATGTGGCCCGCGCTTATGCGGCCAGCCACCCGGAGCGCGTGGCCGGTCTCGTCCTGGCCTCCAGCGGCCTTGCGGGGCACGACTGGGGCGGCGCACCGCGCCCGCCCGAAGAAGCCCTTCAGGTCGCGCAAGCCCAGGGGCCGGAGGCTGCACGCGCCTTCTGGCTCGCCCACCCGCTCTTTGCCTCGCTCGCCGACGCACCCGAAGCCCGCGCCTCGGTCCACCGGCAGGTCGCGGACTACGCGCTCTGGCACTGGCGCGCGCCCGGTCGCGCGGCGCGGATCGCGGATGCCGGTGCGCTGGCCGACCTGTCCGTGCCCACCCTGGTAATCTCCGGCGACCGCGACCTGCAGGGCTACCGCGACATCGCCGCCACGCTCGCCCGCGAGATCCCCACGGCCCGCCTCACGCGCATCGCAGGTGCGGGCCACATGGTGAACCTCGAAGCCCCCGAGACCTTCAACACCGCCCTCGCACAATTTCTCGCCACCCACGGCACCCCAGAGGAGGAGACCCAGCCATGAGCAACTCGATGGACCTCACGCTCGATCCGCCGGGCACCTATGTCTACACAGCCGAGATGGCGCTGAAGGGCCACCGGCTCACCGCCTTCGGCCTGTCGCTGAGGCGGGCGCACAACCGCGAGGCCTTCCTCGCCGATGAGGCGGGATACATGGGCCGCCACGGGCTTTCAGACACCGAGATCGCCCATGTTCTTTCCCGCGACTGGACCGCGCTCATCGCGGCGGGTGGCCACCTTCAGGCCATGCTCAAGGTGGCCGCGACCGTGGGGCAGAACCTCTGGCACATCGGCGCGCATAACTCCGGGATGACCGTGGAGGAGTTGATGGCCATTTGCCCGCGCAGGATCAGCGCCATACCGGGGGAGGAGGGCTGATGGCGCGCATCGTCGGCGGCTTCGGCATTTCGCACACCCCCTCGATGGGGCTGGAGTTCGACAAGGGCATCGCGGGCGACTGGGCGCCGCATTGGAAGCCATGGTTCGACGGCACCCGGCCGGTGAAGGACTGGCTCGACAGAATGGCGCCGGACCGGTTGATGATCGTCTACAACGACCACCTCAACCACTTCGACTTCTCTGCCTGTCCAACCCTCGCTATCGGCGTTTCCGACACCTACCCGCAGGCCGACGAGGGCTGGGGGCCGCGCCCCTACCCGGACCTGCCGGGCGACACCGCCATGTCGCTGCACATGACCGAACGCCTCGTGCGCGGCGGCTTCGACCTGACGGTCTGCCAGGACCTCTCGGTCGATCACGGCATATACTCCTGGCTGCCCTACCTGCTCGATGCACCGTGGCAGGTGCCGGTCTGCCCGCTGGCGGTGAACATGGTGCGCCACCCGATCCCCACCAGCCAGCGGCTCTGGGATCTGGGCCGGGCCATCGGCACCGCGTTGCGCGAGATGCCCGGCGACGAGCGGGTCGTGGTGGTCGGCACCGGCGGCATGTCGCACCAGATCAGCGGTGCCCGCTTCGGCATCGCCAACGAAGGCCTCGACAGGTGGTTCCTGCGCCACCTGCGAAACGACCCGCAGATGCTGGTCGACACCCCGCAGGAAGACTTCATGCGGCTGGGGGGCACGGAGGCCTCGGAACTGGCGATCTGGTTCGCGATGCGGGCCGCGCTCTCCGAAGAGGTCGCGGAAGTCTACACCTACCATACCTTTCCCGCGGTCACGGGCTGCGGTGTCGTGGTCTATGAGGAGCAGGGCTAGACGGCCGGGCAGGGCGGCAGTCACCGCAGAGCCGCGCCCTCAGGACACGGCTCCGGCTCTCCGAACCCGTGCAGGTGGGCCTTCCGCCCGGGCCGGTGCAGGCCCTGCCGTTGTCGCAGGCACCGCCGGTAAGGAAAAATACACGCTTCACCCGGCGCGCAGCGGTGATCTGGCGGGGGCTGCCCGCCAGATCGGGGGCCACTCAGGCCGAAAGCGACCGCAGGATCGTCTCGCGGATCTCGTCCAGCTCCGCCGGCGCGGTCTCGCGCGAGATGCGGATGTCATGCGCAATCTCGGCAGGGCGCTTGAGCACCACGATCCGGTCGCCGATGTCGAAGGCTTCCTGGATCGAATGGGTGATGAACACCGCCGTCTTGTTGTTCTCCCGAACCAGCCGGGCGAACTCGGTGCGCAGCCGCTTCGAGGTCATCTCGTCGAGCGCCGAGAACGGCTCGTCGCAGAGCAGCAGCGGGGCATCCGTCGCGAAGGCCCGGCTGATCGAGACCCGCTGGCGCATGCCGCCGCTGAGCGCATGGGGGTAGTCGTTCTCATGCCCCTCCAGCCCCAGCTTGTGCAGCCAGTACAGCGCCTTCTCGCGCCGCTCGGCCTTGGAGATGCTCAGCATCTCCAGCCCCAGCTCGACATTGTCGACCGCGGTGCGCCAGGGCAGCAGCCTGTCGTTCTGAAACACGATCGCCATCTTGCCGCGATACCAGTCGAAGTTGGCGAAGGGCGCGCGGCCCATCACCTCGACGGTGCCTTCGGTGGGCGAGGTGAGCCCCGAGATCATGTTGAACATGGTGGATTTGCCGCAGCCGGTCTTGCCGAGCAGCGCCACGAGCTGCCCCTTGCCGATCTCGATGCTGAGGTCGTCCACCGCCGTCAGCGCGCCGAAACGCTTGCTGACATTGGTGAAGCTGATCTCGGTTTCGAGGCTGGCAGTTTCCGTGGGGGCTGCGTCGCGGATGTTCATTGCGGTCTCCATCAGTGGCGCTCTGAAATGGCGCGGTAGCGGAAAGCGGCGCGCTCGATGAGGGAAAGAACCCACTGGAACAGCAGGACGAAAAAGACGAGCTGCAAGGTCCAGGCCAGGGCACCGGCCATGTCGAACAACTGCTGCTGCTGGAGCAGCTGGTAGCCGACACCGCCGGAGGAGCCGACGAGCTCTGCCACCACGACCACGCGGCTGGCATTTCCGAGGTTGACCTTCCAGGCCGTCAGCATCTCGGGCAGCACGGCGGGCAGCACCATCGAGGTGAAGTATTTCACCCGGCCGGGCCGGAAGCTCATCACCATCTCCGACAGATCCTTGTCCATGCCCCGCAGCGCACCGACCGTCTGGAAGGTGAAGGCGGGCAGGGTGGTCATGATCATGATGAAGATGATGCGAAACTCGACCCCGTGGAACCAGATGATCGCAAACACCACCCAGGACAGGGCAGGGATGCCCTGAAAGAAGGTGAGTGTGGGCGTCAGCAGCTTGTCGGCAATGCGGAAGTTGGTGATCGTGATGCCGAGGATCGCGCCGATCACGAAGGCCCCGGCAAGACCGCCCAAAATGCGCAGGGCCGTGGCCAGAACGCTGGAGAACTGCGACCAGGTCGTCAGGATCTCCCAGACCCGGGCAAAGACATCGATCAGCGATGGAAACAGGAACGGCGGAAAGAACGCCGCAGCGATCTGCCATGCGGCGGCGATCAGCACGAAGGGCGCGGCGATCCAGAAGATCCGCCGCGCCGCTCCGAAGGCCGGACCGGCGTAGGGGTGCTGTCCCGGCGTAACGTCGGTCATCAGTTGCCCTCACCGGAGTAGATGGTTGCGTCGGTGGGCATCTTCGGCAGGTATTCCAGCTCGACGCCAACCTTGTAGACGCTCCTGATCTCCTCGACGAGATCCGACGCCATCGCCACGTTCAGCCCCAGCCGATCATTCTGCTCGATCAGGTTGACGTAGTTGGTTTTCACGTCCTCTGTGCCGTCCCGTGCGATGATGGTCGCGGCCTCTTCGGGGTTCGCGGTGACCCACTCGGCGGCTTCGCTATAGGCGGCGTAGAGCGCCTGAACCGTTTCGGGGTTTTCGGCAACCCAGGAGGTATGCGCAGCCACGCCGAGGTAGGGAATATCATCGGAGCCGGCGAAGTCTTCCCAGGCGCTGGTGATGTTGAGGTCGATCGAGCGGATCGCCGGGTTCTGTGCCGAAAGCGAGGTGAAGGCCGGCTCCCAGAGCTGGACGGCGGCGGCGCGGTCGGCCATCGCATAGCCCACGAGGCCCGGAGGCGCGGTGTTCACGGCCGTCACCTTCGACAGGTCGACGCCCTGCTGCCCGGCGAGCCAGCGGAACATCTGGTAGTTGGTGGTTCCGGTCGCGGCGGCAAGGTCCTTGCCCTGCAGGTCGGCAAGGGTCTGCACGTCGTCGCGGGTGGTCACCACCGCGCCCCAGTAGTTGAACAGGTTGAAGAGGTAGGTCGCCTCTACACCGCGCGCTTCGGCCAGTCCGACGGTGAGCAGGGCGGCGCTGCCACCAACCTTGAACTCACCGGAGTTGAACTGCGCCGCATAGGCGTCGGGTGTGCGCTCCTCGAAGGTGATGTCGAGGCCATTGGCCGTATCGAACCCCTGCGCCTTGATCACCGGCGGCAGGAAGGCCCCGAGCGAGGGCGGGCCGAACACCACGATGGACACTTCGGTGGGCGTGTCCTGCGCCATCGCAGGTGCGCCGATTGAAAGCGCGGCCGCAGCCAGCGCAATTATGCTGTATTGAGTCATGTAGTCCTCCCATTGCTGACCGTCCTGCCCTGTCACCAATCGCCACAAGGCGCATCAGGATGGGAACATCTTGGTCATTGCGCTAACACTTTAGGGGCAATATATCAAAATTGTCAATTTAAATGTGTGTCAATCTGGAGGGTGCGGTGTGTATTGTGGTACAATCTGTGCTGCGAAAGCGATCATGGGTGTGAGGTTTGCGGATTATAAGGGGTTTTCCGCAATTCGCGCTTTCGCAATTGCAGCATTCCTCGCCCTGGAATCCAAGATTGTCACACTTTTCGAGATGGCAAAGTCATGATTGATCCCCTCGCCGTCCTCATTGCCTCCTGCCTTCTCACCGCGGGGGCGACCATCAAGGGCCTGCTCGGAATCGGCCTCCCCATGGTGGCGATCCCCGGACTGACGCTGGTCTTCGGCCTGCCCACGGCGCTGGCCATGGTCAGCATCCCTGTCGCCGCCGCCAACCTCTGGCAGGTCTGGCTCTATCGCCGGACAGAGGGCATCTGGCCGGTGCTTCTGCCCTTCGTCTGCGCCGGGGCGCTGGGCACGGCGTTGGGCACGATCATCCTCGTATCCGTGGCAGAAGTGGTGCTGGAGCTGGCCCTCGCGGCGATGCTGGTCGCCTATATCGTCTTTCGCGTGGCCCAGCCGGGCTGGGCGCTCTCCGGCCGCAGGGCGAGGGCAGGGGCGCTGCCGGTCGGGCTGGCGGCGGGCATGCTGCACGGGGCCACCGGCATTTCCGGCCCCATCGGCATCACCTTCTTCCATGCGCAGGGGCTGCAACGCCCGCAGTTCATTCTGGCCTCGGGCGTCATGTTCCTCTGCTTCACCCTCGTGCAGATCCCCATGCTGGGGGCCACCGGCGTCCTCGGCGGCAGCGAGGCCCTCGTGGGCATCGTCGGCCTGCCCGCGGTGGCGCTCGGCCTCTATCTCGGAGATCGCCTCGCGCGCCGGGTCGACCCGGTGCTCTTCGACCGTCTCGTGCTGCTGGTGCTGGGCTGGACGGCGGGCGCGCTCCTGTGGCGGGCGGTGGGCGCGCTCGTTGCCGGCTAGGTGGCAAAGGCGCTGCGCAGAAACATCAGCGCCGCCCCGACCACCAGCATCACCCGGTAGGCCTGAAAGAACAGCGTGTCCGTCATCCCTCGCGCCACCCGCGCCCCGATGAACCCGCAGACCATGCCGCCGGGCAGCAGCAGCAGCGCCTCGCAGAACACCGTCAGGGTCACATGGCCGGAGACCGAGAGCATGGTGGTGCGCCATACAAGGATCACCGCCGTCACAAGGATGATCGTGCCGCGAAAGCTGTATCGGTCAGGCGCGAAGATCCGCACGAAAAGCGAGATGAAGGCCACCGCGCCCGCCCCGATGATCCCCGAGATCAACCCGGCCACAACACCAAAGACCGGCGCCGCGAGCCGCTTGTGGCTGCGCACCCAAGGAGCCAGCGGATCGAGCAGCCCGCGCGCATCCGCGATCACCGAAAACATGATGACACCGCCCGCAAGCATCCCCAGCGACGCCCCGTCGATCCGGCTGAACACCCAGACCCCGAAGGCGATGGCCGGCAGCAGGAACACCCCCATCCGGAGCGTCAGGTCGCGCTGCCCGTACTTCAGCCCGTCGGGCATGTAGGGCAAGTGCAGCATCAGGTTGCAGAGCGCGGCGAGCACAACGGCCTGATGCGGCTCCACCAGAAAGGAGCCGACCACGATCAGGAACGGCACCGCTCCGTAGCCGAAGACGCCCTTCACGAAGAAGGCCGCCGCGTAGACACTGACCAGCAAGGTGATCTGCAGGGGCGTGAGCGCGTCGAAAGGAGTGATGCCGAAGATCACGGGAGGGCCGAAGAGGTCACTCTGCGGGGGTCGGCCCGAACGCGATGGCCGGGCCTGGCGAAAAGGCGCGGGGCGAGGGCCGGCGGGGAGGGGGGATCACCCCGCAGCCGATCCGCCCCAGCACTGTGGCCCGGCCTCATGCCGCCGCGTAGCCGAGGATCGCCTTCAGCTCGGTGAAGTCCTCCAGCCCGTGCACCCCTTGCTCGCGCCCGTTGCCCGACTGGCGGTAGCCGCCAAAGGGCACGTCGCCCTTGGCCGCCGCGTAGTTCAGATAGACCCGGCCCACCCGGATCGCCCGCGAAACCCGCTTCAGCGCCTCCGGGTCGCTGCCCGACACATAGGTGGCCAGCCCGTAGGGCGTGTCATTGGCGATGGCGCAGGCCTCCTCCTCGCTGTCATAGCCGAGCAGGCAGAGCACCGGCCCGAAAATCTCCTCCCGAGCAATCCTCATGTCGTTGGTCACGTCCCGAAACACCGTGGGGCGCACGTAGTAGCCGGTGTCCAGCCCCTCGGGTTTGCCGGGTCCGCCGGTCACGGCGGTCGCACCCTCCGAAAGGCCGCTCTCGATCAGCCCCTGCACCCGGTCCCACTGAACCTTCGAGACCAGCGGGCCAAGGTCGGTGCCCTGTTCGCGCGGATCGCCGGTCTTCATCTCTTCCGCCGCCCTTGCGGCAATCTCGGCGGCCTCGTCCATACGGCTGCGTTCCACCAGCATCCGCGTCGGCGCCTGGCACGATTGGCCGGTGTTGCGGAAGCAGAGCTTGGTGCCCGCGGCCACCGCCTTTGCGAAGTCGGCGGAGGGCAGGATCAGGTTGGCCGACTTGCCGCCCAGCTCCTGATGCACGCGCTTCACCGTGGCCGCGGCCGATTGCGCCACGGCGATGCCGCCCCGGGTGGAGCCGGTGAAGCTGACCATGTCGACGTCGCCGTGCGACGAAAGCTGTGCGCCGACCGAGGGCCCGTCGCCCTGCACCATGTTGAACACGCCCTCCGGCAGCCCGGCGGCGGCAATCGCCTCCGTCAGCACGATGGCGCTCAGCGGCGAGACTTCGGAGGGTTTCCAGACAATCGTGCACCCGGCGGCAAGGCCATAGGCGATCTTCGAGGCCGCCTGGTTCAGCGGCCAGTTCCACGGCGTGATGAAGGCGCAGACACCGACAGGCTCGCGCACTACCAGCGAGGTGCCGACCTGCTCCTCGAAGCGGTAATCCTGCAGGATCTTGGCCGCCATCACGAAGCGTTCGCGCGGCATGGCGATCTGCACGCTGCGCGAAAACCCGAGCGGCGCCCCCATCTCGCTGGTCATCGCCTCCACCATCTCGTCGGCGCGCTTGTCGTATTCCACCAGAATGCGCTCCAGCGCGGCGCGGCGCTCCTGCGGGTCGCTGGTGCTCCAGCCGCCGTCAAAGGCGGCGCGGGCCGCGGCCACCGCATCGTCCACATCCTGCGCCGAAGCGGTGGTGATCGTCGCCTCCACGGCCTCGCTTGCGGGGTTGATGACATCGAGCTGCGTGCCGCCGGCCGGGCGCCAGGCGCCGTTGATAAAGGTGTCGCCGAGATGATTCATGGCCGCTGCTCCCTGATGTGCTTGCAGATCATACGTATTACGTAATACGTAATATGAGAGAGCGCAACGGGAGAGATGGCGGCATGAGCGACGGCAAGCAGACGATAGGGTGGGGCTCCGACCTCATGGCGCAGGCGCTGCGCGAACAGGAGGTGGAGTGGGTCTTTCTCAACCCCGGCTCCAGCTTTCGCGGGCTCCATGATTCTCTGGTGAACTACCTCGGTGACGAGAAGCCCAAGATCGCCCTCGCAACCCACGAGGCCATCGCGGTGTCGATGGCGCACGGCTATGCCAAGGCGAGCGGCAAGACCGGTTACGCGATCCTGCACAACCTCGTCGGGCTGATGAACGGCTCGATGGGGGTGTTCAACGCCTTCTGCGATCAGGTTCCCATGGTCATCCTCGGCGGCTCGGGCCCCGCCGACCCGGCACAGCGGCGCTTCATCGACTGGGCGCATTCGGCCAATACACAGGGCGATCTGGTGCGCCCCTACGTGAAATGGACGGACGAGCCGGCCACACTCGACGGCGCCATGGATTCGATGCTCCGCGCCGGCAGGATCGCCCGCACGGGGCCTCCGGGGCCGGTCTACGTGTCGCTCGATGCGGGCCTGCAGGAAGAGGTGGTGGAGCCCGGCCGCGGGACCGGCGCCGACCTGCCGCGCTACCGCCCGCCCCATCCCGTCGCCCCCGACCCGGAGGCGGTGGAGCGCGTGGCCCGCGCGCTGCTGGAGGCCGAAAGCCCGCTGATCGTCTGCGGCAGGCTCGGCATCGACCCCCGCGCAACCGCGCCCCTCGTGCGGCTGGTCGAGGCCACCGGCGCGGCCTATCTCGACGACCGCTGCATCGTCTGCCTGCCCACCCTCCACCCGCAAAATCTCAACGGCGACAAAAAGATACGCTCCGAAGCTGATGTTATCGTTGCACTGGATGTCCATGATCTGACCCTTGCAACCAAGGGCTACGGCACCGGGCGAAGCCAGATCATGGGGATCGGCGCGGGCAGCGAGGGTGCCCATGTGGTGGACGTGTCGCTCAACGACTGGTTCGGCAATTCCTGGGCCCGTTTCGGCGGGCCGACCCCGCCGCTCGACGACCAGATCGCCGCCGATCCCCTGCGCGCCCTCAAAGCGCTCGCCGAGGCCGCCGAGCGGCTGGGCGGCGACAGCACCAGGATCGCGGCGCGCCGTGCGGCGCTGGGCGACCGCCACGCCGCCTGCCGGGCCGTCTCGGCGGCAAAGCTCGAAGAGCGGCGCGCCGAAAGCCCCGTCTCGATGCAGCGCCTGACCCACGAGGTCTATCAGGCGGTGAAGGACGAAGACTGGCGCCTCGTGGTACGCAACCACCGCAGCTGGCAGGATGGCTACTGGGACTTCCCCGGCTGCGGGTCGTACCTCGGCGGCGATGGCGGCGGCGGCGTCGGATACGGTCCGGGCGCAGCCGTCGGGGCGGCGCTGGCGCTGAAGGATACCGGCGCCCTGCCGGTGGCAATCATCGGCGACGGCGACTTCATGATGGCGCCCGGCGCGCTCTGGACCGCCGTTCACCACGGCGCGCCCCTGCTTCTGGTGCTGATGAACAACCGCTCCTGGGGCAACGACGAGCTCCACCAGCGCGAGGTCGCCAAACACCGTGGCCGCGACGTGGCCCGCGCCCATATCGGCCAGCGCACGGAAGATCCGATCTGCGATCTTGCCGCCATCGCGCGCGGCTTCGGCGCATGGAGTTCTGGGCCGATCGAAGACCCCGACGCCCTTGCCCCCGCCTTGCACGAGGCGCTGGCGCGGGTGAAAAGGGGCGAGGTTGCCGTTGTCGAGGTGATCACATCGCTGGACTGAGGAAACCCGCCCATGGGATCTGAGCTGCCCGAAGACCTGTCACTGGACCGCCCGCAGGAGCTGTTGCGCGACAGGGTGCTCGCGCGGATCCGGCAGGCGATCGTCGCGGGCCGCTATCGCCCCGGGCAGCGCCTGCTCGAAAAGGAGCTTTGCGACGCGCTGGACGTGAGCCGCACCTCGGTGCGCGAGGCGCTGCGCCAGCTCGAGATTGAAGGTCTCGTCGAGGTCGGCCCCCGCGGGCGTCCCTTCGTGGCCGAGATGACGGCGGTGAAGGCCCGCCAGATCTACGAGTTCCGCGAGGTGCTCGAATGCGCCGCTGGCCGTCTCTTCGTCGCGCGCGCGCCCGAAAGCGCCTGCGCCGAGTTGCAGGCGCTGGCCGCCCGCTTTCGCGCCGCCCTCGACACCGGCGATCTGGTAGAGCGGCTGGCGGTGAAACAGGCCTTCTACGACGTGCTCTTCACCCATGCGGGCAACCCGGCGATTCACAGCGTCTTCGACCAGCTTTTCCACCGCATCGGCTTCCTGCGGTCGCGCTCGCTGGGCCAGCAGGTGCGGGCCGAGGCGCGGGCCGCCGAGCTCGACCAGATCGTGGCCTGCCTCGTGGCGCGCGACGCCGAAGGCGCCGCCAACGCCCTTGGCAAGCACATCCGCATGGTCAGCGCGGCGGCGGTCACATGGCTCGAAAGCCGCGAAGCCGGCGAGGAAAGCTGGGATGCCTGAAGGACTCTGGCCGTTCTCGCTCCGCTTCTACGCCGATGCCCCGGTGCAGGAGGCCTGCCTCGCCTTGCAGGACAGTCACGGCGGCGATGTGAACGTCGCCCTCTGCCTGCTCTGGCATGCGCGCGAGGGCAAGGTGCTGGGCCGGGCCGGGGCAGAGGCGCTTGAGGCATCGGTCGCCCCATGGCGCACCGAGGTCGTCGCCCTGCTGCGCGGTCTGCGCCGCAGGTTGAAGGGCTCCGACATGCTGGCCGACGCCGACGCGCTGGAAGCCTTCCGCAGCAAGGTGAAAGCAGTCGAACTCTCCGCCGAGAAGGTTGAGCAGACCCTGCTCGAAGCCGTGGCGGCCACGCCGGAGCGGCAGGCAGATATCGAAGAGGCCGGGCGCGCAAACCTCGCGGCCTACGGCGAAATCCTTGCCAGCCCGATTGCCCTCGAGATCATCGATGCGCTCTGTGCCCGGCTGGTCCTAGTGGCGCGGCAGGCGAACGTGGACCAGCGCTGAGTTCCCGCCGCGCACCGTGGCAATGGCCTCGTCGAATGTCGCGCCCACGCTCTCCGGCTGGTCCATCGTCAGCCCCTTGAAGCCGAACATCTCGGCCATGGCCGCAAACCGCGTGTCATTCCTGAAATCCGAGGCAAAATCGCCCGAAGCATGGGAGGCCCCGTCGGGGTAGACGCGCAGGGTCGATTCCTTCACCGCCGACCATCCCGCATTGTCGAGCACCACCGTCAGCACCGGCAGCTCGTATTGCCGGGCAACGGCCAGCATCGAGGCCGGGCAGTTGTAGTAGAACGCCCCGTCGCCCACGATCTGCACCAGCATCCGCTCGGGCCGGGCCAGCTTGTAGCCCAGCGCCATCCCGCCCGACGCGCCCAGCCCGCCGCCAGCGGTGCGGGTCATCGTTCCCGGCACGGGGCGGGGGATCTGGCGCACCATCACCGGCTGGTTGCGCACCGCTTCATGAAAGATCACGTCTTCCGGGTGCAGCCGCTCCCCGAGGGCCCGCAGCACGTGATGAGGGTTCAGCGCCCCGGGCTGCCCCGGGTCTTCGGCGGCCTCCCGGGCCGAGGCGCGCCGTGCGGCGCCGCCTTCGCGCAGCACCTCCACACGCGCGCCAGCCGCGGCGGCCTGTGCCTCGCTCCGGCGGGTCTCGATGATCTCGGCCAGCCGGGTGACGATCCGGGCGCTGTTGCCCTCCAGCCGAAGGTCCGCCGGAAAGCTCCAGATCGGCGAGCTGATCTTCAGCGCATCCACGTCGATATGCGCCCAGAAGGCCTCCGGGTCGGGCTGTCCCTGCGAGGGCAGCCAAGGCACGTCGCTGTCGACGATCAGCCCCACATCCGCCGCCGGCAGCCGCTCGCCGGGCAGGCCGCCGGCAAAGCAGGCCATCTCGTGATTGACGTTGGACACCATCGCATTCTGTACAACCGCCGCCCCGACCAGCTCCGACAGCCGCTCGATCGCCTCCGAGGTGCCCGGCGTGTGGCCGCCGTAGGAGGTGACGATCAGCGGCCGCTCTGCGGCGAGGAGCCGATCGGCGAGGGTCTCAAGATCCGCATCCGGCACCGTGCCGGGGGTGAGAGCACCATGCTTGGTCGCCGGAAATCCGGGCAGGGCGGCCCCATCGGACTCCGCCATCAGCGCTTCGCGCGGCAGCATCAGGTAGACCGGCCCGCGCGCGCCCGATTGCATCACCGTATGCGCCCGCCGCACGACCTCGCCCACATGCACCGGGCTTTGCAGGGTGTATTCCCACTTCACGTAGGGCCGCACGATGGCCCCCTGATCCTGCGGCTCCTGAATGAAGTGCACGTAGTTGTCGCGCGTGCCGGGCAGCTCCCCATGGCTGGTGTAAGGCGCCTTGCCCGCCATCAGCAGCACCGGAAGGCGCGAGCGGCAGGCGTTGTGCACCCCGGTCGCTGCATTGGTTGTGCCCACGTCGACATGCACCAGAACCGCCTGACCGCGCCCGGTGGCAAAGGCGTAGCCCAGGGCCATGTGCATCGCGGTGTTCTCATGCGGACAGAGGATCACCTTGGGCGGCGTCCGCCCCTCCGCCTTCCAGCGGGCCAGCTCCTCGATGATCGGCGCATGATCCGTCCCGAGGTTGGCAAAGATGTAATCGACCTCGCAATCCACGAGCGCCTGCAACAGGTGATGCGCGGCGCTTCTGGCGTTGGTTTCCGCGGCGGCGAGGGGGGGCTGGGCAAGGGTCATTGGGCCAGATCCTCCTCGGTCTCGGTGCCTTTCTCCGCCTTGGCAGGCTTGAGCCAGACCCAGAGCAGCAGGCACATGAAGGCCAGCGTCACGGCGCTGATGGGCCGGGTCAGGAAAATCGTCGCGTCCATCTGGTTGGCGGTCAGCGCGTTGCGCAGGTTCTGCTCCAGGATCGGCCCCAGCACGATGCCCAGCACCGCAGGCGCCGTCGGGATGCGGAAGCGCACCATCAGAAAGCCGAGCAGCCCGAAGATCACCACCAGCTTCAGGTAGAAGGGGTTGGACGCGAGCGAGAACGCCCCCGCCCCGGCCACCACGAGGATGCAGGGCACCATGATGCCATGAGGAATTTCCAGCACCTTCGCCGCCAGCCTGCGCCCGCCAATGCCCAGCACCAGCATCAGGACGTTGGAGATCAGCAGCAGCCAGAGGATGGAGTAGAACAGCTCGGTGTTCTGCGGAATGAAGAACGGCCCGGTCTCGAACCCCTGGATCATCAGCGCGCCCACCAGCACGGCGGTCACCGGGTCGCCCGGAATGCCGAGCGTCAGCAACGGCACCAGCGCCCCGCCGGTGACGGAGTTGTTGGCCACCTCGCAGGAGATCACCCCCTTCACTTCGCCTTCCCCGTACTTGTCGCCCGGCTTGGCGGTGCGCAGCGCGTCCGAGTAGCTGACCCAGGAGGCAATCGAGGGGCCGGTGCCCGGCAGCACACCGATCAGCGAGCCGATGCAGGCGGATTTGAACATCAGCCACTTGTTGCGCACCATCGTCCCGAGGATCTCCGAGATCGGCGTTGTCGCCTGCACGGGCAGCACCTCGGAGTCGTCCTTCTTCCTGACCGTCAGCAGCATCATCTGGGCGATGGCGAAAAGGCCGATCAGAGCGGCGGTGGTCGGAATGCCGCCCATCAGGTTGGGCTGGCCGAACAGGAACCGGCCGACCCCCGACACCGGGTCGAGGCCCACGGTAGAGGCAAGAATGCCGATGAAGGCCGCCGCCATGCCCTTGACCATCGAGCCGCGCGAAATGCCGGCCACGCAGACAATCCCGACCAGCGCGAAGGTGAAGTATTCGACAGAGGTGAAACTGAGCGCCACGCGGGCGAGCGAGGGGGCGAGCAGGGCCAGCATGGTCAGCGAGAACAGCCCGCCGACGAAGGAGGAGAGCACCGCCGTCACGATCGCCTTGTCCCCCTGTCCCTGCTGGGCAAGGGCGTATCCGTCCAGCGCCGTCGCCGCCGATCCCGGCGCGCCCGGCGTGTTGAGCAGGATCGCCGGGATCGAGCCGGCAAAGTAGCCCGAGCAATAGATCCCGAGCAGCAGCGCCATCGAGGTGGTCGGGCCCATCGCGTAGGTGACAGGCAGGAAGAGGACGATGGCGGAGGTCGCCGTCAGCCCGGGCGCAGCCCCGAAGACCATGCCCACGACCGCGCCGAGCAGCAGGAAGAGCAGCACCAGCGGGTCGGCGATTGCGGCGGCACCCGCCGCGAGATGTGTGATCAGATCCATGTCGGCAGTACCATGCTGAAGCCACGGGTGAAGGCGTAGTAGAGGCCGAAGGCCAGTCCGAGCGGCAGGAAGATGAGAAGGGGGACCGAGCGGATCGAGAACATCCACATTGTCGCGAAAGCCAGCACCATCGCCCCGACGCGAAAGTCGATATAGGCGAAGAACCAGTAGAACAGGATCGTCAGCCCACCGACCACGGCCACCCGGCTGTCAACCAGCGTGGGCATTGGCCCGCTCTCAGCGCGCAACCCGCGCACCAGCAGGACCAGCCCGCAGATCAGAAGGCCGCCTGCACAGAGCAGCGGAAAGAAGTTGGGCGGCAGCGTGGCCCCTGTAGCACCCGTGCCCATGCCCAGCGACAACCAGGCGGCTGTGGTGCCAACGAAGGCGAGCGCAGCGCCGGCGACAGTGTCTTCGTGTTTTAGTGCCATGATAACCTCATGCAGAACCGGGTGCCGGTGGGGTCTGCCCGCAGATCAGGCGTCTGCGGGCAGAACGGGGGCAGGGGCGGGCTTACTTCTCGGCCAGCCCGGCTTCTTCGAGGATCGGACGGAAGGCCTCGGCCTCTTCGTCGATCGCGGCCCGCATGTCCTGCGAGTTCAGGTAGGCGGGGTTGAAGTAGAACTGGTCCAGCCTCTCCTGAAAGCCCGGATCGGCCAGCGTCTCTTCGACCGCCGCGGAGATCTTGGTGATCGCCTCCTCGGGAATGCCCTTGGGCGCAACCAGGCCAAACCACTGGGAGCGCAGGTAGTCGAAGCCCTGCTCGGTGTGGGTCGGCACATCGGGCAGGTACTTCCAGCGCTCCTCGGAGGCCAGGGCCAGCACCCGGATGTCGCTGTTGCCCTCATCGTCGATCATCGGCGGGTAGTTCGAACCGCCCCCCGAGAAAAAGTCGACCTCGCCCGAGAGCAGCTTGACCATGGCCTCGCCGCCGCTGTTGGAGTTCACGTAGGTCGCGCTCAGATCGTTCTGCGCAAGGAACACCGCCATGGCGAGATGCGGACCCGAGCCGATGCCGGACCCCGACCAGGTCAGGGTTTCACCCGCCTTCAGCGCGTCGACGAGGTCCCCGATCGTCTCGTAGGGGCTGTCCTTGGCCACCGCCATCCCCGAGGGGATCGAGACCATCCGCGCAATCGTGTCGAAGCTCTCGCCGGTATAGCCGGAGCTGTCCATGATCGGGCGCGCGGCGAGGGTGGAGTCCGAACCCACGCCGATGGTGTAGCCATCCGGCCGCGCCAGCGCGAGGTTGGCCAGACCCACGGCACCACCGGCACCGGGCTGGTTCACGATCACGATCGGCTGGCCGAGCTTCTCCTCCAGCGCGGGCGCGAACATGCGGGCAAGCTGGTCGGTGGCGCCACCCTGCCCGAAGGGCACGACAAGCTGGATCGGCTTGGTGGGGTAGTCCTGCGCCACGGCAGGCGTGATCCCGGTCATCAACAGGGCCGCCGTTGCAGCGACGCCGGTCAGAAAGGTCTTCCGTTTCATGTGTTCTCCTCCACATTCATGTTGCGTGGCCGGGGGCCGATGATGGCCTCCGGCGTCGGGTGCCCGCGTTGTCCGCGGTGCATTTCGCAGCCTCTCGAAAAGCGGAAACCGACCGCCCGATCAGCTGCGATTTTTCTCGGCCTCCTTCTGCCGCCGGCGTTCCAGCTTCCAGTCGCTGAGCTTGTGCTCGAGGCCAAACAGCCTGGCGGCATTGCCACCAAGAATGTCTCGCTTCGCGCTCTCATCGAGGAACGGCAGGTCGTAGATCACGCTGGGCAGGTCCATGTCCCAGTGCGGGTAATCGGACGAGTAGAGCAGCTGGCTCTCGGCCTTCATCATGTCGAAGGTCAGTTCCAGCGCGCGGGCGTTGTCCACCATCTCCATCGGCTGGGAGGTGTAGAACATGTCCTGCATGTATTCCGACGGCTTCTTCTTCAGCAGCGGCGCATCGGAGTGGCGCATCATGTACTCGTTGTCGAGCCGCTGCATCATGAAGGGAATCCACGCCAGCCCGGCCTCGATCCACAGCACCTTCAGCTTGGGAAAGCGCTCGGGCAGGCCGTTGATGACCCAGTTCCCGAGGTGCAGCATGTTGTGCCACGCAAAGCCCAGCGCATGCAGCGTCAGAAAGCGGTTGCAGGTCGAAAGCCCCGGCTCCTGCCCGCCCAGCCCGGTATGAAAGCCCAGCGGCAGCCCGCGCTCCTCCAGCATCCTGTAGGTGCGGGTATAGGCGTTGTCGTAAACCCCCTTGTAGCGCGTCGTCGTGACCATGAAGCCGATGACACCGGGATGATCGCCGAACTCCTCGATGATCTTCGGGCAGGCTTCCGGGTCGTTGAACGGCAGGTAGAGCATCGACTTGAGCCGGCTGTCCTCGCTCAGCACCCGCTCGCAAAGCCAGCGGTTGTAGGCGAACGCCAGCTCCACCTCGAGGTCGACGCGCGGGCTGAGGCCGAGGTTCAGCAGCGGGGTGGGGAACATGCAGGCAATGTCCACACCCATCGAGTCCATCCAGCGACGCATCAGCGTCACGTCGCGGTGCGGCTTCTCCGGCACCGCCTCGCCCTTGCGCTCGGGGTAGCGCACCAGCCGTCCGCCGAGGTCCTGGTATTGGCCGAACCCGGTCGAGATGCCCTTGCGCGAGATCCCCTGATACTTGATTTCATTGCGCAGAACGTCGTTGGCGACGTATTCGGCAATCTCGGCGCTGGCCTCGTTCTCGTAGTGGTGGCTGTCCACATCGACGATCAGGAAGTCGTCGTAGTTGCGCGCCTCCGCCTGCTGTCGGGCATGGGCAAGGTGGGTGCGGGTGTCGAAGGGCTCGCTCGTCAGGTCGCGCTGCCCGGTGATCTGCCTGTTCATGCCACGGCCTCCTCGGGAAGATCGGCCAGCGATGTCGCGCGGGCCGGGCGGATGTTGGTCATCTGCTCCCACAGACCCAGCTCGAAAATCTCCATCCGGCCCGCGTCCAGCATTGCAAGCGAGGCAATGGCGATCTCGGTCGGCGTGACGGCAGTGTTGCGCCCGAAGGGCATGAGCTTGGCGCCGGTTTCCGCCTTGGCGACATAGAGCCGGGTCAGCGCGGCGAGGGCCTGTCCGAGTGCGTCGTTGTCGAGCGCCTCAAGGGTGCCATCGGCCACGGCGTCATCCACGAGCGCGGCGATCTCGCTGGCGGCGGTGGAGAAGCGGTCAGAGGGTGAGGAAGACATCGCCGTCCCTTTCCGTCACATCGAACTTGCGCAGTTTGAGCTTGTGATCGCAGACGTTCACCCCGTCCTCGAGCCGGTACTCGTAGCCATGCCAGGGGCAGACGATGTGCATCTCCGCCTCGTCGAACTTCTGGCCATGAAAGTTGCCCTCGGCATCGACATCGTCGAACACGCCCGCCATCCGAACCCCCTCGCAGGCCGGTCCGCCCTGATGCGGGCAGAGGTTGCGATAGGCATAGAAGCTGCCCGCCTGACGGATCACGCCGATCTCGAGATTGTCGACCTCGACGATGCGAACACCGCCATCGGGTATCTCGTCTCTTGAGCAAATTCGCAGTTCGGTCACTGGCAGTTTCCTTTCATGACGTGAGGGAGGAATGGCTGGGCGAGGGGCGGCCCTGCGCTATTTTCGCAGTTTTCGCAGGCTCTCCTCGGGGTCGACGCGGCTTTCGGGCTTGAGCCCGGGCACCTGAAGCTGAAGGCTGATCCGCCCGTTCTCGAGATAGTCGCCCGCGGCCGCGCGCTGGGCGGCGGCATCCCAGATCTCGTGCCATGCCCCGAGCGAGTAGCCGTGCCACGGCGATTGCGGCGTGAGGCGCGGCATGTCCATCTCTTCCCAGATCGCCCTCGCGCGCTCCATGTATTCGCGCCCGGGCAGGGCGAGCGGGGGCATCGGCGATTTCATCGTCGCATCGACCAGAAGCGTGCTGTCCTCCTCGCCGTCATGCTCGCGCTTGGGGCCGTGGCCCTGGCCGCGGTGGGCGATGGTCTGCATGTCCTCCACCGGGTTGGTCCGATAGGCCATCGCCCAGAGGATCGAGTCGGGGCTGTCGACGTCGATATCGTCGTTCACCGCGATGCAGATCTTGCCGCAGTCGCCCTTGAAGAAGGCCGCGCCATGCAGCGCGCGCCAGATCTCGGTGCGCGGGGTGCCGGGCTCCACCGTCACCACCGTCACCCGCAGCAGGCCGGTCAGCGGCTCGTGCAGCGACACCTTCTTGACCCCCTTGATCGACAGGGTGGATTTCAGGTGATGGGTGAAGAGCGGCTCGTAAGCCACGCGTTTGATGACAGAACTTTCCGAAGGCGCCACCTGGCTGATGTAGCTCGGAATGACCGCATCCCTGCGCCGTGTCACCGCCGTCACCCGCATCGGCATGTTGTATTCTTCCAGCGCCACATGGCCGTGGCTCTCGCCGAAGGGCCCCTCGGGCTCCACCTTGGTCACGTCGATGTAGCCCTCGATCACCACCTCGGCCTCGGCGGGCACCATCAGCGGCACGGTGCGGGCGCGCACCACGTTGATCGGCGCCCCGGCAAGCCCGCCGGCCACGTCGAACTCGTCCACGCCGATCGGCAGCTTCTGCGGCCCCATGAAGGCCACGTAGGGCGGGCAGCCCAGCACGATGGCCACCGGCATCTCGGTGTCTCCGGCGGCCTGGTGCTTGAGGTAATGCTGATACCCCCCGGCACCGCCAACGCGGGTGGCCATCCGCACCACCATCCGGTCAGGCGCCTTCAGCGCACAGCGATAGGTGCCCATGTTCTGGATGCCGTCTTCCGGGTCGGCGGTGATCACGTTGGTGGCCGAAAGGGTGGGGGCCGAGTCGAACCCCGGCGTCGAGACCGGGATCGGCAGGATGTCGATGCCGTGGCCCTCCTCCGAAAGCGACGCACCCTCTTCCACGATCTCGTGGCAGGGCGCCTCGCTCACCTCGACCGGCTTGATAGGGTTGGCAATCGCCTCGGCCCACTTCCCGGCAATCGCGTCGAGATCGCAGCCCATCCCGGTGGCATAGACATCGCGGTTGGCCGCCATGCCGCCGACCATCACCGGAATATCGTATGTCCGGCCCTTGCCGTCGGTGATGTTGGTGAACAGGAACGCCTTGCGGTCCTCCTCCTTCAGCCCGCCGACATATTGCCAGCGCACCAGCGGGTGCATCTCGGCGTCCTTGTCGATCACCCGGTCGATGCGGTTGAGCAGCCCGGCCGCCTCCAGCGCGTCGATGTGGTCATGCAGGTCGCGGTAGTTGCGATCCGGTTGGTCTTTCATTTCACGTCTCCCTCAGAGGGTTTGCCCGGTTGGCCCTGCCAGCGCCTGACAGTGCCGGCGTCGATGCCCAGCAGGTCGAGCGCGCGGCCGGCAAGGTGGTCGATCATCTCCATCACGCTGGCGGGCTTGTAGTAGAGGCCCACCACCGCGGGCATGACGATGGCCCCCGAGGCCGTCACATCGGCCATGGCGCGGATATGGCCCGCGTGCAGCGGCGTCTCGCGGAACATCAGCACCACCCGGCGCCGCTCCTTGAGGCAGACGTCGGCAGCGCGCGAAATCAGGTCGTCGGTCAGGCAGGAGGCCAGGGCCCCCATCGTCTTCACCGAGCAGGGCGCGATGATCATGCCTTCCGCCTTGAAGGAGCCACTGGCGATGGAGGCGCCGATATCCTTGAAGCTGTGCACCACATCGGCCAGCCCCTGCACCTGCTCGGCGGTGTAGTCGGTCTCGATCAGCATGGTGCGGGTCGCGGCCGGAGACATGACCAGATGGGTCTCGACCTCCTCCACCGGGCGCAGCAGCTCCAGCATCCGGATGCCCAGCAGGGTGCCCGAGGCGCCGGTGATCCCGATGATGACGCGCTTTTTCTCAGCCATCGGCGGCCTCGATCCCGGCCACAAAGCCTTCGAGCGCAGCGGCAAAGCCTTCGGCATCTTCGATCGCCGCAATATGCGCGGTGTCGAGCACCACCATCTCGCCCCTCTGCGCGGTCGCCATCAGCTCCTCGCTGCGCGCCACCGGGGCCGACAGGTCGTGCCGTCCGGCAATCGCCAGGGTGGGGCCGGGGTATCCGGCAAGGGCGGCGGTGGTATCTCCGGTTTCAAGCGCGTGGCAGGCGGCGGCGTAGCCTTCGGGCGGCATCGCCTCCAGCATGGCGCGCACGTCCCCGGTGGCCTCCGGGTTCGCCTCGCGCCACTGCGCGCCCAGCCAGCGTTCCAACGTGGGTTGCACCAGCCCCGGCCAACCGTCGGCCCGCGTTGCGGCGGCCCGGTCCTGCCAGAGGCTGGGCGGTGGAAAGCTGGTTGCGGTATTGGCCAGCACCAGCCCGGCCACCCTCTCGGGCGCAAGCTCCGCCGCCTTCATCGCCGTCAGCCCGCCGAGCGACAGGCCACAGAGCACGGCGCGCTCCAGCCCGGTCGCCGCCATGACGTCCAGCGCATCCTGTGCAAACCCCGCCACGGTCATCTGGCCGGGTGTCACCTCCGATTGGCCATGCCCGCGCGGGTCATAGGCCACGTTCAGGCGGCTCATCCGGGCGCGCACCGCCTCCCACATCCGGTGATCCGCAGCCACGGAATTGATGAACAGCACGGGCAGCCCACCAGCCCCGCGCAGTGACACATGCAGCGCATGGCCCCCCGCGGTCTCGATTGTTCTGGTCTGGTCGTGCATCGCTGTCCTCCCCTTCAGCGGTTTGCGGTCTTGCCCTACGCGGTCGCGTTCACGTCCTCGTAGTGCTTTCGCAAAGCCTTGAAGAATTGCTTGGTCAGGTGCTTGGCAACCGAGCCCAGCACCCGCTGGCCAACCCCGGCCACCAGCCCTCCGATCTCGCCCGAGCCCTCGTAGTCGAGCTGGGTGGTCTCGGGGCCCGTCTCGGTGAGGGTGAACTTGGCGCGGCCCTCGCCGGTGCCGAGCGATCCGCCGCCGGAGACGGTGATGTGGCAGGTGGTGGGCGCGTCCTTGTCGAACAGCTTCACCTTGCCGTCGAAGGTGCCGCCGACCGCAGCCACCTTGAGCTGCATCTTCACGTCATACGCATCCGGCCCGGTCTCGGTCATCTCCTTGCAGCCCGGAATGCACTTGGTCAGCACATCGGGGTCTTGCAGGCCTTCCCAGAGCTGCAGGCGCGAGGCGGCGATCTCCTCGCTGCCCGAAAGATCCATCTTCATGCGGTTTCTCCCATCAGTTTCAGGGCCAGCCCGCTCTCGATGCTGGCGCGGTCGGCGGGTGAAAGCTCGATCTTGTCGAGAATGGCGCGCGGCACCGGGTCGCCGATCGGAAAGGGCATGTCCGAGCCCAGCATGATCCGGTCGGCACCAACGGTGTCGATCAGCAGCTGCAGCGCCGCGGGCTCGTGCACCAGGGTGTCGTAGTAGAGCATCGACATGGCCTTCACCGGGTCGGCCATGTCCTCGGGGTGCAGCGCGTGGTTGTGGCGCAGGCGCCCGATCACATAGGGCAGGGCGGCGCCGCCGATCCCGATGACGATCTTGGCGCCGGAATACTTCTCGACATGGCCGGAATAGATGATCCGGGTCACCGCAATCAGGCTGTCGGTGATGCGGCCGAGCGCGTTGGGCATCCCGAAGTCGCGCACCCGCGCGTCGCCGGCGTCGAACACCGGGTGGATCGCAACGATGCTGCCCAGCTCATGCGCGGCCTCCCAGAAGGGGGTCATCTCCGGGGCGTCCAGTTCGGCCCCGCCATTGTCGGGCTGGGTCCCGATCATGGTGCCCGACATGCCCGCGCCATGGGCCTCGCGCAGCACCTCGGCGGCCAGCGTTCCGCTCTGGGTCGGCACCACGGCAAGCCCCGAGAAGCGGCCGCCATTGTCCTTTTCGGCCGCCAGCATGTGCGCGTTGATGGTCCGCGCCCAGGCCGCGCCCTCCTCGGCGGGAAGGTCATTGCCGAACATGTCGAGCCACCCGGCAACGACCTGGCGGTCGATCCCGTTCTCGTCCATCCAGGCAAGCCGCTTGGCAATGTTGGTCAGCCCCGGCGACACCGGGCGCGTGGCCTTCTTTCCGGCAAAGGAAAAGCTCAGGCTGCCATCCTTCGGCGTCATCTCGACGCTGGGAAATTCGCTCTTCCGGTCCTGCAGCTCTTCCAGCAGGGCAGGGGGCACAAGGTGGGCGTGGGCGTCAATGATCACGGGTCAGTCTTTCTTTTCTGCGGCGGCGATCGCGTCACTGATCGCGCTCATGCGGATGGGCAATTTGTTCAGGTGAAGGCCCCATGGGCTGAGGGCATCGTGGATCGCGCCCGAAATCGCCGCCGGAGCGCCGAGGTAGCCGGACTCGCCCGAGCCCTTCTGGCCAAACTCGGTGAGCGGCGAGGGGGTGCAATGGTGCACGATCTCCACCTCGGGCACCTCGTGGGACGAGGGCATGAGGTAGTCGAGGAAGCTCTGGGTCATCAGCTGGCCCTCGCCGTCATAGGCGAACTCTTCGAGCAGGGCCGCGCCGATCCCGTGGGCAATGCCCCCGAGCGTCATGCCCTTCACGATATGCGGGTTGATGACCACGCCGCAGTCATGCCCCATCACGTAACGGCGCAGCTCGGGCTTCGCGAGCACCGGGTCGAAGACCATGAGCACGAGGTGGAACTCGAAGGAGTAGCAGGGATACATCTGCACCTTGTCGTCCTTCGGCAGCGCCGTGCCGGTGGGCACTTGCTGGATGAAGGAAGCGGTGAGGCCCGGGTTGGTGCCCTCGGGCAGATCGTGAAACCGCCGATGGGCAACATCCACGATCTCGTCCCAGCCAATCGTCCGCCCGTCGGGCGCGTGCACCGTGCCCTGCGCATAGCTCAGCGTGTCCGCCGGCGCATCGAGCAGTTTCGCCGCGATTGCAATGGCTTGCGTCTTGATCTGCCGCGCCGCATTGGCCGCCGCCCCGCCGAGCATGATCGCCATGCGCGAGCCGACCGGCGAGTTGCCGGGCAGCGAGCCAAGCGAGTCCGGGCGCACCACACGAATGCTGTCGGGGTCCATCTCCAGCACCTCGCCCACCACGGTGGCGGCCAGCGTCTCATGGCCCTGCCCCGAGGAGGTGGTGTGGATCGACACCGTCACATCGCCCAGCGCATCCACGTTCACCCGGCTGCCCTCCATCCAGGTGGAAGTGCGGTTCTTCGGGTTCAGCAGCGGCTCGAAGGAGGAGTTGCCCCCCGACGGCTCGAGGCAGGCGGCAATGCCGATGCCCGCACAAAGCCCCTCGGCGCGCAGCTTGTCGCGCTCGGCAACAAGGGCGTCATAGCCGACATGGGCCATCACCTTGTCGATCACCGCGTGATAGTCGCCGGAGTCGTATTTGCTGCCCGACGGGATCTCGTAAGGGAACTGGTCGGCGCGGATCAGGTTCTTGCGGCGAAATTCGATGCGATCCATGCCCAGATGCGCCGCGACCCGGTCCATCATCGTCTCGATGGCGTAGTTGGTCGGCGACTGGCCGAAGCCGCGCACCGCCTCCTGCACCGTCTTGTTGGTGGTGACCGACATTGCCCGGTATTGCACCGACTTGATCTGATAGGGCCCCACGATGGCGCTGATCGGCTTGCCAAGCTGGAACGGCGCCCGCCCCGCGTAGCCCCCGGCATTGTCGAGCGCGCGCATCTTCATCGCGTTCACCCGGCCATCCTTGTTGAAGGCCACCTCGATGTCGAAAATCCGCTCCGGCCCATGCGCATCCCCGGCCCGCATGTTCTCCAGACGGTCCTCGATCAGCCGCACCGGGCGCGAGAGCTTGCGGGCGAGGTAGCCGGCCAGCACCGTGTGCTTGATGCCGCGCTTCACGCCGTAAGAGCCGCCCACGTCCACATCGTAATGCACCCGCACATCATTGCCGCGCAGGTTCATCGCGCGGGCGATCTGGTCGGCGTATTTGGGCATCTGGATCGAGGCCCAGACGTCGAGCACATTCTCCCAGGCGTTCCACTCGGCAATCACCCCGAAGGTCTCGATCGGCACGGTCGAATTGCGGCCCCATGTGACGCGCAGCTTGAGGGTCTCGTCGCTGGCGGCAAAATCGTCGTCCACCGGGCCCCAGTCGAAGGTGCGGTCAAGCAGCAGGTTGGAGCCGTGATCGGGGTGGACCGGGGCCGACGTCTCCTTCAGCGCCTCCTCGGCGTCGATCACGTAGGGCAGGGGCTCCACCTCCACGCGCACCTTCTCGGCGGCGTCCTCGGCCACGGCCCGGCTCTCGGCGACAACGGCGGCAATCCACTCGCCCGCATAGCGGTTCTGCCCCACGGCGAGCGGGTAGCGGCGCACATTCGGCGTGTCGAGCCCGTTCATGAGCTGGTTGGTCGCGCCCGCCAGCTCGGCCCCGTCGACCACGTCGACGACGCCGGGCATCGCAAGCGCCTCGGAAGCGTCGATCTTCAGGATCTTCGCAGAGGGGTGCTGCGCGGCAACCAGCGCCACATGGAGCATTCCGGGGCGCTCGATATCCTGCACGAACCTGCCGTTGCCGACCACGAAGCGCCTGTCCTCGCGCACGCGGCGGCTGGACGAGATGAAGCGGTTTGCGGGGGTGTTCATCGGCTCGCCTCCGGCACGGCTGCAATGTTGCTTTCGCGCAGGCGCTTGGCGGCCAGCCGGATCGCCTCGATGATCTGGCCGTAGCCGGTGCAGCGGCAGATATTGCCCGAGATCGCCTCGCGGATGTCCTCGTCGGTCGGGTCGGCCTCGCGGGCCAGCAGCGACTTGGCCGCCAGCACCATGCCGGGCGTGCAGTAGCCGCACTGCAACCCGTGGGTCTCGCAGAAGCTGTCCTGGATGATGTCCATCTCGCCCTCGGTCGGGGCGGAGCTTTCGATGGTCGAAATCTCCATGCCCTCGCATTGCACGGCGAACATCAGGCACGAGCGCACGGCATCGCCGTCCACCAGCACGGTGCAGGCCCCGCAGACGCCATGCTCGCAGCCCGCGTGGGTGCCCTTCAGGTTCAACTCGTCGCGCAGGGTGTCGAGCAGCGTCATGCGCGGCTCGACAGTGACACTGCGCAGCTCGCCGTTCACCTTCAGGTCGGTTTTCATCGGGCGGGTCATGCGGCGGCTCCAATGGCTTGGTCGCGGGCCTGCACCATCGCCTGCTCTGCAAGGCGGGCGGCGGCGCGGCGGCGGTAGGTTGATGTGGCGTGCAGGTCGTCCACGCAGTCCAGATCGGCCAGCGCGGCCTCGACGGCACCGGCAATGTCCTTGCCCGTCAGGCGGCTGCCCGCGAGGCCGGCAACGTCCACCGCCACCGGCACATCGCCGACACTGCCGATGCCCAGCCGGGCCTCGGTGCAGGTGCCGTCTTCCGCCAGCACGATCTGTGCGCCCGCCGAGGCAAAGGCATAGTCGCTGCGCCGCGACGCGATCTCGCGAAAGCCGACCCCCAGCGCGCCCTCGGGGCGCTTGGGAAAGAGCACCCGGGTGAGCAGCCCGCCCATCGGCGCCATTGTCACGGTCGGGCCGATGAAGAACTCCTCGGGCGAGAAGGTCTCCATCTCGTCCTCGGTCCTGAATTCGATCTGCGCCTCGAGGATTGTCGCAGCCAGCGCGATCTCGGCGGAGGGGTCGCCATGGGCGATCGAGCCTCCGATCGTGCCGCGCGCCCGGGTCGGCGGGTGGCCGACATGGGGCAGGGCGGCCGCCAGCAGGGGCACCTGCTGCGCGATGAGCGGGTTGGTCAGCGCCTCCGCCTGCCGCACGGCCGAGCCGATAGCGACATGCGCGCCGCTGTCGTCGATACCGCGCAGCTCGGACAGCCGGGCAATGTCGACCAGCTGCGAGGGCCGCGACAGGCGCATCGCCAGCATCGGCACCAGCGTCTGGCCTCCGGCGATCACGCGCGCCTCCATGTCACTGGCCATGGCCTCGCAGGCTTCGGCCAGTGTGGACGGGCGATAGTATGAGAACGGAGCAGCTTTCACGGCGGTCAACAGTCCTTGCTAAACGGCACTCAGGTGAGCGGAAGGTCGGGCATCACGGGCAGCAGCACCGACTTGTGCTGCTTCGCGATCAGGGGGCCGTCGGTCTCCGAGGCCGCCTTGGCCGCCAGCCACCCGGCATCGCTGCCGAACGAGCCCCACGCCTTTTCCCGTGCCTCGGCATCGGGAAAGCGGGTGAGGTAGTTCAGCATCCCGGTGGCTTCGTCGGTGAAGGCCCCCAGCAGCTCGATTCCGTGGTCCGGAAAGCGTGTCGCCACTTCCTTTTCGAAGCGCTCGCGCACCTGATCGGCGCACCCTTCAACATGTTCGTAGATACGAAGTTCATACAGCACGCGGCTGGCTCCTCCCCAGGAATTGTCATCGTGTTCGTTGCGGAGGGTAGGGGGACAATTCGGCGCGGTCAATCGAAAGATACACAAAAGGTGGGATAATTTGCCCTATTGGGGTGCTGCAATGCAGTAATATTCCTCGCCGCATTGCAAAAACCCCTGCGGAACCACTTGAAAATGCGTTTTATTTGGAAAGGTGTTGCGACAATCGGCGGATTGTCCTATTTCTTGGCCAACACAAGAGGACTGTTATGGATTGGTACCCGACCCTGCCGTTTGGCGAAGGCCCCCGTTATCTGCAGATCGTTGCGGCATTGCGCAACGACATTGCCACCGGGGCCGTCGCCTCCGGCCAGCGGCTCCCGACTCATCGCGAAATGGCTGCAAAGCTGGGGCTGAGCGTCGGCACGGTCTCCAAGGCCTATGCCGCCGCCGAGCGCGGCGGGCTGATCTCGGGGCAGGTCGGGCGTGGCACCTTCGTGTCGCCCTCCACCCCCGATATCGGCGTGTCCGAGAATGCCACCAACGAGTCGCAGCGGGTCAATCTGGCGCTGAACGCGCCGCCCGACACCGGCGAATCCGAGGCGCTGGCCGCCACCCTCTCCGAGATCGCCGCCGACCCGAACTTCTCGCGGCTCATGGGATACCTCCCCCATCAGGGCCTCGAAGCCCACCGCACAATCGTGGCCGACTGGCTCTCCGAGGTGCACTCGCCCACCGCCGCCACCGGCGTCTACATCACTCAGGGCGCCCAGCACGCGATTTCCGTCGCCATGCGCCTGCTCGCGCGGCCCGGATCGCCGGTGCTGGTCGAGAACATGACCTACTCCGGCATGACCTCGCTGGCGATCATGGAGGGCTACAATCTCGCCGGCGTCGCGATGGATGAGGAGGGGCTCATTCCCGCCGCGCTCGAGGCCGCCTTCTCCCAGACCGGCGCCTCCGTGCTTTACTGCACGCCCACTCTTCAGGCCGCCACCGGCGCGATCATGAGCGCCGAGCGCCGCCGCGAGGTGGCCGAGATCGTGCGCAGGCATGACGCCTGGATCGTCGAGGACGACACCTACGGCTTCCTCTGCGAAACACCTCCGCCCACGCTCTCCTCGCTCCTGCCCGAGCGCAGTTTCTACGTGGTCAGCTTTGCCAAATGCCTCGCCCCCGGCCTGCGGATCGGCGCGATGACCGCGCCCGTCCAGTTCCGCGACCGCATCATCAACGCCATCCGCTCCACCGGCTGGATGGCCAATGCCATCATGGCCGAGGCCGTCACCCGCATGATCCGCTCGGGCGAGCTCGACCGCCAGATCGTGCGCAAGCGCGCGGCGGCGGCAGAGCGCACCGGGCTGGCGCAGGACATCCTCGGCCATCACCTGCAAAAGGTCTCGGTTCCCGCCTTCCACGTCTGGCTGAACATGCCCGCAGGCCGCACCTCCTCCGGCCTTTCGGCGCAGGCCGCCCTGTCCGACGTCACCCTCGTGCCGCCCAACCCCCTCAGCGCCACCTCCGGCGGCCGCGACGGGCTGAGGCTGTGCCTCGGCGCCGCCCGATCCACCGACTCGCTGGTGCGCGCCCTCATCACCCTGAGCGAAATCCTCTCCGACACCGAAGAGATGGCGCTGATCTGAGCCCACCCTCGGGCCACGCGCCAAGCTGCAAGCGACAAAACCCGCACCCATCCCCCGGGTGAGGTGCCTAATATTTGTGCGCCGCACCGCGCCCGCCGGGAAAACAATACAAACAGTCTTGACTGTTTTTTTAAGTGGCGCATTCTGACCCCCTGACTGACAGAGGGGATGGCCAGATGACCAGCGAAGACGACTACAAGCAGCGCAGCTACGGCGAAATTCCGGTCGGAACTGGCGCAAAGCCCGGCATCGTCGTGGTCGATTTCCAGAAGGGCTTCACCGAGTCGCAGTACCCGCTGGGCGGGGCGCCGCTGGTGATGCGGGCGCTGGAAAACACCGAGAAGCTGCTGAAAGTGGCCCGCGCCATGAACGTGCCGGTGGCCAGCTGCAACACCGCCTACATGAACGAACGCGAAATGCCCTACTGGAAGATCACCGCCGTCCGCGAGACCTTCCGCCACGACCACCCCAGCGCCGCGCTCGACCCGCGCATCTACGACCCCGACTATGATCTCGTGGTCTGCAAGAAGGGGCCGTCGATCTTCTTCAACACCGATGTGGCCGACTACTTCGCAAAGGAGCGGGTCGATACCGTCATCGTCACCGGCTGCAACACCAGCGGCTGCATCCGCGCCAGCTCCATCGATTCCTTCAGCCACCGCTACCGCACGCTGGTGCCCGAGGATTGCGTTGGCGACATCGAGGAGCAGCCCCACCGCGACAACCTGCGCGACCTCGGCCGCCGCTACGTCGACGTGGTCGATCTCGATTACGTGCTCGCCTATCTCGACCGCTGGAACGCGGCGCAGGCCGCCGCCTGAGCAGGGCAGGGGCCCGCCACAGACATAATGAAGAGGGCGCGGCAGGTCCGCGGTCCGACACAATGAGGAAAGAATGACAGTAAGACTGCTGAAGAACGCGCGGATCGTCGATGGCACCCGCCTCGAACCCACCGAGCCCATGGGCATCGTCATCGAAGACGGAAAGATCCGCGAGGTCGCGCCCGGCGCCATCGCCGACACTGACGAGGTGCTCGACCTCGAGGGGCTCACCGTGATGCCTGGTCTGATCGACTGCCACGTGCATGTCATCGCCACCACCGCCAACCTCGGCCTCAACGCCTCGCTGCCCTCCTCCCTCATCGCCGCGCGCTCCAGCCTACTGATGCGCGACATGGTGATGCGCGGCTTCACCACCGTGCGCGACCTCGGCGGCGCCGATCGCGGGTTGCAGCAGGCGGTCGAAGAGGGGGCCTTCCTCGGCCCGCGCCTCGTGATCTGCGGCAAGGCCCTGTCGCAAACCGGCGGCCACACCGATTACCGCGGCCCCTACAGCAACCGCGACGTGTCGTGGTATCCCTCCAGCCTCGGCGCCATGGGCCGGGTCTGCGACGGCATCCCCGAGGTCCAGCGCGCCGCGCGTGAAGAGATCAAGAACGGCGCGCAATTCGTGAAGGTCATGGCCGACGGCGGCGTCTCCTCGCCCTCCGACCCGGTCGGCTACCAGGTGTTCTCGGTCGACGAGCTGAAGGCCATGGTCGAGATCGCCAAGGGCTTCGGCACCTATGCCACCGGCCACCTCTACTCCGACGAGGCCATCGTGCGCGCGCTCGACTGCGGCTTCGAGTGCATCGAGCACGGCAATCTGATCGGCGATGCCACCATCACCCGGATCGCCCGCGAGGGCATTCCGGTGGTGCCCACCAACATCACCTACGACGTGCTGCACCGTTCGGGCGCGGAGTTCGGCCTGCCGGCCGAGTCGGTCGCCAAGATCTCCGATGTGCGCGAGGCCGGGCTGGAGCGGCTCGAAAAGTTCCACGAGGCCGGCGTGCTCATGGGCTACGGCTCCGACCTTCTGGGCGGCATGCAGACCGAGCAGTCCGGCGAGTTCGGCCTGCGCGGGCGCTACCTGCCCGCCGATGCGGTGATCCGCTCGGCCACCGTCGATGCCGCCCGCGTGCTGCGGATGGAAGGCGAGATCGGGGCGATCACCCCCGGCGCCCATGCCGACATCATCGCCGTCGAGGGCAACCCGCTCGACAATCTCGATCTTCTCATGAACCAGGGGGCACACATGCCGCTCATTCTCAAAGGCGGGGAGGCGGTCAAGCAGGCCGCGTCGCTCTGATGGCTGCCCTGCGCGATTACACCGCCCTCAGCTTCGACGTCTACGGCACGCTGATCGACTGGGAGAGCGGCATGCTCACCGGCCTCAAGCCGCTGACCGACCAACTCGAAACCGAAATCTCCGACGATGCGGTGCTCGAGATGCACGCCCGCAACGAGAGCTTTGCCCAGGCGCAAACCCCGGGCCGGGCCTATAGCGACATCCTCGCCACGGTCTACCGCCGCTGCGCCGAGGAGCTGGGCCTTGCCGCCGACTGGGAGGCCTGCGCCCGCTACGGCGCCTCGGTGCCCGACTGGCCCGCCTTCGAAGACAGCGCCGAGGCACTCGCCTACCTCAAGCAGCACTACCGCATGATCGTGCTCTCCAATGTCGACAACCGCAGCTTCGCGGGCTCCGCCAAGCGGCTCAAGATCGACTGGGACGGCGTGTTCACCGCCGAAGACGTGGGCAGCTACAAGCCCAACCAGCGCAATTTCGACTACCTGCTCGCAGGGGTCGCGCGCATGGGTCTGAAAAAGTCCGAGCTTCTGCACACTGCCGAAAGCATGTTCCATGACCACGTGCCCGGCCGTGCCAACGGGCTCGACAACGCCTGGATCTACCGCCGCCACGCCAAACAGGGCTTCGGCGCCACCATGGACCCGGGCGACCTGGCCGAAAACACCTTCCGCTTCAACTCCATGAAGGAGATGGCCGAGGCCCACGAAAGCGGCAAGATCTGAGCTTAACCCCCGGCCGACCCCTGCGCAGAACTCCGGGCGGCCACCCCCACCACTCAACCAACTGGGAAACTCCACATGAAGAAACTTCTCTCCTACAC
Organism: Oceanicola sp. 502str15; assembly: GCF_024105635.1. NCBI lineage: Bacteria > Pseudomonadati > Pseudomonadota > Alphaproteobacteria > Rhodobacterales > Roseobacteraceae > Oceanicola > Oceanicola sp. 502str15. The sequence goes on from NZ_WYDQ01000001.1 coordinate 489,912, forward strand.
CGCCCTTGCCGGCATGCTGATGACCGGCGCCGCCACCGCGGAAACCAACTTCATCGCCAACAGCTTCTATGACGGCGCCGTGCCGATGTCGGGCGAGGGCTACATCCGCTGGGCCGAACTGGTGGAAGAGCTTTCCGATGGCGATCTCGTCCCCGAGGTCTTCACCGGCACCGTGCTGCTGGCGCCCCGCGCCTCGCTTCAGGGCATTCAGGACAACGTCGTTCAGGTGGCACACCACGCCGCCATCTACACCCCCTCCGACATGCCGGTCGCCAACGCCGTGCAGGAGCTGGGCTTTGCCTATTCCGACCCGCTCGCCGCGATCTTCGCCGTCACCGACTTCTCGATGAACAACGAAGTCCAGCTTCAGGAATGGGCCGACAAGAACGTGGTCTACCTCGGCGCCTACGCCACCCCGGCCTACGTGCTGATGTGCTCCAGCCCGGTGCGCAACCTCGAAGAGATGAAGGGCAAGCGCATCCGCACCGCCGGCTCCGCCGTGTCGGTCTGGGTCGAGGACGCCGGCGGCATCCCCGTCAACGTGCCGTCCTCCGAAATGTACACCGGCCTCGAGCGCGGCACCCTCGATTGCGCCACCAACGCCGCCAGCGACCTTGTGGACCGCTCGCTGCTCGAAGTGGCCGAGCACACCACGCTGCTCTCCACCGGCATGTATTATTCCGGCCCGCAGTGGGGCTACAACCCGGGCTTCTGGGCCAGCCTCACGCCTGAGCAGCGCTCGGTGCTGATGGAAGCCTCGGCCCGCTCCATGGCCCGCATCGTCATCGCCTACGGCTCCAAGGTCGATGCCGGCCTCGAGGCTTCCAAGGCCGCCGGCGGCAACGTCTACGAGCCCGAGCAGGACCTGGCCGATCACGTCGCCGAGTTCCGCGACCGCACCACCGCCGCCGCCGTCGAGAAGGCCGGCACCGATTTCGGCGTGGCCGACCCCGAGGCGCTGATCGGCGACTTCCAGGCCACCATGCAGAAATGGACCGACCTGCTGGCCGACGTCGATCCCACCGACGAAGATGCATTGACCGCCCTGGCGATGCAGGAAATCTTCTCCAAGATCGACCCCGCCACCTACGGCGTGAACTGAACCAAACCGGGCGGGCCCGTGCTTCGGCGCAGGCCCGCCCGCCAACCCGGGAAGCTCGATGCAACTCCTCCACAGCGTCATCCGCTGGCTCAACATCGGCACGGTCACGGCGGCCTGCCTCGTCATGCTGCTGATGATGGCCCATATCACCCTCGACGTGGGCGTGCGCTACTTCGTCAACGGCCAGATCGTCGGCACGCTGGAATGGGTCTCCTTCTACTACATGGTCGCGCTGGTCTTCCTGGCCTTCGGCTATGTCGAGCTGAAGAGCGAGAACATCCGCGTCGATCTCTTCGCCCAGATGATGCCCAAGCCCGTGCAGCTCGGCCTCTACGTCTTTGCCTGCGCGCTCGGCCTGATCTTCTTCGGCATGCTGTTCTGGCAGTCGCTCTCCGACGCCCTCCGCGCCACCCGCAACGCGGAGGAGGCCATGAGCAACTTCCGCTTCCTGATCTGGCCCGCCCGCTGGGCGCTGCCCATCGGCTTTGCCGGGGCGTTGCTGGCCGTCCTCTCCAATCTCCTGCGTGCGCTCACCCGGCGGCAGGCGCTTTGATGCAATCCCCGACCGCGCCCTCGGAGGCCTTCCAATGAGCAACCTCGAAATCGGCATCGCCGGCGTCGTCGCCGCCCTCGTCCTCATCGCCATCCGCGTGCCCATCGGCATTGCCCTCGGCCTGGTGTCGATCCTCGGCATCGGCGTGATGTTCAACATGAACGTGGCCTGGGGCATGATCTCGGCCACCCCCTTCGACTACGTCGGCCAGTGGGAGCTCTCGGCGGCGCCGATGTTCCTGCTTATGGGCTTCATCTGCTCCTCCACCGACATGACCCGCGGCCTCTTCCTCGCCCTGCGCCTTTACCTCGCCCGCCTGCCGGGCGGGCTGGCGATCACCTCGGTGGGGGCCTGCGCCTTCTTCGCTGCCGCCTCCGGCTCTTCGGTCGCGACCGCCTCGGCCATGTCGCGCATGGCGGTGCCCGAAATGCTCGACAACGGCTATGACAGGGGCCTCGCCACCGGCACCATTGCCGCCTCCGGCACGCTCGGCTCGCTGATCCCGCCCTCGGTGCTGCTCATCCTCTACGGGGTCTATGCGCAGGTCTCCGTCGGCCAGCTCTTCATGGCCGGCTTCATCCCCGGCCTGCTCTCGGCGCTGATCTACATGGCCATGATCGTGATCCGGGTGAAGCTGAAGCCGAGCCTCGCAGGCAATGTCGAGTTCAACCCCACCCCCGAGGAGCGGCGCGAAGCCTTCCGCGATGTCTGGCCGCTGCCCACGCTCATCCTCGTGGTGCTTGGCGGCATCTTCTCGGGCATCTTCTCGCCCACCGAGGCCGGGGCGCTCGGCGCCTGCGCCGCCCTCGTCATCGCTGCCCTGCGCCGCAAGCTCACCCGCGCCGCGATGTTCGAGGCGGTGTCGCAGGCCGTGGTCTCCACCGCGTCGATCTTCATCATCCTGATCGGCTCGCTGTTCTTCACCCGCTTCCTCGCGCTCTCCGGCTTTCCGCGCGCCTTCTCCGACGCGATCCTCTCGGTCAGCACCGAAACCTGGTGGATCCTCTTCGCCGTCACCGTGATCTTCCTCGTGCTCGGCATGCTGATCGACAGCATCGGCCTGCTGCTGCTGACCCTGCCGATCCTCGTGCCGCTGGTGAACGAGGCGGGCATCAACCCGGTCTGGTTCGGCATCATCGTCATCAAGCTGCTGGAAATCGGCCTCATCACCCCGCCGATCGGGCTGAACGTCTACATGATCAACGGCGCGCTCAACAACCGCGTGACCCTGCCCGAGATCTTCCGCGGCATCACATGGTTCCTCGCGATGGACATGCTGACGCTGGTGATCCTCATCGCCTTCCCGATCCTGACGCTCTGGTTGCCGTCGCTCGCGTATTGATTGCATTGTAACGCCTCGGCACGAGGAGGAGGAGGACGCGGCATGACGGCAGCCCGGAAAACCCGGCAACGCGGCGAACGGCCCGCGCAGGCCCGCAGCATCGCCACCCGCGACAAGCTGGTGCGGGCCGCGCTCGATGTGATCCTCGAAAAGGGCTACAACTCCGCCTCCACCACCGATTTTTCCGAGGCCGCCGGGGTGTCGCGCGGGGCGCTGCTGCACCACTTTCCCACCCGCTCCGCCATCATCATCGCCGCCATGGAGCTGCTGCTGGAGGAGGCCACCGCAGAGATCCGCGAGGTCGCCGCCAAGGTCGCGCTCACCGAGGTCAGCCTTGGCGACTTCATCGAATTTCTCTGGGAGATGTTCTCGGGCCGGGTCTTCTACCTCTCGCTGGAGTTCATCAACGAGGCCCGCACCGACGCCGACCTGCGGGCCGGGATGATGCCGGTGGTCAAGGATTTTCACGCCGCGCTCGACAGCATCTGGATCGAGTTCGAGCGTCAGGCCGAGGGCCAGCCGCAGGCCCGTCTGGTGGCGCTCAACATGACCGTCTGCCTCGTGCGCGGCATGGGGGTGCAGACCGTGCTCAAGGACGATCCCGCCTATTTCCGCTCGATGATCGAAACCTGGAAGGTCATCCTGCCCCAGCTTCTGGCCGACGGGCCGGAGGGGGTGGCGCGCCTCGACGGCTCGGGTGCCGCCGGGGTGGCAGGGCAGGGCGCCTGAACGCCCCCACCCGTCGTATTTCCGGTTTGGTCTTCCCGGTACTGCGGGCTCAGCCCTGCGTCACCTGCGGCTCCGCCGACAGATCCACGCCGCCGTTCTCCGCCGCCGGGTAAAGCACCACCTTCGCGTTCATCGGGGTGCGCCGGTAGAGGTGCACGATCTGGTTGTTCACCAGCCGCGCGCAGCCGTTGGAAACCCGCTTGCCGATGGTGCGCGGATCGTTGGTGCCATGGATGCGCAGGAAGGTATCGCCGATCTGCGGCTTGAACAGGTAGAGCGCCCGCGCGCCCAGCGGGTTGGCCGGACCACCGGGCATCCCGTCCTCGAATTTCTTGTACTGCTCGGGCGAACGCTCGATCATGTCGGGCGTCGGGGTCCATGCCGGCCACTGCTTGCGCGCGCCGACAAAGAAGGTGCCGGGCTCATACAGGCCGGGGCGGCCGATGCCGCAGGTGTAGCGAATGGCACGTCCGCTGCCGAGGGTGAGGAACAGCGCAAAGCGGCTCGGGCTCACGTGAATTTCCTGAGCCGGCAACTCTTCGGAAACATTGACATAATGCGGCAGCAGGTTGATCGGCAGCCCGTAGGGCTTCAGGGTTTCGTCAAAGGCAAGGGCAGGGGCCCCGGCCACAAAGCCGGCACCCAGCGCAGCGCTGCCTGCCAGAAAGTCTCTTCTCTTCATATCACTCGAACCTTGGGCAATTTTGGGCGAACATGCCCAAAACACCGCAGAAACCCAAGCCCTTTGTGCGCTTTCTCACGCTGTCGTAACTGCTTGTGCTGCAAATCGGCTCACCCCGCGGGCGCGTATTGCCGCCTCAGCGTCAGTTTCGAAACCTTGCCCGTCGCGGTCAGCGGCAGGTCTTCGACGAAGAGGATGTCATCGGGAAGCTGCCACTTGGCAAAATGCGGCGCCAGCATCTCGCGCAGCGCCTCCGCCTCCGGCGCCTCGCCCTTGGGCACCACCACCAGCATCGGCCGTTCGCCCCATTTCTCGCTCGGCACGGCAATCGCGGCGCAATTGGCCACATCCGGGTGGCCCATCACCACATTCTCCATGTCGATCGAGCTGATCCACTCGCCGCCCGACTTGATGAGGTCTTTCGTCCGGTCGGTGATCGAGAGCGTCCCATCCGGCGTGATCCGGGCAATGTCGCCGGTGCCGAACCAGCCCTCGCCGTCAATCGCCTCGGCACTGGCCTCAGGGTTGTTGTAATACCCCGCCGCAATGGTGTTGCCCCGCACGAAAAGCTCGCCCTCCGCCTTGCCGTCCTGCGGCTGGGCGCTGCCATCCTCCCCGATGATCTTCATCTCCACGCCAAAGGCCCGCCGCCCCTGCTTCTGCTTCACGTCGAGCCTGTCGGCGAGCGGCGCATCCGCCATCGACGGGGGCAGGTTGCCCACCGTGCCGATCGGGCTCATCTCGGTCATGCCCCAGGCGTGGCACACATCGACGCCCCGGCTCTCGAAGGCCTCGATCATCGCCCGCGGCGCCGCCGAGCCGCCCACCACGAGGTGCCCGAACCCCTCCGTCAGCCGCCCCTGCGCCGCAATCTCCTTCTGCAACCCGAGCCAGACCGTCGGCACGCCCCAGGCCGAAAAGACCTTCTCCGCGTCCATCAGCGCAAACAGCGAAGGCCCGTCCAGCCCCGGCCCCGGCATCACCAGCGACGCCCCGGTGAGCGGGGCGGAATAGGGCAGGCCCCAGGCGTTCACATGAAACAGCGGCACCACCGGCAGGATCCGGCTGCCTTCGCGCAGCACCTTGGGCAGGCTGATCGCGGTGCAGAGCGCGTGCAGCACCGTCGAGCGGTGCGAATAGAGCGTGCCCTTGGGGTTGCCGGTGGTGCCCGAGGTGTAGCAGAGCGCAGCGGCGGTGGTCTCGTCGAACTCCGGCCAGTCGTAGCACTCCGGCTGCCCCGCCAGCATTGCCTCGTAATTCAGCAGCTCCACCTTGCTCTCTGGCTGCCTGTCTTCATCCACCATCGCCACATAGCGCAGCGCGGGCGGAAACTGCCCGCTCAGCCCCTCGATGATCGGCAAAAAGGTGGTGTCGAAAAACAGCAGGCTGTCCTCGGCATGACCCACGATATAGGCCATCTGCTCCGCCGAAAGGCGCGGGTTGATCGTGTGGCACACCGCCCCGATCCCGCTGATCGCGTAGTAAAGCTCGAAATGCCGGTAGCCGTTCCACGCCAGCGTCGCCACCCGGTCGCCGGGCTTCACCCCCGCCGCGATGAGCCCATGGGCAAGCTGCGCCACCCGCGCGGCGGTCTGCGCATAGCTCTGGCGGTGAATGTCGCCCTCGGTGCGGGCCGAAACGAGGCCCTCCCCGGGGTAGACCTGCGCCGCATGGGTCAGAATATCCGCAATCCGCAGCGGACGGTGCATCATCAGGCCTTCCATGACCTCTCCTCCCTGTTTCACGGCCTCCCCGCCGCGTTTGTCCTCAGCCTAGGCGCGCCGTGGCCACCCCTGCAACACCTGCCAAGGTGGGCCCCCCGCTAGCCGCCTTGCGCAACGCACCGTTCACCCCATCGCTGACCAGCCGCCATCCACGATCAAGGTCTGTCCGCTCATCCAGGCCCCCGCCGGCGCGGCCAGCATCACCGCCACCCCGGCAATATCCTCCGGCTCCCCGAGCCGCTTCAGCGCATAGCTCTCCGCCGTGCGCCGCGCCTTCTCCGGGTCTTCATAGAGCGCGCGGGCGAAATCGGTCTTCACCACCGCCGGGGCAATCCCGTTGACCCGGATGTTGTCGCTCCCATAGGCCACCGCGAGGTTCCGCACGATCTGCGTATCGGCGGCCTTCGTCACCGCATAAATCCCCAGATGCTCCGAGCCCTTGAAGGCCGCAATCGAGCTGACAATCACGATCGCCCCGCCGCCCTTCGCCTGCATCCCCGGAATCACCCCCTTGCAGAGCCGCATGTTGGCCCGGATGTTCACCGCGATGGTCTTGTCGAAGGCCTCGTCCGGCGTATCGAGGAACGGCCCCATATAGGGGTTCACCGCCGCGTTGCAGACGAGGATATCCACCGCTCCCAGCCGCGCCTCCGCCTGCTCCAGCAGCTGCGCAATCGCCCCGTCATCCGAAACGTTGCAGGCAATCGGCACCGCCGCCGGGCCGATCTCCGCCGCCACCGCCGCGCAGGCCTCGGGTTTGCGCGACGAGATCACCACCTGCGCCCCCCGCGCCACCATCGCCTCGGCAATCGCCCGGCCAATGCCCCGCGTCGAACCGGTGACAAGCGCCACCTTTCCCGTAAGATCAAACAGATCGCCCATAGCGTCCTCCTCATGCGCGAGCAGACAGGGGGCAGGGCGGGCTTGTCAAGCAGGTGCGGAATTGTATTCTGCATTGCGAAACGGGCGCGCGGGGAGGCGCGCCAGCGGAGGAAACAATGGACGCGGCGAAACTCTTCGACCTCACCGGCAAGCTTGCGCTTGTCACCGGCGGCTCCTCGGGCATCGGCGAAATGGCCGCCGAAGGGTTGGTGCGGGCCGGGGCGCATGTGCTGCTGGCCTCTCGCCGGGGCGAGGCCTGCGAGGCCGTCGCCGCCCGCCTCAACGCGCTGGGCGCGGCAGGGCAGGCCGAGGGCTTCGCCGGAGATGTCTCCACCGCCGAAGGCGTCGCCGCGCTCTCCGCCGAGGTTCACGCCCGCACCTCACGCCTCGATATCCTCTTCAACAACGCTGGCCGAAGCTGGGGCGCCCCTCTGAGCGATTTCCCCCATGCCGCGTGGGACAAGGTGATGAGCCTCAACGTCGCCGGCCTCTTCGAACTCACCCGCAGCCTGCTGCCGCTCCTGCGCGCCGCCGCGAGCGACGAAAACCCCGCCCGCGTCGTCAACACCGGCTCGGTCATGGGCGAGGTGCCGATGGGCGATGACGCCTATTCCTACGCCGCCTCCAAGGCCGCCGTGCACCACCTCACCAAAATCCTCGCCAAGGAACTGGCCGCCAGCCGCATCACCGTCAACGCCCTCGCGCCCGGCCCCTTCGTCTCCAAGATGACAGCCTTCGCCACCGGCGACGACAGCATGCGCAGCCGCGTCGGCGCGCAAGTCCCCCTTGGCCGCGTCGGTCGCCCCGAAGATATCGCCGCCGCGCTGCTCTACCTCTGCGGCCCCGGCGGCGGCTACGTCACCGGCGCCATCCTCCCCGTCTCCGGCGGCATCAACGTCCAGACCGGCCCGGATATCTTCGCCGAGGGCAAACCGTGACGCTGGACGACATGAAAAACCGCATCGGCGAGGAGCTTGGCGTGTCGCGCTGGTTCACCATCGACCAGCCCCGGATCGACGCCTTCGCCGATCTCACCGAAGACCACCAGTTCATCCACACCGACCCGGCCCGCGCCGCCGCCACGCCCTTCGGCACCACCATCGCCCACGGCTTCCTCACCCTGTCGATGCTCTCCGCCATGGCCTACGATGGCCAGCCCGAGGTAGAAGGGCAGACCATGGGCATCAACTACGGCTTCGAGCGCATCCGCTTTCTCTCGCCCGTGCCCTCCGGCGCCCGCATCCGCGCCCGTTTCACCCTCGCCGAGCTGACCGAAAAGCGCCCCGGCGATGTAACGCTGGCATGGGATGTGACGATGGAGGCCGAGGGCGCCACCAAGCCCGTGGTCGTCGCCCGCTGGCTGAACAAGAAATACATGGAGGCCGCATGATCCGCTTTGACGGCAAGGTTGCAATCGTCACCGGCGCCGCCGCCGGGCTGGGCCGCGCCCATGCACTGGGCCTCGCCGCGCGCGGGGCCAAGGTGCTGGTGGCCGACATGGCCGATGGGGCAGGGGTGGTGGCCGAGGTCGAAGCCGCAGGCGGCACCGCGCTGGCCACCCGCACGGATGTCTCCGACGAGGCCTGCGTGGACGATATGGTCGCCACCGCCATGCAGGCCTGGGGCCAGGTCGACATTCTCGTCAACAACGCCGGCCTGTTGCGCGACAAGTCCTTCGCCAAGATGGACATGGCCGATTGGCGAAAGGTGATCGACGTGCACCTCACCGGCTCGGCGCTCTGCACCCACGCGCTCTGGCCCCACTTTCGCGAGCGCAACTACGGCCGCGTGGTCTTCACCACCTCCGGCTCCGGGCTCTACGGCAACTTCGGGCAGGCCAACTATGCCGCCGCCAAGGCCGGGATGGTCGGGCTGATGAACACCCTCGCGCTGGAGGGCGCGCGCAACGATATTCGCGTCAACTGCCTCGCCCCCACGGCGGCCACGGCCATGACCGAAGGCCTGCTCCCCGCCGATGCCGCCGCCCTGCTGACGCCCGAAAGCATCACGCCGGGCCTGCTCTGGCTGGTGAGTGAAGAGGCCCCCACCCGCACCATCCTCGCCGCAGGCGGCGGGGTCTTCTCCGTCGCGCAGATCACCGAAACCCTCGGCCTCAACCTCGCAGGCGGCGAGATCACCCCCGAGGCCATCGCCGAGGGCGCGGCCCTGCTCACCGACCCGGACGGCGCCGAAGAGCTGCCCGATGCCTTCTCGCAAACCCGCCGTTTCGCCCGACAGGCCGCCGAAGCGCAGGGCCTGCCGCTCGACTGGCCCGGAACAGAGAAAGACTGAACAAACATGCGCGAAGCCCTCATCGTCTCCACCGCCCGCACGCCGATCGGCAAGGCCTATCGCGGCGCCTTCAACGCCACCACGCCGCAGGCGCTGGCAGGCCACGCCATCGCCCATGCCGTCTCCCGCGCCGGGGTGGAGCCGGGCGAGGTCGGTGACGTGGTGCTCGGCGCGGCGCTGCAACAGGGCTTTCAGGGCGGCAACATCGCCCGCCAATGCGCCCTGCGCGCGGGGCTGCCCGAGACCGTCGCAGGCATGAGCCTCGACCGCCAATGCGCCTCGGGCCTCATGGCCATCGCCACCGCCGCCAAGCAGGTGGTGCATGACGGCATGGATATGGCCATCGGCGCAGGGGTCGAAAGCATCTCCCTCGTGCAGACCCCGGCCATGCGCCGCGACGCTGACCCATGGCTGCAAGAGCACGTTCCCGAAATCTACATGACCATGCTCGAAACGGCAGAAACCGTCGCCGCCCGCTACGGCATCTCCCGCGAGGCGCAGGACGCCTACGCCGCCCAAAGCCAGGCCCGCACCGCCGCCGCGCAGCAGGCCGGCAGGTTCTCCGACGAGGTCGTGCCGCTGCCCACCGTGATGAAGGTGAAAGACCGCGACACCGGCGAAGTCTCCGACCGGCAAATCACCCTGGAACAGGACGAAGGCAACCGCCCCGGCACCACTGCCGAAAGCCTCGCCAATCTTGCCCCGGTGTTCGAAAAAGGCATCAACCTAGATCAAGGTCGTTTCATAACTGCCGGAAATTCCTCGCAACTCTCCGATGGCGCTTCCGCCGCAATGTTGATGGAATCCAAGGAAGCCGAGCGCCGGGGCCTCACCCCGCTGGGCCGCTACGTCGGCATGGCGGTGGCCGGATGCGCCCCCGACGTGATGGGCATCGGCCCGGTTTTCGCGGTGCCCAAGCTGCTCGCCGCCCATGGCCTGACCGTGGACGATATCGGCCTCTGGGAGCTGAACGAGGCCTTCGCCTGTCAGGTGATCTACAGCCGCGATACCCTCGGCATCCCCGACGAGCTGCTCAACGTCAACGGCGGGGCCATCTCCATCGGCCACCCCTACGGCATGTCGGGCGCCCGCATGGTCGGCCACGCGCTGATCGAGGGCAAACGCCGCGGCGCAAAATACATCGTCACCACCATGTGCGTGGGTGGCGGCATGGGGGCCGCTGGTCTCTTTGAAGTTCTGTAAGGGAGAATATGATGGACCTCGGGATGACCCCCCGCGTCAAGGAACTGGCCGCCCGCGTGCGCCAGATGGTGGAAGAAGAGATCGAGCCGCTCGACCGCGAGTTCGAGGCCGAAGTCGGCCAGCACCCCTCGGGCGACCGCTTCGCCCTCACCGACCGCCAGCTCGAAATCCTGAGCACCCTCAAGGCCAGCGCCCGCGCCAAGGGCCTGTGGAACTTCTGGCTCACCGACAGCGAGAAGGGGCAGGGGCTTTCCACCGTCGAGTATGCCTATCTCGCCGAGGAAATGGGCAAGGTCCGCATCGCCGCCGAGGTCTTCAACTGCGGCGCGCCAGACACCGGCAACATGGAGGTCTTCGAGCGTTATGGCACCGAGGCCCACAAGGAACGCTGGCTCAAACCCCTGCTGAACGGCGAAATCCGCTCCTCCTACGTGATGACCGAGCCGGGCGTGGCCTCCTCCGACGCCACCAACATCTCGCTGGAGGCGAAGGAAACTGATGACGGCTGGGTGCTCAACGGCGAGAAATACTGGATCAGTGGCGCCGGCGACCCGCGCTGCGCCGTCTACATCCTCATGGCCCAGACCGACCCGCAGGCCGACAAGCACGCCCGCCACTCCATGTTCGTCCTGCCCGCCAACAGCGGGGGCATCGAAATCCTGCGCCCCATGCATGTCTTCGGCCATGATGATGCGCCCCACGGCCACATGCACATCCGCTTCACCAATGTGAAAGTCGCCCCCGAAGACATGCTGCTCGGTCGCGGCCGTGGCTTCGAGGTCGCCCAGGGCCGCCTCGGCCCGGGCCGCATTCACCATTGCATGCGCGCCATCGGCCAGGCCGAAAAGGCGCTGGAGCTGTTCTGCAAACGCGCCATGACCCGCGAGGCCTTCAAGAAAAAGATCGTCGACCTCGGCGCCAACTACGACATCATCGCCAACTGCCGGATGGAGATCGAAATGGCCCGGCTGCTCTGCCTGAAGGCCGCCTGGATGATGGACACCCAAGGCACCCGCGCCGCCCAGCCCTGGATCTCCAAGATCAAGGTCGCCGCCCCGATGATGGCCCTCAAGGTCGTCGACGAGGCGATGCAGGTCCACGGCGGCACCGGCATCAGCCAGGACACGCCGCTCGCCGCGATGTGGACCAACCTGCGCACCCTGCGGCTGGTCGACGGCCCCGATGCCGTCCACCGCCGCCAGGTCGCCCGCGCCGAGCTGCGCAAATACTCCAACGAGAAGATCTGAGTGCCCGAACTCGTCCTCATCCGTCACGCACAGGCCTCCTTCGGGGCGGCGGATTATGACGTGCTCTCCGACCTCGGCCATGCCCAGTCCCGCGCGCTGGGCATGGCCCTCAAACGGCAGGGCCTCGCCCCCGTCGCCGTCTATCGCGGCGCCATGCGGCGGCACCGCGAAACGCTCGAGGGCATCGCCACCGCACTCGACCTGCCCGCGCCCACCATCCAGGAGGGCCTGAATGAATTCGACAGCAAGGCGCTGCTGGCTTCCTTCGGCGGCGGCGTCCCGTCCGACCGCAAGGCCCACTTCCGCCGCCTGCGCGAGGCCGTGGTGGCGTGGCAGAATGGCGAGATCGACGGCCCCGAAAGCTTCGCCGCCTTCACCGACCGGGTCATGCAGGCGCAATCCGCCATGGCCGCCCACAATGGCCCCGTGCTCGCCGTCTCCTCCGGCGGCGCAATCTGCCGGATGCTCGCCGCCGCCGTCCGCGCCCCGGCGCAGACCATGATCGAGCTGCAACTCCAGATGAAGAACTGCGCCGTCAACCGCCTGCTCGCCACCGGCGACACAACCTTCCTCACCGGCTTCAACGAAACACCCCACATCGACGCGGAGGCAGCCCATATGCTGACCTTCTCATGACCGCGCAAACCCTCGACACCGCCGCCGTCGCCGCATGGATCAACGCCCATGCCCCCGGCCACACCGGCCCCGTCACAGCCGAGAAGTTCGCCACCGGCCAGTCCAACCCCACCTTTCGCCTCACCACCCCGCAGGGCAGCCTTGTGCTGCGGCGCAAACCCCCGGGAAAGCTGCTGAAATCCGCCCATGCGGTCGACCGCGAGTTCCGCGTGCAAAGCGCGCTGGCCGCAACCCCGGTGCCCGTCGCCCGGATGATCGCCTATTGCGACGACCCGGCAGTCATCGGCTCCGAATTCTACCTGATGGAGCACATCGAGGGCCGCCATTTCAACCAGCCCCACCTGCCCAAACTCTCCGCCTCCGACCGCGCCCCCATCTTCGACGAAATGAACCGCGTCCTCGCCGCCATCCACGAGGTCGACCTCGCCGCCACCGGCCTCGCCGACTATGGCCGCGCCGGCAACTACTACCGCCGCCAGATCGACCGCTGGACCACCCAATACCGCGCCTCCGAAACCGAAACGATTCAAGCGATGGATGCCCTCATCGCATGGCTCGACGCCAACGTGCCCGAGGATGACGGGCAGGTCTGCCTCACCCATGGCGACTACCGGCTCGACAACATGCTTTTCGCCCCGGATGCCCCCCGCATCACCGCCGTGCTCGACTGGGAGCTTTCCACCCTCGGCCACCCCTATGCCGATCTCGCGCAGGTCATCATGCAATGGCAGCGCCCGCCGGGGCCGGAGGGCAGGGGTCTCGCCGGGCTCGAACGCGCCGCCCATGGCCTGCCCACCGACGACGCCTTCATCGAAAGCTATTGCACCCGGCGCGGCCTGCCCGGCATCCCCGCCTTCGGCTTCTACCTCGCCTTCGCCAACTTCCGCATGGCGGGCATCCTGCAAGGGGTCAAGAAACGCGCGCTCGACGGCAACGCCTCCAACCCCGAGAAGGGGCTGCAACTGGGCGCGCTGGTGCCCGGTCTGGCAGAGGCCGGGCTGGAGGCGGCGGCAGATGCCTGAGCCTTCGCCCTCCCGCGTGGTGCTCATCACCGGCGCCGCCTCGGGCTTCGGGGCAGGGGCCGCCCGCGCCTTCGCCGCCGAAGGGGCGCGGCTGGTGCTCTGCGATATCGACGCCCCCCGGCTCGAAACCCTCGCAACAACGCTCCGCACCGCAGGCACCGAGGTGCTCGCCCGGCCCGGCGATGTCACTGACGAGGCCGCCCATGCCGCCCTGATCGCCGCCACCCTCGCCGAGTTCGGTCAGCTCGACGTGGCGATCAACAACGCCGGTCTCGGCCAGCCCTTCACCCCGCTCGCCCGCACCGAGGCCGCCGACTTCGACCGCATCATGGCCACCAACGCCCGCGGCGTCTTTCTGGGCATGAAGCACCAGATCCCGCCGATGCAGGCGGCCGGGCAGGGAGTGATCCTCAACATCGCTTCCGCCGCAGGCCTCACCGGCGCGGGCCACCTCGCGGCCTATGCCGCCGCCAAACACGCCGTCGTCGGCCTCACCCGCGCCGCCGCCGACGAGCTGGCCGGCAAGGGCATCCGCGTCAACGCGCTCTGCCCGGCCTTCGCCGAAACGCCGCTCTTCGCTGAGATGGCCGACCAGTTCGGCGCCCGCACCGGCGAAGATGCCGCCGAGGCCCGCGCCCGCATCACCGCCCGCGTGCCCATGGGCCGCGTGGCCACAGTTGACGAAGTCGTACAGGCCATGCTCTGGACCTGCGCGCCAGCAAACAGTTTCATGACCGGGCAGGCCCTCGCCATCGACGGCGGGCTGACGGCGATCTAGGGGAAGACGTGGACGCAACTGACCAAATCGACGGCGCGCTCGAAAGCGACGACCGCAATTTCATCACCGCGCTGGCCCGTGGGCTGGAGGTGTTGCGCTGCTTCCGCCCCTCCGAAACCGAGCTGACCAATCAGGAAATCGCCGCCCGCACCGGCCTGCCCAAGGCCACCATCTCGCGGCTCACCTATACCCTGCGCAAGCTCGACTACCTCGTGCATTCCGAGCGCGGCGGCACCTATCGGCTGGGGCCGGGGGTTCTGGCGCTGGGCTACGGCGTGCTCGCGGGCATGGAAACCTCCGAGCGCGCCCGCGACCCGATGCGCGCCCTCTGCGAGGGGCCCAACCCCCACGTCACCGCCGCCTTCGCCGAGCGCCACCGCCTGCAGGCCGTCTATGTCGGCGTGCAGCGCAGCCAGCAGGCCGTGTCGCTCACCATGAACGTCGGCGCCCGCCTGCCGCTGTTCCACTCCGCCATCGGCCGCGCCATCCTTGCCGCCATGACCGAGGAGGAACACGCCCACATCCTCGAACTCGCCAAGCGCGAACGCCCCGATGATGTGCCCCGCTACCGCACCTCGCTGGCCAAGGCGCTCGAAGATTACGCCAAATACGGCTACACCACCGGCTACGGCGACTGGCGCCCCGAGATCAACGGCATCGCGGTGCCCGTGGTCTCGCTCAACGGCGACCGGATCTTTGCCATGAACGTGGGCGGCCCGGCCTTTCTGGTCTCCTCCGACGAGCTGCGCGACGCCTACGCCGACCGCCTCCTTGCCACCGCCGCCGCCCTTAGCCGCCGGGCCGGCGCATGATCTGGCCGCAGGTGCCGGCCATCGCGCCGGAGCTGATCGAGCCGCCCTATCCCTTCCAGTCGCTCATGGGTTTTGCCATCACCGGCTGGGGCGAGGGCTGTTCGCGGGTAGAGCTTTCGCCTCTGGACCCGGTCGAAAACCGCCACGGCATCCCCCACGGCGGCGCGCTCTCGGTGCTGCTCGACACGGCCATGGGCTACGCGGGCAGCTTCACCGGCGATCCGGGCGAGAAACGCATGGCCATGACCCTCTCGATGACCGTCAACTTTCAGGGACAGGGGCAGGGCACCCGGCTGATCGCGGAGGGGCGCAAAACCGGGGGCGGGCGCAAGACCTTCTTCGCCGAGGCGCGCCTGACGGACGAGCAGGGCACGCTGGTCGCCACCGCCACCGGCGTCCTCCGCTACCGCACGCCTCAGGCGTAGCTTGCCGCCACCCGCGCGGTGTGAAAATCGGCATCCCCGAGCTGCGCATCCAGCATCACCAGCCGCTTGGCATAATGGCTCAGCGGATATTCCCAGGTCATCCCGATCCCGCCATGCAGCTGGATGGCCTCCTCGCTCACCTTCCGCGCCGTGCGCCCCACAAGGCTCTTGGCCATGGCGGTTGTATGGGCATCCATCCGGTCGGCGGCCAGAATGGTGATCGAGCGGGCCTGCTCGATGGCGGTTTTCATCTCCACCATCCGGTGCTGAAGCGCCTGAAAACTGCCGATCTCTCGGCCAAACTGCTTGCGGCTCTTGAGGTAGTCGAGCGTGGTCGCATAGCACCAGTCCATCGCCCCCACCGCCTCGGCACAGAGCGCCAGCCGCCCCCGGTCGAGCGCGGCGTCGATCGCTTCCCCGGCATCGGGGATCAGGCAGCGGGCAGGGGTGCCATCCAGCATCAGCTCGCCCGCCCCGCCGCCGTCGATCATCCCCCAGGGGGTAACGGCGGCATCCTCGGCCTTCACCTCATAAAGCGCCAGCTTGCCCTCGCGCCGGGCGCTGACCAGAAAATGCGTCGCCGCATTGGCTCCGTAGATCGCCGTCTTGCGCCCGGTGAGCGTGTCGCCGCCCTCGCAGGTTCCGCCCCCCGCGTCCCAGGGCGCCTCCGGCTCATCCACCGCCAGCGCATAGATCGCTTCGCCCGAAAGCAGCGGCTCGAGGTCTTCTTTTGCCTCGGTGAGCAGCGGGGCCGCCATCACCGCGCCAAGCAGCGGCTCGGGGCAGAGCGCCGCGCCCAATTGTTCGAAAACTGCTAGCAGGTCAAAGCCGCTGCCCCCCATGCCCCCCGCATCCTCGGGGGCGAAGGCATAGAGAATCCCCAGCTCCGCCAATGCGTTCCAACCCGTCTTGTCATGGAACGGCGCTTCATAGGCCACGGCATTGCGATGTTCGATTCCGTAACGGTCGCCCAGCAGCTTGCTCAGGCTGTCAGCCAGCATCCGGCGGTCATCTGTCATTTCAAAGTTCATGTCAGAGCTCCAGCATGGCCTTGGTCAGAATGTTCTTCTGAATTTCATTCGACCCGCCAAAAATGGAGATCTTGCGATTGTTGAAATAGCTCGCCGCCGCCGCCTCATCCTCGGGCGCGACCAGCGCGGCATTGCCGCCCGGGGCCTCGCCGGGGATCAGCGCCGCCGCCGGGCCGAGGGCGCGCCGGTAAAGGTCGTTCAGCGCCTGCCGCACCTCGGTGCCACGGATCTTCAGCATCGAGGTTTCCACCCCCGGATGCCCCACCCGCTGCGCCTCCGCCAGCATCCGCAGGTTGAAGATCTTCATCGCCTCAAGGTCCATCTCCACCTCGGCCAGCCGCGCCGCGAACAGCGGATCTTCGATCAGCCGCCTGCCGCCCCGCATGGTCCGCGCCGCCAGCGCCTTCACCCGCTCGAAAGCGGCGATGGAAAAGCCCACGCCCGCAATCCCGGTGCGCTCATGGGTCAGCAGGTATTTCGCCACCGTCCAGCCGTCGTTCTCCTTCCAGACAAGGTTTTCCGCCGGCACCCGCACATCGGTAAAGAACACCTCGTTCACCTCATGCCCGCCCTCGATCAGCTTGATCGGGCGCACTTCGATGCCCGGCGTCTTCATGTCGATCAGCAAAAACGAAATCCCCGCCTGCGGCTTCGCCCCCGCATCGGTGCGCACAAGGCAGAAAATCCAGTCGGCGTGCTGGCCCAGCGTGGTCCAGGTCTTCTGACCGTTCACCACATACTCATCGCCGTCCTTCACCGCCTTCGTCTTCAGCGACGCCAGATCCGAGCCAGCCCCCGGCTCGGAATAGCCCTGACACCACCAGTCGGTCCCGTCCAGAATCCGGGGCAGGTAATGCGCCTTCTGTTCGTCACTCCCGAACTTGATCAGCACCGGCCCCAGCATCTGCAACCCGAAGGGCAGGATGCGCGGCGCATAGGCCCGCGCCGCCTCCTCGTCGAAGATATGCCGCTCCACCGGCCCCCAACCGGGGCCGCCATGGTCCTCGGGCCAGGTCTGCGCCAGCCAGCCGCGCGATTGCAAAATCGCGTGCCAGCGCTCGGTATCCTCCTTGGAAACCTCCTCGCCCGCCTTCACCCGCTCCGCGATCTCGGCAGGCAGCTCATCGGCCAGAAAGGCGCGCACCTCTTCCTGAAAGGCTTGTTCTTGCGGCGAATAGCTCAGGTCCATCGGCTGTCCTCAGTTCATCTCGGCAAAGGTGCTGCCGTCTTCCGCCATTTTACGCAGCAGATCAGGCACTTGCCAGTAATAGGGGTCTTCCTCGGCGTAGCGTTCGATCCGCGCCACAAGCTCTTCGGCTCCGATCACATCGGCGGTGTGCATCGGCCCGCCCCGGTGGCGCGGAAAGCCGTAGCCAAAGAGAAACACCGCGTCGATATCAATGGGCCGCAGCGCGATGCCATCCTCCAGCACCCGCGTCGCCTCCGAGATCATCGCGGTCATGAACCGCGCCTGAATCGCCTCGGGGCTGAAGCTGCGCGGCGTCACCCCCGCCGTCTCCCGCTCCTGCGCGATGATCGCCGCCACCTCCGGGTCGGGCCGCTTGTCACGCCCCTCGTAAATGTAAAATCCGCGCCCGGTCTTGCGCCCATAGTTGCCCGCCTCGCAGATCCGGTCGGCGACCGCCACGTAGCGCTCCTGCTCGGGCCGCTCCGGGGCCAGCCGCTTGCGCTGCGCCCAGCCAATATCAAGCCCGGCAAGGTCACTCACCGCAAAGGGCCCCATGGCAAAGCCGAAGGCTTCCATCGCCGCGTCCACCTCCTCGGGCGCCGCGCCGTCGAGCATCAGGTAATCGGCCACCTTCTTGTAATGGCTGAGGATTCTGTTCCCGATGAAGCCGTCGCACACGCCCGCCCGCACCGCCACCTTGCGCAGCTTCTTGGCCAGCGCGAACCCCGTCGCCACCACCTCAGGCGCGGTCTTCTTGGCCACCACCACCTCCAGCAGCCGCATGATATGGGCGGGCGAGAAGAAGTGCAGCCCAACCACATCCTGCGGGCGCGCGGTGCAGGCGGCAATCTCGTTCACATCGAGGTAAGAGGTGTTCGAGGCCAGCACAGCGCCCGGCTTGCAGATCGCATCGAGCCGCCCGAAGACATCGCGCTTCACGCCCATGTCCTCGAACACCGCTTCGATCACCAGATCGCAATCGGCAAAATCCTCCAGCGCCACCGAGGGCTTGAACCGCTCCAGCGCCGCATCGCGCGCCTCCGCACTCATCTTGCCGCGCTTCACCGCGCCCTCAAGATTGCCTGCCACCGTCTCGCGGCCCCGCTCCAGCGCCGCCGCGTCGCGCTCGTTCATCCGCACCGTCAGCCCGGCATTCAGGCAGGCCGTGGCAATGCCCGAGCCCATCGTGCCCCCGCCGATCACGCCCACCACGGCCACATCGCGCGGGCTCGCCCCCGCCTCGGGGATCTTCTCCACCGCGCGTTCGGCAAAGAAGGCATGGATCAGCCCGGCCCGCTGCGGGCTGTCGATACAGGCGGCAAATTTCTCGCGCTCCAGCGCCAGCCCCGCATCGAGCGGGCCGGTGCAGGCGGCCACGGCTTCCAGCGCGCGGTGCGGCGCAAACAGATGCGCCTGCGTGGCCTCCAGCTTTTCCTTGGTGTCGGCAAGCGCCACCTCGTCGGGCGTCACCTCGATCTCGCCGGTCTTGCGGCAGGGCAGGGTGCCCACGCGCGCTTCCTCGGCCATCGCCAGCGCCACATCGCGCGGCGCGCCCTCCTCGATCCGGTCCACCAGCCCGCAGCTCAGCGCATCCTCGTGCCCCAGCCGCTCGCCGGTGGTGATGATCGACAGCGCCGCGCCAATCCCCATCAGCCGTGGCCCACGCTGGGTGCCGCCCGCGCCGGGGATCACCCCCAGAGTCACCTCGGGAAAGCCCACCTTCACGCCCGGTATAGCCACCCGCGCATGGCAGCCGATCGCCACCTCAAGCCCGCCGCCAAAGCACGAGCCATGCAGCACGGCGACAACAGGCTTGGTGCACGCCTCGATCCGGCCCGCCACATCCGTCAGGATCGGCTCCAGCCGCGGCCCGCCGAATTCCTTGATATCCGCCCCCGCAATGAAGGCCCGGCCCTTGCCGTAAATCGCCACCGCCTCCACGCCCGCGTCCGCTTCCACGGCCTCCACAGCCTTCCACAGCCCCTCGCGCACCGCATGGCCCGCGGCGTTCACCGGCGGGTTGTCGATCACGATCAGCGCCAGCGGCCCCTCGCGTTCGATGGAAATGACGTCATTCACCTGCATTGCTCGTCCCTGTCTGTCCTGTCCGTTCCGCCTGTGCCGCACGCTGCCCCGCCAGTGCCGCAGCCGCAAGGGGCAGGGCGGCCAGCGCCAGCCCGATCAGGGCGGTGGCCCCGTAGCCAAGCCCGGTCTCCTCTGTATGGGGGATCGCAAAGGCCACGCCGCCCGCGCAAAGCGCCACCCGAAGCGGGATCGCGAAGATCCCCCGGATCGGCCCCAGAAAGCTCACATAGCCCTGCAACCCAAAGCTCAGCAGCGCCACCCCGGTCAGCGCCGAAACCAGCGCCACTGCAACTTCCGGGGCCGGAGCCTCGCCGATCAGCGCCGGGTTCAGCACGAAGAAGAAGGGCGCCACATAGATCACCCCGCCAAGCCGCATCGCCTCAAGCCCGGTCTTCATGGCCGAGGCGCCCGACATGGTGGCCGCGGCAAAGGCGCCAAGCGCCACGGGCGGGGTGATGTAGCTCACCATGCCCCAGTAGAGAATGAACAGATGCACCGCGAGCTGGTTCAGCCCGCCCTGTTCGAGGGCCGGCGCCAGCACCACGGCCAGGAAGATGTAACAGGCCGTCACTGTCATCCCCATCCCGAAGATGAAGGAGGTCACGGCCCCCATCAGCAGCAGCACCAGCGTGTTGTCGCCCGCAATGAACACCAGCTCGTTCACCAGCGTCCCGGCAAGCCCGGTGGCCGAAAACGCACCTACGATCAGCCCGACGCCGAGCAGGATCGCGGTCAGCTCCGCCAGCCCCGCGCCCACGCCCACGAACATCTGGCCAAGCCCGCGCAGCGACAGCCGGTTGCCCGGCAGCAGCTGGTTCACCACCAGCAGCAGGGCGGTGGCATAGAAGGGTGCAGAGGTCTCGCGCCGCAGCACGATCAGCATGAAGATCAGCAGCGCGAAGACGCTGACATAAAGCCAGCCTTCCTTCAGTACGCGGCCCAGGCGCGGCAGCTCGGCGCGCGGAATGCCCTTCAGCCCGCGCCGGGCCGAATAGGCGTCGATCTGCGCGAACAGGCCGAAGTAGAACAGCAGCGAGGGGATCGCCGCCGCAATAGCGATTTCCACATAGGGGCGCGACAGGAACGAGGCCATCACGAAGGCCGTCGCCCCCATGATCGGCGGCATCAGCACGCCGCCCGTCGAGGCGCAGGCCTCCGTCGCCGCCGCCGTCTCCTTCGAGAAGCCGGTGCGCCGCATCGCCGGAATGCTCACAGCCCCCGTGGTCAGCACGTTCGAGATCACCGAGCCCGACATGCTCCCCATGAATCCGCTCGCAAAGATCGAAACCTTCGCCGCCCCGCCCCGAAACCCGCCCACGAGGCCAAGCGCGAGGTCGTTGAAAAACTGCCCGCCCCCGGTGCGCTGCAACACCGCGCCAAACAGGATGAACCCGATGACAACGCCGCCAAAGGCCTTCATCGGAATGCCAAAGGAGCTTTCGGACGAATAAACATGGTAGCTCACCGCCTCGCCAAAGCTGCTCTGGAACCCCGAGAAGGGGTCCGGCACATGGCTCGCAAAGGTGGGATAGAGCGCAAAGACCAGCACGATCACGAAAAGCACCGTGCCCCCGGCCCGCCGCGTGCCCTCCAGCACCAGCGCGATGAAGCCATAGCTCACCCAAACGGCGAGCTGCGGCGCGGCGTATTCCCAGCCTTCCGACAGGTTGCGCTGCGCGGTGGCGGTCAGGTAGGCGGTGCAGCCCAGCGTGGCGGCGGCCAGCAGCCAGTCGATCAGCCCCGGCGTGTCGCCCCGCAGCCCCCGCATCGGGAAGACAAGGAAGGCCACGGCCAGAAACAGCCCGCCCAGCAGATAAAGATAGCGCCCTTCGATCAGCACCAGCCCGCCGATCTGAAGGTTGAAAAGCTGGTGAATCACCATCACCAGCCCGGCCCCCGTGGCCAGCCCGATGGCCCAGCGGGCCGCCTTGTCGGCACGGCTCTGCCCGGCGGCGGGGGCGGCTTCGGGGTCTGTGACCCTGTCGGTGCTCATGTCGGATGCCTGATCGGCTGTCATGCGGAAAAATCCTGCCTGGGGCGCTTGTGGGATGTCGGGGCCGATGGGCCCAAAAGCGCCGGGGCACGCAGCATTCACGTGCCCCGACGGAACTCGTCACCTCCGGGTCAACGGATCAGAACACAACCTCGAAGCCGCCGTCCGCCAGTGCGGCACGGCGCTTTTCGGCCCAGGCTTCTTCCCAGTTGTCCGCGCCCTCGGCCTTCAGCTCTTCCCACGCGGCGGCCAGCGCGGCCTGGCGGGCGATCAGCTTGTCGTTGTGGGCCTGCGCGGCGTCATTCCACAGGCCGGCCTCCTTGTAGTAGCGGATCGCGCCATCGTGGTAGGGGGCGACCCACTCCATGTCCTGCTTGTCCAGCGCCCAGCCGTTGATGCCGGGGGCCTTGCCCTCGAAGCTCGGGTAGAGATCCACCATCGCCTTGGTCATGGCATAGGCCATCTCCTCGTCGGTCGAGGCGGTGCCCACCAGCACGGGGTAGGCATAGCCCGCGCCCGCGTAGCCGTCGGTGCCGTCGATGGTTGCGCCCACCGAAGCCACGTTGGGCACGAAGAAGGGCGCAATCGCCTGCATCGCGGCAAGGCCCTCGGCGTTGTCGGGGTCGATCGGCGGCCAGAACAGCCCGCGCGGGCTGGAGGCGGCCTCATAGGCGAGGCCCGAGTTGGTCGAGGCAAAGGCAGCATCCACCTGGCCCTCGATCAGCCCCTTCCAGCTTGCGCCGAAACCGCCGAACTCCACCACTTCCACGTCGTCCCAGGTGAGGCCGCCATAGGCGAGGTAGGCCTCGGTGTTCACGTTCAGCGCCGGTGCGCCGACGATATAGGCCACGCGCTTGCCCTTGAGGTCGCTGAACTCCTTGATGTCAAGATCCGCGGCCACGCCGACGCCCAGGTTGATCGCCCCGCCGTTGTTGGCGGCAATCACCCGAATGGGCTGCGGCCCCCAGTTCTCGGCCCCGAAGTCAAAGGCCCCTTCCTGCGACATGAAGCTGCCGCCAACGCCCGTGGCGCTGAACTCCACGCGCCCCTGCCGCAGCGGCTCGGTGCGGCTCACATCGTTCTTGCCGGGCAGCACCCGCAGGTTGATCCCGTAGGTGTCCTGAAGCGCCGCGCCAATGGCGACGGCCTGGTTGTAGCCCGCAGAGCCGGTGTCATAGGCCGTCCAGCTCATCTGCTTGGGCAGCGCCGTCTCCTGCGCCGCGACGGGGGTGGCCAGCAGCATCACCCCGGCGAGCATTGCGATCGTCTGTTTCATTCATTCCTCCCATGTGGTGCGGGCAGCCCCGGTTGGCCCGGGTCTCCTCCTCCCGCGTCTTCCGCCTCCCGTCCGGCGCTCGGTGCGCTCTGCGGAATTGCGTTTCGCAAATGGAGCATCTATCACGATGGGGCGTCGGTCAAGACGCTTACGGTCTTCGGGAAACCGCCGGGGTCGGGCCCCGCGTTTCGCGGTCGCCCGAAGGGAGAGGCAGCGAACACGCGGTGTCGCCATGTCCCGAAGACCCATGAGGGGAGGAGATGCAAAATGGTGCGAGCCGCCGATCTTTTGGTGGAGTGCCTGCTGGCCCATGGGGCCGACCGGCTGTTCTGTGTTCCGGGCGAAAGCTACCTGGCGCTGCTCGATGCGCTGCACGGGCAGGAGGCGGTGGATGTCGTCGTCTGCCGCCACGAAGGCGGGGCAGGGATGGCCGCCGTGGCCGACGCCAAGCTCACCGGCAAGCCCGGCCTTCTGGCGGTGTCACGCGGCCCCGGCGCCATGAACGCCGCCATCGCCCTGCATCTGGCCGAGCAGGACGCCGTGCCGCTGGTGGTTCTGGTCGGGCAGGTGGCCCGATTCGAGCGCGGCCGCGGCGCGTTTCAGGAAATGGATTACGCCCGCGTCTTCGGCAGCTTCGCCAAGCACGTTGAGGAGGTCACCGATGCCTTCCGCCTCCCCGAAGCCCTCGCCCGCGCCTGGGCCGCGGCCCAATCCGGCACCCCCGGCCCGGCGGTTCTGGCCCTGCCCGAAGACATGCTGACCGATGACGTGACCGCCGCCGTCATCCCCCCCATCTCCGTGCCCGTCCCCGGCCCCTCGCAGGCCGACATCACCCGCGCCGCGCAGATGCTCTCCAAGGCCGAGCGCCCGCTCATCATCGCCGGCGGCGGCTTTGCCGCGCCCGCCACCCGCGCCGCGCTCAAGGCGCTGGCCGAAGGGCAGGGGATTCCGGTCGCGACCACCTTCAAGCATCAGGAAGTGTTCGATAATTTCTCGCCCCTCTACGCCGGAAACCTCGGCTTCAAGGTGCCGCCCTCGCTCTGGAAAACCCTCGCCGAAGCCGACCTGATCCTTGCGCTCGGCACCCGTCTGGGCGATGTGCCGACGCAGGGCTACAAGATCCCCGCCGCCCCCGAGCCCACCCAGCCGCTGATCCACGTCTGGCCCGACCCGGCCGTGCTCACCCGCCTCTACCACGCCACCCTCGCCGTGCCCGCCGAGCCGTCGGCCTTCGCCGCCGCCCTCGCGCAGGCCGCGCCCGAGCCGCCCGACCGCGCCGGATGGGCCGCGCGCTGCAACGGCGCCGCGCTGGCGCTGCACCCGCAGGCGAAACCCCGCCAGGACGGGCTCGATTTCGGCGTGGTCGCCGCCGAACTCGCCCGGCAGGCCCCCCGCGATGCCATCGTCACCACCGATTCGGGCAACTTCTCCGGCTGGGTCCACCAGTTCTGGCCCTGGGACGGCAGCCAGCTTGCCGTCGGCGCGGTTGGCGGGGCCATGGGCCTCGGCATCCCCGGCGCGGTGGCCGCCTCTCTGCGCTTCCCGACCCGTTGCGTGCTCGGCTTCGCAGGCGACGGCGGCACCCTGATGACCGGCGCCGAACTCGCCACCGCTCAGGCCAAGGGCGCGACCCCCAAGATCGTCGTGGCCGACAACGGCACCTATGGCACCATCCGCCTGCATCAGGAGCGCGACTTTCCGGCCCGCATCTCCGGCACCGACCTCGACAACCCCGACTTCGCCGCATGGGCCGCCAGCTTCGGCCTCGCCAGCTTTTCCCTCGCCCCGGGCGACGACATAGAGGCCACCGTCACCGCCTTCCTCGCCCACCCCGGCGCGGCCCTGCTCTGCGTGGCCACCTCCGCCGAGGCGATCTCGGCCTATGTCACCGTCACCCAGCTGCGGGAGCGGTCGAAGCAGGCAGGCAAAAGCTGATGGCCCCCTTCACCCGCCACCTCTCCAGCTGGCCCAAGGGCGTGCCGCTCCACATCGAAATCCCGGCCCGCTCCATGGCACAGAACCTCGCGCTCACCGCGCAAGCCACCCCCGAGGGCCCGGCGATCCTCTACTACGGGCGCCACATCACCTATGGCGCGCTTGCCGCCGAAGTGAATGCGCTCGCAGGCTGGCTCGCCGCGCAGGGCGTCGCCAAGGGCGACCGCGTGCTGCTCTACATGCAGAACTCCCCGCAGTTCATCGCTGGCTACTACGCGATCCTGCGCGCCGATGCCGTGGTGGTACCGGTCAACCCGATGAACCGCGCCGCCGAACTCGCCTACCTCTGCGAAGACACCGGCGCCGATGTGGCGCTCGCCGGGCAAGAGCTTCTCCCCTACCTCGCTGACACGCCCCTGCGCCAGATCCTCGCCGCCGCCTACGCCGAACACACCGATCCTTCCTTCCCCTTCCAGCTCCCCGAGCCGCTGAACGCCCCCCCAACCCCCAGCGACGACCCCCGCGTCACCCCATGGTCCGCCGCCATCGCGCAGGGCCACCAGCCCGGCCCGATCACCGCCGCGCCTGATGACCTCGCCCTCATCCCCTACAGCTCCGGCACCACCGGCCAGCCCAAGGGCTGCATGCACTCGCACCGCACCGTCATGAGCACCTGCATCGGCAACACCGTCTGGAACCCCACGCGCGGCAACGGCACAACCCTTGCGAGCCTTCCCCTCTACCACGTCACCGGCATGCAGAACTCGATGAACGCGCCGATCCTCAAGGGCGAGCCGATCATCCTGATGACCCGCTGGGACCGCGCCCTTGCCGCCTACCTCATCGAGCACCACAAGGTCGCCCGCTGGCGCTCCATCACCACCATGGCCATCGACCTCGTCAACGACCCCAACCTCGACAGCTACGATCTCTCCAGCCTCGAAGTCATCGGCGGCGGCGGCGCTTCCATGCCCGAGGCGGTGGCGGCCAAGCTCAAGGATCTCACCGGCCTCGACTACATCGAAGGCTACGGCATGACCGAAACCATGGCGCCGTCGCACATCAATCCGCTCGACGCGCCGCGCCGCCAATGCCTCGGCATCCCCATATTCGACGTGGACTCCCGCGTGATCGACCCGGAGACAGGCGCCGAACTCGGCCCAAACGAGCCGGGCGAAATCATCATGCACGGGCCGCAAAACTTCCTCGGCTACTGGAACCGCCCCGAAGAAACCGAAGCCGCCCATATCGAGATCGACGGCAAGCGTTTCGTGCGCTCCGGCGATATCGGCCGCTACGACGAAACCGGCTTCTTCTACATCGTCGACCGGGTGAAGCGCATGGTCTCCGTCTCCGGCCTCAAGGTCTGGCCCACCGAGGTCGAAGGGCTCATGCACGCCCACCCCCAGATCACCGAATGCTGCATCATCGGCCGCCCCGACCCCCGCACCGGCGAGCGCGTGCGCGCCTATATCGTGCCCAAGGGCGAGGTGACGGCGGAGGAGATCACCAGCTGGTGCCGCGCCAACATGGCCGCCTACAAGGTGCCCAAGGAGATCGTCTTCGTGCAGTCCCTCCCGCGCTCCCCCTCCGGCAAGGTGCAATGGCGCGAGCTGATGGAGCAGGCCGCAACTGAAGCCCCTCTCGCGGGCTGACCCTGCGCGCGCCGCGCCCGTCCCCGGCGCTTGATATCTCGCCCCCGCCGCCGCAAGAATGCCCCCCACGCTGCCCAATCCCCAACCCGGAGCCCTCCGCCTTGGTCCATCGCCCGCCCCAAGCCTGCGTCCCGCGCCGTGCCCCCCGCCCGGAGCGCCCGGCATGAAGAACATGTTCGACCTCCAGCACCCGTTCTTCCGCCAGCTCTGGCGCCGCATCGCCGTCACCGCCATCGCCTTCGCCTGGGCCGGGGTCGAATATGCCTCCGGCGCCCCGGCCTGGGCCGCGCTCTTCGCCGCCGCCGGGGCATGGTGCGTCTACCAGTTCTTCGTGATCTGGACAGACCCGCCCGAGGACGACTGACGCCGCCGCCGCCCGTCTGCGGCAATCGTGAACGATGTCCTGCCCCACCGTCCCGAATGGTTGACGGCTCAGGGGGCCGGGGCTTTGCATTTCGGGTATGCACGGGGTGTGTACAGCCTGTGTACAGCTTGTGCCTGTGATCTCTCCGCCACAGCTTTGCGTTTTGCAAAAAGCTTGAACCACCGCACGCCGTGCCGCTCGTAGAAGGCATCGATCTCCTCGGGCGTGTCCTTGCGGCGCGGATCGGGGCGGATGAAGAGGGTCAGAATGGGTGTCATTTCGGCCTCCTGAGTTGCGATAATGAAAAGATACCGCCATGATTGGCCTGTGAAATCGGCCAATATCGGAGGCTTCTTTTCAAAAATGATAAACTGGGATGACCTGCGCCTGTTCTTCCACGTGGCCGAGTCCGGCGGCCTCTCCGCCGCCGCCCGCGAAACCGCCACCAGCCCCGCCACCCTCGGGCGGCGGATGCTCGCGCTGGAGCAGGAACTGGGTCAAGTTCTCTTTGTAAGGTCCCGAAATGGCTACGAAATAACCCCCGAAGGGCAGGGGCTCCTGGCCCGCACCCGCCCCATGGCCGCCGCCTTCCGCGCGCTCGAACAATGGCGCGATGCCACCGCCCATCGCCCCGCCGTCCGGATCTCCGCCGGCACCGCAACCTCCGCTTTCATGGCCGACCATTTCACCGAGCTCTGGCGCCCCGAAGACCCCTTCCGCATCACTTTCTGCACCACCGAAGCCCGGCTCGACATTGCCCACCGCGAGGTGGACATCGGCATTCGCAACGCCCCGCCCGACAGCGGCAACCTCGCCTCCAAGCCTCTGGAAACCCTGCGCTTTGCCCCGTTCCGCGCCCGCCACATGCCCGAGCTGGAAGGAGCGGGCTGGGTGGCCGTCGACGCGGCCCACGCGGTGCATCCCGCCGCCCGCTGGGTGCTGCGCCAGAGGGTGCAGGTCGTGGCCTGGGCCTCCTCCGTCTCCACCCTCCACGACCTCGTGCGCGGCTGCGCCGGCATCGGCGTCATGCCCTGTTTCATCGCCGACGCCGACCCCCGCCTGACCCGCGCAGGCCCGCTGATCGACGAATTAACCGAGCGGCAACACCTCGTGACCCATAATGATGACCGTCACCGCCCCGAGATCCGCGAGGTCAGCCGCCGCATCTCCGCCCTCTTCGCCGCCCACGCCCCGCTTCTGGCGGGCGAGCGTCCGCTTGGACTGGCGGGAGAGGCGGCGCAGGGCTAGGGTCGCTCCATGAGCGAACTTGATCATACGCTGGAACTTCTGGGCGATTTGGTGGCCTGTCCCACCGTGTCCTCCGAGAGCAACCTTGCCTGCATCGACATGCTGGCCGAACGGCTCGAAAAGGCCGGTGCTCGCGTCGAGGTCTTCAAGGACGAGACGGGCGAAAAAGCCAACCTTTACGCCAGCTTGGGCCCCGATGTTAAAGGCGGCATCCTGCTCTCTGGCCATTCCGACGTGGTGCCCGTCGAGGGCCAGGACTGGAGCAGCGACCCCTTCGCCATGACCGAGGCCAACGGTCGCCTCCACGGGCGCGGCACCTGCGACATGAAGGGCTTCATCGCTGCCTGCGTCGCCATGGCCCCCCAACTCGCCGCACAGGCCAGCTCCCGCCCCCTCCACTTCGCCTTCACCCATGACGAGGAGGTCGGCTGCCTCGGCGCCAAGTCCTTGGCGGACCAGCTCAAAAATCGCGAGAACCTGCCCTCCGTCGCCATCATCGGCGAGCCGACCTCCATGCGCGTCGTCGAGGGCCACAAGGGCTGCTGCGAGTACACCACCCGCTTCTCGGGCCGCTCCGGCCACGGCTCCGATCCGGCCGCGGGCGTCAATGCCGTCGAATACGCCAGCCGCTACATCGCCCGCCTGATGGAGCTGCGCGAAACCCTCAAGGCCCGCACCCCGCCCGCCAGCCCCTTCGAGCCGCCCTGGACCACCATCAACACCGGCGCGCTGATCGGCGGGCACGCCCATAACGTGATCCCCGCGCAGGCCGAGGTGCAGTGGGAGATGCGCCCGGTGGCCGAGGGCGACGCGAGCTTCGTGCGCGGTGAATTGCAGCGTTATATCAACGAGATGCTCCTGCCCGAGATGCAGGCCATCGCGCCCGAGGCCGCGATCTGGACCGAAACCGTCGGAGAGACCCCGGGTCTCATGCCGATGTCGGAGGGCGAGGCCGCCGCGCTCGCCTGCGCGCTCACCGGCTCCAACGGCGGGGCGCTTGTGCCGTTCAACACCGAGGCGGGGATCTTCCAGCAGCTCGGGATCGACGTGATCGTCTGCGGCCCCGGCTCCATCGAGCAGGCCCACAAGCCCGACGAATACCTTGAAATTTCGCAGCTCCAGCAATGCCTTGCCATGCTCGAACGGCTCGGCCCCCGGCTCGCCTAGCGGCTACTGTGCCGCCGATTTCAGCTCCAGCGCGGCCAGCACTTCCTCGGTATGCTCGCCCAGTTTCGGCGCGCCCCGGGCATGGCCCGGCCCGTCATGGGCAAACCGGAACCCGGCGTTGAGCACCGTTGCCCGGCCGCCATCGGCCGGCACATCCAGAAACAGGTCGCGCCCCTCCAGCTGCTCCAGCTCCATCGCGTCCAGCACGCTGCGCACCTTGCCCGCGGGCACGCCCGCGGCGGCAAGGCGGGCCTCCAGTGCATCGGAATTTTCCTTGGCAAAATAGGGCTGTAACGCCGCCTGAAGCGCCTCGTCATGCACCATCCGCGCCTCCGGCGTGGCAAAGCGCGGGTCGTCCAGAAGCGCCTCGCACCCCAGCGCCGCCATCAGCCGTTCCACCTGCACCTGCTGCACCGCGCCAATGGTGATCTGCCCGTCGGCGCAGGCAAAGGTATCGGCCGTCGGCGCGCCCGAAAACCCGCGATTCCCGCTGCGGCTGGGCGGGGTGCCGTTGATGAGCATCGCCCCCACGACCGAGCTCATCATCACCATGGTCGCATCCAGCATCGACACGTCGATGACCTGCCCCTTGCCCTCCGGATCGGCCCGCTGCTGGGTGACGGCGGCCAGGATCGCAAAGGCGGTGAGCAGGGCGCAATAGGTGTCGACGATCGGGAAGCCGACCCGCAAAGGCTTTTCATTTCCGGGGCTTCCGGTCAGCGTCATCAGCCCCGAGACCGACTGGATCACCTGGTCGATGGCCGGAAAATCGCGCATCGGCCCGTCCTGGCCGAAGCCCGAAACCGCGCAGCAGATCAGCCCCGGATTGGCCTTTCTCAGCGCCTCCGCCCCCAGGCCCAGCCGCTCGGCCACGCCGGGGCGGAAGTTTTCAACAAAAACATCCGACTGCGCGATGATCGCCAGCGCCGCTTCGCGGCCTTCATCAGATTTTAAGTCCAGTATGACAGATTTCTTTCCAGCATTCGCACCAATGAAGGGTTCGGCCATGCCACGCCGCTCCGGATCGCGGGTGTAAAACCGCATCGCGTCGCCCTGCGGCGGCTCGACCTTGATGACTTCAGCGCCGAGGAGGCACAGAAACTGCGTTGCCAGTGGTCCGGCGATGACATGGCTGAAATCTGCAATCCGTAGCCCGGCCAGCGGTTGGGCCATGTGTTTCTCCATCCCTGAACGGGCCCGAGAGGATCGGGCTCACATAGTTCATTTTAGAAACTATTTGGCAGGGCCGGTCAAGCAGTCCGCTGGTCGAGGTGGGAGATGAGCCGCCAGGTCAGGTCGAAGTAGAGCTCGCGTTCGGCCGGCGAGAGGGGCGCAAGCAGGGCGTCCTGCATCGCGGTGATGTCCGGCATCACCTCGTCATAGAGCTTCTGGCCCTCCGCGGTCAGATGCACCGCGTTGTACCGCCTGTCGCCGTCGCCCTTGCGCCGTTCGATGAGCCCGGTGCTTTCGAGTTCGTTGACCAGCTTGGTCAGGGCGGACTTCTTCAGCACCACGGCCCCGGCCAGGTCTTTCTGCGAGACGCCGGGGTTGAGGCCGATGAGGCTGATGACGGCAATGCCGCCCGAGGGCACGTCATGCTCCTCGAAGACGCGCTCGTTGTGGCCACGAAGATGCGCACGCAGCGCGCGGGTGGCAAAGGACAGGTCACGGGCGAGCGGCCCCAGTGTCAGCTCCACTTTCGGGATTTCGTCGCTCATTCCGCCCCTTCGATCCGCTGTTCAGCCCCCGCCTGAGCTACAGTCAGGAAGAAAGCCTGTCAAACTCGGGAGTTGACAGCCGCGCTCAAATGGTTTCCAAAGTGAACTAAATTGCCTGTGGAGGATTTGTGGGCGCGAGGGAGGATCTGATTGCGGCGTTCGAGGGCCGCGCCGAGGCGGTGGTCACGGGCGCCGTGCCGCTGGTGGGCCTTTTCGGTGACGGCTGCCCGGAGGCGCTCATTGCCGGGGCAGGGGGCCGGGCCGTAGAGGTCAAGGCGCCGCCGCTCGGAGAGATCGCGCATGATCCCGGCATCGCCCGGGTGATCGAGCCCTTCATGGATGCCTTCGCCAGCCACTTCCTGCACCGCTTCGCCGCCGGCGCGTTCAGCAATTACGCCGCCATCCTCTTCTGCCGAGACGACGTGGCGGCCCTCGCGGCCTACCAATACGCGCTGGAAATGCGGCGTCAGGGGATGGTCGGACCGGGGCCGCGGCTGATCCTATGGAACCTTGCCCATGGCACAGGTGAGGCGCTGCATCGCTTCAACATGGCCGAGGCCGAACGGGCGCTGCAAGAGCTGCACGAGGCGCTGGGTCCACAGGCGGACGAAGACCGGATGCAGGCGGCCATGGCGGCCGAAAGCCTGCGGCAGAAGGCTTGTGCAACGCTTGAAGGTTCCGCCTCAAGCGCCTCTGATAACTTCATCTTTCGCAATGCAGGGCGATGGCTGGAGCCGGGCCATCACGCCGCTCTGCTGTCCACGTTCGAGCCTTCCGAACCCACCCGGAAGCCTCGCGCAGCACTCATCGGCACCGCCGCCGATACACCTGCGCTGCACGGGCTCTGCGATACCCTCGGCCTCGCCGTGACTGACCAATCGCCCTACGGCCGGATCTGGCCCGGCTGCCACGCGGGCCCGGCCAACCTGTCGGCCCTGCTGCGCAAGGTGGCCGAAGAGCCCCTGAACATCCGCACCAATCCACCCGCCCGTTTCAATGCCGCGCTCGATGCCGCGCTTTCCGACTGCGACCTCGTGATCGCCTCGGTCGACAGCAATGATGACAGCTTCGGATGGGAAATCCCGCGCCTGCGCCGCAGCCTCGCCGTGCCGCTGGTCGACCTCGGGTTCCGCCCGTTCCGCCCCGGCCCGGACTGGCTTTCGAAGGCCCGCGCCCGCATCGAGGAGGCCCTGCAATGAGCTGTGCCCGAGACGCCACCGGCTATCAACGCGACTGGCTCAAGGGTCTGCGCGGCAAGATCACCGCAGGCGAGCCCTTCGCCTTCGTGAATGCCGACACGCCTCATGAGCTGTTTCACTTCATGGACGTGCCGATGGTGACAAACCAGTGGTGGTCCGCGGTGATATCGGCCAAGCAGCAGGCGCCGTATTACTTTGATTTCATGGAGGAAGA
Organism: Oceanicola sp. 502str15; assembly: GCF_024105635.1. NCBI lineage: Bacteria > Pseudomonadati > Pseudomonadota > Alphaproteobacteria > Rhodobacterales > Roseobacteraceae > Oceanicola > Oceanicola sp. 502str15. The sequence goes on from NZ_WYDQ01000001.1 coordinate 522,415, forward strand.
GGGCTTTCACGCCCATCTGCCGCGCTACTCCTCCCTTGGCCTCATGGCGCAGATCGAGGGTGACACGTCGCGTCAGCCATGGGGTGGATTGCCCGCGCCTGCGCTTCTCTGCGCACGGGCATCGTCTGATGAGCACCCCCGCATCTTTCAACGCTGGGCCGAAGAAACCGGCGCCCCGCTGCACCTGATCTCGGCCCCCGCCGTGCCGGACCCTGCGCCCGACTGGTGGTCCCTGGCGCGAGACGATTGGGAGGGCTTCTACGGCACCGCCCGGCTGGATCTCGTGGTGTCGGAAATGCGAGAGCTGATCGTGGCGCTGGAGCAGCTCACAGGCCGGCGCTTTGATGAGGCTGGTTTCGCCCGCTACATGGAAGCCATTGACCGGCAGGAGAAAATTCTGGAGGAGGTCAGCGAGATGATCGCAGGCGCGCCGCGCGTGCCCATGGGGATCGGCGAGCAGATGCCCAACGTGATGATCCCGCAGTGGCATCGCGGCACCGACTGGGCGCTCTCTCATGCGGGTGCCTTCAAAAGCGAGGTTGCAGGCCGGATCGAGCGCGGCGAAGGGCCCTGTGAAAACGAGCGCATCCGCATGATGTGGATCGGCGCAGGCCTCTGGTTCGACACGGATTTCTACCGGGCCTTCGAAGAGAGCCACGGGGCGGTGTTCGCTTGGTCGATGTATCTTCCCTTCGCCGCCGATGGCTACATTCGTGCCAGCCACGGCGACCCGCTCAGGGCGCTCGCGGCCCGCGTCAGCGCGATGAACGAACAGCTCCATCAGCCGCCCTGGGTCAATGCCTGGATGGTCCGCGAAGCCAAGCGTGCCCGCATCGACGTGGCGCTGATGCTGATCCCCGAGCACGACCGCTTTTCCGGCTACGGCTCGCTCTTTGCGAAGAAGGCGCTGGAAGAAGCAGGCGTGAAGGTCGTCGAGATCTGGTCCGACATGGTGGACCCGCGCAAATGGAACCGTGCCGAGGCAGAGGCAAAGGTGTCGGAGGCGCTGGAGGCACTATGACTCGGATTGACATAGTTCACTATGTGAACCAACCTATCAACAGTGGCCCGGGCGAGGAGGAGTCGTCAGGGTCGAGGGGAGGTCAGCCATGCAGGCTTTGACAGGGCTCAGGATCGCCGATTTCAGCTGGGTGGGGGCCGGACCGCGCGCCACCAAGGATCTGGCGGACAATGGCGCCGTGGTCGTGAAGGTCGAGAGCGCCAAGCGCCTCGATCTTGGCCGCAAGTCGCCACCCTTCGCGCGGGGCGAGCGAGCCAACCCGGATGCCTCGGCCTTCTTTGCCCAGACCAACACCTCCAAAAAAAGCGTCACCATCAATCTGACCGAACCGGAAGGGCAGGCGCTCGCACGGCGTCTGGTAGCATGGGCCGATGTGGTGGTGGAGAATTTCGGGCCGGGCTACATGGAGCGCATCGGCCTGAGCTGGCCGGAACTCTGCAAGATCAAACCGGGCATCATCCTTGCGTCCGTGTCAGTCGCCGGGCGCACCGGCCCGATGTCTGGCTTTCGCGGCTATGGCAACTCGGCCGCCGCGCACTCCGGCCACGCTGACATGACCGGCTGGCCAGGGTCGGAGCCGCACATGCCGCCCTATGCCTACGGCGATGTGGTGGCGCCCATGTTCCTGACGGTGGCGATCCTCTCGGCGCTCGAAGAGCGTGAGCGCACCGGGCAGGGGTCTTGGGTCGACGTCAGCCAGATCGAGCCCATGGCCCATGTGATTGCCGATCTCTTTGCCGGGATGCCCGCGGACAAGCCCGCCAATGCCGACCCGCTGATGCATCCGCACGGGGTGTTTCCCTGCCGAGGCGACGACCGCTGGATTGCCATTGCCTGCGAAAATGACCAGCAGCGGGCGGCGCTGACAGCGGTGTTGGGCACAGGCGACCTCGCGGAGCAGACCTGTGAGCACGATGCCTTCGATCTCGCCGAAAGGCTCGCATCTGCCGGCGTCCCTGCCGCCCCGGTACGCGACGGCAAGGCGCTTTCCGAACATGAGGCGTTGCGGGCGGCCGGCCACTTTGTGGAGGTCGAGCACGCGGTACTTGGACCTTCCGCCATGCCCGCGCCACCCATGGTGATGGAGGCCACCCCGCATGCCGTCGGCCCTGCGCCGCTGCTTGGGGAGCACAATGCGGAGGTGTTCGAGGGCGTTCTCGGGATGGAGCGCGCCGAGGTCGACCGATTGAAGCAGGCGGGGGTGATCGCATGAGCCAGCTCGACGGGATCCGCGTGGTGGTGCTGGCAGACAGGCTGGTGGATCTTGGTGCCCGGATGCTGGCAGAGCTCGGGGCCGAGGTGGTGCTGGCGCAGGCGGGGGATGGGCTGACGCACGAGCGGGCTCTGGCGTGGCGCCGGGGTCTTGCAACCGCTGACGAGGCGCTGCCCGACCTTCTGGCCAAGGCCGATATCCTTCTGGATGACCGCCGCACCGAAACGGACCGCCCCGAGGTGGATGCCCTCGCCGCTGCAAACCCCTCGCTTGTCCATGTGGTCGCCACCGGCTTTCCGCAGGGCGACCCCCGCCCCGTGACCGACCTGACCCTGATGGCCGAATCCGGCCTGATGCATGTAACCGGAACCAGGGAGGCCCCGCCGCTGCGTCTGCCCGGAGAGCAGGCCTATGCGCTCACCGGCATTCAGGTGGCAACCGCCGCTTTGATGGGTCTCGCGGCACGTCGGCGCATCGGCAAGGGGCAGCGCATCACGGTTTCGGCGCTGCAATCCGCGGCTCTGGCCAATTACCGCGAGGCGGTGATGTACGATTGGACAGGTCGCATCGGCACCCGAAAGGGCAACCTACTGGTGCGCGGCAGCTCAGGAGTGCGGCAGGTCTGGCCCTGTGCGGACGGCTTCGTGACGTGGTCGATGGTCGACAACCCGGGCATGATGCGGGCCGTCGTGCGGCAGATGGAGGTCGAGGGTGCAGCCGGTGAACTCTCTGGTATCGACTGGGATAGCATCCTCGTGGCCGAGACCGAGCAGGCCACGATCGACAGGTGGCAGGCCCTCGTCGCGAGCTTCTTTGCCGCCCATACCCGGGCCGAACTCGGGGGGTGGTCCCTTGAGCAGGGCTGGGGCCTTTCGACAATTGTAACTCTGCCGGAGGTTCGCGACAGCGCGCACCTGAAGGCGCGCGGCCTGTTTCGCGACGGTCTGCCCGGCCCGCTGTTTCAAACCCATCCGCCCGTGGTGCCGACATGACAGGCACCCTCGCTGGGCTTCGTGTGCTCGACTTTTCCCGGTTGCTGCCCGGCCCCTACTGCACGTGGCTGATGGCCGATCAGGGGGCGGAGGTGATCCGGGTCGAAAACCCTCGCGAGCTGGCCAAGCAGGCGAGGGTCTTTGGCTGGGACAGGCTCTCGCCCGAGCAGATGGCCCGACAACGCGGGCGCGACATGCTGGCACGCGGCAAGAAATCGGTGATGCTCGATATGGGCGATCCGGCGGCCCAGAAGGCGCTGCGCCAACTTGCGGCCAGCTGTGACATGGTGGTGGAAGACTATCGCCCGGGCGTGCTCGACGGCCTCGGGCTGGGTTATGAAGACATGGCGCCAAACAACAAGGCACTGGTCTACGTGAGCCTCACCCTCACCGGGGCCACCGGCCCGCTGGCGGGCAAACCGGGGCATGACCCTGTGGCACTCGCCCTGTCGGGCGTGCTCTCGCGCTGCGGAGAGGATCCGGAGGCTCCGGGGCTGCCCGGTATCCCCGCGGCCGATATCGCCACCGGCGCGCATGCCGCCTTTGCTGCCATGGCGGCCTGGCATGCCGCCAAGGCGACGGGGCAGGGGCGGCATGTGGATGTGTCGATGGCCGATTGCTCCATGACCATGGTGGCCAACATCCTGTCGCGCCACGAAAATCCTGCCGATGCCCCGCCACGCGGCGCCCGCCGGGCCGATCTTGGCCTTTGGAAATGCGCGGATGGCAAATGGATCTGCACCACCGACATGGAGCCGCGCTACTGGGCACGGTTCTGCGAGGCGATGGGCACGCCGGAGTTTGCCGATGCACAGATGGACGCCTCGCGTCGTGACGAGATCCGCGAGGCGCTCGCATCGCTCTTTGCGGCCCACCCGCGCAGTCACTGGCTCGCGCTCTTCGAGCGTACCGAAACCCAGTTTGCGCCGGTCAACGATGTCGCCGAAGCCCTTGCCGAGCCGCATTTTCGCGCCCGTGGCATGGTGGTGGAGGTCGAGGCCCCGGGCGGGGCGCTCACGCAGCTCGGCCCGCCGGTCCGGCTCGGTGGAGAGCCCCGGCCGACACCGGCACAGCTTCCCGGCGCGGATACCCGAACCGTGCTCGCCAGCCTCGGACTCGATGCAAAAGCCATTACCGCGCTTTACGGCGCTCCGCAGAAGACCTGACATAAAGGGAGGAACCTTATGAAACTTGTCAGCACCCTCACCGCCATGACCGCCGCACTGGCCGCGCTGCCTGCGTTCGCGGCCGATTTCACGCTCACCTACGCCTCGCCCTACACCGAGGCCCACCCCTACGGCGCGGCCGATGCCGAGTGGATCGCCCGGATCGAAGAGCAGACCGGCGGGCGGGTGGAGATCACCCCCTACTGGGGCCGCTCGCTGATCACCTCGCGCGAAGGGGTCGATGAGCTGGCCGCCGGGGTGGCCGACATGGCCTATATCGCCCCCATCTACGCCCGCTCCGGCTATGACATGAACCGCCTCGTGCCGGGCATGTTCTATGGCTACACCGAGCCCAAGGATGTGCTCGATGTCTACATGAAGCTCTGGGACGAATATCCTGTTTTCGCTGAAGAACTGGGCGATGTTAAAGTGCTCGGCTACAACGTTGGCACCCCGATGCACCTGCTGTTGCGCGAGAAGCCGGTCGAAAGCCTCGAAGACCTGAAAGGCCTGCGCATCCGCTCGGCGGTCGACTTCATCGGCCCGCTGGCGGCCTATGGCGCCGAGGGCGTGACAATGCCGATGACAGAAACCTATCCGGCGCTCGAAAAGGGCGTGGTCGACGGGGTAATCGCGCCCTATGAGGCGCTCAAATCCCTGAGCTTTGCAGAGGTCGTGGGGTTCTACTCCGAACTGCCCCACAGCCGCGGCGCCTATCCGAGCCGGGGCATCAACACAGCCGCCTGGGACAAGCTGCCCGAAGACATTCAGCAGGTGCTGATGGACAACGTCGAATGGCTCTCGCTGCGCACCCTCGAACTGGCGCAGGAGGCAGAGGACGCCGGCCGGGCCTATGGCGAGGAGAAGGGCGTGGTGTTCAACGACGTGTCGGACGAGATGAAGACCGAGTATTCCACCAAGTTCGCCCCGGCGATGGAGGAAGTGGCCGGCAAGCTCGACGCGGAAGGCAAGCCCGGCACCGAAGTGCTCAAAGCCATCCGCGCCGCCCACGGCGACGCGATGTAGGATGCTGGCAACCGGCGGAAGGCCACGCTTTCCGCCGGTGCCGAGGAAAGGCAGATCATGCAGGTAGCAGAACGCATCTTGGGTCGGATCGTTGCCGTGGCGGCGCTTATCGGTGTGGCCTCTCTGGTCGCGCTGATGGCGTTGACGGTGGTAACTGTCACGTTCCGGGCCATTTCGGTGGCCTTTCCGGGCACTTACGTTCTGGCCGAGCTGCTGTTGATCCCGGCTGTGGCCTTCTCGCTGACCTATGCCGCATGGTGTGGCGCGCATACGAGGGTGGAGCTGCTGACAGACCGGCTTCCGCGCCGGATCTCGGGGCCACTCAACGGGCTGATGCTGGCGGCTGGCTGCGGTTTCTGGGGCTTCGTCGCCTTTTCCGCCTATGAAGATGCTCTGAAACATGGCGCCCAGGGCGAAGTCACGCCGCTGCTCGATATTCCCGTCGCCCCGTTTCGCTGGCTCATGGTCGTGGCCCTCGGGCTGCTGATCGTCGTCCTCCTCTTTCGCGCCCTTCAGGCCGCTCTCGGACAGGAACCCACAGAATGACCCCCGTTGCTGCCGGTTTCCTTGGCGTATCCCTGCTGTTCGGCCTGCTGGGTCTCGGTATGCCAATCGGCTTTGCCATGGGGCTGGTCGGCGCCTTCGGCTTTGCCATGCTGCTCACCTTCAAGGCCGCGCTCATCAAGGTGGGGGTGGTCGCCTTCGACCTGTCCACCAACTATGCCATCGGCACGGTGCCGCTGTTCCTGTTCATGGCGCATATCCTCTTTGCCAGCGGCATCGGGCGCGATCTCTACGATTTTGCCGCCCGCTGCCTGGGCCACCGTCGCGGCGGGCTGGCCATGGCCACCATCGGCGCCTCGGCGGGGTTTGCTTCGGTCAACGCCTCATCCCTCGCAACCACCGCCACCATGGGGCTGGTGGCGCTGCCGGAGATGCGCAAGCACGGTTATTCCAACGCCCTGGCGGCCGGGTCCGTGGCGGCGGGCGGCACGATCGGCTCGCTCATTCCACCCTCGGGCATGTTCATCATCTACGGCATCCTGACCGAAACCTCGATCGGCGACATGTTTGCCGCCGGCATCGTGCCCGGCGTGCTGCTCGCCCTCTTCTACATGGCCGTCATCGCCATTCGCTGCCGGATCAACCCGGCGGCAGGGCCGGCGGGGCCGCGGTTTTCATGGCGCGAGCGCTGGGACGGGCTGAAGCGCACGGGCGATGTGATCCTGCTGTTTTTCCTCGTCATGGGCGGGATCATCTGGGGCTGGTTCACCCCCACGGAGGCCGGGGCCATGGGCGCCTTCGGGGCGCTGTTGATCGCCGGATTGCGGGGGCGGCTCGGATTTTCGGAGGTGCGAGAGGCGGTCTACGACACGCTGAAGACCACCGGCATGATCTTTGGCATCCTCTTCGGGGCGCTGGTGTTCAATGCCTTTGTCACCGTCACCACCATTCCGCACCACGTGGTCGGCTGGGTGACGGGCTCAGGCCTGCCCGCTCTGGCGGTCCTGTTGCTGATCCTGCTGGTCTATTTCTTTCTCGGCATGATCCTCGATGCCTCCGCGATGATGACCCTGACCGTGCCGCTCTTCTTCCCGCTCATCATGGGGCTGGACCTCTGGGTGGTGGGCGAGGGGGCCAAGGCGGTGTTCTTCGGGGTGCTGGTGGTACGGATGACGGAGATCGCGCTGATCACGCCACCGGTGGGCATGAACGTCTATGTGCTCTCCGGGGTGGCCCGCGACATACCTCTGTCCACCATGTTCAGGGGCACGGCGGCCTTCGTTCTGGCCGATGTGGTGCATGTTGCCCTGCTGCTCGCGCTTCCGGCGCTTATCCTTTGGCTTCCGGGCCTCTGACCAGGCTCGCCAACCGCCGCGCCAACTTTCCCATTGTCGATTGTCGGGAGGGTTAGTTGGCAAGGCAATTCAAGAACAGGGCACGCCGTTGCGCCGCGCGTTCGGGCGCGGGACATCCGAAGGCGTGGCGCGGCGGCAGCGTCGGCGCAGAGCTTCTCTCTCACAGGACTGAGCGCCAAAGGCTAAGCCGCATCGCGCCCCAAGGTCACCGTGTTGCGGCCCTGTGCCTTGGACAGCAGAAGCGCCTTGTCGGCCTTGTCGATCATCGCCTCCAGGGCCAAGTTGCTCTCTTCTCCGCCAGACACCAGCGTGCGGCCCGCACCATCCCCGACAGCCACGCCAATGGACACCGTCTGCCGGATACGTCCGGCAGCTGCGGAGCCGGGCAGGGCGATGGGCTCGGCGTCGATCAGGCGGCAAAGGCGGTGGGCTGCGGCGCGGGCCTCTTCCTCAGTGGTGTCGGGCATTGCCACCAGAAACTCCTCGCCGCCGATCCGCGCCACCATGTCGACATTGCGCAGGTTGTCCGAGATCCGCCTGGCCACGGCGCGCAGCACCATGTCACCAGCCGCATGACCGTGCCTGTCGTTCACCAGCTTGAAGCGGTCGAGATCCAGCACCATGACCGCAAAGCACTTTCCGGTTTCGCGGGCGCGGTCGCTGAGCCGGGCGAGGTGCGAGAGCGCGTAGCGCCGGTTGTAGAGGCCGGTGAGCGAGTCCGTGACCGCCAGTTTCAGCCCGTCGCGCACGCGCCGACGGAGCCGGTCGTGCTCGCGTTTGCGGGCGACGAGTGTGGTGAGCCGCACGGCCAGTTCGCGCCCATCCACCGGCGCCTCGATCAGGTCGGCGGCCCCAAGGTCGAGCGCCATCGCCGCGAGCGCCGGATCGGGGCCGCTCAGGACGACGAGGGCCGCGGCGTGGCGTGACCAGCGCCGGGATCGCAGTTCGCTCATCAGGTGCAACCCGTCACCCTCGTGGCGCAGATCCGCAGCAATGACATAGATGTCCTGTAGCGCAGGCGTTGTTTCATTGAGGGCGGAGTGGCGGTCGAGCACGCTGATGCGATGGGGCAGAAGACTGGCCAAAGCATCGCGCCAGCTCTGGGCGGTGGCAATGTCCCGCGCCACCAGCGCAATCCGGGCCGGGCGGGCAAACTCCTCTGCCTCCTCGGCAAAGCCGAGAGCGCGACTGGTGGTATCGCGCAGCCTCAGCTCCTCGGAGACCTCGCGCATTCGCATCAGGTTGCGAATGCGGGCGAGCAACTGGGTTTCCTCGATGGGTTTCGGCAGAAAGGCATCGGCCCCGGTCTCCAGCGCAGCGCGCATCAACTCGGCGCGGGCGACACCTTCGGCGGGGGCGCCGCTTGCGATGATGGGAATGCCGCTCAACTCCTCGTCGGCCCGTAGGGCCCGGCAGGCCGCCAGTCCCGGCGCGCCCGGACGGTCGGCGTCGAGCATCACCAGCCTCGGTCGGATGGTGCGTACGAGGCTCACAATGTCCTGCCCGGTGCTGCTGGCCACAACATCGTAGCAGGCCGCCGCGAGCTTGACCTTCAGCGCGACCCGGTTGGTCGGCACATCATCCACGATCAGGACTTTCCCTGGCATCGCCTTATCCTTCCGCGCGTGTCCGCGCCTTTCCCCTGTGGGGCGTATTCTGTATGGAGTTGGTTAATAAAACCTTTCGATTTGTTAACGAGGCCGCGAATGGATCGTGATAGCGCCGAGACGATTGCGCTCAGGGCCTTGGGCTGGCTGGCCGGGAATGATGAGCTTTTACCGGTATTTCTGGGCGCCACCGGCGTTTCGGAGGCAGAGGTTCGCGCACGGGCGGGCGAGCCGGAGTTTCTTGCCTCGGTGCTCGATTTTCTGGCCATGGATGACGCCTGGATCACCGGGTTCTGCGACGACTCGGGGTTGGACTACACCCTGCCCATGCGCGCCCGCATGGCCCTTCCGGGCGGCGACCTGCCGAGCTGGACATGAGCGCCCCCGTGCTGCCGGGCCTGCTCTTTGACAAGGACGGCACCCTCTTCGACTACCAGAAGAGTTGGGGCGGCTTCACGCTGGCCTTCATCCACGACCTTGCCGAGGGCGACAGCGCCCTTGCGCAGGCCCTCGCCGAAGCGATGGGGATCGACCCGGTAACCGCCCGCTTCGCGCCAGACAGCCCGATTGTCGCCGGCACGCCTGAGGAGGCGATTGCGCCGGTCCTGCCGCTGTTGCCCGGCTGGACGGCGGCTGCTCTGACCGATCGGATCAACGCTGGCGCCGCGGTTGCGCCACAGGTTGCAGCCACGGATCTGACGCTCCTGTTTGACCGGCTGCGCGCGGGCGGGCACGTGCTGGGCATCGCGACCAATGATGCCGAAGCGGCCGCGCAGGCGCATCTCGCCCAAGCGGGGGTTGCCGAGGCCTTCAGCTATGTGGCGGGCTATGATTCGGGGCACGGTGCCAAGCCTGGCCCGGGCATGTGCCTGGCCTTCGCAGAGGCTACGGGTCTTGCACCGGGCGACTGCGCCATGATCGGAGACAGCCTGCACGACCTCGCCGCCGGGCGGGCGGCGGGCATGGTCTGCGTTGCGGTGCTCACCGGCATTGCACCGGACGTCGAACTGGCCCCCCACGCCGATGTCGTTCTGCCGGATATCGGCCATCTGCCCGCATGGCTCGCCAGCCTCTGAATGTTTTCGCCGCTCCATCGGCCTTTTGCGACACTTCGCGTCGCATCCGGAAAAACGCGACGCCCCGGGCGGACGCAACCTGAGTTGAAGAGCCCAGGAGCCGCAGCATGGACGACACCCCGACAAAACGCCGCCGCGCGGGTGGCCGCGCCGCCAACCCGCGCCGCAATCGGCCCGAGGTGATCTCGCAGAGCCCGTGGCGGATTCCGATCAACACGGATGCGCCGATCGAGCCGCTGAGCCTGGAGGGCGTGGAAGCGATCCATGAAGGCGCGATGCGCATTCTCGAAGAGATCGGTATCGTCTTTCTCAACGAGGAGGCCTGCGCGATCTTTGCCGAGGCGGGCTGCATTGTCGAAGATCAGGTGGTGCGGATGGGGCGCGACTGGGTGATGGAGATGGTGGCCAAGGCCCCCTCCGAGTTTACGATCACCCCGCGAAACCCGGCCCGCGCCCTGCCGGTCGGCGGAAAGGCGATCCTGTTCGGCAATGTCTCCTCGCCGCCCAACTACTGGGATCTTTCGCTCGGCTCCAAGGTGCCCGGCAACCGGGAGCAATGCGCCAACCTGCTCAAGCTTACCCAGTATTTCAACTGCATCCACTTTGCCGGCGGCTATCCGGTGGAGCCGGTCGACCTGCACCCCGCCACCCGCCACCTCGATGTGCTCTTCGACAAGCTGACCCTGACCGACAAGGTGCCGCACGCCTATTCGCTCGGGCCGGAGCGGGTGGAAGACGTGATGGAGATGGTGCGGATCGCTGCCGGGCTGAGCCACGAGGAGTTCGAAGCTGCGCCGCATATGTACACCAACATCAACTCGACCTCGCCGCTCAAGCATGACTGGCCGATGATCGACGGCTGCCTGCGCTGCATCCGGCGCGGGCAGGCGGTGATCGTGTCACCCTTTACGCTGGCCGGGGCGATGGCGCCCGTCACAATGGCCGGGGCCGTGGCCCAGAGCATCGCCGAGGCGCTGGCCGCCATCGCGCTGTTTCAATACGTGCGCCCGGGCTGCCCCTGCGTGATCGGCACCTTCACCTCCAACGTCGACATGAAATCCGGCGCCCCGGCCTTTGGCACGCCCGAGTATATGCGCGCCACGCAGATGACCGGCCAGCTGGCCCGTCGCTACGGCTTGCCCCTGCGCGCCTCCGGGGCCTGCACGGCCAATGTGCCCGACGGGCAGGCGATGTGGGAAACCTCCAACTCGCTCTGGTCGGCGGTGCAGTCTGGCACGAACATCGTCTACCACGCGGCGGGCTGGCTGGAGGGCGGGCTGGTGGCCTCGCCGGAGAAGTTCATCATGGATTGCGAAGTTATCCAGATGATCCAGCGCTACTTCGAGCCCGATGTCGTGGCGACGTCGCCCGATGACATTGCTGTCGACGCCATTGCCGAGGTTGGACATTACGGCCATTTCTTCGGGATCGAGCACACGCAAGCCCGCTACGAAACCGCCTTCTACCAGCCCATCGTCTCGGACTGGAGCAACTTCGAGGCGTGGCAGGCCAAGGGCGGTGTCTGGACGGCAGAGCGGGCCCACACCACCTTTCACCGGATCATCGACAGTTTCGAGCCACCGCCCATGGCCCCTTCTATCCGCGAGGAGTTGGAGGCCTTCGTGGCCCGGCGCAAGGCAGAGGGCGGCGCACCGACCGATTTCTGATCTGAGGTGCCATGGCTGGGGCTGAACTTTGGCCTTTGTTAACCTGCCGCCGCTAGGCTGCGTCACAGGTTGAACAGGTTCAGAGATGCATGGTCTGGTAAATCGTGCGGTGCAATGCTTTGTCCGCGACATCTATGGGCCTGAGGCATGGGCCGAGCTTGGCGCTGCCATGGGCATCGGCAGCCGAGGGTTCGAGGCCATGTTGACCTATGAGGACAGCGTGACGTTCGAGATGCTCGACCAGCTGTCGCATCAGCGCCAAAGGCCGGTCGAGGATATTCTGGAAGACCTTGGCACCTACCTCGTTGCCCACCCCAACACCCGTGCCATCCGCCGACTGCTCCGCTTTGGCGGCCAGAGCTTTGCCGAACTTCTCCATTCGCTCGACGACCTGCCTGATCGCGCCGGGCTGGCGGTGCCCGAGCTTGAGCTTCCGGCCCTTGCCCTGATCGAGGTTCGGCCCGGGCGCTACAAGCTGGAGGTCACGGCCAGCCACGGAGGCTATGGACCGGTGCTGACGGGTATCCTGCGGGCGCTTGCCGATGACTACGGCGCTCTGGCCTTTCTGGAGTTGCAGGGCGGCATGGGGCGTCATGAAGTGATCCTGATCGACCTGCTGGATGCCGAATTTGCCGAGGCAAAGCAGTTCTACCTCGGGCGCGGCCACGGCCAGCGGGTGGAGGGCGCGGGGTGAGTGCCGAAATCGGACATGAAGCGCTCGCCGCGGCGGGCGGGGAGGGCGCTGCTCTGGTGGAGCCGGGCCTTTGTGCCGTGCTCGATCGGTTGATGCCGATGCACTTGCAACTTCGCCCCACCGGCCACATCGCCCATGCGGGGCCAAGCCTGCAAAAGCTGCTGCCCGGTCAACCGATTGCGGGGCGGCGTTTTCTGGAGATTTTCGAGTTGAAGCGGCCGGGGGCCACCACCCGAGTTTCGGACATGGCCAATGCCGAGGGCGGGCGGCTGAAGCTGGCGTTTCGCGACGCACCGAGGACCGGGCTGGTGGGGCTGGTTGCGCCGCTGCCGGGCGAGCAGGGGCTGATCGTCAACCTCTCCTTCGGGTTCAACATCATCGAGGCGGTGCAGAACCATGACCTGACCAGCGCCGACTTCGCCGCCACCGACCTGGCGGTGGAAATGCTCTACCTCGTCGAGGCCAAGACCGCCGCGCTCAGCGAGTGGAAGGCGCTCAACCAGCGGCTTCAGGGCGCGATGACCACGGCCGAGAAGCAGGCCTCCTCCGACATGCTTACCGGCCTCGCCAACCGCCGCGCGATGGAAGAGGTTCTGGCCCGGCTGACCAAAGCCAAGACCGCTTTCGGGCTGATGAACCTCGATCTCGATTTCTTCAAATCGGTCAATGACACGCTGGGTCATGCAGCAGGCGATCATGTGCTGCGGGAGGTGGCCGATATCTTGCGCGCCGAGACCCGCGCCGCCGATGTGATCGTTCGGGCCGGTGGGGATGAGTTTGTTCTGGTCTTTGTCGGGCTTTCCAACCCCGATCGGCTGGCCACCCTCGGGCGCCGGATCATTTCGCGGCTGGAAGAGCCGATCCCCTTCGAGGGTGAAACCTGCCGCATTTCCGGCTCCATCGGCCTGACCGTGAGCGACTTCTACACGGTCACCAATGCCGAGGAGATGATGCAGCATGCCGACACCGCGCTCTATGCCTCCAAGCGGGGCGGGCGCGGGATGGTGACAGTGTATTCGCCCGACCTTCCGGCCATTGGCGAGAATGCCGGCGCCGATTGACTTCCGCCGCATGGAGCGGCCCCATGGGGCATGTCATTTCTCAAAGGCCACTGGCAACTGCTGCTCATCCTTGCGCTGGTCTTCGCGCTCTGGCGCACGCCGGTCGTGTTTCCGCTGCGAATCTTCGTGATCTTCCTGCATGAGCTGTCGCATGGCCTCGCGGGACTGGCGACGGGGGGCAGCATCGTTGAAATCTCGCTGTCCGCACAGGAGGGTGGCCATGCGCTGATCCGGGGCGGCAACCGCTTTGTCACCCTCTCGGCGGGCTACCTCGGCTCGCTGTTGCTCGGGGCGCTGATCCTTGTCACCGCGTTGCGCACCCGTGCCGACCGGGGCGCCCTAGCCCTGTGCGGGCTGGTTCTGATCGTGGTCGCCGCCTTCTGGATCCGCAGCCCCTTTGCGCTCGTCTTCTGCCTGGCGGCCGGTGCAGTGATGCTCGCCGCGGCGCGCTATCTGCCGCACCAGGTCTCGGATCTGCTGCTGCGGATCATCGGCCTCACCAGCCTGATCTACGTGCCCTACGACATCTTCGACGACACCCTGCGCCGAAGCGCCCTGCGGTCGGATGCCCGCATGCTGGCCGAAGAATTCGGCGGCGCGACGATCCTTTGGGGCGGTCTCTGGCTGGTGCTGAGCCTTGCGGTGATCTGGGGTTGCCTGCGCTACGGGCTTGGGCCTGCGAGCAACATCACCTTTCGGCGGACGGGTGTTGGGGGGAGTAAAACGGCTGGTACCCCGTAGGGGAATCGAACCCCTCTTTCCAGGTTGAAAACCTGGCGTCCTAACCGATAGACGAACGGGGCAGGGTCCAGCCGTGGGGGGGTGTTTAGGAAAAGCGTGGGGGGAGCGCAAGAAGATTCTTCGCGCTGCTGCACCGATTTTTCAAACCGCGCTCATCGCCTTGAAAATCAGGCCCGCCGCGGCCTCGGGTGAGGCGGTGGCCGTGTCTATGTGCAGCTCCGCGCCCGCCCAGGGATTATAGTCGCGCTCCAGAACCGCCTGCCAGTCGGGCAGCTTGTGCCCCGGCAGGTCGGCCCGGCGCGACTCGACGCGCTTTCGGTGGGTGATCTCGTTGCTGCAGGTGATCTCGCATGTGACCAGACGGGTCTGCCCGGTGGCGATTTCGCAGAACCAGTCGCGGGTCATTTGCCACTGGTTCACGCAGTCGATGATGGTTGAATGCCCCTGCGCCAGAAAATCCCGCGCCTGCGCCTGTGCCACCCTGTAGCCCGCATCTGCAACGTCCTCGGGAGCGAGGACGGAGGCGCTGATTGCCGTTTCCACGGTGTCGATCCGCAGGTGGATCGCGCCGGAGAGGCGGGCGAGGGCGCGGGAAACGGTGGTCTTGCCGCTGCCCGGGAGGCCTGCCAGCACCACGAGCGCGCTCATGCGCGGGCCGCGTCTTCCAGCCGGAGTTGCGGGCGAGAACGGCCCTGCCAGTGATTCACCTCGAGCCGTCCGGCGAGGTGCCAGGCCCCGCCACGGGACTCGAGCATCGCCTTGCCGAGCGGCGTGTCGGCGAGGCGGAAGCCGATGGCGTCGAGCCGCTGGCCCATGGCCGTGCGGATCGACAGTTTGAGATGCCCGTCACCCACCACGCGGGCATCGGAGAGTGCTGCCTCGGGCAGCGCAAACCGCGGCGCGGGGGCGGAGGCACCAAAAGGGCCAGCCTGTTCAAGGGCTTCGATGAGGTCGACCGTGGCGGCAGTGGGCAGGATCAGCCCGTCGAGCCGCAAGTCCCGTGGGCCGCCCGCACCGGCGCCCTGGCGACCGAGAAGCTCGGAGAGCCGGGCCATGGCGGGCCCCAACTGATCGACGGTGAGCGACAGGCCGGCCGCCATCTTGTGGCCGCCGCCCTGGGTGATCAGGCCCTCGGCTTCGAGCCGGTGCACACAGCCGCCCAGATCGACACCGTTGACCGAGCGCCCCGACCCCTTGCCAGCGCTCCCTTCCATCCCGATCACCACGGCGGGCCTGCCGGTGGCCTCTTTCAGGCGGGAGGCGACGATGCCGACCACGCCCGGATGCCAGCCCTCGCCGGCGGCCCAGACCAGAGGGGCCTCTAGCCCGCGCTCTTCCGCCTGTGCCATCGCCGCCTGCTGCACAGCAGATTCGATCTCGCGGCGCTCCTTGTTGAGCGTGTCGAGCCGCTCGGCAAGCTCGCGGGCCTCGCCGGGATCATCAGTGGCCAGAAGTCTTGCGCCAAGGTCGGCGCGGCCAACGCGCCCGCCCGCGTTGATCCTGGGGCCGAGCAGGTAGCCGAGGTGATAGGGCGTGGGCGCACGGTCGACCCCGGCGACATCCGCGAGGGCGGAGAGGCCGGGGTGCGCGCGATGCGCCATGATCTTGAGACCCTGTCGCACGAGCGCGCGGTTGACCCCGATGAGGGGCGCCACATCGGCCACGGTGGCGAGGGCCACGAGGTCGAGCAGGCCCATGAGGTCGGGCAGGGGGCTCTGCCCCGCCTCGCGGCGCTGGCGGTTGGCTTCGACGAGGCAGAGAAACACCACGGCGGCGGCGCAGAGGTGGCCCAGCTCGCCGCTCTCGTCCTGCCTGTTCGGATTGACTACGGCCAGCGCGGGCGGGAGCGTTTCGCCGCCAAGGTGGTGGTCGAGCACCAGAACCTCGGCATCGCCGGCGGCTGCCAGCGCCTCATGCGAGAGGGTGCCGCAATCGACGCAGATGATCAGGCTATGGCTCTGGGAAAGCTCTGAAATTGCGGGCGCGTTGGGGCCGTAGCCTTCGCCGATACGGTCGGGCACGTAGAGCGTGGCCTCGCGGCCGAGGGTGCGGAGCCAGCGGATCAGCAGGGCCGCCGAGGCCCCGCCGTCGACGTCGTAATCGGCGAAGATCGCGATCTTCTCGGCCTGCGCCACGGCCTTGTTCAACCGGGCGGCGGCGGGCTCCATGTCGTGCAGTCTGCGCGGGTCCGGGAGCAGGTCGCGCAGGGAGGGCGCGAGGAAGCCTTGGGCCTCTTCCGGGGCCACGTCGCGCTGCACCAGCAGACGGGCCAGCGGGCCGGGGAGGCCGGTGGACTGGGCCATGGCTTCGGCCAGCCGGTCCTCCTCGGCGGCGGGGCCGACCCAGCGCCGCCCGGTGAGGGACTCTTCGACGCCGAGGTAGGCCGCCATGCCGTTCAGCCCGTTACATCGCCGAGGTCGGGTTGCGATACTGCATGCGCCGCACCGAGCCGGTCTTGGAGCGCATCAGCAGCGTATCGGCGGTGAGATAGCCCACCTCGCGCTTGATACCCGAGAGGATCGAGCCATCGGTCACGCCGGTAGCGGCAAAGATCACATCGGCGCGCACCATCTCGTCGCGGCTGTAGATCTTGTCGAGATCCTCGATCCCGGCCTTGGCGGCGCGACCCTTCTCGTCTTCGTTGCGGAAGGTCAGGCGGCCCCACATCTGCCCGCCCATGCATTTGAGCGCGGCGGCGGCCAGAACGCCCTCGGGGGCGCCGCCTAGGCCCATGTACATGTCGATCCCGGTCTGTTGCGGCTCGGCGCAATGCATCACCCCGGCCACGTCGCCATCGGTGATGAGGCGGATCGCGGCGCCGGTGGAACGGACTTCGGCGATCAGATCTTCGTGGCGCGGGCGCTCAAGGATGCAGACGGTGATATCGGCCGTCGTGGCCTGCTTGGCGGCGGCCAGAAGGCGGACGCGCTCAGCGGGGGATTGATCGAGGCTGACGATATCGGTGGGGTAGCCGGGGCCGACGGCGAGCTTTTCCATATAGACATCAGGGGCATGGAGCATAGAGCCGCGCGGGGCCATGGCGATGACGGTCAGCGCGTTTGGCATGTCCTTGGCGGTGAGGGTGGTGCCCTCGAGCGGGTCGAGCGCGATGTCGACCTCGGGGCCGGTGCCGCTGCCGACCTCTTCGCCGATGTAGAGCATGGGGGCTTCGTCACGCTCGCCTTCACCGATCACCACGGTGCCGCGAATATCGAGCGCGTTCAACTGGTTGCGCATGGCGTTGACGGCGGCCTGGTCGGCGGCCTTCTCGTCGCCGCGCCCGATCAGCTTGGCCGAAGCCAGGGCCGCCGCTTCCGAGACCCGGGCGAGACCGAGCGAGAGCATCCGGTCATGAAATTCAGGCTTCTTGGTCATCGGGTGCCCCTCTTGGCTGGCTGATTTAGTGATTGGGTAGCCTTACCCCATGGGCGGCGCAACCCTCGGGGCCGTTGTTAGCGCAAGCGGGCGCGGGGCCTAGAGATGTTCGATCCGCAGGGCCACCGGGTCGCCGACGACAACGCCGGTCGTGCCGATGGCGGTGAGGGCGGCGGCGAGGGCGCTGTGGGTGGTCTTGTGGGTGACGAAAAGCACCGGGGCGGCCTCGTTGTCATGGCCGTACTGGCGCATCCGGTCGATCGACACGCCGGCCTCGCCGAGTGCGGCGGCGACCTTGGCCATGGCGCCGGGTTTGTCATGCAACATCATCCGCAGGTAGTAGGGCGCGGCGGAGGCGGAGCGGGCGGCGGGGGCTTTTTCGAGCATTTTCGAGGGTTTGCCGAAAACCGGCAGGCGGCTGCCGCGGGCGATGTCGCAGATGTCGGAGAGGACGGCGGAGGCGGTGGGGCCCTCGCCGGCGCCGGGGCCGCGCAGCACGATCTGCTCCACGGCGTCGCCTTCGATCACCACCATGTTGGTGCCGCCTTCGAGTTGGCCGAGGGGCGAGTCGTAGGGAACGAGGCAGGGAGTCATGCGCTGCTCGAGGCCGCGGCCTGTCATCTGGGCGACGCCGAGCAGCTTGATCCGAAAGCCCATGTCGGCGGCGTGGCGAATGTCGGAGAGGGTGATGCGCTGGATGCCCTCGATCTCGATTCCCTCGAAATTCACCTGTGTTCCGAAGGCGATGGACGACAGGATGGCCAGCTTGTGGGCGGCGTCGATGCCGCCGACGTCGAGCTCGGGATCGGCCTCGAGGTAGCCGAGCTTGGCGCATTCGTCGAACAGCGCGTCATAGCCCTGGCCGGTGGCTTCCATACGGGTGAGGATGTAGTTGCAGGTGCCGTTCATCACGCCCATGACGCGGGTGATCTCGTTGCCGGCAAGGCCCTCGGTGAGCGATTTGATCACCGGGATGCCGCCTGCGACGGCGGCCTCGTAGCGGATCTGGATGCCGCCGGCCTCTGCGGCCTCGGCAAGCGCCTGACCGTGGATCGCGAGCATGGCCTTGTTGGCGGTCACAACCGATTTGCCGGCCTTCAGCGCGGCCTCGGTGGCGGCTTTCGCGGGGCCGTCCTCGCCCCCCATCAGCTCGACGAAAACGTCGATGTCATCGCGGGCGGCAAGCTCTACGGCGTTGTCTTCCCACGCATAATCCTTGAGCGGCACGCCACGGTCCTTGTCGCGGGAGCGCGCGGACACGGCCGAGATGGTGATCTGGCGGCCGGTGCGGGCCTCGAGCAGGGCGGCGTGGCGGCGGATGATCTTGACGACGCCGGTGCCGACGGTGCCGAGCCCTGCGATTCCAAGGCGAAGCGGGTCAGACATGGCGGGCCTCCGTGGATCGAAAATCTGCGCCGGGCATAGCGGGTTGCGCGGGGAGGCTCAACCGGAATGGCTGCCTGCGTGACGACGAAGCGCGTCGTTCATGCGGGCGCGCACGGGCGGCTCCACGATGGGGCCGCGCATTCGGGCGGCGCGGGCGCGCAGGGCGGCGACGCGGGCGGAGAGATCGCCGCGCACGGCGGCCGGGTCGGTGGTGGAGGCGTTGGCCTGCGCCAGGATGCCGTCGAGCGGTTGGAGGCGCGGGTAGGCGGCGGACTTGGCCGAGGCGCTCACCACGGCATCGAGCTCGGGGAACTGGGTGCAGCCCGAAAGGGCAAGGCAGAGGAGGAGCGCGGCGCGGGTCATGGCGGGCAGGGTATCGGCTGGGGCAGGGGGAGGGAAGCGGGATGTGGGGCGATGGAGATCGGCGCTTGAATTGAACACGCGTTCATTAGATGCTGGACGGCATGGCGAGAAAAACCGGTTCACATGCAGAAATCACCGGCCCGAGGGTGCGAGAGGCGGCGCTGCGGCTGTTCGCGCAATACGGCTATGCCGCCGTGTCGATGCGCCAGATTGCCCGCGAAGTGGGCGTGCAGGCCGGGGCGCTATACACCTATACCTCTGATAAACAAGCGCTTTTGTTTGATCTGATGCATGATCACATGAGCGAGGTTCTGGCCGGTATGGCGCAGATGCCCGAGGGCAGCCCGGGCGAGCGGCTTGAATGGATCGTGCGCTACCACATCGGCTACAACCTCAGCCACAAGGATGGCGTGTTCATCAATTACATGGAACTGCGCAATCTAGAGCCTGCAAACCGCAAGGTGATTTCGGCCATGCGCCGCCGCTACGAGGATGCGGTGGAGGAGGTTCTGACCGACGGTCAGGAGAAGGATGTTTTCCAGATTCCGGACACGCGGCTGGCGACGATGGCGGTGATTGCCATGCTCAACGGCGTGAACACCTGGTATCGGGAAGGTGGACGCCTGAGCCAGGAGCGGGTCGAGCGGATTTACTGGAACATGGTGCGGCGGGCTGTGAAGGGGGCGTGATCCTTTCTTCGAGGTTGCGCCAGTATCCAGCCCGCCGGTTAATTCTGCGTAAACCGCGCGACGGACCGTCATCCTCGGACTTGATCCGAGGATCTCGTTGGTGGGAGATCCTCGGGTCGGGCCCGAGGATGACGGCAAGGCTCAGTGTGCCGGTTTCACGAAGGTGCCGTTGCGCAGATCGGCCATTGCCTGCTGCAACTCTTCGGGCCGGTTCATCACGATCGGCCCGTGCCAGGCCACCGGCTCCTCGATCGGCGCGCCGGAGATCAGCAGGAAGCGGATGCCTTTTTCGCCTGCCTGAACAGTCACTTCGTCGCCCGAACCGAAGCGCACGAGGGTGCGGTCGCCGGAAAGGTCGCGGATGTTCACCTCTTCGCCCATGACCTCTTTTTCAAGCAACACGCCGCCCGGGGCGGAGGCGTCGGCGAAGCGGCCGTCGCCGTCGAAGACATAGGCGAAGGCGCGGCGGTAGGTGTCGACCTTGAAGGTCTTTCTCACGCCGGCGGGCACCGAGATGTCGAGATACTGCGGATCGGCGGCGATGCCGTCGACCGGGCTCTTGTAGCCGCGGTAGTCGCCGATCACGACCTTGATGCGGGTGCCGTCATCATCAACGATTTCAGGCAGTTCGGTGCCTTCGATGTCCTGGTAGCGGGGCGCGGTCATCTTCAGCGAGGCGGGCAGGTTGCCCCAGAGCTGGAAGCCGTGCATCTGGCCCTGGGCGTTCCCGGAGGGCATTTCCTGGTGCATGATGCCGGAGCCGGCGGTCATGAGCTGGATCGAGCCCGGGCCGAGGACGCCGCGATTGCCGAGGCTATCCCCGTGCTCGACGGTGCCCGCAAGCACGTAGGTGATGGTCTCGATGCCGCGGTGCGGGTGCCAGGGGAAGCCCTTGATGAAGTCTTCGGGGCGCTCGTTGCGGAAGTCGTCGAAGAGCAGAAAAGGGTCCAGTTCCTTGGGGTTATGGAACCCGAAGGCGCGGTGCAGCTTGACGCCGGCGCCCTCGAGGGTGGGCTGGGCCGGGCGGATTTCGGTGACGGGACGGATGGACATGGGATGTCTCCTTTCCCCGCCAAGATAGGGGGCGGGAGGGTTTGCATCAATAAGCGCAGATATGCGCCGGATGCCTGACGGGAGTGCATTTGTGCACAGCTATCAGCAGGCCATTGCGTGGAGCGGGCGGGCTGCTATGAGAGGGCATGACAGAGCAACCAGACTTCCGCATCGGGGCCTCGCTCCTGCGCCGTATCTTTGCCGCCGCCATGTTCGCGCTGCTGGCCTATGTCCTTCTGAAGATGGGTTTTTCCGGCGACGGACCGCTGTGGGGGCGGGCGCTTTTGGTGGGGTTCGGGGGGGCTGTCGTGGCGATGGGGGTCTGGCTTTGGCAGGCGACCGAGGGCGGGCTGGTGCTGAAAGCGGAGACGCTGGAGACCGACAGCGGCAAGGTGCTGGCGCGGCTGGACCAGATCGCGCGGGTCGAGCGCGGCGCTTTTGCGATGAAGCCGGCTGGCGGGTTCGTTCTGAAGATGAAGGAAAAACAGAAGCTTGGCTGGGCTCCGGGCCTGTGGTGGATCCGCGGGAAGACGGTGGCGGTGGGCGGTGTGCTGCACCCCTCCGCAGGCAAGGCGATGGGGCAGATGATCGAGGCCACCATGGCCGAGGCGGCTTTGCAGAAAACCCCGGACGCGGCAAGCGACGACGCTCGTTAACCACGAAAATCGCGAGTCACATCCCGTGCACATCCCGTACACACCCTGTGCATACGGCAAAAATGCAAAACGGACCGCGTAAACGGCCCGTTCGCTCATGATTTTCTGCCAGACGGCGGCGGGGCGAGACCCCGCGCGGCCCGCGCCCGATCAGGTGCCTGCGCCGGCGTAGAGCAGCTGGGGCGCGAAACGGGGCCGGGTGACGATGTAGTTCTCGAAGCTCTTGGCCGGGATGCCGGCGTTGAACAGCGGCTCGTAGGCCATGAAGGTCTCGAGCAGGATCACCGTGTCGCCCTGGGGCATCAGCGGGATCTTGTCGTAGTAGTCCGAGATCGTCGCGTGGGTCAGCGAGGGGCGCCCCTCGGTGGCATAGGACCAGTCGACGTGCAGGTGCCGCGAGTTGTTGTCGCAGTTGGACACGCATTTGACCGTCGTCACCCGGATGTAGGTGGGGTGATTGGTGGTGGTCAGGTAGTCGTAGACCTTGTTCAGCCCCTTCAGGTAGCTCTCCGTCACCGGGTCGGTCTCGCGCGAGAGCATGTCGGCGAGGGTGTAGGAGGCCTTCAGGTTGGCGTTCTGGGTGCGATAGGCATCGAACCAGACGAAGGCGGACACGTAGAACCAGCACAGCAGCGGCAGGATCAGCGCGGCCTCGACCGAGAGCGAGCCTCGCGCGTCGTCGCGGAAGGCGGCGAGGCGGGCACGGATGAGGTGAAGTGTCTTCATGGCGTCAGCCTCCTGCACCGGGTTCGTTGACGAAGGCCGAGGAGGACACGATGGCGTAGTTCTCGCCATCGACCAGCGGCAGCTTGAGGCCGTAGGCGGTTGCCGTGAACCAGGGCTTCATGATGGCGCAGGCGCGCACGATCATCATCTCGTTCTCGTCGCCGCCGTTGAAGGCCGTGACCGGCTGGACCGGGGCCGACTTGTCATTGCAGGTCGCCTGCTTGGGCAGCGGCGTCCAGGTATCCTTTTTCACCGGTTGCAGCTCGATCAGCATGGAGTTCATGCAATCGGGGATGATGCCGGCGCGGTTGCAGATGGTGCGCTTCAGCTCGTCGTGGGTGGGCGGCGACCAGTGGCCGAGGCGCAGGTCGCGCACCGAGAGGTCGACGGCGCGCTCCAGCATGACCTGCCGGGTCATCAACATGCCCATCTCGAAGCAGGACATGAACACGACGATGAAGATCGGGAAGAGGATCACGAACTCGATCGTGGAGTTGCCCTCTTCGCGTTTGCGGAACTGCCGGAGGCGGGTGGCCAGGTGCCACAACCGCCCCTTCGGAAATCGTTCTGTCTGCATTGCCTCCCCCATCAGTTAATCAGGCGCAGCTGGTTGATCTGCCGGGCAATCGCCGAGAAGGCTTCGGAGATCTCGGTGCCCTCCACCCGGAAGAAATGCGAGGGCGAGGATGCGCAGTCGCGCATGACGCCGGCGGAGTAGTTGGTGACCTCGAAGCCGATGGTGAACACGGTGATCCCGGCCCCCTTGGCGGCGCTACAGATGTTGTCGAGCATGTTGTCGGCCTGGCCGGAGGAATACTTGCGGTAGTAGTACTGCGAGCGGTTCCGGCTGTTGACGTAGCGGTAGAGGTAGTACCAGAGCGGGTAGGTATCCCAGTGCTGGTACTCGGAGTTGGAGTTGTAGGCCCATTCCTGGATCCGGTAGGTATCCACGTTCTCACCGTCGGTCATGAGGACCACGACCTTGAGGGTTTCCTCGTCGTCGTAGTCGGCGGGACGGTCGATGAAGGCATCGTCGATCTCGCCGGCGGCGCGCATGTTGTTGACGATCGTGCGCATCGAGGGATCGAGCAGGGCGGTGCCCCACTTCATGCCGAGGTGGATCGCGGTGTTGGCGCGGGCACGGTAGTTGCCGATGGTGTTCTTCAGCTCGGTGGTGTTTTTGCTCAGGGCGACGATGCGCTCGTAGTCCTGCATCGGGCAGCCCGGGTTGCGGATCGGGCGGTAGTTTTCGCTCGACCACTCGAAGTGCTGCATCTGCTGGTAGTACTTCGTCATCGAGATCGTCGTGCTGTTGAAGTCGGAGCTGTCGAAGTCGATGCAGTGCGAGTAGTTGTGGCGCCCGTTGGACGACTTGCGCAGCTGGTTGAAGATGCTGGGACCGGCGTTGACCTGGGCGGTGTAGGGCACGAGGCTCAGCGAGATCTGGCCTTCGGCGTCATCCACCACGACCGAGTCCACGAAGTCCTTGGCGGCGTTGCGCAGGTTGTTGATCTTGTTGTTCGAGCCCATCGAGCCGGAGATGTCGAGCACCAGCGAGATTTCGACGTTGGACACCCGCTCCTCGGCGGTGCCGGCGGCGGGAGCGGTGAAGTGCTTGATGCCGACCATGCCGAGCAGCAGGGTGCGGATCTCGGCCTCGGTGGTGGCGGAGACGTTGCGGTAGTTGAGCCCCTCGTCGACGTCGATGTCGACGTTGAAGTTGCCCAGCCCCGCCTTCTCGAAGTAGTCGGCCACGACGGCCTCGGGTTCGAGGGTCTGGTCCATGTCGGCGGCCGCAAGCACCGCCCTGTCGAGCGTGTTCTGCAGCTTGGTGCGGGTCATCTCGAAGCGCATGACATCAATCGCAATGCCGACCGACAGCATCATGCAGGCGATCAGGAACAGGGAGAAGGCAATCAGGCCGCCGTCTGCCTCTTCGGAAAAGCGTTTGAGGCGCTGACCCATAGGCGTTGCCGCCTTGGTAGTATCCGCCCCCGCGGTGATCCGACGTTCCATTTGAGACATCCCGGTTTGTCCTCTGTATTTCGGCGCTGGCCTGCCCCGTGAACGACGAATTGCCGTTCATTGGACGCAGTTTGCGCAGGGGCATATGGCGGGATGAGGGTGTCGAAAATGGGGCGAAAGCCCGCCGCAAATCAGGAATCTTAACCGGATTGCAAGGTGTTCCGGCGCCCCCGAGGGGGCTGGCCGGTGGAGTGGTGGCGGGCTGTGCAGCGGTCATCGTGAGGGCTCCCGGTGCGGGGTTGAGGGGTCAGTAGAGCAGGCGGAGCATCGAGATCTGGCGGGCGATGGCGGCGAAGGCCTCGGAGATCTGGGTGCCTTCGACGCTGAAGTAATGCGAGGGGGAGGTGGCGCAGTTGCGCATGACGCTGGCAGAGTAGGGGGTGACTTCGAAGCCGACCGAGAAGATCAGGATGCCGCGCGCCTTGGCCGCAGAGCAGATGTTGGACAGCATCTGGTCGGCCTGGGAGGCGGTGTAGTCGGTCTGGACGTAGGTGGTCCAGTTCTGCTTTTTCGAGGCGGCGTAGTCGTAGACGGCGTAGCTGTGCCAGCGGCTGCGCTCGGAGGTGGTGTCGTAGTAGCTCGACTTGATGCGCCAGGTGTCGACGTTTTCGCCATCGGTCATGAGGACCACCACTTTCATGGTGCCGGGACGGTCGTAGGCGAAGGGGCGCTCGGCGAATTGCGGGCTGGCCTCGCCCTTGGAGACGAGCTTGGCGACCACGGGCTGGAAGGCCGGGTCGAGCAGGGCGACGCCCCATTTCATGCCGATCTGGATCGAGGTGTTGTGGCGGGGCCTGAGCTGGTTGATCCGGGTTTTCAGCGCCGTGGCGCTGCCGGAGTAGGCCATGATCTGCTCGTAGGTCTGCTGCGGGCAGCCCGGGTTGTCGATCGGGTTGGAGGTGGCGGGCTGGTGCTGGAAGTGCTGGGCCTGGGTGAGGGAGGTGGTTGGGCTGATGGCGGTGTCGGTGTAGTCGGAGGTCTTGAAGTCGACGCAGCTCGCCCAGCTGTTGGTGGAGGTGACCTTGAGCTGGTTCAGGATGGAGGGGCCAGCGGCGACCTGGGCGGTGTAGGGGACGATGGAGAGGGCCATGGTGCCGGGCTGGTCGGGGTCGAGCACGGTATCGACGAACTCGCGGGCGGCGCTCTGGAGGTTGGCCATCTTGCCGTTCTCGGACATCGAGTTGGAGATATCGAGCACCAGCGACACCTCGACATCGGTGAAGCCGGCGGTGGCGGTGCCGGTGGAGCGGGCCTCGATCACGGGGATGCCGACCATGCCCAGCAGCAGAGTGCGCAGGCGGGCGTTGGTGTTGGCGGTGACGGTGCGGGAGTTGGCGGTGGAGGTGATCGAGACGCTCTCGAGGTTGCTCGCGAGGCCGGCCTTGGCGAAGTAGTCTTCGACCACGGTGCGGGGATCGAGGGTCTGCTCCATCGCCGCCGCGGCGAGCACGGCGGTGTCTGCGGTGTTTTGGAGGCGGGTACGGGCCATCTCGGCGCGCATGACGTCGATGGCCAGACCGACCGAGAGCATCATGCAGGCAAGGAGGAAGAGGGAGAAGATGAGGAGGCCGCCTTCGTCGTTACGGGCGAAGGCGACGAGGCGAGCGGGTACGCGCGGAGCGCGAAGGGTTGCGTGCATTTCACACCACAGAAAAATGGGCCCCGGCCCAGGATCGGGATAATTTCGCCCGACTTCTGCCCAAATTCGTGGAAAATTGACGCCTTTGGTGTGGCACCCCAAGATATTGGGGTTGAGGCGCGATCGAAGGGAATATGAGCAAAGTGATGTGCCGCGCTGGGGGCAGCGGGTTGGCGGGGGTGGCAACCCTGCGCTTTGCCATCTTTCCGCCTGAAACCAACTTGGTTGAAAGGATGCAACAGGCCGACCTGACCTAGCGTAAACCGCACCCCGGTGAGTCGGGCCTGGCGAGGGCAGGGCGCGGGCGGGGTGCATGGGCGATCAGTTGGTGAGGCGCAGGGTGCTGATCTGGCGGGCGATGGCGGCGAAGGCGTCGGAGATCTCGGTGCCCTCGACGTCGAAGTAGTGCGAGGGGGTGGAGGCGCAGTTGCGCATGACGTTGCCGGAATGGGCCGACACCTCGAAGCCGATGGTGAAGACGGTGATCCCGGCGCTCTTGGCCGCGTCGCAGATGTCGGCCAGCATGGTGTCGGCCTTGGGGGCGGAATACTTGGTGGTGACGAAGCTCCTCCAGTTCAGGCCGAGCGCCGAGGCGTAGCCGGTGACGGAGTAGTTGCGCCAGCGCTCGATCTCGTCGGCGGAGTCGTAGTTTTCGGGCTTGAGGCGGACGGTGTCGACGTTCTCGCCATCGGTCATCAGCACCACGATCTTCTGGGTGTTGGGGCGGGTGTAGGCGTAGGGACGGTCGGCAAAGGAGCTGTCGGCCTTGCCGGAGGCGGCAAGGGAGGCGACCACGGGCTGCATCGAGGGGTCGAGCAGGGCGACGCCCCATTTCATCCCGAGGTGGATGGCGGTGTTGGCGCGGGCCTTGAACTGGCTGATCTGGGCCTTCAGCGCGGTGCGGTCCTGGCTGAAGGGCGTGACCCGCTCGAAGTCTGCCTGCACGCAGCCGGGGTTGTCGATCGGCAGGGTGGCCGAGCTGTAGTACTGGAAGTGCTGCATCTGGGCGTAGGGCTTGGTCAGCGAGATGGCGGCGCTGCGGAAGTCGGCTTCTTCGAAGTCTACGCAGTGGGAATAGCTGTGCTGAAGCGGCACGTTGAGCTGGCCAATCATCTCGGGGCCGATGTTGACCTGTGCGGAGTAGGGGACGAGGCTGAGCGAGAGCGAGCCGGGCTGGGTCGGGTCGAGCACGGTATCGACGAACTCGCTGGCGGCATTCTTGAGGTTGGGCAGCTTGTTGTTGCGCCCCATCGAGCCGGTGACGTCGAGCACCAGGGAGATTTCGACATCGGTATAGCCCGCCGTGGCGGTGCCGGCCGATTTGGCTTCCATTTTCGGGATCCCGACCATGCCGAGGAAGAACATCGGCAGGTTGGTGTTGGTGCGCGCCACGACGGTCTTGTAGTTGACGCCCTGGGTGACGGTGACGCCCTCGAGCTTGTCCGCCAGCCCGGCCTTTTCGAAGTAGTCGTTGACCACCGCGGTCGGGTCGAGCTCGTTTTCCATGGCGGCGGCGGCGAGCACGGCGGCGTCGGCGGTGTTTTGCAGGCGGGTGCGGGCCATTTCGGTGCGCATCACGTCGATGCCGATGCCGACGGCGAGCATCATGCAGACGAAGAGGAAGAGAGAGAAGATGATGAGGCCGCCGTCTTCGTCGCGGGTAAAGCGGGAAAAGGCATTTGGTCTGGTATTCATCGTCATGGCAGTCACCGCCGAAACTCGGGCCCCCACCCGGGTAATGAGATGATACTGCCTTAATTGCGTCACGTTTTGTTAAGGAAAGTGGCGGGAAGCCGGAAAAACAACCAAAAGGCGCCATGAATGGGGCGGTTTCGCCATAATTCACGGTTCATTCGGCAGCGAATTGGAAACAGTGAATTAGCCTGCGGAAATTGTTGAATTGAAATGTGGCGGCGGGGCGATTCGCATCTGTGCGCCGCGGGGCACTCGGGCCTAGGCGCGGGCCGCCACTTGGGCTTGCGGATCGAGCCCGACCCACTCGATCGCGCCGGGCACCCGCTCGCTCACCTCGGTCAGCACCTTGGCAAGCCGTGACTTGCGGCTGGTGAGGTGGATGATCAGGTGGTCGATGCTGCGGGTGAGGGGGGCAGGCTGCACTCGAGCTAAGACCAGTCCTGCCCCTCGTTGATAGACCCGTGGTCGTTTCCGGTCTGGACGAGGGTTTGCTCCCGTGGGCCGCTCTTCATGCGGTTCACTTTAAAGCTGGGCGGAGCGAGTGCGTGAGCGGGACGATCTTGCTGCGATGAGAGGCTGTCTTCCAGAAGACTGTCGGCACGGGCCCCCCATAAACCACAAAGACCCACGCGGCCCCCCCAGGCTGCGTGGGTCTTTGGCCCCCCAGGGGCCTGCGCTCTCAGTTGGTGAGGCGCAGGGTGCTGATTTGGCGGGCGATGGCGGCGAAGGCGTCGGAGATTTCGGTGCCTTCGACGTCGAAGTAGTGCGAGGGGGTGGAGGCGCAGTTTTTCATCACGCCGTCGCCGTGGGTGGAGACTTCGAGGCCGATGGTGAAGATCACGATGCCCTTGTCCTTGGCGGCGGAGCAGACGTTGGAGAGCATCTGGTCGGCCTGGGAGGCGGAGTACTTGGTGGTGATGTAGCTGGTCCAGTTCTGGCCGTTGGCCTGGGCGTAGTCGTAGATCGCGTGGCTGTTCCAGCGCTCGCGCTCCTTGGTGCTGTCGTAATACTGGTCGCGGATGCGCATGGTGTCGACGTTGTCGCCATCGGTCATCAGCACGATGACCTTGGTGGTGTTGTCGCGGTTCCAGGCGTAGGGGCGGCCGCTGAAGGAGGCGTCGGACTCGCCGGTGGCGATGAGCTGGTCGACGACCGGGCGGAAGGCGGGATCGAGCAGGGCGACGCCCCACTTCATCCCGAGGTGGATGGCGGTGTTGTGGCGCGGCACGAGCTGGGTGATCTGGGCCTTCAGGGCATCGGCGTTCTCGGAGAAGGCGGTGATGCGCTCGTAGGTCTGCTGCGGGCAGCTCGGGTTGTCGATCGGGTTGGAGGTGGCGGGCTGGTGCTGGAAATGCTGCATGTGCCCGTAGCTCTGGCCGGGGTTGATCGCGGTGGTGGCGAAGTCGGCGTAGTTGAAGTCGACGCAGTGGCTGTAGCCGTGGGTGTAGCTGACGTTGAGCTGGTCGGTGATCGCGGGGCCGGCGTTGACCTGTGCGGTATAGGGCACGAGGCTGAGCGAGACCGAGCCGGGCTGGGCCGGGTCGATCACCGTGTCGACGAACTCGCGCGCGGCCTTCTGGAGGTTGGCCATGCGGTTGTTGCTGCCCATGGAGGCGGAGATGTCGAGCACGAGGCTGACCTCGACATCGGTGTAGCCGGCGGTGGCCTTGCCCTTGGACTTGGCTTCCATCTTGTCGATGCCCACCATGCCGAGGAAGTACATCGGCAGCTTGGTGTTGGTGGTGGCGGTGACGGTCTTGTGGTTGACGCCCTGGATGACGGAGACGTTCTCGAGCTGGCTCTGGAGCCCGGCCTTGGTAAAGTAGTCGTTGACCACGGCTTCCGGCGAGAGGGTGTTTTCCATCGAGGCGGCGGCGAGCACGGCGGCGTCTGCGGTGTTCTGCAGGCGGGTGCGGGCCATTTCGGTGCGCATCACGTCGATCGAGATGCCCACGGCGAGCATCATGCAGACGAAGAGAAAGAGCGAGAAGATGATCAGGCCGCCGTCCTCGTCACGTGCGAAGGCAGTGAAGCGGTTGGCCTTGATTTTGGTATCCGTGATCTCGGTCATTGGCTGGGCACCGGCGTAATTGTCTAGGCGCCCCCGCCCATCGACTGGAATTAATTAGGACATGCTTCTGCCCTAATTCAATTGAAATTTGTCAAAAAGGGGAAGATCCGCCCGAATTGCGGCTCAAACCCCGGATTTCTCCATGAAACAGGGCGAATTGTGGCGCGGCGGCGGAACCAATTCCCGCGCCGCGCCCCGGACTGTTTCCGGCGTGGCAATGGCGCGGGTGATTCCGCTGCCTTGTTTTGGCCTCACCGCACCAGTTTGAGCGTCGTGATCCGCTGCACGATGGTGGAAAATGACACAATCAGCCCCGCGCCCGTGGTGTCGAAATGATAGGCCGGAGAGCTGGCGCAGGCGGAGAGCATGGCGCGGGTGCGCGGGTCGGTTTGCAGGCCGACGGTGTAGATCACCACCCCCTGCCGCTTGGCCGAGGCGCAGAGGCTGGTGAACATCCGGGCGTTCTGGGCCGCGCTCTGGCGGGTTTCGAGGAAGCTGTCGGGATCCTGCCCGAGCAGGAGGGCGCGGGCGAGGACGGAGACGCGGTTCCACAGCAGGATGTCGAGCAGGGAGTCGTAGCAGCGCGGGCGCAGGCGGCGGGTGGGCTCGGGGCCGCCGTCGGTAACGAGCACCAGCACCTTGCGGCTGGCGGCGCGGCCGTAGTCGAGCGGGCGGCCCGCCGGGGTGGGCAGGGGGAGGTTGGCGGCGATGGGGCGGAAGCCCGGGTCGAGCAGGCCGGTGGCCCATTTGAGGCCGATCTGCGGGGCGCTGCCGCCGCGCGGGCGTAGCGCGGCGACCTGGGCCTTCAGCGCGGCACCGTCCTGCGAGAGCGGCGCGACCTGTTCGGGGGCGCGGTTGGGGCAGAGCGGCGTGTCGATCGGCACGGAGAGGGTGCTGGCGAGCTGGAAGTGCTGGGTGTGGGCGAGGCCGGGCGTGGCGACGAGGCGGGTGGAGCCGAAGGCGTTGGGCGCGAAGTCGATGCAGTTGGAAAATTCGTGCAGCGGGCTGACGCCGAGCTGGTCGAGCAGCCCGCGCCCGACGCTCACCTGATCGGAGAAGGGCACGAGGTTGATGCTGATGCCGCCGGGCGCGCCCGGCCCCAACAGCTCGTCGATCAGGTAGGTGGTGGCCTGCTTCAGCCCGCCGAGCTTGCCGTTTTCGCCCATTGAGCCGGAGATGTTGAGCACGAGGGACAGCTCGACCTCTTCCACCTCGGCCACGGCGGCGGTGGTGGAGCGGGCGTGGAGCTGCCCGATGCCGGTGAGGCCGAGGAAGAGGGTGGGCAGGTTGCTGTCGGTGGAGACCGAGACGCGGCGGTCCTCGGGGCCGGAGCGTGCCACCTCGACCGCCTCGAGCTTGGTGCCGAGCCCGGCGCGGGCGAAGTGATCCTGCACCACCTGCCGGGGGTCGGCCCTGCGGCCCGCCCCGACGGCGGCGATGGCGGCATTGTCGGCGGTGATCTGCAGGCGGGTGCGCATCAGCTCGGTGCGCATGAGGTCGATCGCCAGCCCGGTGACGAGCACCATGGCGAGCAGGAAGAAGAGGGAGGCGACGATGAGCGTGCCGCCCTCGTCCGCGAGGAAGGCATTGGACCGGGCCCGCAAGCGGCGGGCACACCTGTAGAGAGACATAAACTGCCGTTCTTTCTCGTTCAGTGCGTCCCCACGCCCCGGTTCGCGCTGGCTATGGCATGGGTCGCGCGGAACGTGCGAGGGGGCGCGGCGCATTGTTGCGGGGGCGGCCACAGCGCGGGGGGCGACGGGCGGAGTGGGCGGAAATCCCGGAGAATTCTCCGGGGTTTGGGAAACAATTTACAATCCCGTGGCTATTGTTGCGCCATGTCCGGCGGGCGGCCTCGAATCGGGGGTGTCTGCGGGGCTGCGCCGGGTTTGGCGCCGATTTCAGAAAACCTGTGTCTTCTGCTTCGGGGGGACGATAGCATCCGGGCAGGCGGGGGGCGCGAGCGCGCGCCTCGCGCGATACCAAGGGAGGGACGTGCCATGGCACCCAAGAACGAACCCACTTTCCGCCAATCCGTTGACATGATGTTCAACCGCGCCGTTGCGCTGATGGACCTGCCGCCGGGGCTGGAGGAGAAGATCCGGGTGTGCAACGCCACCTACACGGTGCGTTTCGGGGTGAGACTGCGGGGCAAGATCGAGACCTTCACGGGCTACCGCTCGGTGCATTCCGAACACATGGAGCCGGTGAAAGGGGGCATTCGATATGCGCTCAGCGTCAACCAGGACGAGGTGGAGGCGCTGGCGGCGCTGATGACCTACAAGTGCGCGCTGGTCGAGGCGCCCTTCGGCGGCTCCAAGGGGGGCCTCTGCATCAATCCGCGCGACTATGACGAGGACGAGCTGGAGCGGATCACCCGGCGCTTTGCCTACGAGCTGATCAAGCGCGACCTCATCAACCCGGCCCAGAACGTGCCCGCCCCCGACATGGGCACCGGCGAGCGCGAGATGGCGTGGATTGCCGATCAGTACAAGCGGATGAACACCACCGACATCAACGGCGCGGCCTGCGTGACCGGCAAGCCGATCAACGCGGGCGGCATTCAGGGCCGCACCGAGGCCACCGGGCGGGGCGTGCAATATGCGCTGCGCGAGTTCTTCCGCCACCCCGAGGACGTGAAGGAGGCCGGGCTCGAGGGCAAGCTCGACGGCAAGCGGGTGATCGTGCAGGGGCTTGGCAACGTGGGCTACCACGCGGCGCTGTTCCTGCAGAACGAGGACGGCTGCCGGATCGACGGGATCATCGAGCATGACGGGGCGCTCTACAGCGAGAACGGGCTGGATGTGCAGGCGGTGCGGGCCTGGATCGTGAAGCACGGCGGCGTCAGCGGCTACCCGGATGCGCAGCATGTGGCCGAAGGGGCCAAGGTGCTGGAGGAGGAGTGCGACATTCTCATTCCGGCGGCGATGGAGGGGGTCATCAACCTCGAGAACGCCGCACGGATCAAGGCGCCGCTCATCATCGAGGCGGCCAACGGCCCGATCACGGCGGGCGCCGACGAGGTGCTGCGCGAGAAGGGGGTGGTGATGATCCCCGACATGTATGCCAACGCGGGCGGGGTGACGGTGAGTTACTTCGAATGGGTGAAGAACCTGAGCCACATCCGCTTTGGCCGGATGCAGCGGCGCCAGGAGGAGGCGCGCCACGAGCTGATCGTGGCCGAGCTGGAGCGGCTCAGCGCGCATCTGGGCGACAAGTGGTCGATGACGCCGGACTTTAAGAGCAAGTACCTGCGCGGGGCCGATGAGCTGGAGCTGGTGCGCTCGGGCCTCGATGACACGATGCGCACGGCCTACCAGTCGATGCGCGAGGTCTGGCACGAGCGCGGAGACGTGCACGACCTGCGCACGGCGGCCTATCTCTGCTCGATCCAGAAGGTGGCGGCGAGCTACCGGGCCAAGGGGCTCTAGGGCTGGCGGGGAGGCGCCCGAAGCGCCACCCCACCCACCCGCCCGTGCCGCTTCGGGCGCCTGGGGACGGCGTGCCTTTGGAGCGAGTTGGACTTGTTGGCGCGATGGCGCCGGGTGATCCGCTCGGGTGCGTGGCTTGGGCCCTTGGGCGGCGGGGAAGGCGCCCGAAGCGTCACCCCACCCACCCACCCGTGCCGCTTCGGGCGCTTGCGGGCGGTGTGGGTCAGGCGCGGGTGATGCGGGCGGAGAAGCAGCCTCGGGCGGCGTTGTGGGCGTGGATTTCGGTGATCTCGGGGCCTTCGAAGAGGCGGGCGATGGCGGGGGCGATTTCTGCGCCGCTGGCCAGTTCGGCGGCCTGCATCATGCCGTTTGCGTCGAAGCCGCGCAGGGAGAGCAGGCGGCGTTGCATCACCGGGGGCAGTTCGTCTGTGCTGTCATAGGGCCTGAGGGCGCCTTCGCGCACGAAGATCGCGTGGGTGGCGCGGTAGGGCGTGGCGCGCTTCATGCTGGTGTGGTTGAGCAGCAGGACGGTTGCGCCTGTCGGGACATCTTCGAGCGTGATGCGGTCGGGGAAGCCGGGGTGGTCGGTGACGACCATGCGGGTTGCGCCGCGCTGGGCGAGCTGCGCCTCGGAGAGCCCGTAGAGCGGGCGGAAGGGGGCCGGATCGAGGCCGGTGATGCGGAAGGACATGGGGTGGCTCCTTTGGGTCGGGATGGGGGAATTGTGCCGGTGGGGGCGGCGCCGATCGACCCGGAGCCTGCGGTTTGGGCGTGGCGCCGGAAGAGATTTGAGGCCTCCGGCGGGAGATATTTGGAGCAAGAAAATGGGCAGGGGCGGAGAGCGACATGAGGGGTCGCTTATGGCCTTGTTTTTGCGCGGGCTGGCTGGTTTGCTGGGGGCAACGGAGGCTGCCGCTTGCGCTACAATGCACTGAAAATCCTCACCGAAGGGCTGACCGGCAATCGCGGCTGGCGGCCTGCGTGGCGTCGGCCGGAGCCGAAGGCGGCCTATGACATCGTGATCATCGGGGGCGGCGGGCATGGGCTTTCGACTGCCTATTACCTCGCGCGCGAGCATGGGCTGAAGAATATTGCCGTGCTGGAGAAGGGGCGGCTGGGGCTTGGCAACGTGGGGCGCAACACCACGATTGTGCGGGCGAATTACTTTTTGCCCGGCAACTCCGAGTTCTACTCGATGAGCCTCAAGCTCTGGGAGGGGCTGAGTGCGGATCTGAACTATAACGTGATGCACAGCCAGCGCGGGCTGATCAACCTGTTCCACAGCGACGGGCAGCGCGATGCCTTTGCGCGGCGCGGCAATGCGATGGTGAACCAGGGTGATGATGCGGTGCTGCTGGACCGGGAGGGGGTGCGCAAGCATCTGCCCTATCTCGATTTCGAGCAGGGGCGGTTTCCGATCTTTGGCGGGCTCTACCATCCGAGGGGCGGCACGGCGCGCCATGATGCGGTGGCATGGGGCTATGCGCGCGGCGCCGACAGCCGGGGTGTGGACCTCATCGAGAACTGCGAGGTGACGGGGATCGACGTGGAGGGCGGCCGAGTGACGGGCGTGCAGACCACGCGGGGCGCGATCCGGGCGAAGAAGGTGGCGATCGTCACCGCCGGGCGCAGCGGGCAGGTGGCGGCGCTGGCCGGTTTGCGGCTGCCGATCGAGAGCCACGTGTTGCAGGCCTTCGTGACCGAGGGGCTGAAGCCGGTGATCGACCATGTGATCAGCTTCGGCATGGGGCATTTCTATATCAGCCAGTCCGACAAGGGTGGGCTGGTGTTTGGCGGCGATCTGGATTTCTACCCGAGCTATGCCCAGCGGGGGAACCTGCCGATGGCCGAGCATGTGATGGAGGCCGGGATGACGCTGATGCCGATGATCGGCAAGGCGAAGGTGCTGCGCTCCTGGGGCGGGATCATGGACATGACGCCCGATGGCAGCCCGATTATCGACCGCGCGCCGATCGACGGGCTCTATCTGGATTGCGGCTGGTGTTACGGGGGGTTCAAGGCGGTGCCGGGCTCGGGCTTTGCGCTGGCGCATCTGATGGCGACGGGACAGCCCCATCCGGATGCGGCGGGCTTCCGGCTGGATCGGTTCAGGACAGGGCGGGGCTTGATGGATGAGGAGGGGACGGGTGCGCAGCATAATCTTCATTAGCGTGGTTCTGGCGGCGGGAGTGGCCGGGGCGCAGGAGTTTGGAGGCGAGTGCTGGGCGCGGGATTACAGCGCCGAGCACTTGGCGAAATACCCGGAGCAGACGGTGGAGCGGCTG
Organism: Oceanicola sp. 502str15; assembly: GCF_024105635.1. Lineage (NCBI taxonomy): Bacteria > Pseudomonadati > Pseudomonadota > Alphaproteobacteria > Rhodobacterales > Roseobacteraceae > Oceanicola > Oceanicola sp. 502str15. Next base: position 557,932 of record NZ_WYDQ01000001.1, read on the forward strand.
CGGATTGCCTTCAAGCCGTGGGAGGGCACGGCGGGGGTGGCCGAGATCCGCGCGACCATGGCCGACACGCCCTATACGCAGGCGGATGGGACGGCGGGGCGGAGCTATTCCAACATCCTGCTGTGCAGTCTTCACGAGGGTGGTGCAGGCTGGCCGGACTGGCTGGAGGCCGGGAAGATGACCTGTCAGGGCGAGTGCGATGGCGGGTTCTTTCAGGTGGCGGAGCTGGAGCCGGGGGCGCTGGTGATCCGCACCGAGGGGGTGGCGGTGAGCGACGGCGAGGGCTGCGGCTCGACAATGGTGGCCGATGTGATGAGGGGCAATCCGGAGCGCTATGTTATGACGACCTACAAGCTGGAGAGCGCGCCGCCGGGGGTGTGCCAATGATCCGGGCGGCGGTGCTTCTGGCGCTGGGGGCCGGGCCTGCGATGGCGGGGCCGGATTGCTATCAGCGGTTTTATCCGGATGCGCATATGGCGGCCAATCCGTTGCAGGGCGTGCAGGGGTTGGTGCTGCATTTTCACCCGCTCGACGCGGGCGGGCGGGGTGTGCAGCTTTGGGCGGAGCTTTCGCCCGAGGCCGAGGGCATTGCATCGGGCGAGGTGGGAGAGCGGTATTATTCCGACATGCGCTGCGAGGCGGGCGGGCCTGCCGTGGAGGGGGCGGACCCGGCGGCGGAGACTTGTTTTGACCTTTGCGATCAGGGCTTTGTGCAGATCGTGGAGGAGAGTGACAGCAGGCTGTTGATCCGGAGTTTCGGGCTGGGGCTGCATGGAAACACCTCGGCCTGCGATGGCGGTGCGGTGCTGGCGGATCGCAGCGCGGCGGGTGGCTACGCGGTGACGACCTTCCGGCTGGATGGCACGGCGGAAGCGGAGTGCGAGGGGTGAGGATTGCCTGCCCCCTCTGCGGCGCGCGCGACAGCCGGGAGTTCACGCCGGTGGGCGGGGCGGAGCTTTTGGCGCGGCCCGAGCCGGAGGCGGGGGCGGCGGCATGGGACGATTACCTGCACAACCGGGCGAATATCTGCGGGCCGAGCCGGGAGCTTTGGTATCACGGCGCGGGCTGCGCGAGTTGGCTGGTGGTGGAGCGGGACACGGCGAGCCACGAGGTGCTCTCGGTGAGCCTTGCCCGGGAGACGGCGCGGTGAGGGCTTTTGGCACGGCGCGACGGGCGCCGCTCTGCGGGGCGCTGGCATGAGGATTCAGGGGCGCGGACATGCGCTGGACCGGGGGCGGACGGTTCCGTTTTCCTTCGATGGCAAGCTGATGCACGGGCATCCGGGGGATACGCTGGCTTCGGCGCTTTTGGCCAATGACTGCCGGGTGGTGGCGCGCTCGTTCAAGTATCATCGCCCGCGGGGGATTTTCAGCGCCGGGCCGGAAGAGCCGAATGGCTTGGTGACGGTGAAGGGGCCGTGGGGGGCGGTGCCCAACCAGCGGGCGACCATGGCGGAGCTTTACGAGGGGCTTTGCGCCACCAGCCAGAACCGCTGGCCTTCGCTCGCCTTCGACCTGCTGGGCGCGAATGACATGCTGCATCCGTGGCTGGGGGCCGGGTTCTACTACAAGACCTTCATGTGGCCGCCCAAGCTCTGGCTGAAGCTCTATGAGCCCGTCATCCGCCGGGCCGCCGGGATCGGGGCGCTGGCGCGGGCGCATGATGAGACGCCCCATGAGAAGGGTTTTGCCTTTTGCGACCTGCTGGTGATCGGTGGCGGACCTGCCGGGCTGATGGCGGCGCTTGCGGCGGGCCGGGCCGGCAAGCGGGTGATCCTCTGCGATGAGCAGAGCGGTTTTGGCGGGCGGCTGCTGGGCGAGCGCGAGGAGGTGGGCGGGATGCCGGGCCATCTCTGGGCGGCAGGGGTGGTGGCCGAGCTTGCGGCCATGGAGAACGTGCGGGTGATGGCGCGGACCTGCGTGACCGGGGTTTATGACCACGGAACCTTTGCGGCGGTGGAGCGGGTGGGGGAGCATCTGGCGCATCCGGGCGCGGGGCTGGTGGCGAGCTGTTTCTGGCGGATCGTGGCGGGCGCGAGCGTGCTGGCGACGGGCGCGGTGGAGCGGATGGTGGCCTTTCCGGGCAACGACCGGCCGGGGGTGATGGCAGGCGGCGCGGTGCGGTCCTACCTGAACCGCTGGGGCGTGCTTGCCGGGCCTCGGGTGGCGGTGTTCGGCGGCGGCGCGGGCGTGGCGCGCACGGCGCGGGAGCTGGCGGCGGTGGGGCTGCCGCCGGTGGCGGTGATCGACGCCCGTGCGGGCGGCGAGGCGCCGGTGGATGCGCCCTTCTTCGCGGGCGGGCAGGTGGCCGCGACACAGGGGCGGATGGGGCTGACCTCGGTCACGGTGCAGGCCGGCGGGCGGCGTGAGAAGATCGGGGCGGATGTGCTGGCGGTCTGTGGCGGATGGGTGCCGCAGGTGCAGCTGGCGACCCATCTGGGGGCCAAGCCTGTTTGGCGCGACGGGATGTTTCTGGCGCCCGAGGGTGCGGTGCCGGGGATGGTCGTGGCCGGGGCGGCCTCGGGGTTGGCGGGCACGCATGAGGCGCTGGCCTCGGGGGCGCAGGCGGCGGTGACGGCGCTGGGCCTGACCGGGGGCGTGGAACTGCCGGAGGCGGAGGATGCACCGCGCGAGGCGGCACCGCATTTTGTCGACCTCAAGGGCAGGGCCTTTCTGGACATGGGCAACGACGTGACGGTGAAGGACATCCGCCTTGCCGCGCAGGAGGGGTTTGCGCGGGCCGAGCACACCAAGCGCTACACCACGCAGGGCATGGCGCCGGACCAGGGGCGGGTTTCGGGCGAGGCGGCGATGGCGGTGCTGGCGGAGGCCACCGGGCGGACGCTGGCGGAGACCGGGCTGACGACCCATCGGCCCCCCTTCGCACCGGTGAGCATTGGCGCGATGGGGGCAGGCGGGCGCGGGCGCGGGTTTGCGCCGGTCCGCGAGACCACGAGCCATGCCGCCGCCGTGGCGGCGGGCGCGCCGATGGTGGAGGCGGGGCTGTGGTATCGGGCGTCGTATTTTCCGCGCGCAGGCGAGACCACATGGCGCGAGGCCTGCGACCGGGAGGTGCGCATGGTGCGCGGCGCGGTGGGGGTTTGCGATGTGTCGACGCTGGGCAAGGTGGATGTGCAGGGGCCGGGGGCGGCGGCGCTGCTGGACCTGCTCTACACCGGCCGGATGTCGGGGCTGAAGGAGGGCCGGGTGCGCTACGGGGTGATGCTGCGCGAGGACGGCCACGTGATGGACGATGGCACGGTGGCGCGGCTCGGGGCCGAGCATTTTCTGGTGACGACGACGACCGGGGCGGCGGGGCCGGTGGTGCGGCACATGGACTTTGCCGCGCAGGTGCTGGCGCCGGAGCTGGATGTGCAGATGATCTCGGCCACCGAGCATTGGGCGCAGTTTGCCGTGGCCGGGCCGCGGGCGCGGGCGGTGCTGGGCGCGGTGCTGGAGGAGGTGCCGGAGCTGCCCTTCATGGGCTGTGCGGCGGTGGATGTGGCGGGCGTGGCCGGGCGGCTCTTCAGGATCAGCTTTTCGGGCGAGGCGGGCTGGGAGATTGCGGTGCCCGCGCGGTTCGGGGCTGCCTTGTGGGCCGCACTGGTGGCGGCGGCGGAGGGCGAGGGCGGCGGGGCTTACGGGGTGGAGGCGCTGAACGTTCTGCGCATCGAGAAGGGCTTTGTGACCCATGCCGAGATCCATGGCCGGGTGACGGCCGGCGATGTGGGGCTGGGCGGCATGGTGAGCCCTGCGAAGGATTGCATCGGCAAGGTGATGGCGCAGCGTGAGGGGCTGGCGGACGGGCCGCACCGCGAGCAGCTCGTGGGGCTGCGCCCGGTGGGGGCGGTGCAGGCGCTTTCGGCCGGGGCGTTTCTGTTCGAGGAAGGGGCGGAGGCCGGCCGGGAGAATGCGCAGGGCTACACCACCTCGGCCTGCTGGTCGCCGACGCTGGAGTGCGGGCTGGCGCTGGGCTTCGTTAAGGACGGGCGGGCGCGGCATGGGGAGCGGATGCTCTTCGTCGATCACCTGCGCGGGGTGCGGGCGGCGGTGGAGATTTGCGATCCGGTGTTTTTCGACCCCGAGGGGGAGCGGATGCGCGGGGCCGTGGAGGGCGCGGGGCGGTGGGGTTCTCCCTCCCTGCGGGCCGAGAGTTCTGCGGCGGAGGTGGTCGAGGCGGGGGATCTGCGCCTGTCGGTGCTGGAGGCGGGGGCGATGTTTGCGGTGCTGCCGCTGGGTGGGGCCGGGGTGAAAGTTGGTGGCTTGGAGTTTCCGGCGGCGGGGGCGAGCGTGGCGCAGGGGGCGGCGCGGCTTTGCTGGTGGGGGGCGGGGCAGGCGATGTTGATCGGCGGCGAGCCGGGCGCGGTGGATGGCGCGGCGGTGGTCGACCAGTCGGACGGCTGGGTCGGCTTTGCGCTGGAGGGCGCGGGGGCGCCGGAGGTGCTGGCGCGCCTCGTGCCGCTGGATTGCGCGGTAATGGCAGAGGGCGCGGTGGCGCGCAGCTTGCTGGGGCATATGCCGGTGGCGGTTTTGCGGGTTGGCGGAGGGTTCCGGCTTTATACCTTCCGCTCGATGGCGGCGACGGCCTGGGGCGAGCTTGGCCATGCGGCGAGACGCGTGGCGGCGCGGTGAGGCTTGCGGGAGGGCGGGACAAGTCCCGCCCTACGGGTGTTGCGGCGGTGTGGCGCGGGTTTGGGTCCAGCACGTAACGGGGTGGTGGACCGGGGGCGCTGCCCCCGGACCCCCGGAGATATTTTCAGCAAGAAAATGACAGGTCAGCGGTCTGTGTTGCGGCGGGCGAGGCGGAGCAGCCAGAGGCCGAGGAAGAGGGTGAGGCCGAGGGCGGCGAGGAAGCCGAGGGCCTGTCCGGCGATCTGGGCGCCGAGCGCGAGGTTCTGGGCGAAGGCGCGGCCGAGGCCGACGTAGATGGCGACCCAGACCGCCTCTCCGGCGAGGCCCCAGAGGGTGAAGGTGAGCCAGCGCATGCCGCTGGCCCCGGCGGCGAGGTTGGCATAGGGGCCGAGCGGGGCGAAGAGCCAGCAGGTGAGGAATATGCCGGGGCCGCCGCGGTTGAGGGTGAAGTCGCGGGCGCGGGCGAAGAGGTGCTGGCGTTTGGGGCGGCTGGCCATCCTGCGGTCGATCCAGGCGCCGCTGCCGCGGCCGAGCTGGTAGCCCATCTGGTCGCCCAGCACCGCGCCGGAAAAGGCGCCGAGGGCGACGGGGGCGAGGGAGAGGTCGCCGGTGGCGGTGAAGGCCCCGCCGGTGAGCATGAGCAGAGAGGAGGGGACGGGCACGCAGAGGCAGGAGAGGAAGGTGATGCAGGCGAGGATGGGCACGCCGTAGGCGGCGAGGAGTTCGAAGAGGAGATCCGACACCGGGGCGCTACTCCTGCGCCTGGCGCTTGGCGTGGAGGGCGAGGAAGGCCTCGGCTTCGGTGAGGACCTGCGCGAGGGGGACGCCGCGCTTTTGGGCGATGGTTTCGAGGGTGGGGCGCTCTTTGGGGTCGGGGGGGACGCCGAGGTGGCGGGCGAGGTCACGCCCGTCGACCAGCCAGGAGTGGGCGATGTAGCGCGGGGTCATCCAGGGCTCGAGCGCCTGGGCCTGGTGGGCTGGGTCCATCCAGTAGAGGGTGCGCTGCACGGTGCGGATGCCGAAGAAGAGGGTGGCGGCGAGGGCGAGGGCGAAGGCGGCGGTGAGGATCGGGTGGCGGCGCAGGAGGGTCATGCCGGGGCGGGTGTGGCGAGGGGGCTTTGGGTCTGCCGTGAGGGGGACAGTTGGACCTGGCTGGTGAGAGATCCTCGGGTCGGGCCCGAGGATGACGGTGCTGGCGCGGTGGGTCGGGTGCTCATTTTGTGAGGCTTTTCATGCCGGTGGTGAGGCCTTCGAGGGTCATGGGGACCATGCGGGCTTCGAAGATCTCGCGGATCATGGCGATGGATTGGGTGTAGCCCCAGTGCTTTTCGGGGACAGGGTTGATCCAGAGGTTTTGCGGCCATTGCTGGCGGGCGCGGGTGAGCCATGTGCTGCCCGCCTCTTCGTTCCAGTGCTCGTTGGCGCCGCCGGGGTAGGCGACCTCGTAGGGCGACATGGAAGCGTCGCCGACGAAGATGGCACGGTAGTCGGGACCGTATTTGTTGATGATTTCCCAGGTCGGCGTCTGCTCGGACCAGCGGCGGCGGTTGTCGCGCCAGACGCCCTCGTAGAGGCAGTTGTGGAAGTAGTAGTATTCGAGGTGCTTGAACTCGGCGCGGGCGGCGGAGAACAGCTCTTCGACGACCTTGATGTGGGGGTCCATCGAGCCGCCGACGTCGAGAAACAGCAGCACCTTCACGGCGTTGCGCCGTTCGGGGCGAGTGATGACGTCGAGGTGGCCATGCTCGGCGGTGGCGCGGATGGTGCCGTCGAGATCGAGCTCCTCATGGGCGCCGTCGCGGGCCCATTGGCGCAGGCGTTTGAGGGCGACCTTGATGTTGCGGGTGCCGAGCTCGACAGAGTCGTCGAGAATGCGGAATTCTCTTTTGTCCCAGACTTTTACGGCGCGTTGGTGACGTGATCTCTCCTGCCCGATCCGCACGCCTTCGGGGTTGTAGCCATGGGCGCCGAAGGGGGAGGTGCCCGCTGTCCCAATCCACTTGTTGCCGCCCTGATGGCGGCCTTCCTGCTCTGCGAGGCGCTCGCGGAGGGTTTCCATCAGCTTTTCGAAGCCGCCCATGGCCTCGATCTCGGCCATTTCCTCGGGGGAGAGGTGCTTTTCGGCCTGTTTGCGCAGCCAGTCTTCGGGCAGGTCGACGGCCTCCAGAACGGCTTCGAGCGGGATGCTTTCGAGGCCCTTGAAGGCCTGCGAAAAGGCCTGGTCGAAGCGGTCGAGGTGGCGCTCGTCCTTCACGAGGCAGGTGCGGGCGAGGTAGTAGAAGGCGTTGATGTCGTAGGTGGTCAGCCCGGCCGAGACGGCATCGAGAAAGCTCAGGTGCTCGCGGAGAGTGACGGGCACTCCGGCTTTGCGGAGGGTCTGGAAGAAGGGCAGGAACATGGAGGCAGGGTGGGCGCGCGCGGGGGGCGGGTCAAGCCCGGCCTACATCTCCGCGAACTTGATCGACTCGCCGCAGCCGCAGGCCTCGGTCACGTTGGGATTGTTGAACTTGAAGCCGGACTCCAGCAGCGAGGTTTCATAGTCGATCTCGGTGCCGAAGAGGAACATCTGGGCCATCGGCGCGATCATCACGCGGGCGCCGTCCTGCTCGACCACCTCATCGTGTTCGTCAACGATATCAGCGTATTCCATGGTGTATTCCATGCCGGCACAGCCGCCCTTCTTGACGCCGATGCGCAGGCCCTGGTGGCCGTCGCGCTGCATCAGCCGAGCGATTTCGGTGACGGCGCGGGGGGTGATGGTGACGGCTTGCTTGCCGGGAATGCCGAACATGTGGAGTGCTCCTTTGAGGCATATGTAGGCCGGGAGGGGCCATGGCTCAAGGGGGCGCCCCATTGCAGCGGGGCGCCCGTGTGGTTGTGGTGCCTGCTCAGAGGCCCATGCAATTGGCGTAGAAGGTGACGGTGGCGGGCCAGTCGGAGAAGATGCCTTCCACTTCGACGTCCTGGGCCAGGGTATCGACCAGCTCGTAGATGTCGCCGTCGCTGTCGGTGATCTCATTGGTCGAGTTGTAGTACCAGCCGCCGCCCGAGGCGAGCGGGCCGGAGCGCTCCAGCGACCATGTGATCAGATTGAGGCCGGCGTCCTTGGCGGCCTTGGCATAGGCGGAGGCGGCGTAGGTGCCGTTTTCGGGGGTGACCAGCATGTTCAGCGAGGGGGCGAGGTATTGCACGCCCTTGGCCTTGAGGTCGGCGAAGTCCTGTTTCCAGGTTTCGGGGTCTTGCTCGTCGAAGCTGTCGTCGGGTTCCACGAGGAAGACCGCCTGCTTGCCGAATTCCGGTTCGTTCTCGACCCAGTAGAGCACGTCTTCAAGGTTGAAGCTTTGCGGGAAGACCTGGGAGGGGTCGACACCGGCGGCCTTGTACTCGTCGATCATCTTCTGGGCGTAATCGGCCTGGGTGAAGCCGTCGAAGGGCATGTCGACGGAGGGGCCTTTGAGCTCGGGGGTCATCTTGACGCCGAGTTCCTTGAACAGCTCGATCGACTCTGCGTGGGTGAGGATGGTTGGCTCCTGAACGTAGAGCGCGGTGCGCCATCCGGCGATGCCGCCCTGATACTCTTCGGCGGTGGTGGCGGCGCTGTCGGCGCTGTCCATCTTGGGCATGAGCGACTTGAACTCGGCCAGGGTCAGCTCGGAGGTGCGGCACTCGGCGGCGGCCTTGGTCTCTCCCGCAGCGGCAGAGAAGGGGGTGGTGCAGGAAGCGGCGAGGTCGCTCACGAGGATGTTGGTGGTGGTGTGCAGGTCGTTCTGCGCGTGGCGGCAGACCAGTTCCTTGTCCTTGGTGAAGGTCACGTCGCATTCGCCCACGCCAGCGCCCATGCCGGCCCCGGCGCGGTAGCTCTCGGCGGTGTGCTCGGGGAACATCATCGGTGCGCCGCGGTGGGCGATGGAAAACTCCGACTTTGCAATGGGTTGGCCAATGCAGCTTTGCAGCTTGGATTTCAGCTCACCCTCGGGGAGCTTGCCGATCAGGTAGGCCGGGCGGGGGCCGTAGCCGGTGAGTGCGGCATCTGCCAGCGCCGGGGCGGCGGTGGCGAGGAGCAGGGCGGCGAGAAGAGGGGTATGGCGCATTTGGTGCGACTCCTTTGTTTGCGATGGACGCAAGAGAGGGTCGAACCATGACGGGCAGGCCACGCTTGGGTGACAGTCGCGTGACGTCCTGCAAGTCGCTGATGCGTTTACATGAATCCGAGCTCGAGGCGGGCTTCGTCGCTCATCATCTCCATGCCCCAGGGTGGCTCCCAGGTGATTTCGACGTCGACCTGCTTCACCCCGGCGATGGGTTCGATGGCATCGGCCAGCCAGCCGGGCATTTCACCGGCCACGGGGCAGCCCGGTGCGGTGAGCGACATGGTCACGTTCACCTCGTTCTCGGGCGAGATGTCGAGCGTGTAGACGAGGCCGAGATCGTAGATGTTTACAGGGATTTCAGGGTCATAGACCGTGCGGCACGCTTCGACGACCTGCTCGTAGAGCGGGTGGTCGGTGGAAGAGGGCTTGATGAGGGGGGTGCCCTCAAGGGGAGGCGTGGGCTCTGACATTGGGTTCCTAGGGGGTTCCTGTTCCTGAGTGTTTACATAGGAGAAAGGGGCGGGTGCGGCAAGGGCAGGGCGGCGAGAGTTGTTCAGGCGGGGGGGACGGAATGGCGGTGGCGCAAAGGTGCCGCTACGGCACGCAGGTTTTGCCAGAACGTCCGCCTGCGGCTAGGCTTGGCGTGGTGAACAATTGGCGAGGGGTGTGTGCGATGAAATGGCTCTTGAGAGGGATCTGCCTGGTGCTGGCCTCCGGCGGGAGTGCCACGGCGCAGCAGGAGGGTGGTGACGGGGCGGTGGATTGCGACGCGCTCTATGCCGAGATCACCGCCGACACGCCGATCGACCTGAAGAGCTGCACGCCGCAATACGGCAGCTCCACGTTGGACCAGTGCACACCGCCGGCAGCGGAGATCGCCCGCCGTCCGACCAGCCACATGATCCTGGCGATCGACGCCTCCGGCTCAATGGCCGGACAGGTGGGCGGGGAGAGCAAGATGGCGGCGGCCAAGCGTGAGGCGCTGGCGTTTCTGAAGGACATTCCGCAGGAGGTGAAGGTTGGCCTGGTGGTCTATGGCCACCGGGGCAACAACAAGGAGGACGGCAAGGCGGAGTCCTGTGCGGCCTCGGAGCTGGTGCATGATTTCGGGGCGCGGCGCGGCAAGCTGGAGGAGAGCATTCGCGATCTCAGCCCGACCGGGTGGACGCCGCTGGGCGGGGTTCTGGAATATTCGGCCGGGCTGGTGGCCGACCTGCCCGCGCCGAAGGAGGAGGAGGGCGACCTTGCGCCGGTGGTCTACCTGATCTCGGACGGGGAGGAGACCTGCGAGGGCGATCCTGTGGCGGCGGCCGGGGCACTTTACGAGGCGGGGGTGAAGACGGTGGTGAACACCATCGGCTTTGACGTGGACGCAGGGACCGCCGCCCAGCTCGAAGCCATCGCGGCGGCGGCGGGGGGCACCTACTATCCGGCCAAGGATGCCCGGGAGCTGCGCCGCCAGCTCGATGCGATCAAGGAGACCGAGGCGCAACTGGCCCGCTATCGCTATTGCGTGCATCTGAATGCGGGCCGTGTGGCCAAGGTCTATTACGATGCCTACCTCGAACTGGCCAAATGCGTGAAGCGCAACGATCCGACGGAGCGGCAGATGGCGGTGCTGCGGGCGATGAAGGCAGCGGAGGAGAGCGGGGCCCCCGGCGCCGCCTGCGCGGCGGCGCTGAACAAGCGGGCGCGTGACGAAGCGCGCGCGCTGCGCGGGGTGACGGGGGAGCTGTCTTCGGAGGTGCGCGAGGCGTCGAGGGCGGCGGTGGCGGCCTATCGGGCGGAAATGGCGCTGGAGTAGGGTAGGGGCGCAAGGTCACTTCCCTGCGACGGGTGAGCGCAGGGAATTGGCGGCGGCACCCGGATAGCCTAGAACCGCGGGTATGATAGCTGAACTGGGCCACTTTGCGTTGATCCTTGCCGCCGTTCTTTCGGTGGTGCAGGCCGTGGTGCCCCAGATCGGGGCTGCCAAACGCTGGAGCGGCTGGATGGCCATGGCCGAGCCTGCGGCGGTGTTCCAGTTCGTGCTGGTGGGCATTTCCTTTGCGGCGCTGACATGGGCCTTCGTCACCAGCGATTTCTCGCTGCGGCTGGTCACGCTGAACTCTCACACCCTCAAGCCGATGCTCTACAAGATCAGCGGTGTCTGGGGGAACCACGAGGGCTCGATGCTGCTCTGGGTGCTGATCCTCGCGGGTTTCGGCGCGGCGGCGGCGGTGTTTGGCGGCAACCTGACCGAGACCTTCCGGGCGCGGGTGCTTGCGGTGCAGGCAACGGTGGGCGTGGCCTTCTATGCCTTCATCCTCTTCACCTCCAATCCTTTCCTGCGGCTGGCGGATCCGCCGCTGAACGGGCAGGATCTGAACCCGCTGCTGCAAGACCCGGGCCTCGCCTTTCATCCGCCGTTTCTCTACCTCGGATACGTTGGCCTGAGCATGGCCTTCTCCTTCGCCGTGGCCGCGCTGATCGAGGGCCGGGTGGATGCCGCCTGGGCGCGCTGGGTGCGGCCATGGACGCTGGCGGCATGGGTGTTTCTGACCATCGGGATCGCGCTGGGCTCGTGGTGGGCCTATTACGAGCTTGGCTGGGGCGGCTTCTGGTTCTGGGATCCGGTGGAGAATGCGAGCTTCATGCCGTGGCTCTTTGCCGCCGCGCTGCTGCACTCGGCCATCGTGGTGGAGAAGCGCGAGGCGCTGAAGGCCTGGACGATCCTGCTGGCGATCACCGCCTTCGGGTTTTCGCTCATCGGCACCTTCATCGTGCGCTCGGGCGTGATCACCAGTGTCCATGCCTTTGCCAATGACCCGGAGCGGGGGGTGTTCATCCTCGTGATCCTCGGGGTTTTCGTGGGCGGGGCGTTTTTGCTGTTTGCGCTGCGGGCCGGGTCGATGGAGGCCAAGGGGCTGTTTGCGACGGTGAGCCGGGAGACGGCGTTGGTGCTGAACAACGTGCTGCTCTCGGTGGCCTCGCTGCTGGTGTTTGTCGGCACGGTCTGGCCGCTGGTGGCGGAGCTGGCGTTGGGCAAGAAGCTGAGCGTACAGGCGCCGTTCTTCGACACCGCCTTCACCCCTTTCATGGTGGCACTGGCGGTGATCTTGCCGATTGGCGCGATGCTGCCGTGGAAGCGGGCGAAGCTGGGCCGGAGCCTGCGCGCGGTGATGCCGGCGCTGGTGTTGGCGCTGGCGGCGCTGGGGCTGGTCTGGGCGGTGCAGAGCGGGCGCAGCCTGCTGGCGCCTGTGGGCTTTGGGCTGGCGGTGTGGATCGTGGTGGGCGGTGTCGTGGACATGATGAGCCGCACCGGGCGCGGGCCGCTTGCCGGGCGCATCGCGCGGCTGGGCCGGTTGCCGCGCGCCGATTGGGGCAAGTTCGTTGCCCATTCGGGGCTGGGCGTGACCATCCTCGGGGTGGCGGCGATCACCGCGTGGCAGGTGGAAGACATTCGCGTGGCCAAGCCCGGCGAGCCCTATGAGGTGGCCGGCTTCACCATCGAGCTACAGGGCGTGGAGCGGGTGCAGGGGCCGAACTACTTCAGCACCATGGCGGCGGTGGCGGTGTCGCAGGGCGGCCAGCAGATTGCGGTGCTGCACCCGGAAAAGCGGGTTTATCCGGTGCAGGCGATGCCGACGACGGAAGCGGCGATCAGGAACGGGCTCTGGCGCGACATCTACCTTGCGGTGGGCGATGAGCAGGCCAGCGGGGGCTGGGCGCTCAGGACCTATATCAAGCCCTTTGCCAACTGGATCTGGGGCGGGGCGATCCTGATGGCGCTGGGCGGCTTCCTGTCGCTCTCCGACCGGCGGTTCCGGCTGGCGGCGGGGGCTTCGCGCCGGGCGCGGGCAGACGGGGTGCCGGCGGAATGAGGCTGATGCGGCGCATGGCGGGGGCTGCCGCCCCCACAGCCTTGATCCTTGCTCTCTGGGCCGGGATGGCCCTGGCGCTGGACCCTTCGGAGATGCTCGACGATCCGGCGCTGGAAGCGCGGGCGCGGGCGCTGGATTATGAGTTGCGCTGCGTGAAGTGCCAGGCCGAATCCATCGCCTCTTCCAATGCCGACTGGGCGCGCGATGCACGCGCCCATGTGCGCGAGATGATCGCCGCGGGCGCGAGCGATGCGGAGGTGAAGGCGGAGTTCCTGCGGCTTTACGGGGACTTCGTGCTGATGAACCCGCCCAAGGAAGGCTGGAACCTGATTGTCTGGCTGGCCGGGCCGGCGCTGCTGCTGGCCGGGCTTGGCGTCGCGGTGGGGGCGCAGCGGCAGCGGCAGAGAAATGCGGGCAAATCCCCCGATGCGCTGGACCCGCAGGAGGAAGCCCGGCTGAACGAGCTTTTGGGCAAAGACATGTGACGCGCCGTTTGGGCTTTTCTGAACCGATAAGTTCACTATCTTGTCCCTGAGAAATTCAGGGAGCCCCAAGATGATATATGAAGCGATCCGCTACTCGGTGCGTGACCACGTGGCGGTGATCACGCTCAACACCCCCAAGAAGATGAACTGCCTCAACACCCAGATGCGGGCCGAGATCCTGCATGCGGTGAAAGCGGCGGAGGCGGAGGCGCGCGTGCTGGTGATGACCGGTGCGGGGCCTGCCTTCTGCTCGGGGCAGGATCTGGGCGAAGGGGCCTCGGCCAGCGATGCCGACATGGAGCGCACGCTGATCGACGAATACGAGCCGATGCTGAAGGCGATCTACGAGTGCCGGGTGCCGACGATCAGCGCGGTGAACGGCCATGCCGCGGGGGCAGGGGCCAACCTTGCGCTGGCCGCCGATGTGGTGATTGCCGCCGAGAGCGCGGTGTTCCTTCAGGCCTTCGCGCGGATCGGGCTCATTCCCGATGCCGGGGGCACGTGGTGGCTTCCGCGCCAGGTGGGCTTTCCGAGGGCGATGGGGGCGGCGCTCTTTGCCGAGCCGGTGAGCGCGAAGGACGCGGCGGAGTGGGGCATGATCTGGGAGGCGGTGCCCGACGAGGGCTTTGCCGACCACTGGTGGGGCCGGGCGCAGCACCTCGCCAACGGGCCGACGCTGGCCTATCGCCAGATCAAGCGGGCGCTGCGCAGCGCCTATGACAACAGCCTTGAGGAACAGCTTGCGCTGGAGGCGAAGTTGCAGGGCAAGTGCGGCAAGAGCCGGGACTTCCAGGAAGGGGTGATGGCCTTTCTGGAGAAGCGGCCGGCCAGTTACGAAGGGCGGTGAGCCGCTTCTCGGGCGCAAAAACGAAAACGGCCGCCGGAAGGATCCGGCGGCCGTTTGCTTTGGGGGCTGGCCCTGTCAGACCGCGACGAGCGAGACCGCTGCGTCGAGCTGGGCCTGGGTGAGGCCGGGCGAGGTGACGGTGGCCACCACGGTGCCATCGACCGAGACCGTGCCGCCGGTGGCGGAGAGCGCGGTGGTGACGGTGGGGGCCGTGGTGCCATCTTCGTAGTGCACCATGATCTCGTCTTCCGCCGGGTCGAAATCGGTGATCTCGGCGGAGCCGTCCTGCCAGGTGCCGACGAAGAAATCGTCTGCGCCTGCGCCGCCGGTGGCGGTGTCGTTCTCGCCCAGAACGAGGATGTCCTTGCCTTCGCCGCCATCGACGGTGTCGGCCGAGCCGTTGCCGCCGTTGGTGACGAGCTCGCCCAGAAGCTCGTCGAGCAGGGCCTCGCGGGTGGCGAGGTTGGAGGCGGTGGGCAGAGTGGTGATGACGCTGGCTTCGGAGAAGATGATGTCGTTGCCGTCGCCGCCGTTTAGCGTGTTGGTGCCGTCGCCGTCGACCAGCATGTCGGCCTGTGCGCCACCGTCCATGGTGTCGTTGCCTTCGCCGCCGATCAGGATGTCGGCGCCGGTGCCGCCGTCGACGGTGTCTGCGCCGGTGCCGGCGTCGATCACGTCGTTGCCCTCGTCACCGGAAAGCACATCGGCACCGTCACCACCGAGGATGGTGTCGTCCCAGATGCCGCCGGAGATGGTGTCGTTGCCGAGACCGCCGTCGATCATGTCCTTGCCGAGGCCGCCGGTGATGACGTCGTTGCCGGAGCCGCCGAAGATGGTGTCGAAGCCTTCGCCGCCGTCGATGGTGTCGTGCCAGTCGCCGCCGTCGATGGTGTCGGCGCCGCCGCCGCCCATGATCGTGTCCTTGCCGCCTTCACCGAAGATGGTGTCGCCGCGCAGGCCGCCGTCGATGGTGTCGTCGCCTTCACCGCCGTAGATCGTGTCGGGGCCTTCGCCGCCGTCGATGGTGTCGTTGCCGCCGGCGCCGTTGATGGTGTCGCTGCCGTCGCCGCCGAGGATGGTATCCCAGCCGGTGCCGCCGTCGATGGTGTCGTTGCCGAGGCCGCCGGCGATGGTGTCGGCGCCGCCGTCACCGTTGATGGTGTCGTTGCCGTTGTTGCCTTCGAGCGTGTCGTTGCCTTCACCTCCGTTGATGGTGTCGTCCCAGTCGCCGCCCTGGATGAAGTCGTCGCCGGCGTCGCCGTTGAGCACGTCCTGCCCGTTGCCGCCGATCAGGATGTCGTTGCCCTCGCCGCCCGACAGCCGGTCGAAGCCATTGCCGCCGTCGATCCGGTCGTTGCCGCCGAGGCCGTCGAAGAAATCCGCGCCGTCGGTGAGCGTTACGTCATCGGGGCCTTCCGTCCCCTCGGTATCGGTCGGCTCTGCAGCCGAGGAATCGTCATTGTCGCTGCCGTCATCGACGAGCGCCGCGATCAGGCCGAGACCGAGAAGTGTAGGAAGGATATAAATCCACATGTCAAAGAACCCCCATTGGACGCCGAATCTGGCGAAACCCACTGAAACAAGGCTAACATGTGAAGGGATTGTGTCCACATGTGGCGTGCTGTGGAAATCCATTGTTTCCATATCGTTACCAGTCACATCTGCCGGTTGAGGCGGGCCTGATAACAACATGTTGGGGGTGGCACCCGCCCCGGTTGCGGGCAGGTGCCGGGGGCCGTGTCAGGCCGGGATCAGATGCACCGATGCGTTGAGCTCGGCGAGGGTGAGGCCCGGCGAGGTGATGACGGCGACCACCGAGCCGTCGAGCGAGAGGGTGGCACCCGTCGCGGTGAGCGCGGTGGAGACGACCGGGGCCGTGCCGGTGTTGAGATAGGGCACGAGGATGTCGTCTTCGCCGGGGGTGAAATCCTCGATCGTGGCGGCGCCCTTCATCCATTTGCCGAGAGCGAAGGCATCGAACCCGCTCCCGCCGTTTGCGGTGTCGCCCTCGCCGAGCAGGAGCAGGTCGTTGCCGGCGCCGCCCGATACGATATCGGCATTGGCACCGCCATCGGCGCTTTGGAGCAGGCTTTGCAGCAGATCTTCGGCCACCTCGGCGTTGAGAGTGTATCCCGGCGTGTCGAGCGCGGCGGAGAAGCTGGAGCGAGCGGAGAAGATCACATCGTTTCCGGCGCCGCCCGAGAGCGTGTTGCTGCCCTGCGCATCGTAGAGCAGGTCGTCGCCGTCGCCGCCATCGAGCGTGTCGTTGCCGGCCCCGCCGAGCAGCAGGTCGATGCCCGCGCCGCCGCTCAGGGTGTCGTTGCCGCTGCCGCCGGAGAGCACGTCGTGCCACGCGCCGCCGTCGAGCGTGTCGTCGCCAGCATCGCCGAAGAGCAGGTCGCGGCCGCCGTCGCCGTTCAGCGTGTCATTGCCGGGGCCGCCGTGGAGGGTATCGTCGCCCGGCCCGCCGGAGAGGGTGTCGTCCCAGTCGCCGCCGTCGAGCAGGTCGTTGCCGGGGCCGCCCTCGAGCGTGTCCTTGCCCGGCCCGCCGATCAGGGTGTCGTTGCCAGTGTTGCCCAGCAACCTGTCGTGGCCGGCGGCGCCGTCGATGGTGTCGTCGCCCGCGAGGCCGTCGAAGTAATCGGCGCCATCGGTGAGGGTGACCGTGTCATCGCCCTCGGTGCCCTCTTCGGCATCGCGCGCGGCGTCATCGTCGTCGTCGTCATTGTTGTTGATAAGGGCGGCGATGGCGCCCGCGGACAGCAGGATGGGAAGCAAGAAGACCCACATGGTGCAACCTCTGGAGGGCCACCACGATCGGGGCCCTGGCGGGCGGGATTTACCATGTTTCAAAGGGGCCGAATAGCGGGATCGAGAGGCGCGCGAGATTGTTTCCGAGGGCCGCGCCGGATACATCTGAGGGTTGCGCGGGGTGGGCGCCGGACATGAAAAGGGCCGCACGTGGCGGCCCCTGACAGGTTGGATTGTTGCGCGATCAGCGGTCTTCGACCTCGACGTAGTCGCGGAACGGCGCGCCGGTGTAGAGCTGGCGCGGACGGCCGATGCGCATGGTCGGATCGGCGAGCTGCTCTTTCCACTGGCTGACCCAGCCGACGGTGCGCGAGAGCGCGAAGATCGGCGTGAACATCGAGGTGGGGAAGCCCATCGCCTCGAGGATGATGCCGGAGTAGAAATCGACGTTCGGGAACAGCTTTTTCTCGGCGAAGTAGGGATCGGCGAGGGCCTGCTTTTCCAGCTCCTTGGCGGTGGCCAGGATCGGATTGTTCTCGACGCCGAGCAGATCGAGCACCTCGTCGGCAGACTGCTTCATCACCGTCGCGCGGGGATCGAAGTTCTTGTAGACGCGGTGGCCGAAGCCCATGAGGCGGAAGGGGTCTTCCTTGTCCTTGGCGCGGGCGATGTACTCGGGGATGTTCTCGGGCGAGCCGATTTCCTTGAGCATCTCGAGGCAGGCCTGGTTGGCGCCACCGTGGGCCGGGCCCCAGAGGCAGGCCACACCGGCCGCGATGCAGGCGAAGGGGTTGGCGCCGGAGGAGGAGGCCAGGCGCACCGTGGAGGTGGAGGCGTTCTGCTCGTGATCGGCGTGGAGGGTGAAGATCCGGTCCATCGCGCGGCTCAGGATCGGGTCGACCTTGTACTCTTCTGCCGGCACCGCAAAGCACATGTGCAGGAAGTTCTCGGCATAGCTCAGGTCGTTGCGCGGATAGACGAAGGGCTGGCCGACGGAATACTTGTAGGCCCATGCGGCGATGGTCGGCATCTTGGCGATCAGCCGGTGCGAGGCGATCTCGCGCTGCTCGGGGTCGGAAATATCGGTGCTGTCGTGGTAGAAGGCGGCCATGGCGCCGACCACGCCCACCATCACGGCCATCGGGTGCGCGTCGCGCCGGAACCCGCGGAAGAAATACTGCATCTGCTCGTGCAGCATGGTGTGGTGGGTGATGGTGAATTCGAAGTGCTCGAGCTGCTCGGCGGTGGGCAGTTCGCCGTAGAGCAGGAGGTAGCAGACCTCGAGATAATGCGATTTGGAGGCGAGCTGGTCGATCGGATAGCCGCGGTGCAGCAATTCGCCCTTCTCGCCGTCGATGAAGGTGATCGTGCTCTCGCAAGCGGCTGTGGAGGTGAACCCCGGATCGTAAGTGAAGACATCACCCTGAGCGTAGAGTTTGCGGATGTCGATCACATCGGGCCCAGCGGTGGGTGTGTGAATCGGCAACTCGATCGACTTGTTGTCGAATGTCAGATTTGCCGTCTTGGAGGTGTCTGCCATGAAAGTCCCTTTCAGTGGTCACGGGCGCACGCAGGCCCTTGTAGAACAGGCCTCGCATGAGGATCTTGTTCCTCTTTACGGCAACACAGTTAGCACGGATTTAACCGGCCTCAAGTCGCCGCGTCTTGCAGCCGTGCCAAAGTTTCAGCCCGGCCGATCACCAGCATCATATCGAACACGCTCGGCGTTGCCGCCCGGCCCGAAAGTGCTGCGCGAAGGGGGGCTGCAAGCTGTCCGAACTTGCTGTTCCTGCTCTCCGCGAACTCTCCGAGCGCAGCCTCCAGCGCCTCGCGGTTCCAGCTAGCATTTTGCAGGTGCGGCGTCAATTCCGACAGTATACCACGGGATACCGGGTCCAACGCCTTGGCGGCTTTTTCGTCGGGAACAAAGGGCCGCGTGCCGACCACGAAGGCGGCCTTTTCGAGCAGTTGGGGCAGGGTGCGAGCGGAGGGTTTGAGGCAATACATCGCCCGCAGCAACCCGTCCTTCTGAGATTCGGTCAGCTCCACTGCCTCGATGGCGGTGAGATAGGCCTCGATCTCGCCCATCAGGTCCATGTCGTCCATGGCGGCGATGTGCTGGCCGGAGAGATTGTCGAGCTTCTTGAAGTCGAAGCGGGCGGCGGCCTTGTTGATGCCGTCGAGGGAGAACCATTCGCGGGCCTGCTCGTCGGTGAAGAACTCGTCGTCGCCGTGGCTCCAGCCGAGGCGGGCGAGGTAGTTGCGTATGGCGGGGGCGGGGTAGCCCATCTTCTGGTACTCCTCCACGCCGGTCGCGCCGTGGCGCTTGGAGAGCTTCTTGCCGTCGGGCCCGAGGATCAGGGGCAGGTGGGCGTAGACCGGGAGCGGCCAGCCCATGGCGGTATAGATGTGGCACTGGCGGGCGGCGTTGTTGAGGTGGTCGTCGCCGCGGATCACGTGGGTCACGCCCATGTCGTGGTCATCGACCACCACGGCGAGCATGTAGGTGGGCGTGCCGTCGGAACGCAGCAGGATCATGTCGTCCAGCGTGGAGTTCTTGAAGGTCACGTCGCCCTGCACCGCATCGTTGATGACGGTCTCGCCCTCGCGCGGGGCCTTGAGGCGGATCACGTGGGGCGCATCGGGGTGGCTGGCCGGGTCGGCATCGCGCCAGGGCGACAGGTAGAGCGTGGAGCGGCCCTCGGCCTTGGCCTGCTCGCGGAAGGCGGCAATTTCGTCCTGCGTGGCGAAGCATTTGTAAGCGGTGCCATTGGCCAGCATCTCGCGGGCGACCTCGGCGTGGCGCGGCACCCGCTCGAACTGGCTGACCGCATCGCCGTCCCAGTCGAGCCCGAGCCAGCGCATGCCGCGATAGATTGCGTCGGTGGCTTCGGGGGTAGAGCGGGCCCGGTCGGTATCTTCGATGCGCAGGAGGAACTTGCCGCCCATCTTGCGGGCGAAGATCCAGTTGAACAGGCCGGTCCGCGCGGTGCCGATGTGCATGTACCCGGTGGGCGAGGGAGCGATGCGAGTGACGACTTGAGCGGGCGCGTCCGAGGGCATGGGCGGCGTTAACCTTTTATAAAGGAAGATTTGTCTCTGCTGGGAGACGTGTATGCAATCGGCTCAGGCAGGGCAAGGCCACCACTTATGGGGAGGCTGGCGCTGCCGCTCCTTGCCCAACGGGGGCACCTGCTGCTTTGGTCTCCGGTCTGCCTCGGGCTGGGAATCGGCGGATATTTCTCGCTTTTACAGGAGCCTGCGGGCGCACAGGTGGGTCTGGCGGGGGCTGCCGCGCTGGCCGGGCTGCTGCTCGCACGGCTGGCGGGCGAAGGGCTGGCCCCGGTGTTCGCGGCGCTGGCGCTGGTGCTTTTCGGCGGGGTGCTGGCCTGGGCGCGCACGGCGGATGTGGCGGCGCCGGTGCTGGGCTATCGCTACTACGGGCCGGTAGAAGGGCGGATCGTGGACATCGACCGCTCGGCCTCCGACGCGGTGCGGCTGACGCTGGACCGGGTGCGGCTGGGCGACATGGCGCCCGCGCGGGTGCCCGAACGGGTGCGGGTATCGCTCCATGGCGACCAACGGTGGCTGGTGGCGGAGCCGGGCCTGCAGGTGATGCTGACCGCCAACCTGTCGCCGCCACCGGGGCCGGTGGAGCCGGGGGGCTACGACTTTCGCCGGCAGGCGTGGTTCGACCGGATCGGCGCGGTCGGCTACACGCGCACGCCGGTCTTTGCGATGGCCCCGGCAGAGAACAGCCGCGCCGGCCTCGTGATGTTCCGGGCGCGGGTGGCGCTGTCTGCGGCGATCCGGGAGCGGCTTGGCGGCCAGCCCGGGGCCTTTGCCGCCGCGCTGCTGACCGGCGACCGCTCGGCGGTGTCGGAGCGCACGTTGGAAGACCTTCGCGCTTCGAACCTTGCGCATTTGCTGGCCATCTCGGGGCTGCACATGGGGCTGCTGACGGGCACGATCTTTGCCGCGATCCGCGCCTTGCTGGCGCTGATCCCGTGGCTGGCGCTGCGGCTCGACACGCGCAGGCTGGCGGCGGTGGTGGCGCTGGTTGCGGGGGCGGGCTACCTAGGGCTTTCGGGCGGCAACATCGCCACGGAACGGGCCTTCATCATGGTGGCGGTGATGCTGGGCGCGGTGTTGATCGGGCGGCGGGCGATCTCGCTCAGGGCGGTGGCGCTGGCGGCGGTGATCGTGCTGGTGCGCAGGCCGGAGGCGCTGCTGTCGCCCGGGTTCCAGATGAGCTTTTCGGCCACCACGGCGCTGGTCGCGGTGTTCGGGGCGATCCGCGATGGCGGCGGGTTTGGCGCGCGCTGGCCGGCGCCGCTGAAGGGGGTGGCGGCGCTGGTGATATCCTCGGCGGTGGCGGGCGCGGCGACGGCGCCCTTTGCGGCGGCGCATTTCAACCGGATCGCGGATTACGGGCTGATCGCCAACCTCGCTTCGGTGCCGGTGATGGGGCTCTGGGTGATGCCCTGGGCGCTGGTGGCGGGGGTGCTGGCGCCGCTGGGGTTGAGCTGGCTGCCGTTGCAGATCATGGGCTGGGGCTGCGCCTGGATCCTCGGCGTGGCGGCCTGGGTGGCAGGGCTTTCGGGCGCGGTGACCCATGTGGTGAGCCCGGGGCCGTGGGTGCTGCCGGTGCTGGCGTTCGGCGGGCTGTGGCTGGTGCTCTGGCGCGGCGGCGGGCGCTGGCTAGGGCTGGGCGGCCTGGTGCTGGCGCTGTGGCTCTGGAGTGGGGCCGAACGGCCTGTGTTGCTGGTGTCCGACCGGGGCGGGCTCGTGGGGCTGCTGGGGCCGGAGGGGCGGGCGCTTTCGAAGGCGAAGGGCGAGAGTTTTACGGCCGAGGTCTGGCTGGAAAATGATGGTGACGGCGCGCGGCAGGAGGTGGCGGCGGCGCGGATGGCGGCGGCAGAGGGCGGTGTGCTGCGGTTCGAGGCGGCAGGGCACGCGGTGGTGCATGTGTCGGGGCGGGGGGCTGCGGCGAGGGCCGGCGGGCTTTGCGGCGAGGGGCTGCTGATCGTGAGCGTAGAGCCGAAACCGCCGGTTGAAGGCGATTGCGACCTATGGAGCCCCTCCCGGATGCGCGACACCGGCGCCTTGGCGGTGATGCAGGATGGAAAGCTGGTGACCGCCGCCGATCGTGCGGGGCGGCGGCCCTGGGCGCCCTAGGGCGGGATCTCTCCCGCCCGGACGCGTTCAATAGGTGCGGATCAACCCGACGAGGCGACCCTGAACCTTGATCTGATCGTCGCGGAACACGCGGGTTTCATAGGCCGGGTTGGCGGCCTCCAGCGCGATGGAGTTGCCGTTGCGGCGGAACTTCTTGAGCGTGGCTTCCTGATCTTCGACCAGCGCCACGACGATATCGCCGTTGTCGGCGGTGGTGCCTTCGCGGATCACCACCACATCGCCGTCGTTGATGCCGGCGTCGATCATCGAATCGCCTTTGACTTCAAGCGCATAGTGCTTGCCGCGCCCCACCATGGAGCCGGGCACCGCAACGTGGTGGCTGACCTGGCTGATCGCCTCGATCGGTACACCGGCGGCGATGCGGCCCATGACGGGCAGCTCCATGGCCGCGGCTTCCACCGCCATGGCGCCGGGGGGCGGGGCGGCATCGGGGCGGTCGCCGTTGATGACGGTGGGCTGGAAACCGGCGTTGCGCTTGCTTTCGAGCGCCTCGGGCAGCTTGACGATCTCGATAGCGCGGGCCTTGTGAGCCAGCCGCCGGATGAAGCCGCGCTCCTCGAGGGCCGTGATGAGGCGGTGAATGCCGGACTTGGAGCGCAGATCGAGCGCGTCCTTCATCTCGTCAAAGGAGGGGGGAACACCGTCGCGGCGCATCCGCCCGTCGATGAACTTCAACAAATCCAACTGCTTCTTGGTCAGCATCGGGCTCTCCATGCTCGGCCTCGGTTGCAGATGTTCTGGCAAAGTTCACGTTTTGTGTCAAGCGTTCTGATCGTGGGGGATCAGAGGTCGATGACCTCAACACTCTCTCCGGCGGCGCGGGCGGGGTCGTTGACCGGGCGGACGATGAGGGCGTTGGCGGCGTCGAGCACGGTGAGCAGGCTGGAGTCCTGACGCTCGAGCGCGGCCACCTCGCCGGATGTGATCACGGCGCGCATGTAGTGGGCCCTGGGGCCGTTGGGCGGCAGGGGCGCGGAGAGCGGCAGGGGCCGCCGGGGCGCCGGGGCCTCGCCGAGGCCGAGCATCTTGCGCAGGAGCGGGCGGATGAAGACATGTCCGCAAACGATTGAAGACACGGGGTTTCCGGGCAGGCCGACCATGGCCATGCCATTCAGCGTTCCGGCCATCAGCGGTTTGCCGGGGCGCATGGCGACCTTGTAGAAGGCGCGGTCCATCCCGAGATCGGCGGCGACCTCGCACACGAGGTCATGATCGCCCACCGAGGCCCCGCCGGTTGTGATCACAAGTTCCGAGCCGGCGGCAAGCGCGAAGGCGGCGCGCAGGCTCTCGCGGGTGTCGCGGGCGATGGGGAGCAGGCGGCATTCGGCGCCCTCGGCCTCGAACATGGCGGCCAGGGCAAAGGAATTGGAGGCGATGATCTGGTCGGGGCCGGGGGTGTCGCCGGGCATCACAAGCTCGTCGCCGGTGGCCATGAGCGACACCACGGGCTTGCGGGTGCATGTGACGCTGGAGGCCCCCATGGCGGCGGCGAGGGCGAGGGCGTTGGGGGTGAGGATGCGGCCCGGCTCAAGCCTGTCGCCGGCCTTGAAGTCGCCTCCGGCGGGGCGGATGTGGGTGGCGTCATCGAGCTTGTCGCGCAGCGTGATTTCACTTTCGCTTCGCTCGACATCCTCTTGAATTACCACGCGATCTGCGCCGTCTGGCAAGGGCGCGCCGGTAAAGATGCGGACCGCCTGTCCCGCCCCGACCGCAAGGCCCGAGGCGCGTCCGGCGGCGCTTTCACCGATCACGGTGAAGCGCTGCCCGGGGCTGACGGGGCCGGCCACGGCATACCCGTCCATGGCGGAGGCGGAAAACGGGGGCTGGTCGCGCGGCGCGATGACCGGGGCCGCGAGCACCCGGCCTGCGGCGGCGCGCAGGGGGACGGGCTCGGCGGGCAGAGGGGTGGCGAGGGCAAAGACCCTGGCCAGCGCGTCTTCGACCGAGATCAAGAGGCCTGATAGCGGCCCGACTTGCCGCCATCCTTCAGCAGAACCCGGATGCCGCCGATTTCCATCGCCTTATCAACGGCTTTGAGCATGTCGTAGACCGTCAGCCCGGCCACGGAGGCGGCGGTGAGCGCCTCCATCTCCACCCCGGTCTGGCCGGTGGTCTTGACCGTAGCGGCGATGCGGATGCCGGGCAGGTCGGGGTCGGCCTCGAGCTCGACGGCGACCTTGGTGATCGGCAGCGGGTGGCAGAGCGGGATGAGATCGGGGGTGCGCTTGGCGGCCATGATGCCTGCAAGCCGGGCAACGCCCAGAACATCGCCCTTCTTGGCGCTGCCTTGCTGAACGATTTCAAGGGTTTCCGGTGTCATCTTCACCCAGCCCTCGGCAACGGCGACACGGTCGGTGACCGCCTTTGCGGAGACATCGACCATATGGGCGCTGCCCTCGGCGTCGAAGTGGGTGAGGGCCTTGTCCTGCGACATGTCAGGGGCCGGCCGAGAACGGATCGGCCAGCAGGTTGCGGGTGGCCGCGGCGACATCATCGGCCCGCATCAGGCTTTCGCCGATGAGGAAGCAGCGGGCGCCGTATTGGGCCAGCTCGGCGAGGTCGGCGGGGGTGGCGAGGCCGCTTTCGGAGATCAGCAGCCGATTGGCCTCAGCCAGCCGGGCGAGGCGCTTGGTGGTGTCGAGCGTGGTTTCGAAGCTGTGCAGGTCGCGGTTGTTGATGCCCAGAAGGCGGGAGTCGAGGCGCATGGCGCGCTCCAGCTCTTCCTCGTTGTGGACCTCGACGAGCACGTCCATGCCCTGCTCGACGGCGGCGGCCTCCAGCTCATGGGCGAGCGTGTCGTCGACGGCGGCCATGATGATGAGGATGCAGTCGGCGCCCCAGGCGCGGGCCTCGAGCACCTGGTAGGTGTCGAACATGAAATCCTTGCGCAGCGCGGGCAGGGAAGTGGCCTCGCGGGCGGCGGTGAGAAACTCGGGCGCGCCCTGAAAGCTGGGGCCGTCGGTGAGCACCGAGAGGCAGGCTGCGCCGCCTTCTTCATAGGCCCTTGCGAGCGCGGCGGGGTCAAAGTCTTCGCGGATCAAACCCTTGGAGGGGCTTGCCTTTTTTACCTCGGCGATGAGCGCGTAGCCGTGGCGGCTGTGTTCGATCAGGGCGTCGCGGAAGCCGCGCACGGCGGGGGCGCCGGCGGCTTCGGTGAGCATGGTCTCGGTGGAGCGCTCGGCCTTGGCGGCGGCGATCTCTTCGAGTTTGTAGTCGCGGATGCGGTCAAGAATGGTCTGGCTCATGGCGAACACTTATTGCGCAGGCAGGGGCAGGGCAATGGCGATTTAGTCGAGGGTGGCGGTGAGCAAGGCATGGCCGGGGCGGTCGGGGGCGTAGGTGATGGCGATCGGGTCGCCCGGCCTCGCGCCCATCACGAGCCTGGTGGGAGAGGGGGGCACCTCGGCCTGCTGCGGCTGGCCGGTGCTGGTGGTGTAGCGCACGGTGAGGGCGGTGCGGTTGCCGACGGCGCGCAGCTCGACGATCTCGGCCTGCGTGCGATTGCCGTGGCGGCGCAGGCTGCGGGCCGCGGCGCCGATGCGGTGGAAGAGAAGGGCGGCGAGCAGCCCGATTGCCACGAACACGGTGCCGACGATGCCGGCCCAGAAGGCATTGTCGGAGACGCCGCCGGGCTCGATCTCGACCTCGTCGGGGCGGCCGGGCAGGGTCTTGACGGTGATCCTGTCGCCCTCGCGGACGGAGGCGTGAAAGTTGGAGGAGACGGTTTCGGTGGCGCGGTGGAAGGTGAGATCGGGGGCGGTGCCGGTGGTGTAGGTGACGGTGACGAGATAGTCGGTGGTCGGGGTCTTGGAACCGCCGATGCGCACGCGCCGGTCGCGTTCGACGACGCGGGCGGTGGTTTCGATGCCGGAGCGGGCGAACTCGCGGCCCCTTGCGCCCTCGGAGATCCAGACCCAGAGGCCGATGGCCCCGATTGCGAGGCAGAGCAGCACCAGCCAGCCGCCGCCTTTGAACCATCTGAACATCTGCCGTCTCCCGCATTCCCCTTGGGCAAGGAAAGCGGGTGAGGGGGGAGCGGTCAACCCGGGCGTGGCCAATGGAAGGCCGCGGCGGGCGGGCGAAGGGCCCGGAGGCGTCAGATCTTGGGTGCGGTGATGCGGGCCAGTTTCTGCACCTTTTCCAGGGCTTTGCCGCTGTCGATGCTTTCGGCGGCCATCGCCACGCCCTCGGACTTGGTGGACGCCTTCCCGGCGATCAGCAGGGCGGCGGCCGCGTTGAGCAGCACGGCGTCGCGGTAGGCGCTCTTTTCGCCGGCCAGAAGGCCGCGGAAGGCGGTGGCGTTCTCGGCCGGGCTTCCGCCGAGGATCGCCTCGAAGGGGTGGACGGGCAGGCCGAACTCCTCGGGGTGGGCCTCGAACTCGCGGATCGCGCCATCCTCGAGCGCGGCCACCTTGGAGGCTTCGGCGATGGACAGCTCGTCGGTGCCGTCGCCGCCGTGGACGATCCATGCGGCTTGCGACCCCAGATCGCGCAGCACCTCGGCCATGGGGCGCAGCCAGTCGGGCGAGAAGGCCCCGGAGAGCTGAAAGCGCACCCCGGCGGGGTTGGTCAGCGGGCCGAGGATGTTGAACAGGGTGCGGGTGCCGAGCTCGGCGCGGGTCGGGCCGACGTGGGCGGTGGCGGGGTGGTGCATGGGCGCCATCATGAAGCCGATGCCGACCTCCGCGATGGCGAGGTTCACCACCTCGGGGCCGACCATGACCTCGACTCCCATCTGCCCCAGCGCATCGGCGGCGCCGGACTTGGACGAGAGGTTGCGGTTGCCGTGCTTGGCCACCACCACGCCCGCCCCGGCGACCACGAAGGCGGTGGCGGTGGAGATGTTGAGCGTGCCCTTGCCGTCGCCGCCGGTGCCGACGATGTCCATTGCCCCGGCGGGGGCCATGACCGGCTTGCAGCGGGCGCGCATGGCGGAGGCGGCGGCGGCGATTTCGTCGACGGTTTCGCCGCGCACCCGGAGCGCCATGAGGAAGCCGCCGATCTGGCTGGGCGTGGCCTCGCCCTCGAAGAGCGCGGCAAAGGCGGCTTCGGCCTCGGCGCGGGTCAGCGGGCGTTCGGCGGCGGTGCCGATCAGGGGGCGGATGGTATCGCTCATGCGGGAAGGGCGCTCATGTTGAGGAAGTTTTGCAGCATGGCGTGGCCGTGCTCGGAGCGGATGCTCTCGGGGTGAAACTGGACGCCTTCGATGGGCAGCTCGCGGTGGCGCAGGCCCATGATGGTGCCGTCTTCCAGCTCTGCGGTGACTTCGAGGCAGTCGGGCAGGCTCTCGCGCTCGACGATCAGCGAGTGGTAGCGGGTGGCCTTCAGCTCGCCGTCGGGCAGCCCGGCGAAGACGCCCTTGCCGGTGTGGCGGATCGCGCCGAGCTTGCCGTGCACGATCTCGCCGGCACGCACCACCTTGCCGCCAAAGGCCTGCCCGATGGACTGGTGCCCGAGGCAGACGCCCATCAGCGGGATGCGGGCCTCGGCGGCTGCGTGGACCAGATCGAGGCAGATGCCCGCCTCGTTGGGGGTGCAGGGGCCGGGGGAGAGCAGGATGGCGGCGGGGTTCAGCGCCATTGCCGACTGGGTGTCGAGCGCATCGTTCCGGTGCACCTGCACATCGGCGCCAAGCTCGCCCAGATAGTGGACGAGGTTGTAGGTAAAGCTGTCGTAGTTGTCGATCAGGAGCAGCATTTGGCCCTCGGGTCATGGAAGGTGCGCAAGGGGGGTGATCCGCCGCACGGTTGGCGCTATACTTGCCCGCAGCCCGCCGCCGGGGTCAAGCCCATCCCTGGCCCATCACGCGGTGGGGCGTAACATGCGGGGCGCGTTTGGAAATCGGGCGCGTGCGGCGATAAAAGGCGAAAGGTCGGGCATATGGGCAAGGGACTCCTGTCGGGTGTTGCATGGGGCGCGCTGGCGAGCGTGCTGGTGCTTGGGGGCGCGTCGGTTCTGGCGCCGCTGCCCGAGGAGGTGGCTGCGCTGCGCGATGCGGATGCGGCGGCAGAGGGCGCGGAGGGCGTTGCGGGCAGTGGCGGTGGCCTTGAGGCCCCGCAGGCCGATGCCGCGCCCGAGGCGCCGGAGATCGCCCCCGTCGAGCCTGCCGAAACCACTGCGGAGACCGAGCTGACCCCGCCGCCGGGTTCCGAATTTGCCCGGGCCGGAGAAGATACCGAGCCCGCCGCGCCGGAGGCCGAGGCGGAGCCGGTCGCCCCGAGCGTGCCCGAACAGCCCGATGTTGCCGTGGCCGAGGCCCCGGCGCCTGACACCGCCCCGCCCGCCGTGCCCGAGACCGCGACCGAGGGCGTGGATGCGCCCATTGCCCCGGTGGCCGACGAGCGCGCGCCGGTGATTGGCGGCGGCGATACCGGCGGTGTAGAGGCGGAGGCCCCGGACGCAGCGATGCAGCCCGAGACCGGCGATGCGCCGCAGGGCGCAGAGGCCGCGCCCGATGTGCCGCGCAGCACCCCCGAGGCGGTGAGCGCCGAAGATGTTGCCGCCCCGGCGAGCGACAGCGAGGCCGTGGTGGCGGCAGACAGTCAGGTGGCCCCGGTGGCGGAGGCCGAGGTGGCCACCAGCGAGGCCGCCGAGCGCACCGTGCCGGTGCAGGCCGAGGGCAGCGAGGCGACGCCGGAGGTGGCGACGGTGTCCCCGGCCAGCGACGGCGAGGTGGCCCGGGTTGCGGGGAGCGAAACCGCGGATCGGGCAGGCGAGGCCGAGGTGGCCGCAGCGCCCGCGCCGGAGGCCGAGGTGGTGACGGGCAGGGAGCCTGTGGCCGAGGCCGCGCCGGAGGCCGATGCGGTTGCGCCGGTGGCCGAAGTGGCCCCCGAGCTGGACACCGTGGCCCCGGAGGCCCCCGAAGGGGTGGCCGTGGCAGAGGTGGAGGCTCCTGATGCAGGTGCTGCCGAAGACGGGCCCGAGGTTGTGGAGATTGTCGAGGTCGAGCCGGAAGCTGCGGTGCAGCCTGCGCCCGAATCCGAGGCTCCGGTGGCGGAGACGCCTGCGGTTCCGGTGCGGGAGGGCGCGGGTAAGGATGCATCGGTTGCCACGGCCCGGCCCGAGCGCGAGAGCCCGGCACAGGTGGCAGAGGCCCCGCAGACACCCGAGGCCGAGGTGCCCGGTGCGCGCCGCGAAACCGAGCTTCCGGCAGAGCCTTCTGCCCCACCGGCCAGCGTGCCGATCACCGAGCGCCAGCCGCGCACGGGGGCGGGCGGCAACGAGGGCCTGCCGCGCCGGATCGTCACCAATGGCGAGAGCGGCGGGGGCTTCGGCAAGCGCGTGGTGCCGCTGACCGAGCGCAACAAGCCCGGCTCGCGGCTGCCCGTGATCGGGGCAAGCGCCGAGGGCGAGGCCGACGCCGCGCCGCAGCTTTCGGCCCTTGAGGCCAATGCCGCGCCCTTCAGCAACGAGGAGGGCAAGCCGCTGGTTTCGGTGATCCTGTTTGACGTGGGCGACAAGGGGCTGGACCGCACGGCGCTGAAGGCGATCGACTTTCCGGTCACCTTCGCGGTGGACCCGACCGACCCGGGCGCCGCCGAGACGGCGCAGGGCTACCGCGATGCGGGCTTCGAGGTGCTGATCCTGCCGTCGGGTCTGCCGAGGGGCGCAACACCGCAGGACATGGAAACCACTCTGCAAAGCCACTTCGGGCGGTTTCCCGGTGCGGCGGGGCTGCTCGACACCGGCGAGGAAGGGGTGAACGGCAACCCGGCGCTGACACGGCAGCTGCTGGCGATTGCGGGCGACACCGGGCACGGGCTGGTCTTTGTCGACAGCGGTTTGAACTCGGCGCAGCGGGGCGCGGAAAGCGCCGGCCTGCCTGCGACGCTGGTGTGGAAGGTGCTGGACGGTGAGGGCGAGAACGCGGGCGCGATCGGGCGCACGCTGGACCGTGCCGCCTTTCGGGCCGGTCAGGACGGCGAGGTGGTGGTGATGGGCCACAGCTTCAGCCAGACGGTGACGAGCCTGCTGGACTGGGCCGCGGGCACCAAAGGCCAGAGCGTGGCGTTGGCGCCGGTTTCTGCGATCCTGATGCAGTAGGCGGCCGGGTGGGTGGCCAGGCTGGCCGCGCCTTGCGAGGTTTGTCGGGGGGCAGTCGGAACAAGTCTCGACCTACGGAAGTGGCGAGGTTGCGCGGACCTTTTGGCGTGGTGTCTGGCTGACCTGTCTTGCGGTGGGGGGCCAGCCCCCCACACCCCCCGGAGATATTTGCAGCAAGAAAATGTGCAGGATCGGGATAGGCCGGTGGCGGGTCAGCCGTTGCCGCGGCGGATGAAGCGGGCGGCGTCGTCGGCGGCGGCCTTGATCGCCTTCGACTTGTTCTCGGTCTCGACGAACTCGGCTTCCGGGTCGCTGTCGAAGACCACGCCGCCACCGGCCTGGATATAAAGGGTTTCGTCCTTCAGCACGGCGGTGCGCAGGGCGATGCACATGTCCATGTCGCCATCGGCGGAGAAGTAGCCGAGGCCGCCGCCGTAGACGCCGCGCTTTTCGGGCTCCAGCTCGTCGATGATTTCCATTGCCCGCACCTTGGGTGCGCCCGAGACGGTGCCGGCGGGCAGGCCTGCGAGCAGGGCGGAGAGCGCGTCTTCTCCGTCGTTGATCTGGCCGACCACGTTGGAGACGATGTGCATGACGTGGCTGTAGCGCTCAACGATGAACTCTTCGGTCGGGCGGACGCTGCCGATCTTGGCGACGCGGCCCACGTCATTGCGCCCGAGATCGAGCAGCATGAGGTGTTCGGCCAGTTCCTTTTCGTCGGAGAGCAGATCGGCCTCGAGCGCGCGATCCTCGTCCTCGTTGGCGCCGCGTTTGCGGGTGCCGGCGATGGGGCGGATCGTGACCTCGCCTTCGCGCAGGCGCACGAGGATCTCGGGCGAGGCGCCGATCACCTGGAAGCCGCCGAAGTTGAAGAAGAACATGAAGGGCGAGGGGTTGGTGCGGCGCAGCGAGCGGTAGAGCGCGAAGGGCGGCAGGGTGAATTTCTGCGACCAGCGCTGCGAGGGCACCACCTGGAAGATGTCACCGGCGCGGATGTAGTCCTTGGCCTTCTCGACGGCGGCCTTGTAGCCCTCGCGGGTGAAGTTGGACACGGGCTCGGGGGTTTCATCCGCCGCTTCGAGCTCGCGGCTTTGGCTGGAGAGGCCGCGGTCGAGGTCGCGCAGGGCGTCCATCACCCGTTCGGCGGCCTGGGCGTAGGCGGCGCGCGCCGTGAGGCCGGAGGTGGTGAAGGCGGGGGAGACCAGCGTGACCTCGCCCTTCACTCCGTCGAGCACGGCCACCACGGTGGGCCGCATCATGACCGCATCGGGCAGGCCGAGGGGGTCGGGGTTGATGTTGGGCAGGTGCTCGACAAGGCGGATCATGTCGTAGCCAAGGTAGCCGAAGAGCCCGGCGGCGGCCGAGGGCAGATCGGCGGGCAGGGTGATGCGGCTTTCGGCCAGCAGGGCGCGCAGGCTGTCGAGCGGGGCGGCCTCTTCGGGCTGCCAGCTGTCGGGGTCGAAGCGGGCGTCGCGGTTGATGCGGGCGCTCTGGCCGTGGCACTGCCAGATCAGGTCGGGCTTGAGGCCGATGATCGAATAGCGTCCGCGCACCTCGCCGCCTGTCACCGATTCCAGCATGAAGCTGTCTTCGCGGGCTTCTGCGAGCTTGAGCATCAGGGAGACGGGCGTGTCGAGGTCGGCGGCGAGGCGGGTGTAGACCACCTGGTTTTCGCCGGCCTCCCAGGCGCGGGCAAACTCTTCGTAGCTGGGTTCGATACGGCTCATGGGCGGTCTACTGGGTGGCGATCTGGGTGTGGATCTGCGCCAGCGTGCTGTTGTCGATCCTGACGCCTGCGGTCTGGCCGAGGGCTTCTGCGAAGGCGGAGTAGAGGTCGAGCGAGATCGACTGGGTGGCCTGTTGCGACAGCAGCTGGGTCAGCAGGGAGATGCGCTCGTCTTCGGGGTCGGGCGCGGCGATGGAGGTGAGCTGCACGAGGTAGACGTTGCCGAAGCCCTCCAGAATGGCCAGCCCGCCCTCTTCGAGCTCGAAGGCGGTGGAGACGAGGGCAGGGGGCGTGCCGTCGATGAAGCCGTCGCGGGTGAGGCCGGTGGCATCGTCGACCGGGGCGGCGGAGGAGGAGAGCGGGGCACCGGCCTCGACCTGGGCCTGAAGCTCGCTGGCCTGAACGCGCAGGCGCTCCTCGGTCTGCTCGGCTTCCCAGCCGGCCAGAACCTTGGTGCGGACCTCCGAGATTTCCTGCAGGCGGGGCTCGAGGATCTCGTCGAGGCGCATGGCGAAGATGCCGCCGTCCGACAGGCGGATCACGGTGGGAAAGTCATCTTCGGTGAGGGTGAGGGCGGCGTCGCGGAACTCGTCGTAGCTGGCGATGCTTTCGCCGGAGGCGTCCCACCAGTCGATGGTGCCAAGCTCGAGGTCGCTCTCTTCGGCCAGCTCTTCGAGCGTGGCGCCCTCGGCCAGACGGTCCTCGACCTCGACTTCCATGTCGGAGATCACGCGGCGGGCGCGGTCCTGTGCCAGCTCTTCGGTCAGTTCGGCGCGGGCCTCCTCGAAGGGCGTGTCAACGGCGGCGAGGATGCCGTTCATCCGGAAAAGCGCGGGGCCGAGATCGGTGGGGAAGGGGCCTGCGACGCCCGGCTCGGTGAGGGCGAAGAGCGCCTCGCCGGCCTCTGTGGGCAGCTCGGCCTGGGTCAGTTCGCCAAGGTCGGCGTCTTCGAGGGTCAGGCCGCGGGCCTCGACCAGCGACTGGAAGGTGGCGGAGCCGTCATCGAGCGTGGCCTTGGCCGCGGCGGCCGCCTCCTCGGTGGGGAAGATCAGCCGTTCGATCAGGCGTCGCTCGGGGCGCTGGAACTCGGCGCTGCGGCTCTCGTAGAGCTTGCGGGCGGCGTCCTCGTCGATTTCGACGCTGTCGATCATCATTTCGGGCAGCACCCATGCGAAGGTGATGCGCTTCATCTGGGGCAGCGTGAAATCGGGGGTGTTGGCCTGGTAGAAGGCGGTCAGCTCCTCCTCGGAGGGCTCGGGCAGCGGCTCGGCCAGCTGGTCGGGGCCGAAGGTGGCCCAGCGGAAGCTGCGGCGTTCGCCGAAGTAGCCCAGCAGCGTGTCGATCTGCACCTTGGGAGCGGGCACGCCACCGACGACGGCACCCTGGATGATGGTGCGGGCGGTGTCCTTGCGCACGCCGGTTTCGAATTCGGTGACGGAGATGCCCCGGTTGCGCAGCACGCCCTGGTAGGCGGCGCGGTCGAACTTGCCGTCGATGCCCTGGAAGGCGGGGGCGGAGACGACCTGCTCGCGGACCCGCTCGTCGCCCACCGAAAGCCCCATGCGGGCGGCTTCATTGTCGAGCGCGGCGCGGTTGGTGAGGCGGGTGCGGACGCGGGTGAGGATGCCGGCCTGTTCGGCCTCGGCAATCGAGATCTGGCGGCCCTGCTGCTGCTCTTCGGCGGCGATTTCGGAGACCACCTCGCGGAAGTAGTCGTTGACCGGGATCGGCTCGTCACCGACCTCGCCCACGGAGCTGACGGAGCTGCCAAAACTGGTGACGCCGAAGCCCGTGAGGCCGACGACCAGAAGCGCCATCAGCACCCAGATCACGATGTTGCCCAGTTTCTTGCCCGCGCTCTGTGCCATTGCTCCGCCCGTTTGCTTGGTTCGCAGTTGGCATTTGTTATCCGGGCCGTGGCCGGGGGGCAAGAGCGGGGGCGGTCACGGGCCTTTGAATTCGGCAAGCCGGGCGGCCATTTGGCCGATGCGGGGCGCGTCGAGGTTGGCGAAGGCGAAGCGCAGGGCACCGCGCCCGGTGGCATCGCCGTCGGGCGTGAAGAAGGTGCCGGGCAGGGCGAGCACGGCGGCCTCGCGGGTGAGGGCCTTGGCGACTTTGGTGGCGTCGGTGTCGAAGGGGTGCTCGATCCAGGCAAAGAAGCCGCCGAGGCCACGCAGGTGCCAGCCGGAGTCGGCCAGCAGGGGGGCGGCGTCGCGCATGGCGGATTGCCGGGCGAGCACCTCGTCGCGCTGGGAGGCGACCCACTGGGAGAGGTTCTCCAGCCCCCAGAGCGCGGCCTTCTGGCCAAGCGGGGTGGGGCAGATGGTGACGGTGTCGATGAACTTCTCAATCTCGGCCAGTCGCGAGGGCGAGCAGGCCAGCGCCCCGACCCGGTGGCCTGTCAGGCGGTAGGTCTTGGAGAAGGAATAGATATGGATGAGCGTGTCGTCCCAGTCGGGGTCGGCAAAGAGGCCGTGTGGGGCGCCGGGGGTGGCGGTGAAATCGCGGTAGGTTTCATCGAGGATGAGGGCGATGCCGCGGGCGCGGGCAAGCTCGCGGAAGGCGTCGAGCAGGGCGGGGGGGTATTCGGCCCCCGTCGGGTTGTTGGGCGAGACCAGCACGATGGCGCGGGTGCGATCGGTGAGCAGGGCGGCGGCCTGCTCCGGGTCGGGCAGGAGGTTGGCGCCGCAGGGCAGCGGGAGGGTGGTGACATTGGCCATGTCGAGCCACATTTTATGGTTGAAATACCAAGGCGTTGGCAGCATCACCTCATCCCCCGGCGCGGCCAGCGAGGCGAGCGCGGCGCAGAAGGCGTGGTTGGCCCCGGAGGTGATGGCGAGCTGCGAAGGAGACACCGCGCCGCCGTAGGTGAACGAAATGTTGGCCGCCAGCGCCTCGCGCAGCGGCGCCAGCCCGAGCACCGCGCCGTAGAGATGTGCGGAGGTGTCGGTGAGCACCAGATCGGCCATGTGCCGGCGCAACGCCTCGGGCGGGGCCTCGGCGGGCGCGGCCTGGCCGGCGTCGATCAGCGGGCGATCGGGGCCGAAGCTGAGGCCCGCGAGCCAGCTTTTGGCCTCGACGACGGGCGAGGCGAAGGTGCGGGAGGTGGGGGGCTGATGGGTCATGGAGGCTCGCTGAAGTGGATCGGGGCGACGCTATACCCGGCGGCCCCGACGTTCCAGCACCACCAGCGCGATCACCGCAAGGTCGATGGCGGTGAGCAGCAGGAGGGCGGGATCATGGGTGCGCAGCCATTCCGCCGACTGGTAGGCGACGAAGCAGGCCAGCACCACCAGAGAGGCCTCGGTGGCATAGCGGATGCGCAGGACGAGGCCGACCACCACGCCGAGGTTCAACGCGCCGTGGCTGAGGAGGTAGACGCCGTAGAAATGCGTGGCCGCCGGATCGAGACGCAGCGCCCAGTGGGCGAGGGCGAGCGAAATCGGATCGGCGGG
Organism: Oceanicola sp. 502str15; assembly: GCF_024105635.1. Taxonomy (NCBI): domain Bacteria; kingdom Pseudomonadati; phylum Pseudomonadota; class Alphaproteobacteria; order Rhodobacterales; family Roseobacteraceae; genus Oceanicola; species Oceanicola sp. 502str15. The sequence goes on from NZ_WYDQ01000001.1 coordinate 593,023, forward strand.
GTCTTCGGTGAGTTCGGAGCGGGTGAGCCAGTGCAGGGCGGCAGGCACCGTCGCGGCGGGCAGTATCAGCAGCACGAGGCTGCCCGCGATCTGTGCCAGGCCGAGCAGCCCCTTGGCCAGCAGGCTCAGGCGATAGAGCCATTCGACAAGCTGGCCGCTCCGTGCCGGCAAACCGCTCAGTCCTTGCCCCGGTAGGGCTCGACGTATTGCAGGGCCATGTCCCAGGGAAAGAAGATCCATGTGTCCTGGGAGACGCCGGTGATGAAGGTATGCACCATCGGCTCGCCCTGCGGCTTGGCGTAGACGGTGGCGAAATGGGCATTGGGGTAGAGGTTGCGGACGAGTTCCAGCGTCTTGCCGGTGTCGACGAGGTCATCGACCACGAGAATGCCGGTGCCATCGCCCATCATCGCAGGATCGGGGGCCTTCAGCACCTTGGCCTCGGCCTGGTCCTGATGGTCGTAGCTTTTGACCGAGATCGTGTCGACCGTGCGGATGTCGAGCTCGCGCGCCACGATCATGGCCGGGGCCATGCCGCCACGGGTGATGGCCACGACCGCCTTCCATGCGCCGTCGTCGGGGCCCTTTCCGTCAAGACGCCAGGCCAGTGCCCGGCTGTCGCGGTGGATCTGATCCCAGCTTACGTGAAAGCCTTTTTCGTGGGGCAGGCGGTCGGACATGGCAGTTCCCTCGTGCAGCGTTTTGCCTCTATTAGCCCTGCCTTGGCCTTGTCGTCGAGAGGAACCGAAGGGAATTTGCCGCGTTTGGGTCAGCTTGACCCTCCCGCGCGCTGAGGCGCAGATTGGGCGGGCAGCGACCCAGGGGGACAGATGGGCAAGGAAACACGCAGCTTCGTGGTGGTCGGGCTTGGCGCCTTTGGCGGCTCGGTGGCGCTGGAGCTGGCGCAGTTCGGCAATTACGTGCTGGGCATCGACAATGACGAAACGCGGGTGTCGCGCCATGCCGATGCGCTGGCGGCGACGGTGATCCTCGACACCACCGACGAGGCGGCGCTGCGCGAGGTGGGCGTGGACCGCTACGATGTGGCGCTGGTGGCGATCGGCGAGGATATCGAGGCCAGCATTCTGACCACGATGAACCTGAAGATGCTGGGCGTCGAGACGATCTGGGTGAAGGCGGCCAACCGGACCCATCACCGCATCCTGAGCAAGCTCGGGGCCGACCGGGTGATCCTGCCCGAGCAGGACATGGGCAAGCGGGTGAGCCAGATGCTCAACAACCCGGTGGTCGAAGACTATGCCAGCCTGCGCAACGGGTATTCGGTGGTCAACATCCACCTGCCCGAGCGTAAGGAGGGGACGCCGCTGAATGCGCTGCGCACCATCGCGGGAGAGGAACTGCGGTTTCTCGGGCTGATGCGGGGCACCACCTTCATGAGTTGCAACGACAATGCGCTGGAGCTGGCGGCGGGCGACCGGCTGATCGTGCTGGGCAAACGCACTGACCTACGCGCCTTTGGCGACGCGCTTTGAGCCGCAGGCGGGTCAGGAAGCGGGCGAAGGGGCTGCTGAAGAGCCTGACCGGCGTACCGGCGCCGCTGATCCTTGCCTGCGGCTATGCGCTCTTCGTGGCCTTCGGGGCGGTGCTGTTCCGGCTGCCCTTCACCAGCCACGAGCCGATCGGCTGGAGCGACGCGATCTTCACCGCCACCTCCGCCGTCACGGTGACCGGGCTTTCGGTCTTCGACGTCGGCTCGGTGCTGACCTTCTGGGGCGAGCTGGTGCTGGTGTTGCTGATCCAGGTCGGCGGGCTGGGGCTGATGGTGTTTGCTGTGCTGGTGCTGTCGCTGCTGGGGCTGCCGGTGGGGCTGACCTCTTCGACCTACCTGCAGGAGGACCTCGGGCAGTCATCGGTGGCGCGGCTCAAGCACCTGCTGGCCACGATCCTGAAGGTGGTGCTGGCTTGCGAGGTGGCCGGCGCACTGTTTCTGGCGCTGACCTTCGTGCCCCACGAGGGGGTCTGGGCGGGGCTGTGGACCTCGGTGTTCCATTCGGTTTCGGCCTTCAACAATGCCGGGTTCTCGACCTATGCCGAGGGGCTGGTGCCCTTTGCCACCGATCCGGTCATCAACATCGTGATCCCGGCGCTCTTCATCACCGGGGGCATCGGTTACGTGGTGCTCGACGACCTGTTCCGCCGTGCCGGATGGCGGCACTATACGCTGCACACAAAGATCATGCTGCTGGGCACGGCGATCCTGATCCCCTGGGCGATGCTGACCTTCGCCGTGCTGGAGTGGAACAACCCGGCCACGCTGGGGGCGCTGGAGTCCACCACCGCAAGGCTGGCGGTGAGCTGGTTTCAGGCGGTCACCCCGCGCACGGCGGGGTTCAACACAACCGACATTGCCGGAATGCATGACAGCACGGCGCTGATGTTCATTTCGCTCATGCTCATCGGCGGCGGGCCGACCTCGACGGCGGGGGGCATCAAGGTGACGACCTTCGTGGTGATGCTGCTGGCGACGGTGGCCTTTTTTCGGCGCCAGAGCCAGCTTTCGGCCTTCGGGCGCTCGATCGGGCTGGAACAGGTGTTGAAGGTGATGGCGCTGACGGCGATCAGCGTGATCCTCGTGTTCGTCGCGGTCTTTCTGGTCGTGGCCAGCCATGACGGGCATTTCCTCGATATCGCCTTCGAGGTGGTGAGCTGCTTTGCGACGGTCGGCCTCAGCCGGGGTTACACGCCGGAGCTGACCGAGTTTGGCCGGGGCGTGTTCGAGGTGGTGATGTTCCTCGGGCGGGTGGGGCCGCTCACACTGGGGTATTTCCTGGCGACACGGAGCGTGCCACGGGTGCGCTATCCGGAGGGGCAGATACACCTGGGGTAGGGATGGTGTGGGTTGCACCCACCCTACGGAGGGTCGTTGCTGGCTGTAGGGTGGCTGGAGCCCACCAATCGGCGCTAGGGCAGGACCGAGAGCCGGAAGGCGACGCCTCGCTCGACGGCACGCTTGAACACGCGTTCTGTCTCGTCGAGCAAATCGGCAACGTGCTCGTCCATCTTCGGCCAGCCGGTAAACTGCTCGGGCTGCTCGCGCAGGGCGGTGCGGAGGGCGGCGCAGATTTCCAGCATGGCTTCGGGCGGGAACCACGGGCTGTCGCGCTCGGGCACGTAGGGGCGGCGCATGTTCTCGGGCATGGCCTGGGTCATCTCGTCGAATTGCCACTCGGACATGCCGATGTAGGCCTCGAGCGGGGCGAGGCCCGCGTCGATGAGGATGTCGGAGAAGGGCGGGCCGTCAAACATGGCGAGATCCACGTAGTCCTCGCCGATGACCGCGGGGTCATCGGGGTCGAAGACGGGGACGATCTCGGGCACGGCGGGGTCAGCCGTCCTTGCGCTTGGTCACCACGTCGATGTCGGGCGCGTCCACCGCCTTCATGCCGACGGCGTGGTAGCCGGCGTCGACATGGTGGATCTCGCCGGTCACGCCGGAGCCGAGATCCGAGAGCAGGTAGAGCGCCGATTTGCCCACATCGTCGATGGTGACATTGCGGCGCAGGGGCGAGTTCAGCTCGTTCCACTTGAGGATGTAGCGGAAGTCGCCGATGCCCGACGCGGCCAGCGTCTTGATCGGGCCGGCGGAGATGCCGTTGACGCGGATGCCGTCCTTGCCGAGATCTTCGGCGAGGTAGCGCACCGAAGCCTCAAGCGCGGCCTTGGCGACGCCCATCACGTTGTAATGGGGCATGACCTTTTCGGCGCCGTAATAGGTGAGGGTGAGGCAGGAGCCGCCGTTCTTCATCAGCTTCTCGGCCCGCGCGGTGCAGGCGGTGAAGGAGTAAACGGAGATATCCATGCTCATGCGGAAGTTTTCGCGCGAGGTGTCCACGTAGCGGCCGCGCAGCTCGTTCTTGTCGGAGAAGCCGATGGCATGGACATAGAAGTCGAGCCCGCCCCATTCCTTCTCGATCTGGGCGAAACAGGCATCGACGCTGTCCATGTCGGTCACGTCGCAATCGGCCATGAGGGTGCAGCCGAGCTGATCGGCCAGCGGGGTGACGCGCTTCTTGAAGGCATCGCCCTGGTAGGTGAGCGCCAGTTCGGCGCCGGCATCGGCGAGCGCCTTGGCCACGCCCCATGCGATGGATTTGTCGTTGGCGAGACCCATGATAAGCCCGCGCTTGCCCGCCATCAGTTGTGAAGTCATCGACCCCTCCGTCGCTTCTTGCCTTGCTCCCTTTAGGACATGGCAGGGCGAGGTTGCAAGCACCGGCGCAACAGGGCATGGATATGCGCGAAACATGCAACGGCTCCCCGCAGGGCGCCGTGAGGGGGCCGCCGCTGACGTCGCGACAGCCCTTGCAGCACAGAAGAACGGCGGCTAGCCCGCCTCGATCAGGAACGACAGCCTATGTCGGAACGTGGCGGTATCTTTGCAGGCGACGACCCTTTCGCCCTGGCGCGGGGGTGGTTCGGGGAAGCTGAGGGCAGTGAGCTCAACGACCCCGATGCCATTGCACTCGCCACGGTTGACGAGGCCGGAATGCCCAACGCCAGAATGGTTTTGCTGAAAGAAATCGAAGAAGACGCCTTCCTCTTTTACACCAACTGGGGTAGCGCTAAGGCACAAGAGGTTGACGTTAACGGAAAGGCGGCTTTCGTTTGGCACGCCAAGTCCCTGAGGCGACAGATTCGCGTCCGGGGCGTAACGGAACGGGAAGACGGCCAGAAGGCCGACGCGTATTTTGCCTCCCGCTCCCTCAAATCCAGGTTGGGCGCCTGGGCCTCACGGCAAAGCACGCCCCTGTCATCGCGCGCGACGCTCATTTCCGAGGTTGCAAAGGTGACGGCAAAGCATGGGAAGAATCCCGAGCGCCCTCCGTTCTGGGGCGGAATTCGCATCTTGCCACTCGAGATCGAATTCTGGGCGGATGGTGCTTTTCGTCTTCACGACCGCTTCAGGTGGACTCGTTCCGCCGTGACGGATCGTGACTGGCAGGTACAGCGCCTCTATCCGTAACACTCGCGGATCGGACGGTGCTGTTTAAGCGGTAGGGGAATGCCCTTTTGTTAGTGGGGCGGTGCGCCTGTCGGGCCAAGGCTCGGCATGTGCCATGAGGACAGTACTGAGCTGGAATGGAAGAAGAAGACAACAACGCACACCACAGGGTGAGGGGCCGTGTCAAATGGTTCGACCCTGCCAAGGGGTTTGGCTTTGTCATCGCCGACGAAGGTGGTCCGGACATCCTGTTGCACGCCAATGTTCTGCGCAATTTCGGGCAGAGCTCGGTGGCCGACGGGGCCGGGATAGAGATCAGCACCCAGGATACCAACCGGGGCCAGCAGGCGGTGGAGGTCTTTGCGATCGACCCGCCCGAGCCCGGAGACGCACCACCGCTCGATGACGTGGCTGCACTCGATCCCGAGGAGCTTGCCGCGCTGCCGATGGAGCCTGCACGGGTGAAATGGTTCGACAAGGGCAAGGGCTTCGGCTTTGCCAATGTCTTCCGCCGCCCGGAGGACATTTTCGTTCACATTGAAGTGCTTCGGCGCTCCGGCCTTGCAGACCTGCAACCGGGCGAGGCAATCTGTCTGAAAGTCGTCGAAGGGCGACGGGGCAGAATGGCGACACAGGTGCTTTCATGGGAATCGGCGCTCAAGGAAAAGAAGGATTGAGGGCATGGCGCTGGCAGCCTGATCGGTTGCGCGCCATGCCCTTCCTCACCCTTGCAGCAGTTCTGAGCTTCTGTGCCCCGGCCGCGCTTCATGCACAGGCCGGCGGACAACTCGACCTTGGCGGCAGCCGCGAGGCCGCGCCGTTTGCCGCCGTGCCCGATGGTGCGGGAGATGCGCTGGTCGCGCCCCTGCAGGGGTGCGAGAGCGGAGAAGTGCGGCTGCGCTGGGACGGCGGGCAGGCGCGGTTCTCTGTGGAAATTGCCGATGACGCCGGCGAACGGAGCCAGGGCCTCATGCATCGCAAGAGCATGGCCCGGTCGTCGGGGATGCTCTTCATCTATCCGCGTCCTGCGCCCGTGAGCTTCTGGATGCGCAACACGCTCATTCCCCTCGACATGATCTTTCTGGATGCGCGCGGGGTGGTGCAGCGGGTGCATTCCAACGCCGTGCCTCTGGACGAAACCCCGATTTCGGGGGGCGATGGCATTCTGGCGGTGCTGGAGATCAACGGCGGGCTGGCCAAGGCCTTCGGCATCGCGCCCGGGGCACAGATGCTGCATCCAGCCTTCGGCAGCGCGGCGGCATGGCCCTGCGCGGGGCAGTGACCGGGCCGCGGAAACGCCGCGATGATCGCAGCCTCTTTCCTTCCGGCGCGGCTCAGGCTAAACCGCGCCTCGTCGGGGCGTAGCGCAGTCTGGTAGCGCATCTGTTTTGGGAACAGAGGGTCGGGAGTTCGAATCTCTCCGCCCCGACCATTCAAGCCAGAAAGAACGATACCGTGGGCCTCTCACGGCGTGGGCTGCCGGGCCTGTTTCGGTCCCGGCAGGCAGTTCGTGGGTCGGCCGACCTTCGGCTTCGTCACGGGGCTTTCATGAGTCGCCGCACAAAATCCGATACTCGCCGATGATCAAGCAGGCGGCGGATGTTTCGTACTTTGCGCGTTGCAACGCGCGGCGCTCGTGGTCATTGTTGGAGGCCGGCGCATCACAGCAGACGAGGCCCGAGACATGACGCTTCTCGTTGACATAAAGGCCTTTCTCGCCACTGCCCGCACCGGCAGCTTCTCGGCCGCCGCGCGCGAAATCGGGGTGGCGCCCTCGGTGGTGACCAAGCGGGTCGGGCGGCTGGAGGATCACATCGGCAACCGGCTTTTCGTCCGCTCGACGCGGGCGCTGGTGATGACCTCGGAGGCCGACCGGTTGCGTCCGCGGCTGCAAATGCTCGTAAGCCAGCTGGAGGATGCGCTCGAGGGTGCCGCGCCGCCAGAGACCGGGCTTGCGGGTCACGTGCGGATCAAGGCGCCCACGACATTGGGCACGCTCTTTGCCGGGCGGTCGGTCGCCCGGTTCATGGCGCAGAATCCCGCCATCACCACCGAGCTGATGCTGATCGACCGGGCGGTGAACCCGCTCGAAGAGGGCTTCGACATCGCGCTTGGAGGGCTGCCGCAGAGCTTTGCCAGCGTGCATGAAACGCCGCTCTGCTACTATCCTCGCGTTCTGGTGGCCACGCCCGAGTATCTTGCCGAAAATGGCACCCCGAACACGCCGGGCGACCTCGTGGAGCATCGCTGCATCATCTACGTCGCCGCCGGGATGACATGGTTCTTCGAGAGCGAGGGCGGGCCGATTTCGGTCACGGTGAACCCGGTCTTCACGGTCAACGACTCGCGCCTGCTGCATTTCGCGGCGCGCCACCACCTTGGCATCTGCATCGCGCCCGGCTTCCTTGTGCAGGAGGATCTGGCGGAGGGCAGGCTGGTGGAGGTGATCCCCGAGTTCCCGGTGGTGCAGCTCTGGTTCAAGGCGATGGTGCCCAACAACAAGCTGCACCGGCCCGAGGTGGCGGCGCTGCTGGAGTTTCTGAAGAAGGAGTTCGAGCAGGCTCCCTGGGAGACCGAACCGGTGCCGCGGCTTTGAGGCGGTGCGTTACGGCGGGGCCGGGCGCCCCGCCGCTGATTTGATTCAGGAGGCGAGCGAGAGCTCGGGGGCCTGATCGTCGAGCGTGGTGGTGCGGCGCAACTCGCGCGGCTCGTCGAGGTCGAAGTGGCGGCCCCGGTGCAGGGTGGCCCGGTTGTCCCAGATCACCGTGTCGCCGGTCTGCCACTTGTGACGGTAGATGAACTGCTGCTGGGTGGCGTGCTCGAGCAGGTCGGCCAGCATCATCCGGCCCTCGGGCACGGTCAGCCCGTCGATCTGACGGGCGTGGACGCCGATGAAGAGGTGCTTGCGCCCGGTCGCAGGGTTCACCCGCACGATGGGCCACCACGCCGGCTCGATCGCGGCCTTCTGCTCGGCGTCGTAGCTGTCGTCGCCCAAGAGGAAGCGCGAATGCAGGGCGTAGTGCTCGGCCTCACGGCCATCGAGAAACTCCTTCATCCGGTCGTCCAGCGCATCGTAGGCGGCCTTCAGGTCGGCGAACTCGGTATCGCCGCCCCAGCTCGGATTGCGCACCGAGTGCAGCATCGAATACTTGGCCGCCGGCTTCTGGAACGAGCTGTCGGAGTGCCACATCTGGTTGGCGATGTTGTTGAGCACGCGCTTGTCGGTGCGCGGCACCGGCTTGCCATCCTTGCCGATGTTGGAGATGTCGCCAACCTCGGCGTGGGTCACCTGGGTGTTGGTGTTCTTCTTGGCGACGATCTTGCGGAAGCCTTGGTCGAGCGGGCCGAACTGGCGGGTGAAGGCGAGCTGCTCATCAACGCTCATTGGCTGGTTGCGGATGACGACGATGGAGTGCTGATCCATCAGCGCATCCACCTCGGCAATCTGCGCAGGCGTGAGCGGCGCGAGCACGTCGAGCCCGCCGGTGATCTCCACGCCGAAGCCGTCTTCGATCTGTCTGGTTTCCATGGTCAGTCTCCTCTCATCTCATCTTACGGGGCCACACCGTCGGTGCGGGTCAGGTTGTCGGAAAGCCGCTCTTGCAGCGCGGCCATGTCGAGCTGGTGAACCGAGCCGGAGCCGGCGAGGTCGAGTGCCTGCGCGGCGGCCATGCCCTGTGCCATGCAGGGGCCCATCACCCGGACGGAACTCAGTGCCGCCGGGTCGCCGTCGATGCAGCGGCCCACGGCAACGAGGTTGTCGGCCTCGGGGCAGATCATCGAGCCGAAGGGGATGTAATGGGTGTGGTTCTCGTCGAAGGTTTCCCAGACGAAGCCCTCGGGCGCGTTGTGCAGCTCGATCGGCCAGGCGGTGCGGCCGATGGCGTCGTCGAACTTCTTCTGCTCAACCACCTCGTCGACCACGAGGTGATGCGCGCCCTTGATCCAGCGGGTCTGGCGGATGCCGGGGAAGCCGTAGCTGCGCACGCGGATGTTGCCGAAGAAGTCGGGGTATTCGGCCTTCAGCAGAGCGATGCCCCGGTCCACCTGCTCCTTGCCGATCTGGCCCATCTTCGAGGCCTCCAGCGGGTCGAGCGGGGTTTCCATGTGGGTCATGTTCAGCACTGCCACCTCCTTGCCCGGAAAGTAGAAGGCGATGCCGCCGTGACGGATGAGGCCATACTCCTCGGCCTTCTGGGCGATGCGCTCCGACAGCTCGTCGCGCTCGGGCGGCTCGAGGTCTATGTTCAGGCCTTCGACCACGCATTGCTGGGTGCCGTAGACCTTTTCATCGGGTTCGCGGCATTCGAGGCCGGCGAGGTAGGCCAGCGCCGCATCGCCGGAGCAATCGGCAAAGCCCTCGGCGCGCACCGTCACATCTCCGTAGCGGGTGACGAGCTTGGCCGCGGTGATCCGCCGCCCGTCACGCTCCACTTCGCGCAGGATCGCGCCGGTGATCGGGATCACGCCCGCCGCGTCGAGCGAGGTTTCGACCCAGCGGGAGAGGGCGACCTCGTTGTAATGCACCACGGTCGTCATGGGCCCGTGGCGATAGTAGCAGGCATCGTTGGCCTCCAGGTAGGCCAGCATCTCGTCGGCGATGCCGAAGGTGTAGCGGTGGCCGTGGGTGCCGTTCTGGTAGAGGCCGCAGAAGGTGCCGATGATCGAGTTCACCGCCTGTCCGCCGAGCGCGGGAAGGCCGTCGATGATGGCGACCTTCTTGCCCAGCTTCGCGGCTTCCAGCGCCGTGGTGGTGCCGGAAATGCCCGCGCCGATCACGCAGAGGTCCACCTCCAGTTCGCGGTGCAGGGTTTCGCCGTTGTGGCGCACCACGGTTGTGGCGGGGTTGATCGGGCGACCGTAGGACATGCGTATAGACTCCGTTGAAATTGGGTTCGTGGTGATGCGGGCGGTTGGCCCGCTTTCGTGTCAGGTGGCTCCAGCCGGGGCGTCCCGTGCGTCGGCGCGGCTGCCGAGCAGCACCAGCGCGGCGGCGAGGGCGAGGCCGATGGCGGTGCTGGTCCATTCCGGGAAGCCGATGATCAGCCCGCAGCCGAAGAGCGGCCATCGCGCCCATCCCGCCAGCCTGCCGCGCCATGGCACGTAGCCTTCGGAGGCGGCGGCGATGGTGATGACGGCGAGGATGTTGAAGGCGGTCCAGATGACCGTCAGGTAGAACGGCCCCTGAAGGATCAGCGCCGGCTCGAAGAGGAAGAAGATCGGCACGAAGTAGAGCACGATGCCGAGCCGTGCGGCGTGGACCGAGGTCTTTATCGGGTCGCTGTCGGAGATCCGCGAGGCGAGGAAGGCGGCCAGCGCCACCGGCGGGGTGATTGCGGCGAGCGAGGCGTAATAGGCGATGAAGAGGTGGATCGCGAGGGTATTGAGGCCCGCGATCTGCTCCAGCGCCGGGGCGAGGGTGAGCGCCAGCATCAGGTAGGCGGCCACGATCATGCCCAGCATCCCGAAGATCAGGCAGACGCCGATGCCGATGGCCAGCACCGGCACCAGCCCGTCGCCGCCCATCCGCACGAGCGAGGCGGCAATGACCGGCGCTACGCCGGTGGCCATGAGACCGCCGAGGATGAAGCTGGTGGGCAGCAGCAGGCCCATGGTTTGGCTCAGCAGCTTGGTGATCTGGTAGAACAGTTCGGGGACGCGGTTCAGGCGGATGCGCAGGCGCGGGTGGAGCGTTGTCAGCACCAGCAGGAGGGCGGAGGCATAGAAGGGCGTCAGCCGCTCCCAGCGCATGAAGACGAGGCCCCAGACGAGGAAGGCAAGCACCACAAGGAAGGGCCAGCCGTCCTTGAGCACCGCAGCAACGCGGGGCAGGTCGGCCCGCTTGAGGCCCTTCAGGCCGTTGCGTGCGGCAAAGCCGTCGACGTGGCAGTAGAGGCCGAAGTAGTAGAGCAGCGAGGGGATGAGCGCGGCGAGCACGATCACCCGGTATTCGGTGTTGGTGAAGTCGGCCATGATGAAGGCCACCGCGCCCATCACCGGGGGCATCAGCATGCCGCCCGTGGAGGCGCAGGCCTCAAGCGCGCCCGCGTAGTGGCTGGGAAATCCCGCCTTCTTCATCGAGGGGATCGTGACCGAGCCGGTGGAGACCACGTTGCCGAAGATCGAGCCCGAGAGCGAACCGAAGAAGCCCGAGGCCAGCACGCTCACCTTGGCGGCGCCGCCCCGTGAGGTGCCCATCAGCGCCATCGCGAGGTTGAGGAAGAAGTCTGCCGCGCCGGTTGCGACCATCAGGGCCGCGAGGATCAGGAAGCCGATGATCAGCTCGCCCACAACCCGGGTGACGACGCCGAGCATCGCATCGCCTGAGAAGACGTTGAAGGCGATGGTGCGCGACAGCGAGGTCGGCGGCCCCCAGAGGATGCCGGGCATGTAGAAGGCATAGACCGGGTAGAGCGCCAGCGCGATGACGATGACGAGGAAGATGTAGCCGCCGGAGCGCCGTGCGGCCTCGAGGATCAGCACGAAGATGGCAGAGGCCACGACGAGCTGCCAGGTTTCCTTGACCGGCACCCATGTTCCGAACACGAGGCCGCGGGCCTGGTAGGCCATGAAGAGCGTCAGGCCGCAGATCGCGATGGCCGGCAGGTAGCTGGCCCAGGTCACCCGGTCCTCGCTCGTCCATGCCGGGAGCAGCAGGTAGACCACGGGCAGGAAGGCGGCCATCAGCAGGAAGTAGTAGGTGAGGTCCAGCATCGGGACGATGGCGAAGATGTAGGCCACCGAAAGCGCGACCCCGCCGGCCGACATGGCCAACACGAGGGCCCGCACCCAGCGGGGCATCGAAAGCCAGCGTTCCTCGGCCTGATCGCGAAAGCTCTGCGGCACGGCTGCTGCGGCTGCGGCTGCGGCAGCCTCGGCGTTATCGGTGAGAGCGCTGGATTGGGGTGTCTGGTCGGTGCTCATGTCTGGCCCTTCGACGCGATGTCGGGTGGAATGTTTGGAGATATCGCCGCCCGCGTCTCTGGGGGAACGCGGGCGGCAGGTGAGGGCTCACTCGATCGAGAGAACCAACTCGCCATAGGTTTTGCCGCCGCTCGCGGCGTCGCGCTTGGCGGTCCAGAGCTCGGCAAATTCGGCGCTGTCGGGCGAGACGTCGATGCCCTTTTCCTCCGCCTCGGCCAGGGTCTCCTGCCAGAGCGCCACGCGGGCCTCGGCCAGCTCGACGAGGGCGTCCTGCCGGGCCTGATGCGCGTCGGTCCACACGCCCTTTTCCTTCAGGTAGCGGATCGCGCCAGCATGGATCGGCTGGAGCGCGCCGACGTTCAGGAAGCTTTCGAGGCTTGCCATCGACATCATCTTGGCGTGGGTGAAGTCCTTCTCGAAGTCGCCATGGTGCTCGTCGAGCCACTTGGCGAGCTGGTAGACGAACTCCTCGTCGCCATCGGCCAGCACGTGGTTGGCCTGATAGGCGTGGTCCATGTAGAGCCCCTGGGAGCTGGGCACGCCGGAGGTGATCTCGGAGGGCACGTATCCGGGCTGTATCGCACGGTAGCGAGCGAAGGCTTCGGGGTCGTCCTCGCGTTTGGGCAGGGGCAGCCAGCGGATGCCCTGCGGGTTTGCCTCGGCCTCGTAGCTGGTGCCGGAAAGCGGCGAGGTGAAGGTCACGTCGGCGCGGCCCTCGACCGTGATCCGGGTGTTGGCGCCGTAGTTGCCCACTTCCACCAGCTCCACGTCATCGCGGGTCAGCCCGCGATAGGCCAGAAGCGCATCGACGCCGGCCACGAGGAAGGAGGAGGACGGCGAGAAGGCGATGCGGGTGCCCGGGCCGATGTCGGCGAAGCTCTGGATATCGCTATCGCCCCGCACCATGTAGCCCCAGGGCGTGATCATGTTCATCACCGCCACGCGGCTGTCGGCGGGGCCGCTGGTGGGGGTGGCATAGCCCTCGTTGGCGTCCATGATGTCGAAGTAGTCGCTGGCCTGAACCATGGCCACGAGCCCTTCACCGGTGTTCAGCCACTCGGCGCGGGCGTAGCCGTTGGGCGCGGGAAGCACCCGTGCGCGGCTGGCGGTCTGAGCCGAGAACTCTGCGGTCCAGGCCACGGCGAGCGAGTGATTGGCGGTGCCCACAATCGGCGTGACCACCGAGAAGTAGTCGGGCCATGTGTAGTCCTGTGCGGTGGCACTTGCCGTGGTCAGCCCGATCGCAAGGGCGGCACCTGCCAGCAGGTTGGTTGCGCGTTTCAGCATCTCTTGGGTCTCCTCCTTGTTGTGCGGGGCTGTTCTGCCCCCTTTCATCCGGTTCTTCCGGCGCAGCACCCTCCCAGGCGCGCCGGTCCGGCACTCTCTGTCAGCCCGGCGGCTTGGTGATGGTCACGGTGCCGGCGTCGGCATCGACTTCGACGAGGTCGCCGGTTTCGATCAGCTCGAACGGGTCGCCGTCGAGCTCGGTCACCGTGGGCACGCGGGTGACCACTGCGCCGAGCGCTATCTTGGTGGTCATCCGGGTGAAGATCATCGCCGCAGGGGCGGTGCCGTTGAGGCGGCACATGTGAAAATAGGCGGACCAGCCCGAGCTGCCCTTGGCGCCGGGAAAGACCAGCACCTTTCCGGCAAAGCTCTGCCCGTTCAACTCGTGGTGCAGCTCGATCACCGAGCCGTCGCGCTCGTTGATCCCGCCCCAGCCCGAAATAGTCTGCGTGGTCACCAGCGCCTCGGCGCGGGCCTTGCCGCCCACCACCTTGCGGCCCCGCAAAGTGATGACGCGCGGCTGCGCGGCGGCCTCGTTCATTGAACCACCCCCAGCCACTCGCCGGCCACGGCGCTGTCGACGCATTGCTGCACCGAGCCGAACCAGCCCTGCACCTTGCCGATGGCCGGCAGGTAATGCGCCTGTTTGGCGCTGTCGGTCGCGATCACGCGGACGCCCTCGGGCATCCGCCGCGAGATCGAGGGGCAGGTATCGGACATCACCTCACCACCGGCGGCGCGGATGATGTCGGTATAGCCCGAGCGATCCGCGATTTGCCGGATGGCGCGGGGGGTATGCACCCAGAGCGCCGTGTCGGGGTGAATCTTCCGTCCCTCCAGCAGTTCGGCCACCAGCGACATCTGTTCGATGGAGTTGTGCGGGCAGCCCAGCATGACGAAATCGAGCTTGCGGTCGGTTGCGTTTTGCAGCCGTGCCCACGTGCGGCGCTTCTCGGCCTCGCCAAACACGATCGCCTCGGGCCGGGCCGCGCCGCCGAAGGCCGCATCCATTGTCGGGGCCTCGGGCGTGATCCCCGGCATGTGATACATCTCGACCCCGCCGGAAGATGCGGCCGCGGCGCCGAAGTGCTTGAGCTTCATCAGGTCTGGGAGGTGGGTCAGCCCTTCGAAGGCGGGCTTGTTCTCTTCCACCTCGAAACCGGTGAAATAGCCGAGCACGCCCCAGTTGGCCATGTCGTTCACCTCGGTCTCGACGCGGACCAGACGGTTGGCATGGCGGTTTTCGGCGCGGTGCAGGCCCCAGTAGGGGATGCGCCCGGTCAGCCCGGCGGCGCCGGTGCTTTCCTTGCCCTCGACGTTGGTGCGCGCACCCAGTACGGAGTTGCAGTAGATCACCGCCGAGCTTTCCATCCAGGCGCAATGCTCGCCCTGCACCGGCACGTTGCCGACCTGATAGGGGGTGCAGGTGCACATCATGTTCACGCCGCGCTTGCCGAGGTACTTCTCTCCGGCCCTCTGCATCTCGACCAGCGCCGGATCGGCGCCCTGAAGCTCGTGATTGTCGAGGTCGATCCCGGTGATGAGCTGGCAGGTGGGGACGGCCATGCGCGGCACGTCCACCACCTCGTCACTGTCGAGGTTCAGCTCGGAGAACACCCGGTCGAACCCCTCTTCGGCGAGGCTGCGCACCGAGGGGGTGGAGGCGTTGTAGGCCCCCGCGACGTTGCGCGTTTCCACCAGCCGTTCAGCGCCGAGCGCTTCGCCATAGCGGATCAGAAGGTCCATCGAACGGGCCACGGCAGGGCCTTTGGCCCCGTCGCGCATGGCTTTTTCGGTGTCGGTTAGCTGCATCTCTCCTCCCCAGGAATGCTGGCTGTTCGATCAGGCTACCTCCGGCAATCTTTCTTGATAGCAGAGAAAAATGACTATCAGTTTTCTCGTTTCAAGAAAGATTGCCCCGCTCCCGGCGTCACTTCAGCTTGCTATAGACCTCGTCGTAAAGCGCCTGTGCAAAGGCCTCTCTGTCGCGGCCCGTATTGGCGACGATTGCCTCCCACTTGGAGAGAGCAGTCTTGAAGGCCTCGACCTGCTCGGCATAGTTCTCGACCCCGATGTCCGCGGCGTAGGCGGCGATCAGTTCCTCGTCCACGGCGGAAGGGGCGAGGGCGGAAACCAGCGTTTCGTCTCCCTTGTGGAAGGTCACGCCCTGCGCCGCGGCCTTCTCGCGCGAATCCTGTACCAGGGCTTCCTGACCGATCATCATGTCGGCCACCGCATAGGAGATTTCGCGCAGCATGAGGGCGCGGTGCTCATCCGAGAGCTCGGCCCAGGTCTCGGTGCTGAAGGCCATGAGGGACATGCCCCGCACGGTGCCCAGGGGCGCCTCGGTGACGTCGGTGACAATTCCCTGCAGCCCGTAGGACGAATACCAGTCCATCGACGCGAGCACGCAGTCGAGTTGATTGCGCTGCAATCCCTCGGCCATCTCGGGAGAGGGAATGTTGGAGGGCACCGCGGAAAGCCGTTCGAGGCGCGGCCCCATGATGCCGGTGGTCTTCACGCGCAGCCCGTCGAGATCGGCCAGCGAGCTTACCGGGGTGGTGCATTGCAGCACAAAGGGCGTGGTGGAGTAGGCGCCGAGAATCCGTGCCCCGGCCTCGGCGTATTCTTCCACGCACTCCGGGCAGTTGAGCAGCATGGCCTCGCTGACCGCGCCCGCGATAGCGAAGGGGTCGGTGCCGTAGACGGCCATGTTTGCGTAGTTCACCACCGAGGGAATGTCGGAAGGATACCAATGCGGCACGACCATGCCGCCGTCGGCCACGCCATCATCTATGCCTTCGAGGATCGCACGGGCGCCGAGCAGCTGGCCCAGCGGAAAGGTGGTGAAGTTCAGTTCGCCATCCGTTGCTTCACGGAGACGCTCGAACATGGGCTCCAGCGACACGCTCAACGAGGGGTGTTGCGTGCCGACAAAGGCCGCGTAGCGAAGGTCGCGGGCCGTGGCGGCCGTGACCGACACAGCCAGCGTCAGCGTTGTTGCGAGGGCAGTTCTTGATGTGAAACGCATGGTCTCCTCCCTTGAGATGCGTCAGAGACCCAGCCTGTTGGCCAGGACGAGTGAAATTTCCGGAAAGCCGATGAGCAGGGCCATGATGATGACCTCGCAGGCCAAAAACCACGTGACCCCGCGGAAGATGTCGCCGAGGGGAACGTCGCCGCCGAGGGCGCTCTTCACGACGTAGACGTTGAGCCCGACCGGCGGGGTGAGCAGGCCAATCTCGATGTATTTGACCACGATCACGCCGAGCCAGATCAGGTCGGCGTCCACGGCCTTGAAGACCGGCAGGATGATCGGGAGGCTGATGAGCATGACGCCGAGCGGGTCCAGGAACATGCCGAGCACGAGAAACAGCAGCGAGGCGGCGAGCACCAGCAGCAGGTAGTTGTCGGCAAAGCCGGAGAAGCTTCGGGCGAGCGTGGTCGAGATGCCCGTGAGGGCCAGAAACTTGGTAAAGATGATCGCGCCCATCGCGACAAAGAAGATGCGTGCGGTGCTGCCCAGCGTCTCGATCAGCGCGCCGCACACGAGATCCCAGGAGAACCCGCCGGCGAGCAGGGCCGCGAAGAGCGAGAGCAGCACGCCCAGTGCGGCGGCCTCGGTTGCCGTGACGATGCCGCCGTAGATGCCGCCGAGTACACCGAAGAAGATAAGGGGCAGGGGCCAGACCGGAGCGAGGCTGGCGAATTTCTCCCGCAGGCTGGCGCGTGCCACCATCCCGGGGGCCAGTGTCGGGTCGCGGTGGCTGCGCAGCATGATCATCGCAACGTAGACGGCCAGCGTCAGCAGCCCGGGCAGGATGCCTGCCACCAGCATCTTGGCAATCGAGACCTCCGCGAAGATGGCATAGAGGATCATGAGGATGCTGGGCGGAATGAGCGCCCCGAGCGTGCCGGCGCTGGCAACGCAGCCCGTGGCGAGCTTGCGGTCGTATCCGGCGCGGAGCATCTCGGGCACCGCCAATCGTGCCATGGCCGCAGAGGTGGCCATGCTGGAGCCGGACATCGCCGCAAAGCCCGCCGAGGCGACATTGGTTGCCACCGCAAGGCCGCCGGGGAGCCTTCCCATCCAGATCCGTGCCGCAGTGTAGATATGCCCTGCCAAGCCGGACCGCTGGATGACGCTTCCCATGAGCAGAAAGAGCGGAATGGCCGAGAGCGACCAGCTTGCGGTGAACTCGAAGGGCGTCGACTCAAGGATCCCGACCATCGGCCGATAGCCGATCTGCAGGTAGATCCCGACGGCGCCGACCAGGCCGAGGGCCACGCCAACCGGAAATTGCAGCGCGACGAGGAGCAAAACGACGCCAAAGCCCGCCAAGCCGATCCAGAGGCCCTCCATCTCAGTCTCCCTCGCCAGCAGGGGCAGGGGTGAGGGCAGCTCTGTTGGTGAGGCACCGCAGCGCATAGCGCAGGGTCAGCACCGCGAAGGAGAGAACGATTGCCCAGCGGCCCGGCCAGACGAGGAAGTAGCCAGTCGAGGTTTCCCAGATCTCGCCATCCATCGTCTTGTCCCAGGCCTGAAGCGTAGAAAGCCAGGTCAGGAAGCCGAGGCAGAGCGCGGTGATGCCATCGAAGGCACGCAGCATGGCCACGCGGACGCCAGCCGGAAGCATGGAGGTGAAGGCATCAACGCTGATATGTCCCTCGTGGCCCTCAGCCCAGGGCAGGGCGCAGAAGACCAGCGCAACCATGTACCACGCCGACACGTAGGTGATGGTCTGGAGCTGCACGCTGACGCCCGACAGCCGCAGGATCACCTCCAACGACACATGCCCGAGCATCATCACCAGCATGACGGCGGCAATGACCATCAACGCGGTGTCGAGAAGGTTGATGACTTTCAGCATGAAGCTCCCCCGAGACACGGCCGACAGCCTCCGCAGTGAAGGGAAAGCCCCCGCCGGGCAGGAATTTGCTTTCCGTAATAATTATTATCATAAGTTGATGAGATCAAGCCGCTCATGATACAGGAGAGGTCCGGTAAGGTGGCTTGCAGGCTTTTTGGCGAGGCGGACGGTGAACACGACAGATTCCAAGGGAACCGAGATCGAAGGTGCTGCGGGTGGTCCGGAGGATTGGGTTCCGGCCACCGGTTTGGCAGAGGCGCTGCCGGTGCGGCTGCTGCGCGCCCGCGAGGCGATCATGCAGCTCTATCGGCCGCTGTTTCGCGACGCCAACATCTCGGAGCGCCAGTGGCGTGTCCTTCGCAACCTGTTCGACGAGCCGTTCCTTGAACCCTCCGAACTTGCGCTGCGCTCTTTCATGCAGCCGCCGAATGTCAGCCGGGTGCTGAACGAGTTGACCAAGCTGGGCCTCGTGACGCGCACGGCTTCGGGCACCGACCAGCGGCGCGCGCAGGTATCGCTCACGCCCGAGGGGAAGGCGGCGACGACGCGCGTGGGCAAGCTGATCGAGGCCCGGACGGCCGAGCTTCAGGCAACGCCCGAAGCCGAGCTTCTGCCCGAGTTGGGGCAGGTCCTCGAAGTGCTGATCGACCTGCCGGTGAAACACCCCCATCTGACCCGCTCCCCGGTTCAACCGCCCGGACCGTAGGGCACCGTCCACTCCAGCTCCTTGGGGCCGATCCCCTTCTCGATGCATTGGGCGGCCGCAAAGCCCGCGATCTCGCCGGTGAGGGTGGACCACGGGAAATTGCGCATGACCATGAAGATCGTCTCGTAGGTGAAGGAGAGCGAGGCCCCCGAGAGCAGCAGGTTTCCGACCTTCTTGGGCAGGAAGCTCCGGTAGGGCACCGTGAAGGTGTAGCGCGCGAATTCGTCCCAGTAGAAGGGCTTCACCATCGGTTCGGTGACGGCATCGCGGAAGACCCGGCCCGCGCGGGCATCTTCGAGCGAGAACATATGCTCGCCGATGGGGTGCCTCCCGTCGCGCACCCCGACATAGCGGCCCACGTTGCCGATGGTGGCCCGCTCGAAACCGGGCACGTATTTTTTGAGGAAGCGGGCTTCGGCATCGACGTAACCTCTCAGCAGCCGCATGGCGAAGGAGTTGTCTTCGCCGCTTTCGTCCATGTGCAGCCCGAGCTCATAGGGCACGTTCTGCCACAGGCAGTATGTGCCGGGCGCCGCCATCGGGCTCATGTCGAGGGTGGGGTGGCCGATGTACATGCTGGCGTAGACGTTCTTGCCCTTCATGGCGGGGCGATAGAGGCCTTCGGGTATGTCGCCCGCAGCGCGCGCTTCGGCGATCGCTTTTTCGAGGAGGGGGTCTTTTGCCTGCTCCTGGTGGCGGATCAGGGCGGGCAGGTCGACGCCGTGCATGGTCCAGAGCAGACCGCCCGGCACTGGCCGCGCCACCCCGTCCCAGTCGGCGCCTTCCGGCTGGCCACCGCCGCCCGACACGTATGGAACGCCGGCGGACGCTGCGAGCATCCCCGTGCCGGACCCGTCGATGAAGATGCGCCCGGAGATCGCGAAGCGGCCGCTGTTGTTTTCGACGATGATGGCGCTGATCGCGGCATCGCCCGGGCCGCCCTCGACGATGCAGGCGACATAGCGGGTGTCGTAGAGTGCCGTGACTCCGGCCTCGTGAAGCATCTGCGCCATGACGCTTCCGGAGCCTTCGGCGTTGAAGGACAGGCGGATGAAGTCGTCGCCCGGCTCCTTGCGCCGCTCATAGTGCGAAAGGGGGTTGCCGGCCCAGTCGGCATGGGTCGAGGCATCGGCACGGTAGATGTAGCCGTGGTCCGCGAAACGGTCCATCAGCTCGGAGTGGATGCCGCCGATGCCTTCGGCGGCGTGCCCCTGGAGCCCTGAGGTGTGAACCCCTCCCGGCATGTCGAGCTTTTCGACCACCACCACCTTCGCACCCATCCGCGCCGCCTTGAGCGCCGCCGCGAAGCCTGCGGGACCGGCGCCGACGACGACGATGTCGGCCTGATAGGCCAGGCCCAGATCCGTTGCGGGCACGCTGATGGTTTGGCTCGTCTGCTGCGAGTTCTGACTGTTGGTCACGGTGGCCTCCCCTCTGCAATTTACTTACCTTGATAATTATTTAGGAAACTATTGCGAGTCAACAGGAGGTTTCTGCGGGACGGGGCGGGGTCGGGAGGATTCGGGAGCGGCGGGGTGGATTGCAAAAATGTGGGGAGCGGGACCACAACATGTAGTATTGGGGCGCCGCCCAAAATTTGGGCAAAGGGGCCGAAAGGAGGTGGGCGGGGGCTTGCCACTGTGCCCTGTTTGCACACCCCTCGAGCGGACGCCCGGGGCGGGATCTTTGGGGGCGGGCCTGTGGAGAAGGGCGGGGTTCCACTAGGGTCAGCCTTGGCGCGGCATTGCAAAAAACCACCATATTTCGTATGGGTTGGCCGAAAGCCCTACATCTGGTGGTGGGCGCTCTCCCGCTGTGAGTGAATCACGGGGCCGTGAGGCGGTTCAGTGCCGCCGCGATCCGTCAACAAAAAAGAATGGCATTCGGTGCAGATTTTAGCGTTGACGCTGCACCCCCCAATCGGGTTTCTTGTGGGGGCTGACTGAGCCGCCACAAGATGTTGGGGCAACGGCGAGGCGGCAGGGGGCATACCCGGGGCAACCCGGGACCGGGGACACAAGGGCGCAGCGCGCGCCAACCGGCCTTCTGTCACTTGCTGCACACGACGCGGCCACCGGGCAACCGGCGGCAGGCGGGAACGGTCGCAAGAGGGACGGTCTTTTGACCACAAAACAGCCGAGAGGCAGGCCGCGCACAGCCTGTCACGCCCGAACGCGCATGTTCGGCGGTCAACCTCCTGCGCCTTGTTGGCGGGAATAACGAGCGCGGCCTGAGCCGTGCCGGGACGCAACCAGAAGGTGCCGCCGGAACAAGGCGCCGAACGTAGAAGAGGCATGTGACAATGAAGATCGAACGCAAGTTCACCACGTCCAAAGGTGCTGCTTATGGCGGGCTGGAGTTCACGACGACCACGTCGGAAATCCGCAACCCGGACGGCTCCGTTGTTTTCAAGCTCGACAACCTCGAAGTGCCCAAGGCCTGGAGCCAGGTTGCCTCTGACGTGATCGCGCAGAAATACTTCCGCAAGGCGGGCGTGCCGGCGAAGCTGAAGGCGGTGAAGGAAAAGGGCATTCCCTCGTTCCTGTGGCGCTCGGTTCCCGACGAGGAGGCGCTGGCCAAGCTGCCCGAGGACGAGCGCTTCGGCGGCGAGACCTCGGCCAAGCAGGTGTTCGATCGCCTCGCAGGCGCCTGGACCTATTGGGGCTGGAAGGGTGGCTACTTCACCACCGAGGCCGACGCGAAGGCCTACTTCGACGAGATGCGCCACATGCTGGCCACCCAGCGCGCCGCGCCGAACTCGCCGCAGTGGTTCAACACCGGCCTGCACTGGGCCTATGGCATCGACGGCCCCGCACAGGGCCACCACTACGTGGACTACAAGACCGGCAAGCTCACCAAGTCCAAATCCTCCTACGAACATCCGCAGCCCCATGCCTGCTTCATCCAGTCGGTCAGCGATGACCTCGTGAATGACGGCGGCATCATGGACCTCTGGGTCCGCGAGGCGCGCCTGTTCAAATACGGCTCCGGGACCGGCACGAACTTTTCCTCCCTGCGTGCCGCCGGTGAGGGCCTGTCGGGCGGGGGCAAGTCCTCTGGCCTGATGGGCTTTCTCAAAATCGGTGATCGGGCCGCGGGCGCGATCAAGTCGGGCGGCACCACGCGCCGCGCCGCCAAGATGGTGATCGTCGACGCCGACCACCCCGATATCCAGGAATACGTGAACTGGAAGGTGAAGGAGGAGCAGAAGGTTGCTTCGCTCGTCGCCGGTTCCAAGATGCACGAAGAGAAGCTGAACGCGATCTTCGCCGCGATCCGGGCCTTCGACGGCTCGGAAGAGGGGGCCTATGACCCCAACGCGAACGACGCGCTGAAGGGTGCGGTGAAGGACGCCAAGAAGGCCCGTATCCCCGAGACCTACATCAAGCGCGTGCTCGATTACGCACGGCAGGGCTACGCCTCGATCGAGTTTCCGACCTATGACACCGACTGGGACAGCGAGGCCTATGCCACCGTCTCCGGCCAGAACTCCAACAACTCGGTCCGCGTCACCGACGCCTTCCTGAAAGCGGTGAAGGATGATCTGCCGTGGGAGCTGGTGAACCGGACCGATGGCAAGGTGTCTGCCACCATCAGCGCCCGTGAGCTCTGGGAAGACATCGGTCATGCCGCATGGGCCTGCGCCGATCCCGGCATCCAGTACCATGACACCGTCAACGCCTGGCACACCTGCCCGGAAGACGGCCCGATCCGGGGCTCCAACCCCTGCTCGGAATATATGTTCCTTGACGACACGGCCTGCAACCTTGCCTCGATGAACCTGCTGACCTTCCTGAAGGACGGCGTGTTCCAGGCGGAAGACTACATGCACGCCACCCGCCTCTGGACCATCACGCTGGAGATCTCGGTGATGATGGCGCAGTTCCCGTCGAAGGAAATCGCGCAGCGCTCTTACGACTTCCGCACGCTGGGCCTTGGCTATGCCAACATCGGCGGCCTGCTGATGAACATGGGCTACGGCTACGACAGCCGCGAGGGCCGGGCCCTTGGCGGCGCGCTGACCGCGCTGCTGACCGGTGTGTCCTATGCCACCTCCGCCGAGATGGCTGGTGAGCTGGGTGCCTTCCCGGGCTACAAGAAGAATGCCGAGCACATGCTGCGCGTCATCCGCAACCACCGCCGCGCCGCCCGGAGCGAAACCGAGGGCTACGAGGCGATGAACGTGAACCCGGTGGCCCTCGATCACGCCGGCTGCCCCGACGCCACGCTGGTTGCGCTCGCCCGGGAAGCCTGGGACGAGGCGCTTTCGCTCGGCGAGAAGCACGGCTACCGCAACGCTCAGGTTTCGGTCATCGCCCCCACCGGCACCATCGGCCTGGTGATGGATTGCGACACCACTGGCATCGAGCCTGACTTCGCGCTGGTGAAGTTCAAGAAGCTGGCCGGCGGCGGCTACTTCAAGATCATCAACCGCTCGGTTCCCGCCTCGCTGACCAAGCTGGGCTACGGCGACGCCGAGATTGCCGAGATCATCGCCTACGCGGTGGGCCACGGCAGCCTGGGCAATGCGCCGGGCATCAACCACACCGCGCTGGTGGGCCACGGCTTTGGCCAGGCCGAGATCGACAAGGTGGAAGCCGCCCTGGCCTCGGCCTTCGACATCCGCTTCGTCTTCAACCAGTGGACGCTGGGCGAGGAGTTCTGCACGAGCGTGCTGGGTATTCCGGCCGCAAAGCTGAACGACCCGAGCTTCGACCTGCTCTCGTCGCTGGGCTTCACCCGCGCGCAGATCGAGGCCGCCAACGACCATGTTTGCGGAACGATGACGCTGGAAGGTGCGCCGCACCTGAAGGAAGAGCATCTGAGCGTGTTCGATTGCGCCAACCCCTGTGGCAAGAAGGGCAAGCGGTTCCTGTCGGTCAATTCCCACATCGACATGATGGCCGCCGCCCAGAGCTTTATCTCAGGTGCGATCTCCAAAACCATTAACATGCCGAACGACGCCACCATCGAAGACTGCCAGGAAGCCTACGAGCGCAGCTGGCGGATGGGGATCAAGGCGAACGCCCTCTACCGCGACGGCTCCAAGCTCTCGCAGCCTCTCGCGGCTGCGCTGGTGGAGGACGACGAGGAGGCACAGGAGGTGCTGGAGAGCGGCGCGCCGACCGAAAAGGCGCAGGTTCTGGCCGAGAAGATCATCGAGAAGGTGATCATCAAGGAGGTGGCCAAGGCCGCTCGCGAGAAGCTGCCGCATCGCCGCAAGGGCTATACCCAGAAGGCGGTTGTGGGCGGGCACAAGGTGTATCTGCGCACCGGCGAGTATGAAGATGGCAAGCTCGGCGAGCTGTTCATCGACATGCACAAGGAAGGCGCCGGGTTCCGGGCGATGATGAACAACTTCGCCATCGCGGTGTCGGTTGGCCTGCAATACGGCGTGCCGCTGGAGGAGTTCGTCGACGCCTTCACCTTCACCAAGTTCGAGCCGGCCGGGATGGTGCAGGGGAACGACAGCATCAAGAATGCGACCTCGATCCTCGACTACATCTTCCGCGAGCTGGCGGTGAGCTACCTCGACCGGACCGATCTGGCCCATGTGAAGCCCGAAGGCGCGGCCTTCGACGATCTGGGGCGTGGCGAGGAAGAGGGCGTTTCGAACGTCACGTCTGTGAGCGACAGCGCGGCGAGCAAGTCGCTGGAAGTGCTCAAGCAGATCAGCTCCTCGGGCTACCTGCGCAAGCGGCTTCCGAGCGATCTGGTGGTGCTGCAGGGCGGGCTTGGCGGCCACCTTTCGGGGGCCGTGGCGCTGGACGCCGGAGTTGATCCGGTGGTGGCGCTGGAGACCCTGGTGCCGGAGGCTTCTGTGAGCGTTTCCAACGGGATGGATGCCCGGGCGAAGGCGAAGATGCAGGGGTATGAAGGCGAGGCTTGCGGGGAGTGTGGGAACTACACGCTGGTGCGCAACGGGACCTGCATGAAGTGCAACACCTGTGGCGGCACGAGCGGCTGCAGCTGAGGTTAACGGACGATGGCAAAGGAAGTGATCTGCGGCATCGTCGAAACCCCCTCCGGGCGGGAGTTCGAGGCGCAGTGCGAGCTTGAACCCTGCTTCAAGGGCGGCAGAGAAACATCCAAGGGCGCCCTGGTGGTGCCCAAGGAACACCTCGAGGAATTCGCGATGAATCCCAAGGGGTTCCACTTCAAGGCCGAGAGCGGCGAGGCGTTCGAGACGCGCGCCGGTCTCTACGCCAAAGCGGGTGGAGACTGCATCTGGGAAGGGCGGATCAGCCTTGCGCGGGTGCAATAGTTAAGATTCCGGGGCGGGTGCGCTCGTCCCTGGCGCAGTTCAGGCCGCAGGCAAATAAACCGGGCGGTATCAACGATGAGCCTGAACGGCGAAACTGGGGGGCTTCGGCCCCCCTTTTTCTTTGCGATTTCAGGCGGGTAAGGCGGCGACCCGACCCCGGAAACCGGGTTTTGCAGAAATGCAGGTACGAGGGGGTGCGATCCGGCGTTAACCGCAAAAATGTCACAGGCACACTGCGTACACATCCTGTGCACAGCCTGTGCATACGGCATTTCTGCAAAACGAAGAGAGGTTAACGGATCGGGCGGGCGGATCGCCTCAGCGCCGCAGCAGGGGCGCGACGAGGGCGGCGATGCGGGCCGAGCCCTTGGGGGAGGGGTGGGTGCGGTCGGAGGCAAAGAGCGAGAGGTCGGCGGGGCTGAAGACATCGTCCATGTCGACCAGCGACACGCCAGGATCGCGGGCGGCCATGCGGCCAAGGCGGGCCTCCAGCTCGCGGTAGGGGGCGACGCAGGCGGTGCCGGCGAAACGCGGCGAGGTGTAGTAATCGGCCCAGATGACGCGGGAGCCGCGTTGGCGGAGGGAGGCGACGAGGGCGGGGATCGCGCCACGGCGGCCATCGGTGGAGATCAGCCGGTCGAGCACGGGGCCACACCGGGTGCAATCGCAACTGGTGGAGATGTCATTGGCGCCGCCGTTCAGCACGACCCAGGGGGCGCTGACACCGTTGAGCTGGGTGGGGATGTTGAGGGAGCCGCTGCCCCCGGCGAGTTTTGCGAGGGGCAGGGAGACATCGCCCACGGGCTCGCCCAGGCGGGCCTGGAGGGCGCGGGCGACGGAGGCGCCGCTGCTGCGGTTCCAGGCCATGACGGAGTCGCCCGCGACGACGATACGGGCGTTGTCAGGGACGCCGGGGGCGCAGGCGGCGAGGAGGAGGAGGGGGAGGAGGAGCCAGCGGGTCATGCCGGGGGAGGTAGGGTGATGGGGGGAGGGGGCAAGGTTGGGGGGGGGGCCTAACGGTATGAGAGCGAACGGCCCAGAGCCGCGTTCACCGGCGGCTTCTACGCGGCGGTGCGGCTCTCCCAAAGCAGTCGCTAGCTACATTCCCGACAAACGGATTATGATTTGGTGTAGCGGCGTAAGTTGATTATCCAGAGCGATGTGTCATCGCAAAAGGTGAAAATGTGGATCAAAATGTAGCAGCAGTCAGCGCACTCCATGAGTATGCTGGGATCAAGAAACCCCGGTATGCCTTCATGATCGAGGCACCGTGGGGAGCAGGGAAGACCTATCTGGTGAAGCGTGAATTCAAGGATGTCCTTTCGTCGGACAAAGCGCGCTATGTAACGTTGAATGGCGTCTCGGATCGAAAGTCGTTCCGGCGTGCGCTTCTCGCTAATACGTCAGAAGCAAAGCTAATGGATGCCGCTGGAAAGTTCGGCGACGTCGTTGGCAAGCTTGCGAAAGTAGGGAATGTAGGAAGTTTTGTCCAAGACGCCGTTGAAGATAGGTTGATTAACAATCTGTCCGATCTCTTGATCTTCGACGATGTCGAACGTTGCGAAATGTCGCCGGGCGAACTATTGGGCTTGATCAACGAGTTTGTTGAACATCAATCCAAGAACGTGGTGCTTTGTGCGTTCATCGAGCGCGACGATGCAGATGGCAATCTGAAAAAACGGGACGATTTTTTATCACGCAAAGAAAAAGTTGTCGGTCGCACCGTCAAAATCGTGGCTGATGCGCGCAGCGCGCTTCCAGAGTTCATTTTAGCAATGCCTGACGGCCATGGGAAACAGTGGTTCAATTCCAAAGAAGGATTGGTGCTTGAAGTATTCTCGTCTGCGACGCACAGCAACTTGAGAGTTCTGCGCCAGTGCCTCCACGATTGCGGGCGGGTGATCGATGTGCTGGATGAAGAGATACGCATTTCAACAGAATCCATGATCCGGTTTGTGCGTACCTTTCTTGCTCTGTCAATGGCGGTTGCAACCGGCGAAGTTAACTCGCAACAACTGCTTGAGCGAAGCGATCACCGGTGCGTTATGAGGCCGAAAGGGAGCGAAAATTCGCATCCATTGTACACTTGCTTCCTACAGCACCCCGAGGCCGAGATCTATGCGGGAAACGCTGCAAGCATTCTCCCGCTGGATCTTGGGTTTTCTCTCATTGGAGTCGGTTACGAAGATCCCGATAAGATAAACAGTGCTCTCCGATCCACAGGGCAGTTTGATGGAAAAGAAGAAACTCCTTTGTGGGCGCGCTTTGTCAATTGGAGACTCATGTCTCGAGACGATCTAGAAAAGGCCTCTCAAGAAGCGAAGTCTTACATCTTTGATAGCGAAGAGATTATGCCAGGTCCATATCTACACATAGCGCATGACCTGATTACCATTGCTGAAAATGGGGCCGGAGATGGCTCCAAGATCGCAAATGAGATAAAGCATCAGATAGAGAAACTTGCGAAAGATGACAAGATTCCTCCTGCTGGACATGGGAGGAACTACGGGTGGAGCGATGAATTGGGCACATTCTCGTTCGGGGGATACGGGTTCACACCAAACGAGCTAACTATGCCAATCATTGAATCGATGAGGGGTGCTCAAATCAAAGCCTTCGAGAAATCACGGGTGCACGAAGCGAAGCGATTGCTGAAACTTTTGCGCGTCGATCTGGACGCATTTGGGCGCGAGTTTTCTTGGAACAACGGTGGCTCAGGTTTCTATGAAACGGAAATTCTCAATCAGATTGATGCCGACGAATTCGCAGAAGTGGTCTTTGGCTACGTGACTTCGGGTGGATTCGAAGTTATCGGTGGGCAGCTGAAAGCCTTGGCTGACCGGCACCGCCCGAACAATTTCCTAGAGGAAGTAGTCTGGGCAAAGACCGTTAAGACTAAACTGGAAGCACTTGCCGAAGAAGCGGGACACCTTGAAAAAGCGCGGATGGTCTGGTTCTTGGGGTTCCATTGGAAATTTCCAGAGGGCGAAGATGCCGGCGAATAGACTGGAACTTGGAAGTCTGCTTTGATCGCGAATGAAGGCACCTTCGCAATCGCAGCGAACGCGCGCTTCCCGCCCATTCTTCAGATGCGGATGTAGGGTTCCAACTATCTTACGGGCAAAGATACCCCCTACAGCGTCGACGTATCCTCAAGCGGGCTGCTGCCCGCCGTCAGGGCTTCGCTTGGTTCGGGGGCGGGCATGTCGGCGGGGTCGGCCCATTGGCCGGACTGGGCCTGGGTCAGCACGATCACCCGCGTTCCGTTGGGCGTATTGGCCGCGAGGTGCATGGCGTCCTGGTTGAACATGCGGATGCAGCCGGAGGAGGCCTGCATGCCGATGGACTTGGGCTCTGACGTGCCGTGGATGCGGTAGAGCGTGTCCTTGCCGTTCCGATAGAGGTAGAGGGCGCGGGCGCCGAGGGGGTTTTCGAGGCCGCCGGGTTTGCCGTTGCGGATGGGGCCGTAGAGTTCGGGGTCGCGGCGGACCATGTTGGCGGTGGGGGTCCAGTAGGGCCAGTCGCGCTGGAAGGAGACGACGGCGTTTCCGGAGAAGCCGCGTCCGGCGCGGGCGACGCCGACGACGTAGCGCATGGCGCGGCCGTTGCCCAGCAGCTGGTAGAGCCGCTTGGCGCCGGGATCGACGATGATGGTGCCGGGCGCCTGGGGGGCGAAGTAGTTCACCTCCTGCCGGGCGGTGGCCTCGGTGATGTACTCATCGGGCACGGCGGGCACGGTGATGTCGCCGTCCTGCACCGAGGCATAGAGGGCGCGGGTTTCGGGCGAGAGGCCGGAGGGATCGGTGAGTTCGGCGCAGGCGGAGAGGGAAAGGGCGGCGGCGAGGGCGAGGAGGGGGCGGAGCATGTGGCTTTGGGCTTTGTTGTTGGTGTCGGGGGAAGGTGTGCCTCAGGGGGGCGGCAAGGGCAAGGGGGGCGTGTGTGCGTGGGCGGTTCTTGACCCGGGGCGCGCGGGGGCGTTGGGTGGGGCGGAGAGAGGAGATTTGCGGCATGGATGGATTTGACGCGCAGGATGTGATTGCGGATGAGGCGGCGCTGAGGGCGCTGTTTCCGCCGGTGAGCCCGTTGGCGCAGGTGAAGTCGCTGCCGGCGCTCGACCGGCATGCGCGGGATTTCATTGCCCGCTCGCCGTTTGTTTGCCTCGGGACGCAGGGGGGCGACGGGACGGCCGATGTGAGCCCGCGGGGCGATGCACCGGGGTTTGTGGAGGTGTTGGGCGACCGGCTGCTGGCGATCCCGGACCGGCCGGGGAACAACCGGCTCGACAGCCTGTCCAACATTCTGGCGAACCCGCGGGTGGGGCTGCTCTTCATGGTGCCGGGGTTTGACGAGACACTGCGGGTGAACGGGCAGGCGCGGCTGGTGCGCGCGCCGGAGCTGCTGGAGCGGATGGCGGTGAACGGGCGGGAACCGCGGCTGGCGGTGGTGGTGGCGGTTGAGGAGGTGTTCCTGCACTGCGCCAAGGCGTTCCGCCGCTCGAAGCTCTGGGACCCGGCGGCGCGGCAGGACCGTTCGGAGATGCCGAGCCTTTCCAAGATGATCCTGGAGCAGACCACGGGGGCGCCGGAGGATGCAGGGGAGATGGAGAAGATCGACGCTGGGTTGGAGGAGGCCTACCGCAAGTCGATGTATTGAAACGGTGTTTGCGGTGATGGGATAGCACCCACCCTTCAGGTCGCGTCAACGGATGCGAAAGCCTGTAGGGTGGGTGGGCCCCGCCATTCGCGGGGGCTCAGGCGATCTCGACCAGTTCCACGTCGAAGGTGAGGGCCTTGCCGGCGAGGGGGTGGTTGGTGTCGAGCATGAGGTGCTCTTCGGTGGCCTCGACGACGGTGACCGGCATGACCTGGTCTTCGGCGGTCTGCACCTGGAGCTGGGTGCCCGGGTCGGTCGGGATGTTGTCGGGGACGGAGGCGCGGTCGACGGCCTGGACGCGACTGGCGTCGTGCTCGCCGTAGGCCTGCGCGGGCTCGACGCGCACCGAGCGCTTTTCGCCAACGGCCATGCCGGTGACGCCGGCATCGAGGCCGGGGATGATCTGGCCTGCGCCGAGTTCGAAGGTCAGCGGGTCGCGGCCCTCGGAGCTGTCGAAGACGGTGCCGTCATCGAGCGTGCCCTTGTAGTGCATATGGAGCGTGTCGCCGGGCTTTGCCTGGGTCATGGGATGTCCTTTCGGAAGGGGGAGGGTGGGTTTGTCGGGGCTGCGCGGCGCAGGTGCCCGGATTTCGGCAGCTAGGGTCGCAGGTGGGGGCGCGAATGTAAACCGGGGGGCCGGGGGCGGCCTTCGCGGGAGAGATTGCCGCAAGGAAAAGCCCCGCCGGGCTGGGGGCCGGGCGGGGCTTTGGAAGGCGCGTGGCGGGGCGGGACAAGTCCCGCCCTACGGGATGGCTCAGCCGTCGAAGTCGACTTCTTCGATCAGCTTGATGGCCGCCGGGCGGAGCTTGGCGATGTCGACGAGGTTGGTGTCGTCGGGGGTGAACTCGCCCCAGCTTTTCACCAGCTCGGAGGGTTCGGAGCCGGGGGCGACCGGGTATTCGTTGTTCTTTTCGGCGTAGATTTCCTGCGCGTCGTCGGAGGCGAGGAACTCGATGAACTTCACCGCGTTGTCACGGTTCGGCGCGGCCTTGGTGAGGGCGACGCCGGAGAGGTTCACGTGGGTGCCGCCATCTTCGAAGGTCGGGAAGACGATGCGGACGCTCTCGGCCCATGGCACCTGCTCGGGGTCGGCCAGCATGGCGCCCATGTAGTAGGTGTTGCCCAGCGAAATGTCGCATTCGCCGGCCCAGATCGCCTTGACCTGCGCGCGGTCATTGCCCTCGGGCTTGCGGGCGAGGTTGGCCTTCACGCCTTCGAGCCAGGTCTTTGTGTAGTCTTCGCCGTGGTGGTGCAGCATGGCCGAGACCAGCGCCACGTTATAGGCGTGGGTGCCGGAGCGGGTGCAGATGCGGCCCTTCCACTTGGGGTCGGCGAGATCTTCGTAGGTGGTCACCTCGCCGTCGGCCACGCGCTCCTTGGAGGCGTAGACGATGCGGGCGCGGGTGGTGACGCCCCACCACTGGCCATCGGGGCCATGCAGCGCGGCGGGCACGTGGTCGGTGAGGGCCTGGGAGGAGAGCGGCTGGGTGACGCCGGCCTCGACCAGCTCGTTCAGCCGGGAGATGTCGACGGTGAGCACGACGTCGGCGGGGGAACGGTCGCCCTCGGCCTGCAGGCGCTCGACCATGCCGTTGTTGAGGAAGGCGACGTTGACGTCGATGCCGGTTGCGGCGGTGAAGGCCTCGGTCAGCGGTGCGATCAGCTCGGGCTGGCGGTAGGAATAGACGTTGATCTCATCGGCCAGCGCCGGGGTGGCGGCGAGGGTAAGAAGCAGGGGCAGGGCAGGTTTCATGATGTCCTCCGGTTTGTGTCGCCGGCGCTTAAACCTGACTCTTTTGCTTGGGTCAATGGGTGAGTTTTTTGCTCGGGTTTTGCGGGCGGGGATGGGTGGAGGGCCGCGCATGGCAAGACGCCCGCCCGCCCACCCCGTCTTGCCATGCGCGGGGGCGCTGCGGTGAGGGGGCGCGGGGGGAGGGGTTGGGGAGAGTATTTGCAGCAAGAAAATGGGGCGGGGGGGATTACTCGGCCTGTTTGGCGGCTGTCCAGAGGGCATCCATCTCGTCCAGCGTGGCCTGATGCGGGGTGCTGCCCCGGGCGGCGAGCGCGTCTTCTATCGCGGCGAAGCGGCGGGTGAACTTGGCGTTGGTGCGGCGCAGGGCGGCTTCGGGGTCGATGCCCTTGTGGCGGGCGAGGTTGGTGAGGACGAAGAGCATGTCGCCCATTTCGTCTTCCATCGCATCGGCGTCGCCTTCGGCCTCGGCCAGTTCGGCGGCCTCTTCCTGGAGCTTGGCGAGGACGTCCTTCACATCGGTCCAGTCGAAGCCGACGCGGGCGGCGCGTTTTTGCAGCTTGAGGGCGCGGGTGAGGGCGGGGAGGCCGAGGGCGACGCCGTCCAGCGTACGGGTCTCGCCCTTGGCGGCGCGCTCGGCGGCCTTCTGCCTTTCCCAGTCGGCGGTTTGCTGCTCGGCCGATTTGTCGCGGGATTCGGAGCCGAAGATGTGGGGGTGGCGGGAGACCATCTTGTCGGCGACGTTGCGGGCGATGGAGGCGAAGGTGAAATGCCCGTCTTCGCGGCCCATCTGGGCGAAGTAGACGGCTTGCAGCAGCAGATCGCCCAGCTCGCCTTCCAGCTCGCCCCAGGCCTGGCGCTCGATGGCATCGGCCACCTCATGGGCCTCCTCGATGGTGTAGGGGGCGATGGTGGAATAGGTTTGCTCGATGTCCCAAGGGCAGCCGCGCTGAGGGTCGCGCAGGCAGGCCATGATGGCGAGAAGTCGCTGCATCTGGCGGGCGTCATCTTCCTGCGTGTCGAAAATCAGCGGGTCTGTCGGGTCGGCCATTGCGGGGGGGCTCCGGATGGGATTTGGTGGCAGCGTCTCAGCAGAGAGGAACCCCAGCCCATGCCCATCGTCAACCGGATCGCAGGATATTCCGAAGAGATGACCGCCTGGCGGCGGCATATCCACATGCATCCCGAGCTGGGGTTCGATTGCCATGAGACGGCCGGCTTTGTGGCGGAGAAGCTGCGGGAGTTCGGGGTGGACGAGATCCACGAGGGGATTGCCGAGAGCGGGCTGGTGGCGGTGATCCACGGGCGCGGTGACTCGACGCGGCGGCTGGGGCTGCGGGCGGATATGGATGCGCTGCCGATCGAGGAGGCGACGGGGGCGGAGCACGCCAGCACGGTGGCGGGGAAGATGCATGCCTGCGGCCATGACGGGCACACCACGATGCTGCTGGGCGCGGCGAAATACTTGGCCGAGACGCGTAACTTTGGCGGGTCGGTGGCGCTGATCTTCCAGCCTGCCGAGGAGGGCGGTGCGGGCGGCGAGGCGATGGTGAAGGCCGGGATCATGGACCGGTTCGGGATTACGGAGGTTTACGGCATCCACAATGCGCCGGGGATGGAGGAGGGCGAGTTTCTGACGACGCCGGGCCCGATCCTGGCGGCGGTGGACAGCTGGGAGGTGACGGTGAAGGGCGTGGGCGGGCATGGGGCGATGCCGCATCAGACCCGCGATCCGATCGTGGCGGCGGTGGGCATCGTCAGCGCGGTGAACACCATCGTCAGCCGCAACCACTACGCGATGGAGGAACTGGTGGTGAGCGTGACGCAGATCCATGCGGGCTCTGCGGACAACATCATTCCCGACAGCGCCTGGATCAACGGAACGGTGCGCACGCTGCAGCCCGACGTGCGGGCGATGGTGCGCCGCCGCCTTGCGGAAATCGTCGAGGGGCAGGCGGCGGCTTACGGCGTGGAGGCGGAGCTGGTCTATCACGAGGGCTACCCGGCAACGGTGAACGATGCCGAGAAATCGGGCTTTGCCGCCGATGTGGCCGAGGAGATCAGCGGCGAGGGGCGGGTCGAGCGCGAGGGCACGGCGGAGATGGGGGCGGAGGACTTTTCCTACATGCTGGAGGCGCGGCCCGGGGCCTTCCTGTTTCTGGGGCAGGGCGAGGGGCCCTCGCTCCATCACCCGAAATATGATTTCAACGACAAGGTCGCGCCGGTGGGGGCGAGCTTTTTTGCCCGGCTCGTGGAGCGGGCGCAGCCGGTGGAGGCCTGAGGCATGGCGCTGGAAGACGCAAAGACACAGGTAGATCAGGCGTTTACGCGCAAGGATCGGCGCGGCGCGAGCTTTGAGAACACCTTTGGCGGGGCCACCAGCTTTTTGCGGCGGCGCTACACCAAGGACTTGGCGGGCTATGACCTTGCGATCACCGGCGTGCCCTTCGACCAGTCGGTGACCAACCGCACCGGCACGCGGCTGGGGCCGCGCGCGATCCGCGAGGCGAGCACGCTGCAACCCTATGATCCGCCCTATGGCTGGGACTATGACCCGCTGGAGGAGCTGGCGATTGCGGACTACGGCGACATGGCCTTCGACTATGCCAAGGTCTGGGAGTTTCCGGCGGCGCTGGAGGCCCATGTGGCGGGCATTCTCGAGGCGGGCGCGGGCTGCATCACGCTGGGGGGCGATCACTCGATTACCTTGCCGATCCTGCGGGCCCATGTGAAGAAGCACGGGCCGCTGGCCTATGTGCAGTTCGATGCCCATACCGACACATGGGTGGATGACGACGAAAGCCGGATCGACCATGGCACCTTTGCCTACAAGGCGGTGAAGGAGGGGCTGATCGACGTCGAGAAGGCGGTGCAGGTGGGAATCCGCACGGTGAACCCCGATACCATGGGCATCCAGATCATCGACGCGCCGCAGGTGCATGACCTTGGCCCGCAGGCGGTGGCGCAGATGGTGCGCGAGCGGGTGGGCGATGCGCCCTGCTATGTGAGCTTCGACATCGACGGGCTGGACCCGGCCTTTGCGCCGGGCACGGGCACGCCGGTATGGGGCGGGCTGAGCAGCGCGCAGGCGGCGGCGATCCTGCGGGGCATGGCCGGGGTGAACGTGGTGGGGGGCGACGTGGTTGAAGTGAGCCCGCCCTTCGACCATGCCGGGATCACGGCGGTGGCCGGGGCGCATGTGGCGATGGAACTGATCTGCCTTTGGGGCGCCGGCCGGCGCAAGGGCTGAGGCTATTGAAAAGTCGGGATAAATCCCGACCTACGGAGGATTTCGATGTTCAAGGCAACTGCAACCGCATGGTTGGTGCGGCTGGCGATCACATGGGTCGGGGCCGGGGTGATAGCCTTTCTGGTGGCCGACTACGTGCTGCGCGAAAACGTCGACGCGGTGGGCGCCGCGATGAACGAGGTCGGCCCGGCCGTGACCCGGCTGGAAGAGGCGATTGCGGCGCAGGATGCGCAGATTGCGGCGCTGAAGGCCGCGCTTGAGGCTTCGGCGGCGGCTTCGGCGGCGCAGGCCGGGGCCGAAGAAGCCACGCCCGAGGCGCCTGCCAGCGCGGATGCGCCGGAGGCTGCGCCGGTGGAGGACGCGGCACCGGAGACAGAGGACGCACCTGCGGATGCGCCCGAAAGCGCAGCGCCCTCCGAGTAAGGGGGGCTTGAGAAATCAGGGGTGTGACTGTGATGTTCTGGACGTTGATCGCCTTTGGGGCCGTGTTGATGGTGCTGGGCCTCGCGGTGCGGCTCTGGCCAATCCCGGCCGAGCGGCTCGCGGCGCGGCCCGGGCCGGAGGGGCCGGGGTGGCACGCGATGGAGGGCGGGGTGAAGCTGGTGCTGCCCAACGCGCCCGAAGACGCCGAAGCGCGGCTGAAGAAGGTGGCGCTGGACGATCTGCGCACCGTCTCGCCCGCGCCCGGAACCTATGTGACGCGCTCTGCGATCTGGCAATTTCCGGATGTGACCCGGGTTTGGCGTGACGGTGCGGGCGCGCTGCACATCCATGCCCATCTGGTGATCGGCAAGGGCGATCTTGGCGTCAACCGGAAGAGGCTGGAGCGGTGGATTGCGGAAGCTGGCCTGGACGCAGGGAAGAGCTGAGGCAATTGGGCGAGATCTCGCGCCACATCGGCACGTTCAGCGACATCTGGCACTGCGCGGTAAAGCTGCGCCCGCCGACGGTGAGGCAGATGTTCTGGCCCAGTTCGACGCGGCTTCCGGTGCTGTCGGTGCAATAGCAATCAATCGTCTTTCCGCCCATGGTGCCATCGGCCACGGCGGGGGTGGCCAGCAGCGCGAGCATGGCGAGAAGGCGTTTCATCCCCGCAGGGTAGCACGGGGGCGCTCTTGACCAAAGCGCGTTGATGGGGGAGAGGGTGCCATGGTTTCGGAACAGCGATTGGAAGAGATAACCGCCCGGTTCGAGTTTCTCGAAGCGCGGATGAATGCGGGCGTGAGCGGCGAGGAGATTGCGCAGCTTGGCCGCGAATATGCCGAGCTGAGGCCGGTGGTGGAGCAGATCGGGGCCTGGCGGCAGGTGCGCGGCGATATTGCCGAGGCCGAGGCCATGTTGGACGACCCGGAGATGGCGGAACTGGCGCAGGAGGAGCTTCCGGGCCTGCGCGCGCGGCTCCCCGAGATCGAGGGCGCGTTGCAGCTAGCGCTGCTGCCGAAGGATGCCGCCGATGCGCGCCCTGCAATTCTGGAGATACGGCCCGGGACCGGGGGCGAGGAGGCCTCGCTTTTTGCCGGGGATCTGCTGCGGATGTACCAGCGCTATGCTGAGGCGCAGGGCTGGGGCTTTGAGGTGCTGGAGCTGGCCGAGACCGAGCTGGGCGGGGTGAAGGAAGCCACGGCCCATGTGAAGGGCGAGGGGGTCTTTGCCCGGATGAAGTTCGAGAGCGGGGTGCATCGGGTGCAGCGCGTGCCCGAGACCGAGAGCGGCGGGCGGATTCACACAAGCGCGGCGACGGTGGCGGTGCTGCCGGAGGCGGAGGCGGTGGATATCGACATTCCGGCCGGGGATATCCGGATCGACACGATGCGGGCCAGCGGTGCGGGCGGGCAGCATGTGAACACCACCGATTCGGCGGTGCGGATCACCCATCTGCCGACCGGCGTGGTGGTTGTGAGCAGCGAGAAGAGCCAGCATCGCAACCGCGAGATCGCCATGCAGGTGCTGCGCACGCGGCTCTATGACCTCGAGCGTCAACGGGTGGACAGCGAGCGCAGCGCCGAGCGCAAGAGCCAGGTCGGCTCTGGCGACCGGAGCGAGCGGATCCGAACCTACAATTTTCCGCAGGGGCGGGTGACGGACCATCGGATCAACCTGACGCTCTATGCGATCGACCGGGTGATGCAGGGCGAGCTGGGCGAGATCGTGGAGGCGCTGGTGGCCGACGACCAGGCGCGCAAGCTGGCGGAGCTTGGCGGGTGAGCACGGTGGAGGCGGGGCTGGCCGCCCTGACCGCGGTGCTGGCCGAGGGGGGCGTGGAGGGCGCGGGCCGGGAGGCGGCGATGCTTCTGGCCCATGTGCTCGACCTGCCACGCGACCGGCTGGCGCTGAGCCGCGGCGAGGTGCTGGACGACGGGGCCCTGGCGCAGGCGATGGCGCTGGCGGCGCGGCGGGCGGCGGGGGAGCCGATGAGTCATTTGCGGGGCTGGCGGGAGTTCTGGGGGCGGCGCTTTGCGGTGGATGCGCGGGTGCTCGACCCGCGGCCCGAGACCGAGGTTCTGATTGCCGCGGCGCTGGAGGAGCCCTTTGCCGACGTGCTCGATCTTGGATCAGGGTCGGGCTGTATCCTTCTGACATTGCTGGCAGAGCGCGAGGCGGCGCGGGGCGTGGGCACCGATGTTTCGGGCGCTGCGCTGGAGGTGGCGCGGGCCAATGCCGCGGCGCTGGGGCTGGTCGGGCGGGCCGGGTTCATCGAGACGGACTGGTGGGCCGGGCTGCGCGGGCGGTTCGACCTGATCGTGTCGAACCCGCCCTATATTGCGCTGGCGGAGATGGAGGGGTTGCAGCGCGAGCTGTCTCACGAGCCGCGCATGGCGCTGACCGATGAGGGCGACGGGCTGAGTGCCTATCGCGCCATTGCCGCCGGTCTGGGCGACCGGCTGGCGCCGGGCGGGCGGGTGCTGGTGGAGATCGGCCCGAGCCAGAGCGCGGCGGTCTCGGCCCTCTTCGCGGCGGCCGGGCTGGGCGAGATCCGGGTGCTGCCCGACCTCGACGGGCGCGATCGGGTGGTGGCGGCGCGGGGCTGAGGGGCGCGGGCGAAACCGGCGGGATGGGGCCGAAACCGGCGCTTATGTGCCGCATTCACGCGATTTTTCACTTGTCACGGGCCGAAAGGCACATATAACAAGAGTGCAGAGGCGCGGTGCTTGGGCGCACCGCCTCGCGCTGTCATCCAATCGCCGACCAGAATTTTCAAGACCGCAAGCCGCGGCCGGGTCAGGCAAAAACCGCAACAAGGCGGACCGTTAATACATGAGATCTTCCAAGTCACGTTCGCGTTCCAAGGGGAACCGCTCGCGCTCGATGGGCAATATCGTAAACCGGGTTTTCGACAGCTCGGGGCCCGAGGGCAAGGTGCGCGGCACCCCGCAACAGATCATTGACAAGTACCAGCAGCTGTTTCGCGATGCGCAACTCGGCAATGACCGGGTGGCCGCGGAGAACTTCCAGCAGCACGCCGAGCATTACATCCGTATGCTGGGCGAGGCGATGCGTGAGCAGCAGGAACGCCAGCAGCAGAACAACAACCAGAACAACAACAACGCGCAGCAGGGGGGTGGCAACGGCCAGGACCGCCAGCAGGGCGAAGAGGGTGGCAACGGCCAGGGTGGACACCAGGGCGGTGGCAACCAGGGTGGCGGAAATCAGGGTGGCAACCAGGGTGGTGGACACCAGGGCGGCAACCAGGGTGGCGGCAACCAGGGCGGCGGGGCCGGCTCTGACGTGATGGACGTGATGGAGGCCGAGAGCGGCGACAGCGGGCTGGTGGAGACGCCGGAGAGCAAGCCGCAGAAGCCGCGCCGCAAGCGCACCCGCAAGCCCGCCGATACCGGTGGTGGCGATGCGGGGGGCGAGGGCGCAGGTCCTGCACCGGAGACCAAGGCCGCCGAGTAGGGGCCTGCCTTTTCAGAGTTTGTGAGACGCGTCCCTTTGGGGCGCGTTTTGCGTTTTGGGGGGTGGGTTTTGGGTGGTGGCGCGTGGGGAGGGGCCGGGAGTGGGGGCGCTGCCCCAACGCCCCCGGAGATATTTGCGGCAAGAAAATGAGGTTTGGGGTGGGGGTGCGGCGCGGGCGTTAGGGTTAACGGGGGTTGGGGTTAATGCGGGGGTGGAGGGTTTGCGGGCAGAGTTAGGTTGGTGCGCGGGGGCGTGGTGGGGAGGTCATTGGGCTCTGGGTGTGGTGCTCCCGGTGTTGCTTGGAACATGAGGCGTGGGTGTGGGCGGAAGCGGGAGCATTCGGTGGGATGGGCGAATTGGGTGCTGTGTTGGGTGAAGGTTGTGGGCGCGGGGGGCGGCGGCTTGTTGCTGGTGGTGGCGCGTGGGGAGGGGGGTGGAGTGGGGCGCTGCCCCCAC
Organism: Oceanicola sp. 502str15; assembly: GCF_024105635.1. Taxonomy (NCBI): domain Bacteria; kingdom Pseudomonadati; phylum Pseudomonadota; class Alphaproteobacteria; order Rhodobacterales; family Roseobacteraceae; genus Oceanicola; species Oceanicola sp. 502str15. The sequence goes on from NZ_WYDQ01000001.1 coordinate 632,045, forward strand.
GCCCCCGGAGATATTCGCAGCAAGAGAATGGGGTTTTGGGTTGGGGTTGGGGCGCGGGCGTTAGGGTTAAGGGGGGTTAGGGTTAATGCGTTTGGGGGGAGGGCTTTGGGGCCGTGGGAGGCAGCTGGTGGTGGTTTTGAGGGGAGGCGCCTAGGGCGGGGGTTGGAGTGGGGCGCTGCCCCCACGCCCCCGGAGATATTTGCAGCAAGAAAATGGGGTTTGGGGTTGGGGGTGCGGCGCGGGCGTTAAGGTTAATGGGGGTTAGGGTTAATGCGCGGGAGGAGGGCTTCGGGGAGGGGGGAGGCTGCTGGTGGTGGTTTTGGGGGGAGGCGCGGGGGATCTGATTTTGTGCCTGTGGCGATGCTCGGAACAAGGATGCAGGGATGGACGGGGTTGGGGAGTGGGGGCGTTCGGGGGCCGGGCGGTTCTGGTGCCGCGTCGGTTGGGGGGGCGAGGGCGGCTTTTCAGGGCGGCTCGTGGGTGGTGGGGAGTGTTTGTGTGGGGGTGTTTTCGCCGTGGCCCCGAGAGAGATTGCTGCGGGAGAATGGGCTTGGGGTCGGGGCTGGTGAGGGCGTTGAGGGGGAGGCCGGCGGAGGGGCTTGGAGGTTCGCCTGGGCTGGCGCGTGGCGCGGGCCAGTGGGCAGGTTTGCGGAGGCGTGGGGCGGGGTCAGCTCAGGGCGCGGGCGAGGGCGGCGAAGCCTTTTATGGGGACGGTTTCGGCGCGGTCGGTGGGCTTGATGCCGGCCTCTTCGAGCTTGGCCTCGATCTCGGGGTGCATGCCTTTCAGCGCGGCGCGGAGCATCTTGCGGCGCTGGTTGAAGGCCTTGGCCACGACCCGCTCCATCATCACCGGATCGGCGGGGAAGGCGGGCTCGGGGCGGGGGCGCAGGTGGACCACGGCGGAGGAGACCTTGGGGGGCGGGGTGAAGGCCTCGGGCGGGAGCGTCAGGGCGATGCGGGCCTCGGCCTTCCATTGCGCCAGCACGGCGAGGCGGCCGTAGGCCTTGCCGCCGGGCTGGGCCACGATGCGCTCGGCCACCTCGCGCTGGAACATCAGGGTGAGGCTCTGCCAGTAGGGCGGCCACGCCGCGGGAGTGAGCCAGCGGATCAGCAGCTCGGTGCCGACGTTGTAGGGCAGGTTGGCCACGACATGGATGGGGGTGGAGAGGTGGGCGCGGGCGTCGATCTCGAGCGCGTCGCCTTCGATCACCTCGAGCCGACCGGGGTAGGCGGCGGAGATCTCGGCGAGGGCAGGCAGGCAGCGGCTGTCTTTCTCGATCGCCAGCACGCGGCGGGCGCCGGAGGCCAGCAGCCCGCGGGTGAGGCCGCCGGGGCCGGGGCCGACCTCGAGCACATCGGCGCCGGTGAGGTCGCCGGGCACGCGGGCGATGCGGGCGGTGAGGTTGAGATCGAGCAGGAAGTTCTGGCCGAGCGACTTCTTGGCCGCCAGCCCGTGGGTGGCGATCACCTCGCGCAGCGGGGGGAGGCTGTCAATCGGGGGCATGGAGACCTCTGGCGCGGGCCATGGAGGCGGCCATTTCGAGCGCCGCGCAGAGCGAGGCGGGGGTGGCGATGCCCTTGCCCGCGATGTCGTAGGCGGTGCCGTGGTCGGGCGAGGTGCGGATGAAGGGCAGGCCAAGGGTGACGTTGACGGCGCTGTCGAAGGCGAGCGTCTTGGCCGGTATCAGGGCCTGGTCGTGATACATGCAGAGCGCCACGTCGTAGCGGGCGCGGGCGGCGGGGTGGAACATGGTGTCGGCGGGGAGCGGGCCGGCGAGGGCGAGGCCTTCGGCGCGCAGGTCGTCGAGGGTGTGCTCGATCCAGTCGAGCTCTTCGGTGCCGATCTTGCCGCCTTCGCCCGCGTGGGGGTTGAGCCCGGCGATGGCGAGGCGCGGGGCGGGCAGGCCGAAGTCGCTGCGCAGGGCAGCGGCGGTGATGCGGATGGTGTCGGTGAGCAGGCCGGGGGAGAGGGCCTCGGGCACCTCGGAGAGCGGGATGTGGATGGTGACGGGCACGCAGCGCAGCTTGTCGGAGGCCAGCATCATCACCGCGCGGTGGGTGCCGCCTGCGAGGTGGGCCAGAAACTCGGTATGGCCGGGGAAGGCGAAGCCCGCGCCCTCGATCAGCGCCAGCTTGGAGATCGGGCAGGTGGTGAGGGCGGCGGCGTGGCCCTGCTGCACCTCCTGCACGGCGCGCTCGATGGCGGCGATGACGGCGGGGGCATCGGCGGGGTCGGGGGCGCCGGGGCGGCTGGCGCCGGGGAAGTCGATTTCGATCAGGGGCAGGGCCTCGGCGGCCACCTCGGCGGCTTCGGCGGTGTTGGCGACGGGCTGCACCGGCAGGCCGGGGGGCAGCTGGTGGCGGGCGCCGATATAGGCGAAGGGCCGCGCCCCGCGCAGGCGCCGCCAGGCCTTAGCCGCGATTTCGGGGCCGATGCCGGCCGGGTCGCCGCAGGAGAGGGCTATGGGGCGCGGTGTGCCCCGGTCCGAGGCGGGATCTGCGCCCACCTCAGGGGTAGAGGATGATGGCATTGGCCTTCAGCTCCGCGAGGTAGCCCTCGGCGTAGCCTGCGATGATCTGGTTCACGAGGCGTTCGCGCACCGCGGCGCGGCGCACTTCGGGCACCCCTTCGACGGCGGTTTCGGAGGCCTCGGGGGCCTCTGCGCCGGCGCGGGCTTCTGCGGCCTCCTGCGCGTTGGCGGTGGCGGCAGGGGCGGAACTGTCGTTGGAGTTGGGATCTGCGAGGGTGGCGGTGGTTCGGCCGCAGAGCATGAGGAAGACCAGCGCGTTGCCGGAGGTCAGGGCGGTGGAGCTTTCGCCGGCGTCGAGCTTGGCCAGCTCGAGTGCAATGTCGCCGGGCACATCGGCGGGGGCCTTGGTTTCACGTGTCAGGCGCTCGGGCGGGAGGCCCTTGGCGACGCCGTAGAGGTCGTTGCAGCTGTCGACGCGGGCGCGAATCTTGGCGGCCTGGGCCAGCGTGTCCTCGGTGCGGCCGCCGGGGATGAGGAAGCGGGCGTATTCCAGCGCGATCGGCTCTTCGCCGGGATCGTCGGTGTCGATCAGGCGGCGGAGCTGGAAGATGGCGATGGCATTGGGGATCGGGAAGGCCTCGGTCACGCCGCCGGGGGGCAGGGTGAGGAAGGATTGCGCGATCGGTGCGGGCAAGTTGCCGAGCGGCACCGGCTCGGGCACGCGCCCGCCGCGGCCCCGCGAGGGCGAGGCGGAGTAGCGCCGGGCGGCGGAGGAGAACGCGGCTTCGGACATGGTGGTGCCGCCGAGTTCGGCGGCGATGCGCTGGGCCTGCGCGGCGGCGGCCGGGGTGTTGGCGGGCAGGATGATCTCGGCGAAGTCCACCTTCACGCCGCCGCCGCGGCGGGAGGTGGCGGAGATGGCGTGCTGGATGTCGTTCTCGTTGACCTGGGCCTGGGCCTGCGCGGAGAAGCGCTGGCCGACCACTTCGCGCCAGAGCAGGCCGGCGGCGACGAAATCGCGGAAGCTCTCGCGCGCGACACCGGCCCCGGCGAGGGCCTGGAGGAACTCGTCACGGGTGAGCTCGGCGCGGCCTGCAAACTCGGTTTCGCCGGCTTGGATCTGCTCTTCGGTCAGCGACAGCCCGAGGTCTTCGGCGGCAAGGAAGCGCAGGCGGTCGTCGATCAGGGCGTCGAGGGCCTGGCTTTCGACATCGCCGGGGGTGCGAAACAGCTTCATCATCACGATCCGCTGCTGCACCTCGAAGTTGGTGACGGCCTTGCCGTTGATCGTGACCACCGGCTTGAACAGGTCGGCGGAGGAGACCTGGGCGCTGGCGGGCAGGCAGAGCAGCAGAAGGAGGGCCAACGCCGACCGCAGCAAATGGGGGAAACGCGATGTCATCATGGGTGCCTGCAAGCTGTTCTCGTCATTGTTGGTGACTTATCGCAAAGGTGCGGAGGTTTGTCATCCCTAGAAGGCTCTGGATAACGAGTCCGGGGGTGGCCGTGAAGGGCGGGTCAGCCCCGGCAGCCCCGGGCGAGATGGCGCTGGGAGGCGCGGCCCGCGCCGAAGCCGGAGAGCGAGACCTGAAGCGCGATATCGGTTGTGGGGTCGACGGCGGCGGAGGAGGTGAAGCGGCGGGACACGGCGAGATCGACCTCGACGCATTCGTTGCGCCACTCGATGCCGAAGGTGGCCTCGGCGGCGCGGTCCTGCTCGACGTCGTAGCGCCAGTCGAGCGAGAGCAGCCAGTTGTCATCGACCTGCCAGGCGGTGTCGAGGGTGAGTTCGTTCACGTCGAGGGGGCGGTCTTCGAGGGGGTTGGATTCCATCCAGATGTAGGAGCCCGCAAGCGAGAGCCGGTCGGTGGACCAGGAGGCGCGCAGCTCGTTCTTGGCGAAGGAGAAGTTGTCATCGAAGAGCGCCCGATTGGTCAGCGTCAGCCGGTTGGGAAGCTGGAGCTGCACGGCGGCGAGCCAGTCGGACTTGGTGCCCTCCAGCCCCGGGTAGCCGGTGAACTGGCCGAGATCGTCGGCGCGGATGATCCGGCCGAGGGTGACGCCGAGGGTCCAGCCGTCGGCGTCAAACCGGGTCCAGCGCAGGCCGAGGTTGGCGCGCAGCCCGCGCTCGTAGACGTCGCCGCCGGGGAAGCGGTCGAGCGAGAAGAGGTTGCCCTCGTCGAGTTCGAGCAGGGTGCTTTCGTCGTTGGGGAGGGCCACGTCGCTCTCGGGGGTCCAGGCGAGTTGCACGATGGGTTCGAGGATGTGGGTGGCGAAGGCGGAGCGGCGGATGAAGGGCCAGCGCAGCTCGACGGCGGCCTGCGGTGTGACGACAAACTCGCTTTCGGAGTAGGCGGCATCGTCGCTGATGCTGGTGTGGTCGAAGTTCAGCGCCCCGAGCGCCCCGATCATCATGCCGTTGCCCAGCAGCCAGTCGCGCCGCCAGTCGAGCCGGGCCGAGGCGCGGGTGACATCGCGTCCATCGACGATGAGGTCCGCATCGGCGCTGTCGAAGGCGAGGTCGGAGCGGCGGTAGTGGTGGTGCAGGTCGAAGGTGAAGCCCGCCGAGCCGCCGATGAGCGCAGGGGTGAAGCGCTTTTCCCAGTGCAGGTCGGCGGTGATGGTGGGCTGGGTCTCGTTGCTTTCGCCGTCGCGCAGCGAGCGGTAGGCGGTGATGTTGGCGCGGAAGTTCTCGTCGCGCCGGGTGCGGGCAATCTCGACGGCGCTGTCGAGCCGGTCCTTGTCGGAATAGCCGTAGTCGAGCAGGTAGCCGGTGTCGGAGACGGTCTCGATATCAAAGTTCAGCGCGTAGCCGCGGCCGACGTCGAACTGGCCCGCGACGAAGGCGTAGGAGCGCAGCTCGCCCTCGCGGATATCGTCTTCCGACACCGCCCCTTCGAAGCTCAGAGTGCCGGCGCGGAAGGCGCGGCGGGCCCGAAACTCGAGCGTGCGGGTGGAATTGGTGGAGAGATAGGGCGTGAGGGTGAGGTCGGCGTGATCGCCGAGCGTGATGAAATAGGGGATCTTGACCCCGAAGCCGAGCTTGTCGGTGGAGCGGAAGGTGGGCGACAGGAAGCCGGTGGCGCGCTTGAGCGTGGGGTCGGGCAGGCGGAGGCGGGGCAGATACATGACCGGCACGCCGGCGACCTCGAAGCGGGCACCGTCGAAGTAGAGCTGGCGTTCCTGCTCGTCGTGGATGATCCGCTTGGCGCGGATCTGCCAGAGCGGCACCGGGCGCTTGCCGCAGACCTGGCAGGTGGAGGCGACGGTTTTGTAGAGCTGGGTGTAGCGCCCGTTCACCCGGTTGATTTCGGCTGCCGCGAGCTGGAGCTGCTGGTTCAGCACCATGCGGGCGGAGCGCAGGAGGCCGTTCCTCAGGTCGGTCGAGAGGGCGGCGTCGGAGGCGAGGATCACCGTGTCGGGGCCATCGGTCAGGGCGATCGGGCCGTCGATCACCAGCATGTTGGTGCTCTGGTCGTAGATGATCTGGCGCGCGGTGAGGCGGGTGGTGCCTTGCAGCACCTCGACGTTGCCGGTGGCGATCAGCCTGTCGGTGCCGGCGATCTCGACCCGGTCGGCCAGCAGCACGGCATCATCGGCCTGTTGCGCACGGGCCGGGCCGAGGAGCAGGGCACAGAGGCCCGCTGCCGCTATGAGAGAGGCGAAAAGGGGCCGCCGCATCAGCCGTCCTCCAGGTGCAAGAGCAGGGCGAGGGAGGCGAGGATGCCGGCGATCGGCGGGGTCCATGCGGCCATGGGCACCGGGATCTGGCCGTTCTCGCCGAGGATCTGCGCAAAGTTTCGGATGAAGTAGAGGGCAAGGCCCAGCATCAGCGCCAGCAGCACCATCAGCCCGGTCTTGCCGAAGCGGGTGTGGCGCATGGTGAAGCCGGCTCCCACCAGCACCATGGCCATGAGAAAGAGCGGCAGGGCGAGTTCCATCTGCATCCAGACCCGGTGCAGCCGGGCCGAGAAGCCCGCGCCCTCGAGGTTGGCGATGAAGCCCGGAAGCTCCCAGATCGGGATGGCGGAGGGGGTGCCGAAGCTGTCGCGGATCTGGTCGAGGGTGAGGGCGGAGGCCAGCTCCATTTCGCTGGCGCGGGTGGAGGCGGCCTCGGGGTTGGCCACGCCGACGAGGGGCCAGACCTTTGCGTCTTCCAGCACCCAGCGTCCGGGTTCGAGCCGGGCCGCCGCCGCCTCGATGCGCTGCACCGGCCCCTGCACCGCGCCGCCTTCGGGGGCGAAGCTCAGGAAGGTGACGCCTTCGAAGGAGGTGCCGTCGAGGCTGGCGCGGGCGGCGCGGATGACGGTTTGCCCCTCGGGGCCGCCCTGGCGCATCCAGAGGCCTTCGCCGGAGATCGAGAGCACTGAGCCGCCGCCCGAAGAGAGATCGGCGGCCTTCTGCTCGTAGCGCACCTGGGTGGCGGCGACGATCGGGTTCATCACCGCGATCCCCAGCGCGCCGAGGAGCAGCGCCACCATGACCGGTGCCACCAGCGCCCGGAGCGCTGAGCGCCCGGCGGCCCGTGTCACCACCAGCTCGGAGCTGCGGGCGAGGCCGAGAAACAGCACCAGCGTGGCCAGCAGCACGATGAGCGGCAGGATGCGGTAGAGCGTTTGGGGCACCGAGAGCAGCGAGAGCGCGAAGGCGCCGCCGAAGGTGATATCGGCATCGGAAAATCGGCGGAGCTGTTCGACGATGTCGAGCAGGGTCAGCAGGATGGCGAACACCGCGAAGACCCCGGCGAGGGCGAGGGCGAACTTGCGGGCGAAGTAGAAATGCAGCTTCATGTCGCCGCCTCCGGCCGGGGTTTGCGCCGCCGGGTGAAGATGAAGGGGCGGTCGGCATACCACAGCAGCCCCGCCGATATGACCAGCCCCACCAACAGCGGCAGGTAGACCAGCGGCCAGAGCGCGGCATCCTTGCGCGCGGCCCCTGCGGCCATGGTTTCGAGCACCTGCACGAAGATCAGCAGCCCGACCGCCACGAGGATCTGCCGCCAGACCCCGAAGCGCGAGAAGCCGCCGGTGATCAGCGTGGCGAAGCCGATCAGCGCCGCGATCAGCGCGGTGAAGGGCTGGGCGATGCGCAGGTTGGCCTCGTAGGTGAACTCGGCCTTGCTGCGCCCGGTAATCTCGAGCAGCTCGGGGGAGGGGGCAAAGAGCGCGGGCGTCGGGTAGTGGCGAATGTCGGTGCGGGCGTAGGCGGTGGAGGTGATGAGCGAGCCGATGTCGTAGGAGAAGTCGGAGAAGGAGGTGGTGAAGAGGCGTTCGGTTTCGGCCGAGAGGGTCTGGGCCGCGCCGTCGAACATCACCAGCTTGGGCCCGGTCTCCTGGCGCACGAGGAAGGCGCGGGCGGCGGTGTAGGTGGTGCGTTCTTCGGGGTTGCGGGCGTCGGAGAGGAACACGTCGCGCAGCTCGCCCTCGGGGGAAATCTCGCGGATGTAGAAGGTGATGCCGGAGGCGGGGTGCAGGAACTGGCCCTCGGTGAGGAAGCGGGCGGTGATGTTGTTGGCGATCTCGGCCTGCCGCTCGGCGAGCTGTCCGCGTGAGGCGGGCACCAGCACATGCACCAGCGCCGCCATCAGCACCACCACGAAGATGCCGAACAGCAGCACCGGGCGCGCCATGCGCCAGGCCGAGAAGCCGGTGGCCTGCACCACCACCAGCTCGCTCTCCGAGGCGAGCCGGTTGGTGGCATAGACCGTGGCCACGAAGGCCGCCATCGGCAGCACGAGTCGGATGACGTTGGGCAGCGAGAGTGCGGTGAATTCGACGAAGACCCCGGCGGACTGGCCATCGGCAATGAGCTGGTCGAACAGGATCACGGCCCGGTTGACCCAGTAGACCGAGACCAGCACCAGCGAGAAAAAGCCAAAGAGCACCAGCAGTTGCGCAAGGATGTAACGGTCGTATCGCGGCACCGGCTGCCCCAGGGGTGGTGTTCTGATTGGCGGCAAAGCTATCTGATCGGAGGCGGCGGGGAAACCGTTAATGGCGGGGCAGGCGGATGGCCCCCCTTTTCCTTTTGCCGCTTTCTGCCCTAGCTATTGCAGCCAGAACCCAAAGGAGTCGCCCCAATGACCGAACTGCCCCGTTTTACCCTCAAGGAAACCGAGATCGACGCCATTGCCGGTGCAGGGGGGCGGATTGCGGTGCTTGTGCCGGAGAGCGGCCAGCTCGACGTGGCGGCGCGGCGGGTGAATCGGCTCGCCAAGGGGGCGTTGAAGCGCTTCGTGGAGAGCGAGGCCTTTGCCAAGCTGGAAGAGGGCGAGGCAAAGGATCTGGCCTGGCCTGCGGGCCTCGAGGCCGAGGCGGTGCAGGTGGTGCGGCTGTCGCGCCGCCCCTCGCTGGAAGACGCCCGGCGCGCCGGTGCCGCGATCGGCAAGGCGGCGGGCGAGGGCCCGGTGCTGGTGCTGGCGGGGGGCGCAAAGCGGGTGGACGCGGTGCTGCTCGGCGCGATGCTGGGGGCCTATGACTACGTGGAGATGACCTCGAAGGCGCCCAAGCCGCAGCCCGAAATCACGGTGATGGTGAACAAGCCCGACGAGATCGACGGGGCCGTGGTGCAGGCCATGGCCGAGGGCGTGGCCTTTACCCGTGACCTCGTGAACGCCCCCGCCAACGTGCTGACCACCACCAGCTTCGCCGACCGGCTGAAGGCGCTGGAGGGCGATGGCCTTACGGTGGAGGTGCTGGAGGAGGACGAGCTGGAGAAGCTCGGCATGGGCTGCCTGCTGGGTGTGGGCATCGGCTCGGAGAGCCCGAGCAAGGTGGTGGTGATGCAGTGGAACGGCGGTGGCGACGAGCCGCCGCTGGCGCTGGTGGGCAAGGGCGTGGTCTTCGACACCGGCGGCATCTCCCTCAAGCCTGCGGGCGGCATGGAAGACATGACGATGGACATGGGCGGCGCGGGCGTGGTCAGCGGCGTGATGCAGCTGATGAAGGCGCGCAAGGCCAAGGCCAACGTGGTGGGCCTTGTCGGCCTCGTCGAGAACATGCCGGATGGCCGCGCCCAACGGCCCGGCGACATCGTGAAGAGCATGAAGGGGGACACGGTGGAGGTGATCAACACCGACGCCGAGGGCCGCCTCGTTCTGGCCGACGTAATGTGGTACGCGCAGGAGCGGTTCAAGCCTGCCGCGATGGTGGACCTTGCCACGCTGACGGGCGCGATCATCGTGGCGCTGGGCCATGACAACGCGGGCGTCTTCTCCAACGATGACAGCTTTGCCGGGGCCTTCCTGAAGGCCGCCGCCGCCGAGGGCGAGGGTGCGTGGCGGATGCCGCTGGGCAAGAGCTACGCCAAGCTGCTGAAGAGCCGGAAGGCGGATGTGAAGAACGTGGGCACCCGCTGGGGCGGGTCGATCACGGCGGCGGAGTTCCTGCGCCGGTTCGTGAAGGACGAGACGCCGTGGATCCACCTCGACATTGCCGGTGTGGCCCAGCCCGCCGAGGCCCCCGCGCTGGGGCCGAAGGGGGCCTCGGGCTGGGGCGTTCTGGCGCTGAACCGGCTGATCGCGGATGGCTACGAGGGCTGACCGGCGTGGGCAAGGCCATGTTCTACCACCTGACCCAGCGCCCGCTGGAAGCCACCCTGCCGGTGCTGCTGGAGCGCAGCCTCGCGGCAGGCTGGCGGGTGGCGGTGCGGGGCCGGGACGAGGGGCGGATGGGCTGGCTGGACGAGAAGCTCTGGGCCGGCCCGGATGAGACCTTTCTGGCCCATGGCCGGGCCGGTGGGCCGCATGATGCCTTGCAGCCGGTGCTGTTGACTACCAGCGCGGAAATGCCGAACGGGGCCACCTGCCTGATGGCGGTGGATGGGGCCGGGGTGCAGCCGGAGGAGGTTGCGGCGCTGGAGCGGGTCTGCGTGCTGTTTGACGGCCATGACCCCGACGCTGTGCAGCACGCGCGGGGCCAGTGGAAGGCGCTGACCGGGGCGGGGGCCGTGGCCGAATACTGGTCGGAAGAGAGCGGGCGCTGGGAGAAGAAGGCCGAGAGCGGCGGGTAGCGGCTGTTCGGAGTGGCGGGACAAGTCCCGCCCTACGCCTGAGGCGCGGGCGGGCAGTTTCGGCCATGTCGGTGGCCGGGGTTGCCGGAGGTCCGGAAGAGATTTGGGCCTCCGGCGGGAGATATTTACAGCAAGAAAATGGACACGGGCTACTCGGTGACGCAGCTGTAGCTGGTGGCGGCATCGAGGTCGTTGGCACCGTCGTTCAGCCGGGCGAATCCGGGGTATTCGCACATCGGGCGGCTGCGGCCTGCGGTGGCTTGCGCCGCGTCGGTCATGGTGAGGCTTTCGGGAGCGGTGCCCTCTTCGACCCAGGCGTCGAGCGCATCGAGGCTGGACCAGCGCATCTGGAACTCGCCGGAGCCGTGGCCGAAGCCGGGCACCAACCAGAAGCGCAGGAAGTCGCGGGTGGCGTCTTCGCCCATTTCCGCCACCACGCGGTCATACCAGTCGACGGTGTTGCCGAAGGGGATGGCGAAATCGGTGGTGCCGTGCATCAGCAGGATCTTGGCGCCCTTGGCGGCGAAGGCGGACATGTCGGCCTCGACCGCATCGGTGATTTCCGACAGCTCGGTGAGGCGGGCGGCGTGGGCCTGTGGGTCGAACTCGATCGTGTTGGCGTTCGGGTCGGCCAGCACGCCGTAGCGGATCATCGGGTCGGCCAGCACGGCAAGGCCGAAATTGGCGACCGGGGTGGGCGGGTTGGTGAGCTCGGGCGATTTGCCCATGCCCCAGAGGCCGTAGAGGTCGCCCGCGAGGTAGATGGGCCAGCCGGAGAAGCCTGTTGCGCCGCCTTGCAGGGGCGGGGTTTCGGTGCGGGTGGCGATCACGTCGAGCGCGGTGATCTGGGCTTGGGTGAGGCATTGGCCTTCTTGCGCGGTGTCGCCTTCGCAGGCGAGGCTTTGCACGTCGAAGGCGGCTTCGCAGGCGGCGATGTTGCCGATCAGCCGGTCTTCTGCGCCGTCGAGGCTATCGCAGGCGGCGAAAACTGCGCCGTTCAGCAGTTCGACATCGGCGGGGGACATGTAGGCGCCCTCGGCGTAGAAGGCCTGGCCCGCGCGGATGCCTGAAAGCTGGAGACCGACGAAGGGGTTGGCGGGGTGGGTGACGAGGGCGCCGTCGTAGTCATCGGGCCAGCGCTGGATGGCGATCATCGCCTCGTGGCCGCCCTGGGAGCTGCCCTGGAAGTAGGTGCGGGAAGGTTCCTCGCCGTAGAAGGCGGTGAGGGCGGCCATGGCGGCGTCGCGGGTTTTCTTCAGTTGTTCGCCGCCGAAGTTGCGCAGGGCCTCCTCGTTCAGCATGAACTCGCCGGAGAGCGAGGAGCCGGACTGATGGCCGCTGTCGCTGCCCCATGTGGCGTAGCCCTTTTCGAGCGGGGTGGGCTCGCTCTCGGGGTTGAACTTGGCCTGGTCAAGGCCGGTGACGAGCGATCCGTTGTAGCCACCGCCGCCGTAGTGGAGGGCCTTGCCGTTCCAGTCGGCGGGCAGGTTGACCTGGAAGTTGATGTCGGGGGCCGCCGGGTCGACCGGGTCGATGGCGCCGTTCAGCTGGCAGTAGGGCGTGGGCGTTTCCACGAAGGTCGCGGTGTGGATGTCGGCGCCGCCGCTGGGCAGGCCGATGGCCTCGGGCGGCACGGCGAGGCCGCGCAGGGCGGTGCAGCCCTTGGCATCGGGGGCGGCGGTGGCGAGGCCGGGGCTGGTGGCGAGCAGCAGCGCGGCCGCGGTAAAGCGGGTGCGTGTCATGAAGGTTCCTCCCTTGGCGCGCCCTCCCGGCGCGTTGCCTCAGCGTCAGGCCGGGGCGGGAACTTCGCCAATTGAAAACATGCGCAGCGCATAGAAAATGCGAGGGGGTGCTCAGCGCTGGAGGATCATCTCGCCGCGGGAGAAGCTGACGGAGGCGAAGCGCTCGAGGTAGCGCATGCCGAGGAGGGAGCCGTTCATCTGGCCGTCGTTCACCAGCGCGGTGACGTTGCGGTCGGTGATGGCGCCGAGGCGGACCTCGTCGAGGCGCACCAGAGAGGTGCGTACCTCGCCGTTGGCGGTGTTGGCGCGGCCCATGTAGGCGAGGGTTTCGGGGTCGATCCCGGCGGCGCGGGCGTCGTCCTGGCTCAGCACCATGTCGGAGGCGCCGGTGTCGACCACGAAGCGGGTGGGGGCGCCGTTGATGTCGAGTGTGAGGTAGTAGTGGCCGTCGGAGGAGACGGGCACTTCGACGCGGCCATCGCCCTCGAAGACGGATTGTTGGGGGGCGACCTCGCGTTTCACGTCGTCCCAGAGGCCGTAGGCCACGATCACGCCGAGGAAGATGAAGACCCAGAGCGCGGCGTGGCGCGCGGTCTGGCCCCAGTTGGTGCGGCCGGACACGAAGAAATAGCCGCCGACGAAGACGCCGAGCAGGATGAGATAGGTGAGCCGTCCGAGGGTATCGCCGTCCATACCAAATACTTAGGGCGGGAACGGCGGGTTTGCTAGAGCAGGGACAGGTCGCGCAGCCCGTCGATGACGAATTGCACCGAGAGGGCGGCCAGCAGCATGCCGAGGAGGCGGGTGGCCACGTTGATGCCGGTCTTGCCGAGGAGGCGCTGGAGCAGGCCCGCGCCGAGGAAGAGGATCAGCACGAGGGCGAGCACCGTGGCCATGACGGCGATCACCTGAAGGGTGGAGGACCACGTGGCGTTGGGGGCGCCCGACAGAAGGATCATCGAGGCGATGGCGCCGGGTCCGGCGATGAGGGGGGTGGCCAGCGGGAAGATCGAGGGATCGGGGCGGTCTTCCTCGGTCTGGTCCTCGCGGCGCTTGGTGCGGCGCTCGAAGAGCATTTCGAGCGCGGTGAGGAAGAGGAGCAGGCCGCCGGCGATGCGGAAGGCGGGCATGGAGATGCCGACGAAGCCGAGCACCGCCTCGCCGGCGATGCCGAAGAGGCAGAGCAGGGCGAAGCCGATCGCCACCGAGCGGAAGGCGATGGCGCGGCGGCGGGCCGGGCTGTCATCCTGGGTGAGGGCGGCGAAGAGGGGCGCGAGGCCGAGCGGGTCGATCACCACGAAGAGGGTGACGAAGGCGGAGATGAGGAAGGCGGTATCCATCTGCCCCGACTAGGGCGAAAGGCGCGGCGGGGCAAGAGCCGCCGCGCCGGGAAGCTCAGTCGAGAAAGGCCTTTTCGACCACGTAATGGGCGGGCTTGGAGTTGGCGCCCTCTTCGAGCCCGTATCCCTCCAACATCTCCTTCAGTTCGAGGTTGAAGGCGAGGTTGCCGCAGATCATGGCGCGGTCGGTCTCGGGGTTGAGCGGGGTGCATTCGAGGTCGGTGAAGGCCTCGCCGCTGCGCATCAGGTCGGTGATACGGCCCATCTTTGCGCTCTCCTCGCGGGTCGTCGTCGGGTAGTAGCGGATCTTCTTCCAGAAGCCCTCGCCGATCACCTCGTTCAGCAGCTCGTCATCCTTGAGGCTTTCGATCAGCTCGCGGCCATAGGTCAGCTCGCCGGCCTCGCGGCAGGTGTGGGTGATGACGATTTCATCATAGTCTTCATAGGTTTGCGGCTCGCGCAGCAGCGAGGCGAAGGGCGCGAAGCCGGTGCCGGTGGCGAAGAACCAGAGGCGCTTGCCGGGCAGCAGGGCGTCGTGCACCAGGGTGCCGACGGGCTTGGGGCGCAGGATTAGCTCGTCGCCGGGCTGGATGTGCTGGAGCTTGGAGGTCAGCGGGCCGTCCTGCACCTTGATCGAGTAGAATTCCAGCTCCTCGTCCCAGGAGGGGGAGGCGATGGAATAGGCGCGCAGCAGCGGTTTCTGCTTGCCCGTCTTCGGGTCAGCATCGCCCATCAGGCCGATCATCACGAACTCGCCGGAGCGGAAGCGCATGGAGGCGGGGCGGGTGCAGCGAAAGCTGAACAGCCGATCGGTGTAGTGCTTTACCTGCGTGACGGTCTGGGCGTCGGGCAGGGCGGGGGCGGCTTTGACGGGTTGGGCTTGGGCTTGGGTCACGGGGCTCTGTTCGGTCATGGGCATCTGTCGCGGGCAGTCTCGGCCTCGCGGCTCCTTGGTGCTTTGATCTGTATCAGGGTTGGCGGATGGCTGCGATGGGTCTCAGCCGCGCAGGCGCGACTGGTAGTCGTTCGCCTGCCAGTCGGCGCGGAATTTCCACTCGGCCTCGGGCTGGCGGGCGGCGAGATCCGGGGAGATCTCGACCTCGTCGAAGCCACAGCGGCGCGCCATGGCGTATTGATCCGAGATCACGTGACCGGCGGCGCGCAGGCGACCGGCAAAGCCCATGCGGCGCAGGGCCTTGGCATGGGTGAAGCCACGGCCATCGGCGAAGCTGGGAAAGGCGACGCGGATCAGGTCGATCTGGTCGAGCCGGGCCGAAAGCGTGGCCGGGTCGTCGGCGGGGCCGAGATCGACCGCCAGCGCGGGCGCGGCGGGGCTTTCACCCAGCTCTTCGAGCGGGGTGAAGCCGTGGGTCCAGTCTTCGAGAGAGAAGCCGGTGTCGGTGACGATTGTGTTTGCTGTCTCGGTCATGTCAGGCGCTCTTTCTTTCGGGCGCGGGCAGGGGGCCTCGGACCACCTTGCCGTCGATGAAGTGGATGCCGCATTCTTCCTTGTCCTCGCCGCGCCAACGGCCGGCGCGGGGGTCTTCGCCCTCCTTGACGGGCGTGGTGCAGGGCCAGCAGCCGATCGAGGGGTAACCCTTGGCGACAAGCGGATGGCGGCGCAGGTCGTGGGCGTCCATGTAGGCCTTGAGGTCGGTGGCCGACCAGCCTGCGAGCGGGTTGATCTTGATGCGCGGGCCTTCGCTCTCGAAGTAGTCGAGCGTGGCGCGGGCCTCGGCCTGAAAGCGTTTGCGGCCCGTCACCCAGCCGTCATAGGCCAGCAGGGCGTTGGCGAGCGGCACGGTCTTGCGCAGGTCGCAGCAGGCATCGG
Organism: Oceanicola sp. 502str15; assembly: GCF_024105635.1. Classification (NCBI taxonomy): domain Bacteria; kingdom Pseudomonadati; phylum Pseudomonadota; class Alphaproteobacteria; order Rhodobacterales; family Roseobacteraceae; genus Oceanicola; species Oceanicola sp. 502str15. The sequence continues at coordinate 647,439 of NZ_WYDQ01000001.1, forward strand.
TGGAGCGCTGGTGCAGGGTATCGTCGGGGTCGGCCTCGGCCAGGGTGGCCTGGGGCGCGCGGATCTGCTCGATGCCGGTCAGCCCGAGTTTCTCGGCAACATCGGTTTGATATTGCAGGGTTTCCTCGAAGAGCATCTGGGTGTCGATGAAGAGAACCGGCGCGGCGCGGTCGATTTCGGAGATCATGTGCAGCAGCACCACCGACTCGGCCCCGAAGGAGCTGACGGTGGCGATGCGGCCCATGGCCGGATCGGTGAGGGCGTGGCGCAGCACCTCCTGTGCCGTGGCCCCGGCGAACTTCTCGTTCAGTGCGCGGGCCTCGGCGCTCGCGCGGGCTTCGGCCACCTCGTCGGTGACGCCTGTGACGGTATCACGCGGCATTGCGAGCCTCGCTTTCTGGGTAGAGGGCGGCCTTGAAGGGCGCATCCCCCAACCGTCGGAAGGTTTGCAGGAAGGTCTCGGACTTCTCGGAGCGCAGGTCGAGATAGGCCAGCATCAGGCGTTCGATGGCAGGCACGATCTCGTCGGCGGAGAAGCCGGGGCCCATGCGGGTGCCGACGGCTGCGGTTTCGGTGTGATCGCCGCCGAGCGTGACCTGGTAGTTCTCGACGCCGGCGCGATCCAGCCCGAGGATGCCGATATGGCCCACGTGGTGGTGGCCGCAGGCGTTGATGCAGCCGGAGATCTTGATCTTCAGCTCGCCGACCTCGTGCTCGATCTTCAGCTCGTCGACGCGGGTGGCGATTTCCTGCGCGATCGGGATCGAGCGGGCGGTGGCCAGCGCGCAGTAGTCCATGCCGGGGCAGGCGATGATGTCGGAGGCCAGCCCGATGTTGGCGGTGCCGAGGCCAGCCGCCGAGAGCGCCGCGTGGATCGCGGGCAGGTCGCCCTTGTGCACGTGGGGCAGGATGACGTTCTGCTCGTGGCTGATGCGAAGCTCTCCGTGGGCATACTCTTCCGCCAGCTCGGCCATCAGGCGCATCTGGTCGGAGGTTGCATCTCCGGGGGTCTTACCGTGGGCCTTTATCGAAATTGTGACAATGGCGTGGTCGGGTTTGCGATGCGCGGCCAGGTTGGTGTCGGCCCAGGCGCGGAAGACCGGGTCGGTTGCATAGGCGGAGTCGTAGGCGGCCGTGTCGCCCTCGCGCAGGGCGGGGGTGGCGAACTGGGCCTTGATGGCGGCCAGCAGCTCCTGGTCGACGCCGGAAAACTCGGGGCGGATCTCGGCAAAGCGGGCCTCGATCAGCTCGCGCATGGTGTCGATCCCGTTCTCGTGGACGGTGATCTTGATGCGGGCCTTGTACTTGTTATCGCGACGCCCGAGCGTGTTGTAGACGTGGACGATGGCCTCGCAATAGGGCAGCAGGTCGGCTTCGGGGAGGAAGTCGCGCACCACCTTGCCGATCATCGGGGTCCGGCCGAGGCCGCCGCCGATGATGACCTTGAAGCCGCGTTCGCCGTTCTGCTCAAGAAGCTGAAGGCCGATGTCATGCGAGCGGATCACCGCGCGGTCGGCCTCGGCGCCGGTCACGGCGATCTTGAATTTGCGGGGCAGGAACTGGAATTCGGGGTGGTCGGTGGACCATTGGCGCAGCAGCTCGGCATAGGGGCGCGGGTCGGCCACCTCGTCACCGGCGGCACCGGCGAAGTGGTCGGAGGTCACGTTGCGGATGGTGTTGCCGGAGGTCTGGATGGCGTGCATCTGCACATCGGCCAGCGCCTCGAGCATGTCGGGCACGTCCTTCAGGGCGGGCCAGTTGTACTGGATGTTCTGGCGGGTGGTGAAGTGGCCGTAGCCCTTGTCCCAGGTGTCGGCGATATAGGCGAGCTGGCGCATCTGGCGGGCCGAGATGGTGCCATAGGGGATCGCCACGCGCAGCATGTAGGCGTGCAGTTGCAGGTAGAGGCCGTTCATCAGGCGCAGCGGCTTGAACTCGTCCTCGGTGAGCGAGCCGTCGATGCGGCGCTCCACCTGGGCACGGAACTGGCTGACGCGGGAGCGGACGAAGGCTTCGTCGAAGTCGGTGTAGTTATACATTTTCCACCTGCTTGCCGTGGGGATAGTTGGAGGGGCCGGTGGCGCGGAAGGCCTCGCGGAAGTGGGTGGGCTTGGGGCCTTTGGGCGAGGCTTCGGCATCGGCCAGGTAGGCGCCGACGATCTCGGAGCTTTGCAGCTCGGCGGCGGAGAGCGCGGCCGTTGCCGGGCCCTCTTCGGTGAAGAGACGGGCATCGGTGTGGCTGCGCGACCAGCTGCCGGACTCGGTGAGATAGATCACGTCGCCCTCGATGAGCGCGTTGGCCGTGACGACCTTGGGGGTAAAGGCTTTGGGCATTACTGGGCGGCTTTCAGCTTGAGTTCGGTGGCTGCCTCACGCGGGGCGAGGCCATAAAGCAGGACGGCGGGGCCGGAAAGGGCCTCGGTCGTCTCGGGCAGGGCGGCAAGGGTGGTATGCAGGATGCGGGTATCGGGGCGCGAGGCGTTCTCGACCACGGTGACATCGGTGGCGGGGGAGGCGCCGTGCATCATCAGGCGGCCCTGAAGGAAGCGCGCGCCCTTCTTGGCCATGTAGATGGCGGCGACAGCGCCGGGCGCGGCCAGCGCGTGCCAGTCCTGCTCGGTGAAGCCCTTGGTGTCGTGCCCGGTCAGAAATCGCAGGTCGGAGTTACGACCCCGCTTGGTGAGGCTCTGGCCGATGGAGGCCGCGGCGGCGGAGGCGGCGGTGATGCCGGGAAGGATGCGGGTGGCGATGCCATGGGGGGCAAGCGCCTCCATCTCCTCATCGAGGCGGCCATAAATGCCGGGATCGCCCGCCTTGAGCCGCACGACCTTTTCGCCCTTCAGCGCATGGCCGACGATGAGCGCGTTGATCGCCTCCTGCGGGGTGGACTTGCCGAAGCCGTGCTTGGCAACGTCGATCATCAGTGCCTCGCGGCGCGCGAGTTCGAGGATCGCGGGGGAGACCAGACCGTCGTGCATGATGACCTCGGCCTCATCCAGCGCGCGGCGGGCGGCGAGGGTGAGCATCTCGGGGTCGCCGGGGCCAGCGCCGACGAAGGCGACTTCGCCCGGCTCGGGGGCCTCGTCGAGGTGGCGGGCGAGAAGGGTGTCGAGCGCGGCGCGAGCGCTGTCTTCGCCCTGTGCCAGCGCCTTGGGGCCCTCGTTGAAGTAATAGTCGGCCCAGAAGTCGCGGCGCTTCTTGCCCATGGGTAGGGCATCGGCGGCCTTGCGGAAGCTCTTGCCGATGCGGGTGAGCAGGCCGAGAGAGGCGGGCAGGCGCTCTTCGAGATCGCGCTTGATGGCGCGGGCGAGCACGGGGGCCGCGCCCTCGGTGCCGATCGCCACCGTCACCGGGTCGCGGTCGACGATGGCGGGGGTGATGAACTGGCTGTTGTGCAGATCGTCGACGATGTTGACCAGCGCGCCCTCGGCCTCGGCCAGTGCCTTGATCCGGGCATCCTCGGCGGCGTCCTCGTTGGCGCCATAGGCAAGGCGGCTGCCAGTGAAGTCGCCCGCGCGGGCGGCGCGGCGGTGCAGGGTGATGGCGCCCTCATCGGCCAGCGTTTCGAGATCGGCGTGGGGCGCCTCGGCATAGACGTGCAGCGCGGCCTCGGTCTTGGTAAGCAGGCGCAGCTTGGCCAGCGCCGCCTCGCCGCCGCCCGAAAGCACCACGCGCTCATTGCGGGTGTTGAGGAAGATCGGGAAATGCTGCATGGCGGCGTACTCCTGTGGCTTGCCCAAGGATATAGAATTTTGTTCTGGTAAATGGCAGTGCTTCGCGGCAGTTAGGGAAAAACGTTCTACCGATCTGCCTATATGGGCTGTAATTCCACCAAACAGGGAGAAATGCGAATGTCTGTCCGCCTCGACAGGATCGACCGGAAAATCCTTGCGGAACTTCAGAGTGACGCAGCGCAATCGCTCGACGAAATTGCCAAGAAAGTGGGCTCGTCGAAGACCCCGGTGTGGAATCGGGTGCGCAAAATGCGCGAGGCCGGGGTGATCCGGCAGAACACCGTGCTGCTCAATGCCGAGGCGCTGGGGCTGGAGGCCTGTTTTTTCGTGCTGATCCGCACTTCGGAGCATGAGGCGGACTGGCAGAAACGGTTCCTCGAGGCGCTGCGTGTGCGCCCCGAGGTGCTGGAGGCGCATCGGCTGGCTGGGGATATCGATTACATCCTCAAGGTGCAGGTGACGAATGCCCGGGCCTATGACGAATTCTACCAGGCGCTGATCTCGGAGGTGAAGATCCACAACGTGACGGCGCTGCTCTCGATGGAGGAGATCAAGAGCACCACGGCGCTGCCTGTCGGGGCGGAGTGAGGTGGTGCGCTGCGGAGGCGCGTTGCGGTTTTCGGCGGGTTTGGAGCGGGGGCGCAGCCCGCGCGCCCAACGAGAGATTTAAGATAATAAAATAAACACGTTATGGGGCGTAGTTAATTCGCCTCTTCAAGTGCCTTGAACACCGGTTCGAGCTTGCGGGCGAGGCCGGTGGAGAGCCCGTCACGGATGACCGATTGCTCGCCTGCGCCGATGCCCCAGTCTTCCCAGATCACCAGACGGCCCTCGGGGACTTCGCGGTAGAGCGAGGCCCAGACGGCGCCGCTGTCGGGGTCGGTCGTGGCGCGGATGTAGAAGGTGAGGTTGAGCGGGGCGATGAAGGCGAGGTCATCGGGGGTCGGGGCGTATTGGTCGGTGCCGAAGCCCCATTCGATCAGGCCAAGGTGGCGGTGTTTCAGGCCCGCCTGTGCGGCCATGCCGGCGACAGAGGTTGCCAGTGGGGCGCACATGTCGTTGGCGAATTGGGCGCGGGTGAAGGTGACGCATTGGGTGAGGATGCCGTCGTAGCCCGAGGCGCGCTCGGGGGAGAGCACGCGCTCCTGCGCGCTGGCGGGAAGGGCGGTGAGGGCGAGGCAAAGAAGGGCGTTGCGCATGGAAAACTCTTGAAACAATGCCCGGAAGGTTAGGCGGTGACGAGCAGCTTTTCCAGCCCGTGGAAGTGGTAGACCGGGGCGAAGCGGGGCGGCGCGGCGAGGGCGAGGTGGGGGCAGGAGGTGAAGAGCGCGGGCAGGGCGACCTGCAACTCGAGCCGGGCCAGCGGCGCGCCGACGCAGAAGTGCAGCCCGGCCCCGAAGGACATGTTGGAAGGTCCGCGGCGGGCGGGGTTGAAGCTGTCGGGGTTGGGGTAGGCTTCGGGGTCGCGGTTGGCGGCGGCGAGGAGGCAGGAGAGCCTGTCGCCGCGTTTGAAGGCATGGCCGCAGATCTCGACATCCTCGCGCGCGATGCGCTCGAAGATGTGCAGGGGTGGGGCGAAGCGGAGCACTTCCTCGGACAGAAGCGGGGCCTCCTCGGGGGATGAAGCATGGGCTTCAAGGCCCTGTTCGCAAATGAGTTTTACCCCGTTTCCGAGGCTGTGAACCGTGGCCTCGTGGCCCGCGTTCAGCAGCAGGATGACGGTGGAGGTCAGCTCGGCGGCGGTGAGGCGCTCGCCCTCGGTTTCGGCGGCGATGAGCTGGGAGATCAGGTCGTCGGCGGGGGTCGCGCGGCGGCGGGCGATCTCGTCGGCGAGGAAGGCGGTGAAGGCGCGGGTGGCGGCGATGGCGGCGTCTTCCATCGCCCGCGTGCGCCCGGCCTGATACATGCCGACCATGGCGTTGGACCAGGCCAGCAGGTCGGGGGCACGGGCGGTGTCGACGCCGAGCAGGGTGGCGATGGTGATGACCGGGAGCGGCTTGCAGAAGGCGTCGATCAGATCGAAGGGGCCGCTGGGGAAGGCCTCGATCAGCCGGGCGCAGAGCGCCTCGAGCGCCGGGCGCTGGGCCTCGACGGTGGCCGAGGTGAAGGCGCGCAGCACCAGCCCGCGCAGGCGGGTGTGGCGGGGCGGGTCCAGTTCGAGCATCGAGTGGGCCTCGACATCGTAGAAGGGTTGCAGACGCGCGGGCACGGGGGGCGCGAGGTCGGGCGGCATTTCGCGGCCGAAGCGGCGATCTTTCAGCAGGCGCTTCACGGTGGCGTAGCCGGCGCAGGCGACTTGGCCGTAGTCTTCCCACCAGAACAGCTCTCCGGCCGCGCGGGCGCGGTGGTAGAAGGGGTAGGGGTCCTGCACGAAGGCCGGATCGGTCGGGGATTGGGAGAGGGCGCGCATGGCGGCGACGCTTTCAGAGGCCTCGGCAATTGTCTAGAAGGTTGGGGATGACGCGACGGCTTTTGGTGATCCTTCTCTACCTCGGTGCGGCGGCGCTGCTCAGTGCGGCGGCGGGCTGGGGTGGCTTTGTTTCGGCGCTCGACGAGGTGGAGCGGCGCGGGCAGAGCGATCTGCGGCTGACATCGCAGCGGCTGACGACCCAGTTGCAGAGCTATGCCGAGCTCGCCGTGGCGCTGGCCGACCGGCCCGAGCCGCGGGCGCAGGTGGCGGGCCGGGGCGCGAAGGAGTGGATTTCGGCCCTGTTGCAGCGCCATGCCGACATGACCGGCAGCGCGGCCATCTACCTGACCGACGAGGCGGGCCGCGTGCTGGGCTCGACCGAGGCCGAGGGGCCAGCGCTGCTGAACGGCCCCGAGATCGTGCGGGCGCGGCAGGGCGCGCTGGGCAGCAGCCATCGGGTGGATCAGGCGAGCGGCAAGCGGCTCTATTCCTACGCCGCGCCGATCTTTGCCCCGGCCGGGCCGGTCATGGGGATGGTGGTGGTGCGGGCCGATCTGCGGCTGATCGAGCTGGACTGGGCGGGCGATCCGGTTCCGGTGTTCTTTACCGACAGTGACGGGATCGTCTTTGTGGCCAACCGCACCGAGCTGCTGTTCATGAGCCGCGAGGGGGCCGGGGGCGAGGCGGTGCATGAGGGGGCGCAGGTGAAGCCGTTCTTTGGCTTCAGGCCATGGCAGGCCGAGGGGCGCGACCTGTGGTGGGTGGATGGCGGGCCCTACATTCCGGGCGCGGCGCTGCACCTGGTGCAGGATCTGCCGGTGATCGGGATGCGGGGCGAGGCGCTGATTTCGCTCTCGCCGGCCTTGCGGCTCGGGGCGCTGGCGGCGGCGGCGGTGGCGGCGCTCTGCCTGGGGTTCGGGGCCTTCCTGTTTCTGCTCAGCGAGCGGCGGCGGGCGCTGGCGGAGCGGCTCGGGGTGGAGGCGCGGGCCAATGCGGTGCTGGAGGCGCGCGTCGAGAAGCGCACGGCGGCGTTGCAGGCGGCCAATGTGCGCCTCGAGGGCGAGGTGCATGAGCGCAAGGAGGCGGAGGCGGCGCTGCGGCGCGCGCAAGCGGAGCTGGTGCAGGCGGGCAAGCTCTCGGCGCTCGGTCAGATGAGCGCCGGGCTGAGCCACGAACTGAACCAGCCGCTGATGGCGATCCGCTCCTTTGCGGAGAATGCCGAGAGCTTTCTGGAGCGCGGCAGCCCGGAGAAGGCGGCGCAGAACCTTGGCCGGATCGGCGACCTCGCGCGCCGGATGGGCCGGATCATCCGCAACCTGCGGGCCTTTGCCCGGCAGGAGAGCGAGCCGATCGGCCGGGTCGACCTGGGCGCGGTGGTGGAGACGGTGTTGGAGATGGTGGAGGGCCGGATGGGGCAGCTGGGCGTGGCGCTGGACTGGGCCGCGCCCGAGGCGCCGGTGATGGTGCGGGGCGGCGAGGTGCGGCTTCAGCAGGTGGTGCTGAACCTTGTCAGCAACGGGATTGATGCGATGGCCGGGCGCGAGGGCGCGCAGCTTGGCATTGCGGTGATGCCCGGCACCCCGGTGCGGCTCGTCGTGCGCGACACCGGCCCCGGCATTGCCGAGCCCGACCGGATCTTCGACCCGTTCTATTCGACCAAGGAGGTGGGGGCGAGCGAGGGCATGGGGCTGGGGCTTTCCATCAGCTACGGGCTGGTGCAGAGCTTTGGCGGCAATATCCGCGGTGTGAACCGCGAAGGCGGCGGGGCGGAATTTACGGTGGAGCTTCAGCCTGCCGACATGGAGGTGGCGGCATGAGCGATGCGGCGCGGCGGGTGCTGGTGGTGGATGACGATGCGGCGGTGCGCGAGGCGCTGGGGCAGACGCTGGAGCTGGCCGATATCGAGCCGATCCTTGCGGGCAGCTACATCGAGGCGAAAGACCACATCGGGCCGGAGTTCGACGGCGTGGTGGTGAGCGATATCCGGATGCCGGGGCGCGACGGGTTCTTTCTGCTGGCCGAGGCGCGGCGGCGCGATGCGGAGCTGCCGGTGATCTTGCTCACCGGCGAGGGCGATGTGCCGATGGCGGTGAAGGGGATTGGCGAGGGGGCCTTCGACTTTGTCGAAAAGCCCTGCGGCCCCAAGGAGCTGGTGGGCGCGGTGGAAAAGGCGCTGCGGGCGCGGGCGCTGGTGCTGGAGAACCGGCGGCTGAAGCGGGAGCTGGAGCGGGGCGATGCGGCGTCGCGGATGATCTTCGGCCATTCCGCCGAGGCGCAGGGGATGCGGCGGCAGGTACGGGCGGTGGCACGCGCCGGGGCGGAAGTGATGGTGACGGGGGGACCGGGCTCGCAGACGGCGAAGATTGCCGAGGTGATTCACATCATGTCGCCCGCCTCGCCGCAGCCTTTCGTCAAGCGCCTCGCCGCCTCGCTCGATGAGGCGCGGCTGGATGCGGCCATTGAGGCGGCGGGCGCAGGCACCCTTTTTCTGGATGAAATCAGCGCCTTGCCGGCGGCGGTTCAACTGGTCTTGTTGGATCGGCTGGAGGCGCCGGGGGAGGCGCGGATCATTGCGGGCACCACCCGCGACCTCCTGGCCGAGATGGCGGCGGGCCGCTTTGCCGCCGATCTCTACTATCGGCTCGATGTGATGCAGGTGCGGATTCCGACGCTGGAGGAGCGGCGCGAGGATATTCCGGTGCTGTTTCGCCACTACGTGGCGCAGGCGGCGGAGCAGGCGGGCATTCCGGAGCCGGAGGTGAGCGAGGAACATCTGGCCGGGCTGATGGCGCAGGACTGGCCGGGCAATGCCCGTTCGCTGATGAGCGCCGCCATGCGCTTTGTGCTGGGCATGCCGGGCGAGGTGCAGGAGGCCGCCGAGCTTGGGCTGGCCGAGCAGATGGCGCGGGTGGAGAAGTCGCTGATCGCCGCCGCGCTGGGGCGGCAGAACGGCAATGCCACCGCCACGGCGGCGGTGCTGGGGCTGCCGCGCAAGACCTTCTACGACAAGCTGGCGCGGCACGGGCTGAAGGCGGAGGATTTTCGGCGCTAGCAGCGGCCGGGAGCGGACCCGCCGGTGGGCGATGTCATCCTCGGGCCTGACCCGAGGATCTCTTGTTGGCCGCCGGGAGATCCTCGGGTCAGGCCCGAGGATGACAGCCAGTGGCCGGCACGCCGTTACTCGGCGGCGGTTTTCATCTCGAAGCCCTGTTCGATCATGTCGGCAGGCTCGACCGGGTATTCGCCGGAGAAACAGGCATCGCAATAGGCCGGGCTTTTCGGGTCGCGGCCCTTGGCCTCGCCCACGGCGCGGTAGAGCCCGTCGAGCGAGATGAACTTGAGGCTGTCGACACCGAGGTAGTCGGCCATTTCATCGGCGCTCATGTTGGCCGCCAGCAGCTTGCTGCGCTCGGGGGTGTCCACCCCGTAGAAGCAGGGCCAGGCGGTGGGCGGCGAGGCGATGCGGAAGTGGACCTCGGCGGCGCCCGCATCGAGGATCATTTCCTTGATCTTGCGCGAGGTGGTGCCGCGCACGACCGAGTCATCGACGAGGATCACCCGCTTGCCCTTGATCAGCGCCCGGTTGACGTTGAGCTTGAGGCGCACGCCCATGTTGCGGATCTGCTCGGTCGGCTCGATGAAGGTGCGGCCCATGTATTGATTGCGGATGATCCCCATGGCGTAGGGAATGCCGCTTTCGAGCGAGAAGCCAATGGCGGCCGGTGTGCCGCTGTCGGGCACCGGGCAGACCAGATCGGCATCGACCGGGGCTTCCTTGGCCAGCTCGCGGCCAATCGCCTCGCGGGTCTCGTAAACGGAGCGGCCGCCGAGGATGGAATCGGGGCGCGAGAAATAGACATGTTCGAAGATGCAGAACCGGCTTTTCTTGGCGCGGAAGGGGTGGCGGCTGTCGACGCCGTCCTTGGTGATCACCACCATCTCGCCCGGCTCGATCTCGCGGACGAATTCGGCGCCGATGATGTCGAGCGCGCAGGTTTCGGAGGCCAGCGCCCAGCCGTCGCCGATCTTGCCGAGCACCAGCGGGCGCACGCCCAGCGGGTCACGCACGCCGATCAGCTTGGTGCGGGTCATGGAAACGATGGAAAAGGCGCCTTCGACCCGGCGCAGCGCATCTTCCAGCCGGGCGGGCACGTCACGCTGGAGCGAGCGGGCCATCAGGTGGATGATGCATTCGGAATCCGAGGAGCTCTGGAAGATCGAGCCGCGTTCGATCAGCTCCTTGCGCAGGGCTCCGGCGTTGGTGATGTTGCCGTTGTGGGCAATCGCCGCGCCGCCCATGGAGAACTCGCCGAAGAAGGGCTGCACGTCGCGGATTTGGGTGTTGCCCTTGGAGCCGGTGGTGGAATAGCGCACATGGCCGATGGAGAGCCCGCCGGGGAGCGTGTCCATCAGCGAGGCCTTGGTGAAGTTGTCGCGCACGTAGCCGAAGCGGCGGGCCGAGTTGAAGCCGTGCTCGGGATCGTGGCTGACGATCCCGCCAGCCTCCTGTCCGCGGTGCTGCAGCGCGTGCAGGCCGAGGGCCACGAAGTTGGCGGCCTGTTCGACGCCGATCACGCCGAAGACGCCGCATTCTTCGCGGAGCTTGTCATCATCAAAGGGGTGCGCGGGGGGCATGGCAGGTTGGCCGTGCTGATCGTCGGGCAAGGGGCAGCTCCGAATCCGGCTATGTGAGCGTTGGCCCCCGTTTAACCCTTGGCGCGGGCGCTGTCATCCCTTTGTCACGGATGAGTGACGCCTGATTGACGCGGGGGCGGCGGGGTGCGCGGGGATTGCGCACCCTTGGGGGCGGGGTGCCCGGTTTTTAAGGGCTGCACGGTTGCGGTGCGTTGCGCACGCCGCCCGGGCCGCGCGTCACTCGGACGCGGGCTGCTCGGGTAGGGCGGTCGGGTCTGCCGGGGCGGCTGCGGGGGCGCCGCAGGCACGGTCGGTCAGGCTCTCGAACTTCTCGCGGAACCAGTTCATCACGCCTTCCTGGTCGGCAATCTCGCCGTCGATCCGCCCCTTGGCGGAGCCGAAGAGCTTGGCGGTCTGGCTGTCGTCGACGAAGGCGAGGCTCTCGCTTCCGGCGATGAAATCGTAGAGCACCAGGGCGATCGCGATGAGGATCAGGCCGCGCAGGGCGCCGAAGACGAAGCCGAGGCCCTGATCGAGCGCGTTGAGCGCCGAGCGCTGCACGAGGCTGGCAAAGAGCGGGGTGAAGAGGGCGAAGATCACGAGGCCGATGGCGAAGACCACGACGAAGCCCGCGCCCGTTGCAAGTTCGCAGTTGTCGAGGAAGTCCTGCACCACCGGGATTTCCTTGACCAGCGGCACGGCCTGGGGCGCGAAGAGGAAGGCCAGGACGGCGGCGCCGATCCAGCCTGCGATGGCGAGGATCTCGCGCACGAAGCCGCGGGAGTAGGCGAGGATCGCCGACAGAACGATGACGACGGCCACGCCCGCGTCAAAAATGGTGAAGCCTTCCATGTGCTCTCTTCTTGCCTTTCCGGTCTCTCAGCCTGCGCCGAACATCTCGCCCACGAAGCCCGTGAGGTCTGCCATGCGCCGCAGGTCCATGCCCCCGCTGGAGGTCGTCTTGGACCCCTCTGCCAGCGTTGCGCAGGAGAAACCAAGTTTTTGCGCCTCTTTCAACCTGTTTTCGGTTTGCGAGGAGGGGCGGATGGCGCCGGTGAGGCTGATCTCGCCGAAAATCACCATGCCCTTGGGCAGCGCCACGTCTTCGCGGGCGGACAGCAGGGCGGCGGCAACGGCGAGATCGGCGGCGGGTTCATTGACGCGCAGCCCGCCGGCGACATTGAGATAGACATCCATTCCGGCGAAGGGGATGCCGCAGCGGGCCTCGAGCACGGCGAGGATCATCGCCAGCCGCCCCGAGTCCCAGCCCACCACCGAGCGCCGCGCCTGGCCGGCGGGCGCGGGGGCGACGAGGGCCTGAAACTCAACCAGCACAGGGCGCGTGCCCTCGATCCCGGCAAAGACGGCGGTGCCCGGGGCGGGGTTTTCGTTGTCCGACAGGAAGAGGGCGGAGGGGTTGGAGACTTCGGAGAGGCCGGCGCCGGTCATCTCGAAGACGCCGATCTCGTCGGCCGGGCCGAAGCGGTTCTTGACCGCGCGCAGGATGCGGAACTGGTGGCCGCGCTCGCCCTCGAAGTAGAGCACCGTGTCGACCATGTGCTCGACCACACGGGGGCCCGCGATTTGGCCCTCCTTGGTGACATGGCCCACGAGAATGACGGCGGTGCCCCGCCGTTTGGCGAATTGGGTCAGCTCGTGGCAGGCGGCGCGGACCTGAGAGACCGAGCCGGGAGCGGAATCGACGGTGTCGCTCCACATGGTCTGGATCGAATCGATGATGCAGAGGTCGGGGCGCTCGGCGTCGAGCGTGGTGAGGATGTCGCGCAGGCTCGTTTCGGTGGCGAGCTTCACCGGCGCATCGGCGAGCCCGAGGCGGCGGGCGCGCATCCGGACCTGGGCCGAGGCCTCTTCGCCGGAGATGTAGATGGTCTTCTGCCCGGCCTGCGCAAAGCGGGCGGCGGCCTGGAGCAGGAGGGTGGACTTGCCGATGCCCGGATCGCCGCCGACGAGGATGGCGGAGGCGGGCACGAGGCCGCCGCCGAGCACCCGGTCGAACTCGTCGATGCCAGAGGTGGTGCGGGGGGGCGGGGCTTCGGGCGAGGAAAGATCGGCCAGCGGGATGGTCGCGCCCTTGCGCGCGCCAAGCCCCTTGCCCTTGGGCCCGGAGGACAGCGGTGCCTCTTCGGTGATGGTGTTCCATGCGCCGCAGGCATCGCATTGCCCCGACCACTTGGAATGGGAGGCACCACAGGCGGTGCAGGTGAAGGCGAGGGCTTTGGCCATGGCGCCTTTTGCCCGCTGTGGCGCGGCTTGGGAAGGGGGCAGCAGAAGAGATTTGAGGCCTCCGGCGGGAGATATTTGGAGCAAGAAAATGAACAGGGCTGGTCGGGGGGCGGGCTGGCGGGCTATGCGGGGGGATGTTCGAGACAGTGATATTGGAGCCGCTGAGGCTTCCGAAGGACGCACCGCTCGAGCGCGTGCGGCTGGCCCCGACCGAGGGGCGGGGGCCGGATTACGATACGATGTTCGACTTTCGTACGCTCGCCTATGGCGCGGTGAGGGCGCGCGGCGGGGTGGTGCTGGTGTGCCCCAAGCTCGGGCGGCTGGCGCAGGTTCTGCGGGACGCGCGGATTGCCGGAGCGGGCGGGGCATTGCGCTGGCGCGGAATGCGGCGGTTTCGGCGGTATGACGAGGTCTGGATTTCGGGGGGCGAGCCGGGGCCGGTTCTGGAGGTTGTGCTGCCGGAGGCTGCGGGCGGGGCGGTGCGGCGCATCACGGTGATGACACGGCGCCCGGTCTTTGACGGGCTGCGCTGCCTGACCACCAAGAGCAAGGACAATGATCTGGCGTGGATTGCAGACTGGGCGCGCCACCACGTGCGTGCACAGGGCGCGGAGGGCGTGGTGCTGTTCGACAACGGCTCAACCGCCTATGCGCCCGAGGAGGTGACGGAGGTGCTGGCCGCAAGCGGGCTGAAGGCCGCGACGGTCGTGAGCGCGGACCTGCCCTTCGGGCCGACCGCGGTGAAACCGCCGCACCACATTGCGCTGTTCTTCCAGTCCGCCACGCTGAACCTTGCCCGGCATTGGGCCCTTCCGCGCGCCGCGGCGGTGGCGGTGAACGACATTGACGAGCTGTTCCTGAGCCGGGGCGGGCGCACGATCTTCGAGGCGGCGGAGCAGAGCCGGCTGGGCTATGTGACGGCGCAAGGGCACTGGCGGAGCCGTGCGCAGCAGGAGGGGCCGCCGCGCCATGTGCAGCACGTGATGCGGGACGTGCCCGAGGCGCTGTGCAAGGAGAAGTTCTGCATTGTTCCCGGAGGGCCGCTGCGCTGGTTTGGCTGGGATGTGCATGGGGTCGGGCGCTACCAGTTCAACGGGATCGCGCGGGCGAGGGACCAGTATTTTGCCCATTGCCGGGAGATCTCCACCGGCTGGAAGTACCAGCGCGGCAGCTCCGACGGGGCGGTCGAGCGCTGCCCGGAAACCGCGGCGGGGCTTGAAGCGTCACTCGGCGGTGGGGCTTAGGGCAACCGGCTCCGCGGCGGGATGGAGCGTGGCGGCGGGCCGCGGCGGGGGCAGGCGCTTGCGGCTCTTCTCGGTGGCCCAGGAGATGGCGATCGAGGCGAGGATGCAGGCGGTGAAGAGATAGAGGCCCCAGGCGACCTCGACGCGGCCGACGCCGATGCCCTTGGCGACGACGATGTAGAGCGAAATCAGGAAGATATCGGCCATCGCCAGCTTGCCCAGCACCTGCAGGGCGGGCAGCACCTTGCGGTGCATCAGGCCGAAGTGCAGCAGGGCGAGGCCGATGGTTTTGAGGTAGGGGGCGAAGAGGGCGAAGGCGGTGACGAGGAGGGCAAGGAACACGTCCTTGCCCCAGAGCTCCTGCAGGCCGGAGATCACCGAGATTTCCGACAGGCCGAAGAGCGGCAGCAGCCCGGCGCGCAGCAGCGGCGCGAACCACGCGACCGGAAACAGCAGCAGAAGCGAGAGGTTGGCGAGCTTGAGGGCGAGCTGCAAGGGCGGGCCTTAGGGCAAGGGGCGTTGCCTGTCACATAGGGGCGGGGGGGCGGAATGTGAAGGTTTCCCGCCCCTTGGGCCCGCGCGCGCCGCGGCCGCGACGCGCTATTCGGCGGGGCTCGCCGTGGCCGGTTGTGGCTTGGCGGGATGGGGTTTGCCGGGGTGGGGCTTGGCGGCCATCGGCACCACCTTGCGCTCCTCGCTGTCGCTCGGGGGCAGGGGCTCTTCCTCGACGTCGAAGCCAAGCTCGGGCAGAAGCTCCAGCAGGTCCTTCTCGAGCTGGGCGAGCTGGGTGGCCTGGATGCTCTCTTCCACGTTGATCTGCTGCGACCAGCGCTTGATCTCGTCGGTGGTCTTCTGGGCGAGGGTCAGACGGTCGGAGAAGGCGTCGATCTCTTCCTGGCGTTGGCGCAGGAAGGTGGTGGCGCGTTCCATCTTCTCGTCGGAATAGACGGTGGCGAGGTCGCGGCTGACCTGGCTCATCTGGGCGGCGACTTCGAGCACGCCGGGCTCGAGGCCGCGCAGGTCGGGGTGGCGGCGCATGAAGGCCATGCGCTCGCGCACGGCGTCGAACTCGGAGCTCATCGAGAATGCGCCGTTGCGGTCGGCGGCGTGGCAGACGGCGTAGGCGCGGGCGATATCGTCCATCGAGAGGTGGAAGTCGCGGTGGCTCTTCTGCAGCGCGAGGATGTGGCGGTTGGCCGGCAGGAAGGTGCAGAGCGCAAGGGCGAAGACGGCGAGGCCGGACTGGATCCAGATGCCGGCATTGGCGTAGGTGGTTTCCCCGAAGGTGAGGGAGGCCTCCAGCCAGGGCAGCACCCCGAAGGCCGCAAGCAGCGTCGCCCCGATGAGGCCGATGGCGAGCATCGCGATGGCGGTGAGTGACAGCGCACGCAGCGCCTGAAACAGACGGTCTGCGGGCGTCTCGTTGGTTGCGTTCATGATATCCCCCTTCACACGTGTGGCCCAAACCTCTGGACCGAAACGGTAATTTCCCAGCACGGGTAGCTTAGCGGAGGATTGCCGTTTGGTTAATCTGTTTCTCTTGGGACAGTGCTGATGGGGTGGGATGATTGTTTCGCCGGTGGAGACAGTGACGGGCGCCGTGCCGGATTTTCGGGCAGTTGCGCAACCGTGGTCGCGACCGATCAGTAAGGCACCGTGAGGCTGAGCAGGGTGGCGGCGATGGCGGCAGAGAACACAAGGCAGGTGAGCGCGGTGATGACCCATCCGAGCGGCCGGCCTGCGCGGTGCAGCACCGGGATGACGGCGATGGTCCAGAGCAGGATGGCGGCGCCGTTGACGATGGCGAGGAGGCGGAAGTTGTGCTCGATCAGCCAGCGGCCCAAGGCGCGTGAGGCGAATTCCTCGACCGCGAAATAGGCGATGGCGAGGGTGAGGAGCAGGACGCCGAGGAGGGCGAGCAGGCGGGCGGCGCGGCGGGGCAGGCGGATGAGTTGCACAAGGATGGCCACGGCGCTGACCGCGAAGCCGAGGATCAGGAGCGGGATCAGCAGGAGCAGGGCCATGGCGCGCCTTTGCGGGTCTGGGGGCGGCGGATGACGGAGGTTAGCAGGTTTTGCGCCGGAAAGCCCGAGGCGCGGGCTCAGCGCAGGGTTTCGATCGGGCCTTCGGCGCTGCCGTGGATGAACTGCGTCAGGTAAGGGTCTGATGCGGCGTCCATTTCGCTGACTGGTCCGGTCCAGCGGATCTTGCCGGCGTGGAGCATGGCCACGTCATCTGCGATGGCGCGCACCGAGGTCATGTCGTGGGTGATGGTCACGGCGGTGGCGCCCATCTCGACCACGATCTCGCGGATCAGCTCGTTGATGACCCCTGCCATGATCGGGTCGAGGCCGGTGGTGGGCTCGTCAAAGAAGATGATCTCGGGCTCGGCTGCGATGGCACGGGCGAGGCCGACGCGCTTTTGCATGCCGCCCGACAGCTCGGCGGGGAAGAGGTCGGCGGTTTCGGGGCCGAGGCCGACGCGGCGGAGCTTTTCGATGGCGATCTCGCGGGCTTCCGGCTTCGGGCGCTTGAGGGCGCCGCGCAGCAGGCGGAACGCGACGTTTTGCCAGACCGGGATCGAATCGAACAGGGCACCGCCCTGAAACAGCATGCCGAAGCGCGCCAGAAAGGCCTCGCGGGCGGCGGCGGACTTGACGGCTGCGACGGGGGCATCGTCGACGGTGATGCTGCCCCGGTCGGGGGCGACGAGGCCGAGGATGCACTTGAGCGTCACCGACTTGCCGGTGCCCGATCCGCCGATGATGACCATGGAGCGGCCCTTGCCGACCGAAAGATCGACGCCGCGCAGAACATCCTTGGTTCCGAAGGACTTATGAACGTTGCTCAGCTCGATCATACGGAGAAAAACGCCTGTGTGAGCAGGAAGTTGGCGGCGAGGATGAGCACCGCGGCGGCGACGACGGAGGACTTGGTGGCGCTGCCCACGCCCTGGGCGCCGCGGCCGGAGTTCATGCCGTAGTAGCAGCCCATCAGCGCCGCGATGAAGCCGAAGGCGGCCCCTTTCACCAGCGAGGAGATCATGTCGAGCGCCTCGAGAAAATTCCAGGTGTTCTGCAGGTAGGCGGTGGGGTTGAAGCCGAGCCGCTCGGTGGCCACCAGGAAGCCACCCATCACGCCGATCACATCGCCGACGGCCACGAGCAGGGGCACGGTGATGAGGGCGGCGAGCACGCGGGGCACGGTAAGATATTTCATCGGGTGGGTCGAGAGGGTGACGAGCGCGTCGATCTGCTCGGTCACCTTCATGGTGGCAATTTCGGCGGCCACGGAGGAGGTGACGCGGGCGGCGATCATCAGCCCCACAAGCACCGGCCCGAGTTCGCGCACCATGCCGATGGCGACGATCTGGGGCACCACCGCCTCGGCGTTGAAGCGCGAGCCGCCGGAGTAGATCTGCAGGGCCAGGGCGCCGCCGGTGAACACGGCGGTGAGGCCAACAACGGGGAGCGAATAATACCCTACGTTCAGAATGGCTTGCCAGAGTTCCTTGAAGTAGAATGGCGGGCGGACGATGTGGCTGAGGGTGGCATAGAGAAACAGAGCAACCCGGCCGACCGAGGCCAGTGCCGCGAGGGTGGCCCGGCCGAGAATGGCAAGCGGGGTGAGGAGCGCCGTCAAGGCCCGCTCAGCCCGCCCGGCCGGAATAGCGGCGGGCGTAGCGGGGGCCGAGCGCGGTGAGGATCTCGTAGCCGATGGTGTCGGCGGCGGCGGCCACGGCGTCGATCCCCTGTTCGGGGCAGAGCAGCGAGAGCACGCGGGGTTCGTGGCTGAGGCCGGAGATGTCGGCCACCACGAGGTCCATCGAGACGCGGCCCAAGACCGGGCATTCGACGCCATCGGCCCAGAGGCTCAGCTTGCCGGAGAGCCCGCGCAGGATGCCATCGGCATAGCCGGCGCCGACGGTGGCGGTGGGGGTGTCGACCGGGGCCTGCCAGGTGGCGTTGTAGCCGACCGACTCGCCCTTGAGGACCACGCCGGTCTGGATCACCGGCAGGTCGAGCTGCACCGCCTGCCGGGCGTCGCGGAAGGGCAGGCCGCCGTAGAGGCCGATGCCGGGGCGGGTGAGTTCGAAGTGATAATCAGCGCCCAGCAGGATGCCGCCGGTGGCCCCGAGCGAGCGCGGAATGCCGCAGCCCGAAGTGAGTTCGCGGAAGAGCTGCACCTGCGCCTTGTTCTGCGGGCTCTCCGGCTCGTCGGCGGAGGCAAGGTGGCTCATGATCAGGCGCGGTTTGCGGGGCACGGCGACGTCGCGCACCGCCGTCCACTCGCCGGGCTCCATGCCCAGCCGGTTCATGCCGGTGTCGAGCTGGATGCCGAAGGGCGATTGGGGCAGGGCTTCGAGGTGGCGGGTGAGCTGGTCGATCGAGTTCAGCATCGGGATCAGCTCGAGATCGCCCAGCATGTCGGTGTCGCCGCGCATGTGCCCGGAAAACACGTAGATTTCGGGCCCGCGCCCGAGCGCGTTGCGGATCGCCGAGCCCTCTTCGGCCTGCGCCACGAAGAAGCGCCGTGCACCGGCATGGGCCAGCGCCCGCGCCACCCGGCCGGCGCCGAGGCCATAGCCGTTTGCCTTGACCACGGCACCGGTTTCGGTGCCGCTGCCCGACAATGCGTCAAGCGCGGTCCAGTTCGCCGCAATGGCGTCGAGATCAATGGTTAACTGCCCGGTACCCATGGGGCCGGTTTTTGCGGGGGGCGGGGGGCGGCGTCAAGCGCGAAAGCGTGCTGCGGCGCGGCATCGCCCGGGGTGGCGCCGGAAGGCGGGACAAGTCCCGCCCTACGACTTGCGGCGACGCACCTGCTTGGGGCGGACGTGATGCTCGATTTCGTCGTAGAGCTTGGCCGCCACGTTCTTGTCGGTCGCCGCCTCGATCCCTTCGAAGCCGGGCGAGGAATTGACCTCGAGCACCTTGGGCCCGGTTTCGGAGCGCAGCAGGTCCACCCCGGCCATGCCGAGGCCGAAGGCCCGGGCGGCGCGGGTGGCGGTTTCGCGCTCGAGTCGCGAGATCCGCACGGTCTTGGCGGTGCCGCCCCGGTGCAGGTTGGAGCGAAAGTCGCCCTCCGCCCCGGTGCGCTTCATCGAGGCCACGACCTTGCCGCCGATCACGAGGCAGCGGATGTCTTCGCCCGCCGCCTCCTTGACGAAATCCTGCACCAGGAAGTTGGCGTTGAGGCCACGGAACGCGTCGATCACCGACTCGGCGGCCTTGCGGGTTTCGGCCAGCACCACGCCCTTGCCCTGGGTCGATTGCAGCAGCTTGACGATCAGCGGCGCGTTGCCGGCGAGGGTGATGAGGTTGGCGGTGTCCTTTGGCGAGGCGGCAAAGGCGGTGTCGGGCATGGGCACCTTGGCGCGCGACATGATCTGATGCGCGTGCAGCTTGTCGCGCGAGGCGGTGATGCCGTGGGCGGGGTTCACCGAGAAGGTGCCGATGGTTTCGAACTGGCGCACGATGGCGGTGCCGTAGGTGGTGACGGAGGCGCCGATGCGGGGGATGATCGCATCGTAGCGGGGCAGGCGCTTGCCGTCGTAATGCACCTCGGGGGCGAGGGTGGAGATGGCCATGTAGCAGCGGGTGGTGTCGATCACCTCCACCGTGTGGCCGCGCTTCTCGCCCTCTTCGATCAGGCGGCGGGTGGAGTAGTTGTTCTCGCGGCTGAGAACCGCGATGCGCAGCGCCCGGGGCGGCTGGGCCGTGCGCACGGCGGGGGAGTGGTAGACATCGTAGTCCAGCTCTGGTTGGCAGAGCCGGTCGGTCGCGTTGATGGCGATGCCCTCGCGCAGCGCTTGCCGCCCGAGCAGCATCCGCGAGGCCATGGTGGAGCGGTCGGTGAGGGTCACTTCGATGGGCCAGCTCTGGCCGGCCACTTCGATCGCGGTTTCGATGACGTAGCGCAGCTCCTTCTCGCCGTTCGAGGATGTAATCTCGCGGCGGTCGAGGATGGTGGCGGAGCAGGGGATTGTCAGATCCTCGCGGCCCGGAATCGGGTGCACGGTGAAGCGGACCTTGGGCTTGCCATGGGGGCCGAAGGTTTCGATCTCGGAGGCATGGAGGGCCGAGGTGCGGGCGCCGGTATCGACCTTGGCCTTCAGCGCAGGCAGGCCGAGGGCGGGCAGTGCGACCCATTCTTCCCAGCCGAACTGGAGGGGGGCGAGGGGCTCGGATGGGCTCATCGTGCGTCCTTGAAGCTGGCGGGGCGGGAGGGGGTGAGTGTGACGGTCCGGGATTCGGCGCTCGGGCCGTTGGTAACCCATCGCGGGGGGCGCTGGCCATGGGGGAGGGTGCGGCAAGGTGCGGCACGGGGTTGGATCGGGGCGGCCCGAGGGTCGGCTGCACAGCGCCCGCCGCGCACTGCCGGGACGCCGCAGGCGCGAGGTCGCCGCCGCGCGTTGGCATGGGCGCTGGCCGCTTGCACCCGGGCGGCTTTGGTGTCTTCGGCCTCATCGGCGGCCCCCGACCCAGCAGGGCGTCCCCCGATCCCGCAAGATGGCGCACGAGCGGCCCGCGCGAGCGCCCTCCGCAGGGGCGGCGAATGGCCGGGCGCGCAAAACCCCTTGAGTTCCGCGCCCGGATCGCCAATCAGGGCGGAATGAGCGAAAGAGTAACCTTCGAGGTCACGGCGCGGGACGGCAAGGCCCGGCTGGGGGCCATTTCCACCCCGCGCGGCGAGATCCGCACGCCCGCCTTCATGCCGGTGGGCACCGCCGCCACGGTGAAGGCGATGCTGCCCGAGAGCGTGGCGGCCACCGGGGCCGATATCCTGCTGGGCAACACCTATCACCTGATGCTGCGGCCCGGGGCGGAGCGGGTGGCGCGGCTGGGCGGGCTGCACCGGTTCATGAACTGGGACAAGCCGATCCTGACCGACTCGGGCGGCTTTCAGGTGATGAGCCTCGCCGAGCTGCGCAAGCTCACCGAGGAAGGGGTGACCTTCCGCAGCCATGTCGATGGCTCCAAACATGTGCTGAGCCCGGAAACCTCGATGGAGATCCAGCGGCTGCTCGGCTCCGACATCGTGATGTGCTTTGACGAATGCCCGGCGCTGCCCGCCACAGAGGATGCGGTGGCCGAGAGCATGCGGCTGTCGATGCGCTGGGCGCAGAGGTCGCGCGATGCCTTCGGCGACAGGCCGGGGCATGCGCTCTTCGGCATCCAGCAGGGCGGTGTGACCGAGGCGCTGAGGGCGGAGTCGGCGGAGGCGCTGAAGGCGATCGGCTTCGATGGCTACGCGATCGGCGGGCTGGCCGTGGGCGAGGGGCAGGAGGCGATGTTCGGGGTGCTGGACTACGCCCCGGGCCAGCTGCCCGAGGACAAGCCGCGCTACCTGATGGGCGTGGGCAAGCCCGATGACATCGTGGGCGCAGTGAAGCGGGGCGTGGACATGATGGACTGCGTGCTGCCCTCGCGCTCGGGGCGCACCGGGCAGGCCTGGACCCGTCGCGGGCAGGTGAACCTCAAGAACGCCCGCCACGCAGACGACCCGCGCCCGCTGGACGAGGCCTGCAGCTGCCCGGCCTGCCGGAGCTACTCGCGCGCCTACCTGCACCATGTCTACCGCGCCGGCGAGATGATCGCGGGGATGCTCCTGACCTGGCACAACCTGCATTACTATCAGGAGCTGATGGCCGAGATGCGGGGGGCGATTGCCGAAGGGCAGTTCGAGCGGTTCGAGACGCAGTTTCACGCGCTGCGGGCCGAGGGCGACATTCCCCAACTCTGAGCGCATGGCGACGCCGCGCGCAGCGGCGCTCCCACCCGCCCACCCCGCGCCGCCACGCGCGGCTCGGTGCGCCCGAGGCGCCATCCTGCGACGTCCAGCAGAAGGCGAGCCCGCAGACACAGGCCCAAACGCCCGCGCCCGGTCGCGCCCCTGTTCATTTTCTTGCTCCAAATATCTCCCGCCGGAGGCCTCAAATCTCTTCTGGCCCGCTTTCGGCGTAACCCGCCACGCCAGCGGCCCCGCCTGCCGAGCGCAGCGAGGCCACCGACAGCCCGCCCCGGTGAGGGCTCAGAGCCAGCGTGCCAGCAGCCGCCGCGCCCAGGGGCGGAGGCGTATCACCAGCTTGGGGTCTTTCTCGGCGCGCGTGCGGGGTCTGGCGCTGCGCTTCGGCGCAGGGGCAGGTGCCGGGGCCACAGAGAGCAGGGCGGCGCTGGCGGTTCCGGCGTGGAGCAGGTCGGCGAGGCGGGTGGGATCGAGCGGGGGCAGGGGCTCCCAGCTCTGGGATTCGAGTGCAGCGACCATCGCCGCTGTGTCGGCGGCGTAGCCTCGGGTTTCGGCCCATGGTGCGCTGGTGTCGGCAAAGCGGGACAGGAGGGCGGCGCGGGCCGTGGGGGGCAGCAGGCTGGCGCGGTCGTTCGGCGTGGGGTTCAGGGCAAAATAGCCTCGGATGATCTCGCGCCGGGTGGCGCGGTCCGGGGTCAGAAGGTTGACGAGGCGGATCAGCTCGGTGCTTTCGCGGTCGGGTGAGGGGTAGCGGGGCAGGCCGGAGGGCGCGGGAATGTCGGCGGGCAGACCTGCCAGCTCGGCAAAGCCGCGCCAGAGCCTGCCCTCGGCCTTCAGCGCGTCGAAGTCGGCGAGCTTCACCCTGGTGCCGGCCGCCTCTTCCCAAGGGGCGAAGAGCGCGGGCCAGTTGGTGAGCGCCTCGCCGTGATCGACGAGGAACTCCTCGATCCGGCGCGCCCCGCCCCGCCCGCCATCGGTGACCCATTCCTTGTAGAGCGCCTCGGCATAGGCATCGGCGCGCCGGCCGAAGCCAACAAGCTCGATCTCCCTGAAGCCCGAGAGCCGGGACATCAGCGCCGCGATCACCTCGCTGCGGGCCGGGTCGGTGGGCAGCAGCATGTTCTCGCAGGAAATCAGCGTGGTGGCGCTGCCGGCGGCGATGATCTCGCGGTAGAGCGCCTTCCACGTCGCAGCATCGCCGCTGCGGTGCGCGGCCAGCAGCCCCTGGTGGCCCGGAAAGCCGCCGGGGCGGGGCCGGGCGGCGTCGGGTTCGGCGAGGCCGGTTTCGGGAAGCAGCACCCCGGCCCGTGCCAGCGCCTCGCGGCGCGACAGAAGTGCGTGCTGCAGAAAGGTGGTGCCGGTCTTGTGCAGGCCGAGGTGCAGCACGAGGCGGCCGGGCAGGGGCGGGCAGGGCGTGGCGGGGTTGGCCGGTGCTATCCTGCTGCGGGCGGAGAGCAGGGCGGCGGCGGCGGGCCAGTCGCCTTCGCGCATCATCCGATGCAGCTCGAAGAAATCGAGCCGGGTGATCCGGCCGCGCCGGGTTTTCATCCCGATGCGCGAGGTCTTCAGCACCATCGGATCTTCGAAGAAGGCGTTGGCGAAGCTGTCCTCTCCGAGCAGCGCCTGCACCCGGGGGCCGAGGGCGGCGGTCTCCTCCTCGGGCGCATCGGCCAGCCGCTCGATCAGCTCCATGTCCCAGATCAGGCGGGAGACGCAGTTGAAGAGTTCGCGCTTCTCGAAGCGGGGCGGAAGGTGGTCGGCGGCGACTTCCGCGCGCACGACGGCAAGGCATTTTTCCAGCAGCTGAACCTGTAGGCGCAGGGTTTCGGGGGTGACCTGCGTGACCGAAATCGAGCCTGCGCGGCGGCGCCAGACCCGGGCGGGCGCTCCGAGGTAGGCGATCTTGCGGGCGCGGGTGGTGGTCTGGAGCACGAAGAGGCGGTCTTCGAAGCGGGGCTGGGCGATGTCGAAGCGCAGGCGGTGCTCGTCGAGGAACCGGCGAGAGTAGACCGAGGACCACGAGGAAACGATGAACTGCGCCTCCTCGCCGTCGCGCAGCCCGTCCGTCACCCGCGCCTCCATGTGCAGCGCGGCGTCGCGGTGCAGGACCGAAAGCCGGGGGCTGCCCGGCTCGGAGATGAAGCAGGGCGCGTGGGTGATGTCGGCGCCCGAGCGGCGGGCGAGGTCGAGCTGGGCCGAGAGCCCGTCGGTCACGTAGTAGTCGTCGGAATCGAGGAAGGCGATGATATCGCCCCAGGCCGCCTCCAGCCCGGTGTTGCGGGCCGCCGAGAGGCCTTGGTTGGCGTCATGGCAGAGCAGCTTCACCGGCCCGTCCTCGGCCGTGCAGCCGGGCCATCCGGCCTCGGCCAGTGCCTCCACCTCGGCGCGGGAGAACTGGTCGGGATTGTCGTTGACCACGATCACCTCGACCCCCTCGATGCGCTGGGCACGGATCGAGCGCAGGGCCGTGGGCAGAAAGGCGGTTTCGTCGAAGAACGGCAGGATCACCGAGAGCGGCGGGGCGCTTGCGGTGAGGGCCTTGCGGATCTGTGACGAGAGGGCGCCGGGGGTGGGGCCGCGGCTGGGCGCGTTCATCGGCGTTCAGAGGCTTTCGGGGTGGGCGAAGGAGGCTGATGCAAACCCTTCCGGCCCGCCCTCGGGCGGCGTGTCGAGATCATCGGCGTGATCGTCGAAGGCGTCGTCTTCCTCCTCGGGCGGCACGACCACACCGATCGAGACCACGGCTCCGAGGAGACCCAACAAGGCCAAGCTTCCGATCCCAAAAAGCACTGCTGCTCAATCCCACGAGTCGACATGTTTATTATTGCGTTCAAGTCTATCGGTAGTGGGTGGTTGGATCAAGCACCACAACGGAGGCGCAAGGCACCGGGGGTGCCTGCGCTCAGGCCCTGCCGGCGGGGCGCAGGAGCGCGGCCGAGAAGGTGCCGTTGGGCCGGCCGGAAATTTCGGCGGCGGCATGGGCCCAGTAATCGGTTTCGCGGTCTTCCATCGGGTCTGCGGAGAGGGTGGCGAGCGTGTGGGGCTCGTGGGTGCGGACCTCGACAAGGGTGCTGCCGTGCCCCTGTGCCGTGAGGGTGAGGGTCTGCGCCGGGCGCCGCGGGCCCTCCAGCCGGTCCGGCCGGTCGGTGGCGTGGATCGTGAGGCTCTTGCCCGGCACCTCGGCGCTGAAGCGCAGCCAGAGGGTATAGGCGATGCCGCGGCGGCGGCGGACCTCGACCTTCAGGTGGCTGTCGTCGCCCGGTGTGACTTCGGTGATCTCGGTGTAGCCGGCATCCCAGAAGGGGCGGCCCGGGTGGGCGCGCAGGCGCTCGTAGGCCTCCAGTGGCGGCATCGGCAGGGTGAAGCGGGTGCGGTGGTGACGGGTAAGCCAGGGCAGGGGAGCAAAGGAAAGACCGGTCTTGATCAGCAGGAAGTTCACCACCCAGGTGCCCATCAGCAGCACGAAGGCCCAGTTCGGCACCGCCTCGATCATTGCTGGGGCGTATTGCTTGAGCGTGGCCTGGAGGAACACCAGCGTCGCGGCCCATTCGGTCATGCCCCGCAGCGGCAGGCAGAGCAGCATCGTCGTTGCCCAGAGGGCGGCATAGATCAGGCCCACGACCACGGTGAAGCTGAACCACATGATGGTGGGCCGGATCAGTTCGGGGTGGACCGAAAACCCTTCGGTGACGAACCAGAGCAGGCCGAGGACCGCCTGCAGCGGGCCGCTCATCACCAGCCCGGTCAGCAGGGCCGCCAGCAGGGCGAAGATGATGCGGCCGCGGCTGTGGCTGAGGCGGATCAGCCGGGCGGAGAGGCGCGAAAGCGGGCCGGGCGCGGCGGGCTGCTCGTGGGAGAGGAAGGCAGGGGTGGTGTCGCTCACGCGGCTACTCGCCCACCGCCTTGCGCACGGCTTCCAGTGTCAGGTGATCGTCGGGCAGCCGGGCGAGGTTCTTCATCTGCTTGGCCTGGGGCCTTGCATGGAGCGCGGCGGCCGCCTCGGCAGCGGCGGTGCCGCGCTGGGAGGGGCGCAGCTGGCCCGAGGGGCCGGACTCGGCCGCCGGGGCCGCGCGGGAGGCGGTGGCAGGGGGCAGCGCGGCGGCGTCTTCGGCATCACGGTCCGATGGTTCGGGCGGGTTCAGCGCGAGGAAATGGGCCTGAAGGTGGCGCAGCTCGCCGCCCAGCACATCATCGAACCAGCGTTCGATCACCTCGCCGGCCTGCATCCCCTCGCGGCTTTCCTGCAGGTCGAGGTGGGTGGTCTCGGGGTCCATCTCGGTGATCTTGAGGCTCAGGATGCCCGAAGACATCACCCCCATGGCATCCTCGCCCTCGATATGGATGCGGGCGGTGCCCGAGCTGTCGCGTTCGAGCACGGTCAGCGTGGCCTCTTCGGCCAGCTCGCCGCAGGCCATCAAAGCGCAGTAGAAGGTCTTGCGCTCGGGGTCGTCGGGGCAGGGCTCGACGTCGATCAGCCGTTCGGACACGAGGCCCGCGCCCGCGCCCGGCACCAGCGCCGACCACAGCTCGGCCCCGTCGGCCCGCAGGTGGCCGGAGGCGGAGGTGGAGAAGGTGAGCTTGAGCGGCAGCCGCTCGGCCCAGCCTTCGTGCAGCACCATCACCAGCCCGGCCGAGATGAGGACGGCCAGCGGCAGGCCGATCAGCCCGTCGAAGCGGGTGAAGGCGCCGAGGATGCCCCCGAGCAGAACGCCGGTGCCGATGCATTCCAGCCAGCCCCGTTTGGACGGCGCCCAGGCCAGCACCGCCGCCGCGACCCCGGCCATGACGAAAGGCGCAAGGACGAAGGAGATCGCCTTGGTGTACCAGCGCAGCCCCGGCAGCAGCCCGATCAGCAGCAGGCCGATGGCCATTGTGACGGCAAAATACGCGATCCGGCGGCGCTGGGACGAAAGAACGAGAAGCATCGAAAGAACCCACACATTTCCTGTTTCCTCCAAGGTGCTGGGAGATTGCGGCGAAGAGACGGCGGGTGTTGTGGAATTTGGTGGTATATTGACCCTGCGGCAGCAACAGTCGGGCGGCGGGCGGCGGATTGTTCGTGCCTTGCTGCCGGGGCGCGATCTCGGGCGGCGGGCGCGGCACCCGGGCCGCGCGGCGGGGCAATAACACGCCTGTGAAACCCTGCGAGCTGCGGCATTTTGCATGACTGGAGCAGGTATTTTCGCTCAAATCCGGCGAGATCTCAGCTTGTGCCCCGACGAGGGCACGGGCAGGATGGCGGTGCTGGAACGGTTGTGCTTGAAAAGCGGGTATGAGGCCCCAATTGATGGTTCAGACCGGAGGGGGCCGTGGCTGCCGCGTTATGCCCGAGAGGGCTGGGGCCGGTGCCTCCTTGCCAATAACAAGGAACTGACATGCACGAGCAATTGAGCCAATCCTACCCAGTGCTGCCACTGCGCGACATCGTGGTGTTTCCGCACATGATCGTCCCGCTCTTCGTGGGCCGCGAAAAATCGGTGCGGGCGCTGGAAGAGGTGATGGGGGACGACAAGCAGATCCTGCTGGCCTCCCAGATCGACCCGAGCGTCGACGAGCCGACCACGGATGGCATTTATAAGGCCGGGGTGCTGGCCAATGTCCTGCAACTGCTGAAGCTGCCCGACGGCACCGTGAAGGTGCTGGTCGAGGGCCGCAAGCGGGTGCGGATCGAAGAGTACATCGATAACGACGAATATTTCGAGGCCTCCGCTGCGCTGCTCACCGAGATGCCGGGCGACGAAGAGACCGTGCTGGCCCTGACCGGCTCGGTGGCCGACGAGTTCGAGCGTTACGCCAAGGTGAAGAAGAACATCCCCGAAGAGGCGCTTGCCGCCGTGTCCGAGGCCGATGCCGCCGACAAGCTGGCCGACCTCGTGTCGGGCCATCTCGGCGTCGAGGTGCATCAGAAGCAGGAGCTTCTGGAGACCCTCGACGTGGGCGAGCGGCTCGAGAAGGTCTACGGGCTGATGCAGGGCGAAATGAGCGTTCTGCAGGTCGAGAAGAAGATCAAGACCCGGGTGAAGAGCCAGATGGAGCGCACCCAGCGCGAGTACTATCTGAATGAGCAAATGAAGGCCATTCAGAAGGAGCTGGGCGACGGCGAAGAAGGCCAGAACGAGGTGGCCGAGCTGGAGGCGAAGGTCGCCGAGACCAAGCTGTCCAAGGAAGCCCGCGAAAAGGCCGATGCCGAGATCAAGAAGCTCAAGAACATGAGCCCGATGAGCGCCGAGGCGACGGTGGTGCGCAACTACCTCGACTGGATGCTGGCCATTCCGTGGGGCGTGAAGTCTCGCGTCAAGAAAGACCTGACCCGCGCCGAAAAGATCCTCGATGCCGACCACTATGGCCTCGAGAAGGTCAAGGAGCGGATCGTGGAGTATCTTGCCGTGCAGCAGCGCAGCAAGAAGCTGAAGGGGCCGATCCTCTGCCTCGTCGGCCCTCCCGGCGTGGGCAAGACCTCGCTCGGCAAGTCAGTGGCCAAGGCAACGGGGCGCGAGTTCATTCGCATCTCGCTCGGCGGTGTGCGCGACGAATCCGAGATCCGGGGCCACCGGCGGACCTATATCGGCTCGATGCCCGGCAAGATCATCCAGGCGCTGAAGAAGGCCAAAACCACCAACCCCCTGATCTTGCTCGATGAAATCGACAAGATGGGGCAGGACTTCCGGGGTGATCCGGCGTCGGCGATGCTCGAGGTGCTCGATCCCGAGCAGAACGGCACCTTTGTCGACCACTACCTCGAGGTGGAATACGACCTCAGCAACGTGATGTTCCTGACCACGGCCAACAGCTACAACATGCCGGGGCCGCTGCTCGACCGGATGGAGATCATCTCCCTTGCCGGGTACACCGAGGACGAGAAGCGCGAGATCGCCAAGCAGCACCTGATCGAGAAGCAGAAAAAGAACCACGGGCTGAAGAAGGCCGAGTTCTCGCTTTCCGATGAGGCACTTACGGAGATGATCCGTCGTTACACCCGCGAGGCGGGGGTGCGGAACCTCGAGCGAGAGATCGCCAAGCTGGCCCGCAAGGCGGTGACGCGGATCGTGCGCAAGAAGGACGAGACGGTCGATGTCGGCGTGGATGACCTCGAGGATTTCCTCGGCGTCAAACGGCATCGCTACGGGCTGGCCGAGATGGAAGACCAGATTGGCGTTGTCACCGGCCTGGCCTGGACCTCGGTGGGCGGCGACCTGCTCTCGATCGAGGCGCTCAAGCTGCCCGGCAAGGGCCGGATGAAGACCACCGGCAAGCTCGGCGACGTGATGAAGGAAAGCATCGAGGCGGCATCGTCCTACGTGCGTTCCATCAGCCCGCAGATCGGGGTGAAGCCGCCCCGGTTCGAGAAGTGGGACATTCACGTGCACGTTCCGGACGGGGCAACCCCGAAGGACGGGCCGAGCGCGGGCCTTGCCATGGTGACGGCCATCGTGTCGGTGCTCACCCAGATCCCGGTGCGCCGCGACATTGCCATGACCGGCGAAGTCACCCTGCGCGGCAATGCCACCGCCATCGGCGGGCTGAAGGAGAAGCTTCTCGCGGCTCTGCGGGGCGGCATCAAGACGGTGCTGATCCCGGAAGAGAACGAGAAGGACCTGCGCGACATCCCCGACAACGTGAAGGAGGGGCTGGAGATTATCCCCGTCAGCCACGTGCGCGATGTGCTGAAGCACGCGCTGGTGCGCGAGCCTGAGGCGATCGAGTGGGATGAGGCAGCCGAAGAGGCCGCCGCTGCCGCTGCTGCCGCCGCCAAGGGTGGCGAAGGCGGGAGTGCCGTGGCGCACTGATCGGCCCAGGGCTATCGACTTGATCGGGGGCGCGTCCGCTTGGGCGCGCCCCCTTTCGTTTGCGGGCAGGCGGCGCCGCTGCTGCCCCCGGGGCGGCGTGGTGCTTTGGTCGCCCTTGCACCTGCGCCCGGCAAATGCAGCATGGGGCGGGCAGGAGGACGGGCCGGAATGACATCCATGAATTCGATCGACGAGGTGCAGACCGCGCTGGGCGCGCAGGGCTACGTGTGTTCGCGCGCGCTGGCGACGGTGGTGTTTCTGAGCCTTCGCCTCGGGCGGCCCCTGTTTCTCGAAGGTGAAGCGGGCGTCGGCAAGACCGAGATCGCCAAGGCGATGGCCGCCGCGCTGGGCCGCCGCCTGATCCGGCTGCAATGCTACGAGGGGCTCGATGCGGGATCGGCCGTGTACGAGTGGAACTTCGCCGCCCAGATGATCGCCATCCGCACCGCCGAAGCCGGCGGCGGGGCCGAGCGGGAGGCGCTGAAGAGCGAGCTCTTTGCCGAGGATTACCTGATCGAGCGCCCGGTGCTCGAGGCCATGCGCCCCCAGCCCGGCGGCCCCCCCGTGCTGCTGATCGACGAGCTGGACCGCACCGATGAACCCTTCGAGGCCTTCCTGCTGGAAGCCCTCAGCGATTTTCAGGTAACGATCCCGGAGCTTGGCACGATCAAGGCGCCCGAGCCGCCCATCGTGATCCTCACCTCCAACCGCACGCGGGAGGTGCATGACGCGCTGAAGCGGCGCTGCCTCTATCACTGGGTCGATTACCCGACCTTCGAACGCGAACTCGAGATCCTGCATGCCCGTGCGCCCGAGGCGGCCGAGGCATTGAGCCGCGAGATCGTGGCCTTCGTGCAGAAGCTGCGCACCGAGGACCTGTTCAAGAAGCCCGGCGTGGCCGAAACCATCGACTGGGCCAAATGCCTGCTGGCGCTCGACGTGATGACGATCAGCCCCGAGGTGATCGCCGACACGCTGGGCGCGATCCTCAAATATCAGGACGACATCGCCAAGCTGCAGGGCGCGGAGGCCAGCCGGTTGCTCGACGAAGTGCGCGCCGAGCTTGCACCTGCCTGAGGGCTGTGGAATCCCTTGCACATGTGAGCCGGCCGATGCGCCGGACAAGTCATTGAAAGGACTGAGTTATGGGTTTGGAAAGCGACGGGCTCGGCAAGGGCATCGGCGGGGCGGTGGACCTCTTCGCCAGCTTCATGCAGAGCCAGATGAACAGGGCGGTGATGCACCAGGCGCGGCAGCAGTGGTATCAGTATCACCGCGAGCGCGTGCTGGCGACGCTGCGCAATCCGCCCACCGAATCCGCCGACCAGTGCCTTGTGCCCGGCGCGATCACCGGCGTTCTGCTGGTGATCGGCGTGGAAGAGCCGCGCACGGTCGACCTGGGCCTCGAGCCGCGCTGGCGGCGCTTTCTGGCGTTGGGCGTGGCCGGCTACGGCAATGACCCGGTGCGGGTGAAGGAGGCCTACCTGCGCCAGCCCCGCATCGAGGCGATCCCCGAGAACAACCGCTCCAACATGCGGGTGAACTACTACGTCTGGATGAACCAGGTTCAGGCCATGAGCTGGTAATCCATGGAAGGGCTCGCCCCGCTCGACATCCCCGAGCACCCGCGTCTGGTGGAGAACATCACCTGGTTCGCGCGGGCGCTGAGAAAGGCCGGGCTGCCGATTGGCCCCGGCCGGGTGATCGAGGCGGTGCGGGCGGTGGAGGCGGCCGGGTTCACCTCCCGCGCCGACTTCTACCACGCGTTGCAGGCCTGCTTCGTCAGCAAGCCGGAGCAACGCGCTGTGTTTGCACAGGTTTTCCGGCTCTACTGGCGTGATCCGCGGTTCTTGGAACACATGATGAGCATGATGCTCCCCTCGGTGCGCGGGGTGCAGGAAGAGCGGCTGGCCAAGGCCGCCGAGAAGCGGGCCGCCGAGGCGCTGCTCGACGGGGTGGAGCGGGAGGCCCCCGAGATCCCCGACAGTGAGGAAGAGCAGAAGATCGAGATCGACGCCTCCGCCACGGTGAGCGGCGAGGAGCGGCTGAAGAGCCTCGATTTCGAGCAAATGAGCACGGCGGAGGTGGCCGAGGCCAAGCGGATGATCGCCCGCATCGCCTTGCCGGTGCGCCCCTTGGTGAGCCGCCGGACCCGCGCCGACGCGCGCGGCAGTCTGGCCGACTGGCGGGCCACCATGCGCGAGGCGCTGCGGCGGGGGGGCGAGGTGCAGCAGTTTGCCCGGCGAAACCGCCGCGAGCGCTGGCCCGACCTCGTGGCGCTTTGCGATATTTCTGGCTCGATGAGCCAGTATTCCCGCATCGTCCTGCATTTTCTCCACGCGGCCGCCAATACCAAGGGGGCGGGCTGGGCGCGGGTGCATGGCTTCACCTTCGGCACGCGGCTCACCAACATCACCCGCCATCTCGCCACCCGCGACGTGGATGCCGCCCTCGCCGCCGCCGGGGCGGAGGCGCAGGATTGGGAGGGCGGCACGCGGATCGGCGAATGCCTTCACGCCTTCAACCGCGACTGGTCGCGCCGGGTGCTGAGCCGGGGCGCGGTGGTGCTGCTCATCACCGACGGGCTGGATCGCGGCGAGCCCGAGCGGCTGGGGCGCGAGGCCGAGCGCCTCGGGCTTTCGGCGCGGCGCCTGATTTGGGTGAATCCCTTGCTCCGCTGGGACGGGTTTGCCCCCAGGGCCGCCGGTATCGCCGCGATGCTGCCCCATGTCTCCAGCTTCCGGGCCGGGCACAACATCGCCTCGCTGGAATCCCTTGCAGAGGCGCTCTCTCGCCCCGATGGCGGGGGCGAAAAGGCGAGGCTGATGGCGATGATGGGGCAAGACTAGGCGGAACCCAATGGGCAGGGCGGCGTTGAGGCCGCAACGAACATCCCATTGGAGGAGCAGTCTAGATGACCACCAAGATCCGCAACACCACGGCCCTCGTGGCCGCATTTTCCCTTGCCATTCCGGCAGTTGCCCCAGCGCAGCAGATGGTCGACCGCTGCGAGGCGGGCTCGATCGGTATCTCTGCCGACGTGGCCTCCGAGCTGGAACTGACCCTGACCGACGCCCAGAAGGCGGCGCTTGAGGGCGAAGCCTCCACCGATGACGTGATCGTGAGCACCTTCGGCGACGAGCCGGAACTTTGCATGACCATGGCCGAGCTCGAAGAGATGGGCGCCTCCGAGGCCGATGTCGTCATGGCGGTCGAGGCAGAGGCGAGCGACGCTGAAATGACCGGCGAGACGACGGCGGAAGCCGAAGCCGAGGTTGAAGCCGAGGCCGAGGAGACCGCCGAGGCGGACACCGAAGACAAGGGCCTGCTCGAAAGCGCGCTTGATGCCGTGACCGGCAACGATGAGCCTGCCGAAGCCGAAGCCGAAGCCGAGGCGACTGCCGAAGCCGAAGCGGAAGCCGAGGTTGAGGCGGAGATCACCGCAGAAGCCGAACCGGAAGCCGAAGCCGAAACCGAGATGGCTGAAGAAGCCGCCCCGGAGGCCGAAGCCGAAGGCGAGGGCAATGCGCTTTCCGAAGCCCTTGGCGCGCTGACCGGTGACGAGCCGGCAGAAGCCGAAGCCACCGCCGAAACCGAGGCAGAGGCCGAAGCCGAAGCCGAGATGGCCGCGGAAGCCGAGAGCGAAGCCGAAATGGAAGCCGAGGTGACGGCCGAAGCCGAGGCGGATGCCGAAGCAACGACCGAAACGGACGAGGCGATGGCCGAAGCCGAGACGGAAACCGATGCCGAAGCGGAAGCAGCGGTTGAGGCGGATGCTGCGGCCAACCCCGACATGCCCGACCCGCTGAAAGAGCTGACCGAGGCGATCGAAGCCCAGTCGGCCGAAGAGGCCAACCCCGAAGAGCAGGCGGCCGTGGCCGAGAACGAAGCGCCGGAAGCCTCCGCCGCGTCGGACGAGAACGCCGAAGTGGCCGAGGTCGAGGAAGAGACCGTGACGGAAGATTCCTCGCGCTCCAGCTCCGAAGAGTTCGACCAGAAGGTCAGCGGTGCAGCCACCGCCTCTGCCGGCAGCAAGAAGGATGGCGGCCTGAGCGACCTCGAAAAGGCGCTTCTGGTGGGCCTCGGCGCAGTTGTCGTCGGCAAGGCGCTGGAAGGCAACGACAAGGCACAGGTCGTGACCAAGTCGGATGACCGCGTGGTGGTGCTCGAAGATGGCCGCTACCGGGTGATCCGCGACGACAACGAGCTGATCGAACGCCCCGGCTCGACCGTGCGCCGCGAGACCTTCAACGACGGGTCGACCCGCACGACCGTGACCCGTGAGAACGGTGTGCAGATCGTCACCATCCGCGACCCCGAGCTGCGCGTTCTGCGCCGCACCCGGATCGACGCCGACGGCAACCGCACGGTGCTGATCGACGACACCACCAGCGTGGACCCGGTTGACGTTGCCGCGCTGCCCGATCCGGTCGAGTACGAACAGGTCGATGCCAATTCCGATGCCGAGGCCCTGCGGGCCGCGCTGTCGACCAAGAGCATCGCCGACCGCCGCTTTGCGCTCTACCAGGTGCGCAACATCGAGCGGGTGCGCAAGCTGGCCCCGGCAATTGATCTCGACGCGATCAACTTCCGCACCGGCAGCGCCGTGATCGACGCGCAGGAAGCCGAAGAGCTGAGCCAGCTGGGCAACCTGATCCGCGATTACGTGGAGCAGAACCCCGGCGAGGTGTTCCTTGTCGAAGGTCACACCGATGCGGTGGGCAATGCGGCCTACAACCTCGCACTGTCGGACCGCCGTGCCGAGAGCGTGGCGCTGGCACTGACCGAGTACTTCGACGTGCCGCCGGAAAACCTCGTGGTTCAGGGCTATGGCGAGAGCGATCTGAAGATCCGCACGCTGACCGATGAACGGGCGAACCGCCGCGCCGCCGTGCGCCGGATCACCCCGCTGATCGCCTCGGGCTCGTAAGACCCCGACCACAGCGTAACGAACCCCTTCGTTAACGAGTACAGAGGCGGGCCTTTCGGGGTCCGCCTCTTTTATTTGGGCAGGCCTCAGGGGCCTTGCCGGGCGTCCACCTCTCGGGCCCTCCGACCCGGCGCGAGATTGCGACCAAGGTGGGCGAGACATTTGCCGCCTGCGTGCTAGGTTCTGCCGGCGAGGAGGGCCGCATGATGGCTGAGATTTCCGACAACATCCCCGGTGTGGCATTGGCCTGGCACCGCGAGGGCAAGGGCGCGGTGCTGGCCACCGTGGTTGAAACCTGGGGCTCGGCACCCCGGCCCGTGGGCGCGCATCTGGCGATCAGCGGGGCAGGGGCGCTGGAAGGCTCGGTTTCGGGCGGCTGTGTCGAGGGCGCGGTTGTGGCCGAGGCCTTCGAGGCGCTCGAAACCGGGCAGAGCAAGCTGCTGACCTATGGCGTCAGCGATGACGAGGCCTTCGGCGTCGGCCTCGCCTGCGGCGGCACCATCCGCATTCTGGTGCAGCCCGTCGGGGCGGGCATCAGCGAGGCGGCGCTGGCCGAGGTGGTGGGCGCCATGGAAGCGCGCCGGCCGGTGGCCTACGTGGTGGATACCGAGAGCTGGGCGGCGCGGGTGGTGGGGCCCGAGGGCTTTGCCGAGCGTTTCCGCGCCGACCGCTCCGGCTTCGAAGAAGACGGCAAGACCTTCGTGGGCATCCACAATCCGCCCCTCCGCATGGCCGTGGTGGGCGCCGTCCACATCGCCCAGTTCCTCGTGCCGATGGCGCGGATGGCGGGCTACGACCCGTTTCTGGTGGACCCGCGCGAGGCCTTCGCGACGCCGGAGCGCTTTCCCGGCACCACCATCAGCCACGACTGGCCCGACGAGGCGCTGGCGGCCTGGGGCCTTGATGCCCGCACCGCCGTCGTGACCCTCACCCACGACCCCAAGATCGACGATCCGGCCATCGCGGCGGCGCTGGCGTCGGAGTGCTTCTACCTCGGGGCCCTCGGCTCGACCCGCACCCACGCCAAGCGGGTGGAGCGGTTGCAGACGGCGGGGGCCGATGCGGACCAGATCGCAAGGATCCACGCGCCTGTGGGGCTGAATATCGGGGCCAAGAGCCCGGCGGAAATTGCCGTATCGGTTCTGGCGCAGGTCACCGAAGTGCTCAGGGGGCAGCGGTGAAGTTTGGCCCGGTGCCCCTGAGCGACGCCGAAGGCGCGGTGCTCGCCCATTCGGTGCGTGCGGCGGGCCGGGTGGTGAAAAAGGGCGCCGTGCTGGGGGCGGAGGCGATTGCGGCATTGCAGGCCGAGGGGCTGGCCGAGGTGATCGTGGCGCGGCTCGAGCCGGGCGACGTGGCCGAGGACGTGGCCGCAGAGGCTTTGGCGCGAGCGGTGCAGGGCAGCGGGCTGAAGCTGACCAAGGCGCATACCGGGCGGGTGAACTTCAAGGCCGAGCGCCCCGGTGTGCTCGTCGTCGACGCCGAGAAGGTGCGCGCCATCAACGCCATCGACCCGGGGCTGACGCTGGCCACGCTGGCCCCGCTCACCCGCGTCACCTCGGGGCTTCTGGCCGGAACGGTCAAGGTGATCCCCTATGCGGTGCCGGGCGCCGCGCTGGAGGCGGCCTGCGCCGTCGCCGGGGGCGCCATGCGGCTGGCCCCGGTGGTGATGCGCCGCGCCGCCGTGGTCCTGACCGAGGTGCCGGGCCAGAAGGCCAGCATCACCACCAAGGGCCGCGCGGCCGTGGTCGGGCGTCTGGAGGCGCTGGGGATCGAGGCCGCGACAGTGGAGGTGGTGCCCCATGACACCGAGGCCGTGGCGCGCGCCCTTGGCGGGCTCTCGGCTGACCTCGCCTTGATCCTGACCGGCTCCGCCACATCCGATGCCCATGACGTAGCCCCGCAGGCCCTGCGCAATGCCGGGGGCCGGGTGGACCGCTTCGGGATGCCGGTTGACCCGGGCAACCTGCTGTTTCTCGGCGCGCTCGGCGAGGTGCCGGTCATCGGCCTGCCCGGCTGCGCCCGCTCGCCGGCCCTGAACGGGGCCGACTGGGTGCTGGAACGGGTCGCCTGCGGCATGGTGCCGGGGCCGGAGGACTTCGCCGCGATGGGCGTGGGCGGGCTGCTGAAGGAAATCCCGATCAGGCCGCAGCCCCGGGAAGGGCGCTAGGGCCTCCGCCAGCGGCTACAGCCGGTCTGGCACCAGCGCCGGTGGATCAAAGGTGAGGCGCAGCAGCGACACGCGGCCTGCCGGGTCGCTTTCCATGGCGTCGGGGGGCAGGGTGAGCGGCAGGGCCTCGGCGGCGTCGAGGGTGAGGGTCAGAGCCACCGGCATGTCGATGGGGTAGCCCTCAAGCACCAGCCCGCCGGAGCACAGAGCCGGAAAGTTGCCCGATGTCTCGCCACCCTCCCAGCTGACGGCCAGTGCAAGGGCAGGGGGCGCGTCGGGGCAGCGGAAGTAGAGCGTGGCGCGCGCCGGGGTGAGCCACTCGCGCAGGATCTCCGCCGCGCCGGCCGCCCAGGCCAAGCCGCCCACCACCAAGAGCAGGCCAGCAGCCACCGCCAGCCACCTCACGGAAAGACCCCCTCGCAGTAGTCCGCGATATCGCCCTTCAACGACATGCGCAGCTTCAAGGCGACAAAGGGCCAGTGCAGCGCGTTCTTGCCAAGCCCCTCCTGCGCCTCGCTCATACTCTCGTAAGCGCCAAAGTAGCGCCCCGCACCGAAGCGGGCGGCATCCTTGGGCGCGCGCCCGGCCTTTTCGGAATACTTGATCTGCAAGGCGAGATAGGCCCCGACCACGAAGTCCTCGATCAGCGGCTCGTTGATGACGCCGGCATAGTCGCTGTGGGGAGCGACGGTGGTGAAGTCCGGCCCCCACTTGGCGCCCGGCGTGCAGATGCCCGTCTGCAGGCGCATTCCGACCGCCACCCGCTCGACCCAATCCCGGTAGCTTCCGGGGAAGGCCTTGTTGCGCACCTCGTCATAGGCCTTCTGGGTCAGCTGGCCGCGCCCGATGCTGTCGCCGTCGATGCCCCTGCGCTCCAGCCAGTTCAGCCGCTTGCCCTCTTCGACGTAGATGTTCGAAATGGCGGTGCCGGTCAGATGGGCCTGCACCGCGTGCACCCCGGGAATGTTGGCCACCACCTCGGCGGCGGCCTCGTCGGGGGGATTTTGCGGCATCGAGAAGCGGCTGTAGAGCTGGATCTGGGTCAGCGCATGGCGGTTCTGGGCAACCTGGCTGTTGCCGTAGGCCAGCGCGTTGTAGAGCATCAGCGCCCCTTCGGCCTCCAGCGCGGAGATGTCGGCGGAGGTCGCGTTCATCATCAGGTAGCGGGCGATGTCGTCCTGCTGGATTTTCGAACCCTTCGCGAGCGCGCGGGAGATCTCTGAGGTGCTGAGGGCCACGGACGGGCTCCTGATATCGAGACATGTCAAAAATGACTGGGCCGCCGGAGCGGGAGGAATGCAGCGACCATAGGGGGTTTTTGCGCGGAACGGTGTGAAATCGGCGTGAGAAACGAGAAAGGGCGGCCCCTTGGCCGCCCTGATCGTCATTGCTGGAGCTGCGCTTACTTGGGCAGCGGATTTATCATCATCACCATCTGACGGCCTTCCATCTTGGGCATCGACTCGATCTTGCCGATTTCCTTGATGTCCTCGGCCACCCGCTGAAGCAGGGCCCGGCCCACATCCTGGTGGGCCATCTCGCGGCCCCGGAAGCGCAGGGTGATCTTAACCTTGTCGCCATTCTCCAGAAATTTGAAGACGTTGCGCATCTTCACTTCGTAATCGTGGGTGTCGGTATTGGGGCGGAACTTGATTTCCTTGATCTCGATGATCTTCTGCTTCTTCCGCGCCTCGGCCTCTTTCTTCTGGGTTTCGTACTTGTACTTGCCGAAATCCATGATCTTGCAAACGGGCGGGGTGGCGTTGGGCGAAATCTCGACGAGGTCGAGGCCGACCTGTTCGGCAAGCTCCATCGCACGCTGGGGCGTCACGACGCCCACGTTCTGTCCTTCGTGTCCAATAAGCCGGATTTCACTGGCGGTGATGCGATCATTTACGCGGGGGCCTGTGTCACGCACCGGCGGGGCGTTGTGGGGTCTGCGGGCTATGGGATGTCTCCTGTTTCAGCCTTGGGTCGAATGGCGGGCAAAATAGACGCGGGGCAGGCGCGGTTCAAGCGGATTGCGGGGTGGGCGATGCAGATCGGGTGATGCGGCGCGGCGGCGCCGGAAATGCCGCACTGCCGCAATGGCGCTTTTCTTTGCCGGGTAGGCGGCATAGGATAGGGCGGGCCTTTTTGAAGGCAAGTGCGGGACAAGGAATTACCCTATGGATAACAAGATGATCGGCGGCGTTGTTGTAGCTGCCCTTGCAATCGGCGGATATATTTACGCAACCCAGAGCAGCGACGAGCCGGCCCCCGAAGCCGAGGCCGCCGCAGAGGCCACCGAAGCCACCGAAGAGGTGACGGAAGAGGCGGAAGCGGTCGAGGAAACCACCGAAGAGGCGACCGAAGAAGCCGCCGCCGAGGGTGAGAGCGCCATCGAAGAGGCCGTGGAAACCGTCGTGGAAGACACCACCGCAGCCGCCGAAGAGATGACCGAGGCCGTCGAAGAGGCCGCGGGCGAGGCGATGGAAGCCGCCGAAGAGGCCACCGGCGACGCCGTGGCCGCGATGGAGGGCGCAACCGATGCGGCCGCCGAGGCTGCCGGCGATGCGGGCGATGCTGCGGCGCAAACGGCTGACGAGGTCGTGGAAGACACCGCAACCGCCGTCGAGGCCGCGGGCGACGCGGCCAATGCGGCGATGGAGCAGGCCGAAGAGGCTGTCGAGGCCGCCGAAGAGGGCGCAACCGAAGCCGCCAGCGACGCCATGCAGGCGGCCTCCGAGTCGATGGAAGCCGCGTCCGAGGCGATGGACGAAGCCGCCGAGGCCGTCGAGGCCGCCGGCGATACCGCCACCTCCACCGCGACCGCCACGGCAGACGCCACCGCCGACACCGCCGGTGAAGCGGCCGACAGCGCCACCGCCATGGCCGATGGCAGTGCAGAGGCCGCCGAGGGCATGGATCTGACCGCGCTCACCGCAGAGGGCTTCGACCTCGAGAAGGTGACGGAGATGATCGAGGGCTCCGACCTCGGCACCTTCCAGAAGACCGCGCTGGTCAAGGCCGTCGAGGCCGCCAAGGACAACCCCGAGGCGCTTGCGGGGGCCCTGGACAAGGTGAAGGAAGCGCTCGGCCTCTGAGCCTTGCGCACATCGCGAAAAGATCAGGCCCGCACCATCTGGTGCGGGCCTTTTCAATTTGTAATCAGTGCAGTGTGGCGATCAGTTGAAGCTTTGCCTCAAGCCGCGGCCTGAGCTGCTTCCAGCTTTTCCGACACGCTCAGCCAGATCGCCTCGGCCCGCTCGAGGGCTTCCATCACCTCGGCGTATTTGCCGTTCCAGGTGGCCAGCTCGCCCTTGCGGGCATCGTCGTAAAGCGCGGTATCCGCCAGCTTGGTGGCGAGCTTGTCGCGCATCTCCTCCAGCTTGGCGACACGCGCCTCGGCCTTCTTCAGCTCCGAGCGCAGCGCCTGGATGTCGGATTGGCTGACACGTTTGGCGGGCTTGGGCTTTTCCTTCTCCTTGCCGGCCTTCTCGGGCGCGGCGAGCAGCAGGCGGCGGTAGGCTTCGAGATCCTCATCAAAGGGCTTCACCGTGCCCCCGTCGACCAGCCAGAGCCGGTCGGCCACATGGGAGAGCAGGTGCATGTCGTGGCTCACCAGAACCACGGCGCCGGTGTAGGCGGTCAGCGCCTCGACCAGCGCCTCGCGGCTCTCCATGTCGAGGTGGTTGGTCGGCTCGTCGAGGATGAGCATGTGGGGCGCGTCCAGCGTGGCGATCAGCAGCGAAAGCCGCGCCTTCTGCCCGCCCGAAAGCTTGCCCACGGGGGTTTCGGCCTGTGCGGCCATCACGCCGAAGCCGGCGAGGCGGGCGCGGTGCTTGCCGGGCAGCTCGTCGGGCTTCATCCGGCGCAGGTGCTCCAGAGGGGTCTCCTCGGGGCGCAGCTCGTCGAGCTGGTGCTGGGCGAAATAGCCGATGCGCAGCTTGCGCGCCGAGATCATGCGGCCCGAGAGTGCTTCGAGCTTGCCGGCGAGCAGCTTGGAAAGCGTGGATTTGCCCTGTCCGTTGCGGCCCAGAAGGGCGATCCGGTCATCCTGGTCGATCCGCAGGGAGAGGCGTTGCAGCACCGGCGTGCCGTCGTAGCCCACGGCGGCGCCTTCCATGTTGATGATGGGGGGCGAAAGCTCTTCGGGCTCAGGGAAGGTAAAGGCCTTCAGCGCGGCTTCCTGCGGCGTGCTGATCGGCTTCAGGCGGGCCAGCATCTTGATGCGGGACTGGGCCTGCACCGCCTTGGAGGCTTTGGCACGGAAGCGGTCGACGAAGCTTTGCAGGTGGGCCCGGCGAGCCTCCTGCTTGCGATTCTCGGCATCGGCCACGGCGAGGCGGGCGGCGCGGGTTTCGGCGAAGCTGTCGTAATTGCCTTGGTAGAAGGTCAGCTTGCGGTCCTCGAGATGGAGGATGCCGCCGACGGCGCGGTTCAGCAGGCCGCGGTCGTGGGAGATGACGATGACCGTGTGCGGGTATTTGGCGAGGTAAGCCTCGAGCCAGAGCGCGCCTTCGAGGTCGAGGTAGTTGGTCGGCTCGTCGAGAAGCAGCAGGTCGGGTTGCGAGAACAGCACGGCGGCGAGCGCCACGCGCATCCGCCAGCCCCCCGAAAAGTCGGCGCAGGGGCGCTGCTGGTCTGCATGGGAGAAGCCGAGGCCGGAAAGGATCGAGGCGGCGCGAGCCTCGGCCGACCAGGCGTCGATATCCGCCAGCCGGGTCTGCACCTCGGCAATGCGGTGCGGGTCGGTGGCGGTTTCGGCCTCTGCCATCAGCGCGGCCCGTTCGACATCGGCGGCCAGAACCGTGGAGATCAGCGACTCGTCGGTGGCCGGCGCCTCCTGCGCAACGCCGCCGATGCGCGCGCGCGAGGGCAGGGAGATATCGCCGCCCTCAAGGGCCAGCTCGCCCCGGATCAGCCGGAAGAGTGTTGTCTTGCCCGTGCCATTGCGTCCGACGAGGCCAACCTTGTGGCCCTCGGGAATGGCGGCGGAGGCGTGCTCGAAGAGCGGACGGCCCTCCATGGCAAAGGATATATCGGATACGCGCAGCATGGGGCGGGGGGTAGCAGGGTTGGCGAAGCATGGGAAGCGGGGTTCTGGCGGCACCCTCGGAGCGGGGGGCCAGCCCCCCGCACCCCCCGGAGATATTTACAGCAAGAAAATGATCAGGGCGCGATTTCCTGCCCGTCCCAGGCGAGAAGTTTGCCGCTGTCTTCGGGAGTGCTGGCCTCGATCGTCCGCCAGAGGAGCGCGGCGGATTCGGCGGGGGTGAAGACCCTGGGCGCATTGCCGCGGTAGGGTTTGGAGAGTGGCGTGGCCACGGTGCCGGGGTGCAGGCCGAGGAGCCGGGCCTCCGGGTGGGTGCGGGCAAGTTCGATGGAAAAGGTGCGGATCACCTGGTTCAGCGCCGCCTTGGAGGCGCGGTAGCTGACCCAGCCGCCAAGGGCGTTATCGGAGATCGAACCGACCCGGGCCGAGAGGGCGGCGGCGAAGGCGGGCCGGTCACGGGGCAGGCGGGGCAGGAAGTGCCTGAAGATCAGCGCGGGCAGGATGGTGTTGACCCGGTAGACCTCGGCCATGGCCTCGGGGTCCAGCGCCTTGAGGGACTTTTCGGGCGCGTAGCGCTCGGTATGGAGGGTGCCGGTTGTGATGAGCAGGCCGGAGATCGCGGGCAGCGCACCGGCAAGACCTTCCAGCGCCGTGGCATCGCCGGCATCGAGGATATGGGCCGTGGTGCCTTCGGGCGCGCCGGGGCGGCGGCTGACGACATGGACGGGCGGGCCACCGGGGGCGGCCTGCGCGGCCTCGGCCATGGCGCTGCCGATGGCGCCTGCGCCGAAGATCAGGAGGGGGGCGGTGGTCATGCGGCGAAGCTAGGGCGCGGAGGCGCGCTTTCAAAAGGAGGCTTTCAAATGCGGGGCCCCCATGTTACCGCAGCCGCGAAATTCGGACCGGGCGGCGCGCCCGGCACATCAAGGAGACGCCTCATGGCCACCGAACGCACCCTTTCGATCATCAAGCCCGACGCCACCCGCCGCAACCTCACCGGCAAGATCAACGCCAAGTTCGAAGAGGCCGGTCTGCGGATCGTCGCCCAGAAGCGGATCAAGCTCTCGATCGAGCAGGCCGGCAAGTTCTACGAAGTACACGCCGAGCGCCCGTTCTACGGCGAACTCTGCGAGTTCATGGCCTCCGAGCCGGTGGTTGTGCAGGTGCTGGAAGGCGAGGGCGCCATCCTGAAGAACCGTGAAGTGATGGGCGCGACCAACCCCGCCGACGCCGCCCCCGGCACCATCCGCGCCGAGTTTGCCGAGTCGGTCGGCGAGAACTCGGTGCACGGCTCCGACGCCCCCGAGACCGCGGCGGAAGAGATTGCCTACTTCTTCTCCGGCCTCGAGCTGGTGGGCTGACGCTCAGAACATCGGCGGGACATGTTCCGCCAGACGGGGGCGCTCCTGAGGGGCGCCCCCTTTGCTTTTGGGGGAGGCTGGCTCAGACCAGCCGATGCGAGAGATAGGGGTTCCAGCCGTTGATGTAGTCGGCTGGGTAGTGGCTTTCGGGCTTCATCGACACGTCGAAGGCTCCGCCCGCGCTGGCGACCACCCTGACATCGGAGGCATGAAGGCCGGTGTCGATGTAGTAGGTGGCCGCATTGGGGACCTGCAGCAGCCTGCGAATGGTGGCGGCGCGTTGCGGCCAGACGAAATCGGGCTGGCTGACCCAGCCGCTGCCTTCAAGATTGAGCCCGCCGACATGAAGGATGCCGGTGATCGCGCCGGGCAGGTTGGCGCGGGCCGTTTCGAGCAGGCGGGCGGCGGTGATGACGCTGTCGGCCTTGGTCAGATGCACGGCCGAGAGGTTGCCCGCACCGTCGCGCAGGGTGATCGTGGAGCAGGAGGAGACGCCGGGAAAGGTCAGCTCCGGGTTGCCCCAGCCGACGCAGGATTCGCGGATGAAGTCATCTGCGCCGCCGCCGTTTCCATAGCCGTACTTGGGGGAAAATCGTGTGCCCATCGGGTATTCCTTAATGACTTGAGAGTGAACGAATGGGCGCAACCTAGGCGATAGTTTCCGCACAGTAAACACCGCGCCGGCCCCCGATCTAGCCGAGGCGGATCTCGGGGCGGCGGGCCGAGACATCGCGGGCGCGGGCGGCCTGCTTCGCAAGGTTCTTCTCCAGCAGGGAGACATTGCGGATGTTGGCGTTATAGGCGGCGTCGAAGATGTCGCCAATCACCGGGATCGAGCCGATCGACCAGTCGAGCGCCATGTTGAACCCCATGTAGGCCAGGGCGCCGGGCGTCGCTCCGAGCCGGTGGGCCTTGTAGATGATATAGGCAGAGGGCGCGGCGGCGAGGGTGTCGCCAACCACCGGGATTAGGCCGAGAAAGGTATCGAGCCCAACATCCACCGAGGTGCCGGGAATGCGGAAGATCGCATCCATCCGCCGGGCAAGGCGGTGCAGCGCGGCGATTTCGGCATCAATCGCCGGGCCGTGCAGGGCAGGGTCGTCGGAAAGGGGGCTCTCGGCGGTCATATCTTTCATATGGGGGGGGAATGCGCCCATGTGAAGGGTATTTACATTATTTTCGCGTCACCGCGCGCGCACGCCGATCCGGTCGAGCATCTTTTCCAGCTCCGACAGGCCGGGGTCGTGGGCCTCGGCCACGATGGCATCGAAGCGGGCGCGCAGCCGTTCCTTCTCGACGCCCTTGCAATCGTTCCAAGGGCGGCCCTGAAGGCCCATCTCGATGACGTAGTAGGCAATGAAATGCGGGCGCACGCCGATCTTCAGCAGGCGGCGATAGGTTTCATCGGCGCCGAGTTCGGCCAGCTGCTCGGCAGAATGAATGCCCGCGCGGCCGCAGGAGGCCTCCATGGCGGGGCCGAGATTGCGGATTGAGGAAACGGGGGAGGGTTTCACGGCCATATCGACCGCAGTTTAGCGCCGAAGTTCGGCGCCAGACAGGGCCGCGGGCGGCATTGCTGACAGGCAATG
The DNA here is from genome assembly GCF_024105635.1 of Oceanicola sp. 502str15. Lineage (NCBI taxonomy): Bacteria > Pseudomonadati > Pseudomonadota > Alphaproteobacteria > Rhodobacterales > Roseobacteraceae > Oceanicola > Oceanicola sp. 502str15. The sequence continues at coordinate 692,327 of NZ_WYDQ01000001.1, forward strand.
TCAGGGGCGGTGTCGCAATCACTCTCTGGGGCGCGCGCCGTCCCGGCCTACGCGGCTCGTTCGCTCAGATGCTGGCCCAGTCGGTGATGACATACCTCTGATCGGTGTCGCCATCGGGAGAGATATCCCAGATGTCGGACGCTGATTCTCGCTGCCGCTTGTCAGTGGCGGCGCGCTCTTCGGTTTTCATCTCCGGCTTGGCGGATTTCTTCGGTGCCATTGCCCTATTCCCTTGTAAAGTTACCACCCCAACGGACTCTGCCGGGCGATGGTTCCTGCCTCAGATATGGGATCTTTGCCCCTTTGTTCGGATATTGGGTGCCGGGAATGTGACCAAAATGGGGCAAGTATCTTAGAATTGGCGCCATTCCGGGAGGTGTGGCAGGAAGGTCGCGGGGCTGTTCTGGCGTGGCCAGGTGTGTTATTAACATGTGAAGTAATGAAGCTGGGGAGGCTCTGATGAGCGGCAACGAGGCACAACGGACGACAGGGGAAGCGCTGGCCGCGGGGCTGGCAGAGGCGGGGACAGAGGTGGTCTTCGGCATTCCGGGGGCGCACATGTATGCCTTCAACGATGCGCTGGCGCGGGAGGCGGGGCGGATCCGCTTCATCCACACGCGCCACGAGCAGGGGGCGGGGTACATGGCCTATGGCTATGCGCGCTCCACCGGCCGCCCCGGCGTGTTCACCGTGGTGCCCGGGCCCGGCGTGCTCAACGCGGGCGCGGCCCTGAGCACGGCCTACGCCGGGGGCACGCCCGTGCTCTGCGTCACCGGCAACATCTTCTCCAACCTGATCGGGCAGGGCCGGGGGCAGCTCCATGAGCTCCCCGACCAGCTGGCCACGCTCGGCTCCCTCACCCGCTGGACCGGCCGGGTGGAGCACGCCAGCGAAACCGGCCGTATGCTCGGGCGGGCCTTTGCCGAGATGGCGCGGGGCAGGGGCGGCCCGGCGGCGATCGAGGCGCCCTGGGACGTGATGGCCTCCAAGGGCACCGTGCGCGGCGGCTTTGAGCCCGAAACCGTGCTGCCGCCGCCGCTGGACGAGGATCAGCTCGCGCAGGCGGCAGAGATGATTGCCGGGGCCGAGAACCCGATGATCTTCGTCGGCTTCGGTGCGATGGATGCCGGGCCCGAGGTGCTGGCGCTGGCCCGCAAGCTGGGGGTGCCGGTGGTGGCCCACCGCTCCGGCAAGGGGGTGATCCCCGAGGATGACCCGCTCGCCGTCAACATGGTGGCGGGCTACGACCTTTACCGCGAATGCGACCTCGTGATCGGCATCGGTTCGCGCCTTGAACTCCCGTTCATGCGCTGGCAGTGGAAGCCCGAGGGGCTGAAGGTGCTGCGCATCGACATCGACCCGACCGAGGCGGTGCGCCTCAAGCCCGATGCCTTCCTGCTGGGAGACGCCGCCGAGGCCTGCGCCGCGCTGCTGACCCGCGTGGACGAGGGCCCCGACCGGGCCGGGGCAATCGAGGCGGCGCGGCAGGCGGCAGAGGCGAAAATCGACGAGGTGCAGCCGCAGGTCGGCTTCCTCAAGGCGATCCGCGCCGCCCTGCCGCGCGACGGTTTCTTCGTGGAAGAGATCAGCCAGGTCGGCTTTACCGCCCGCTTTGCCTTTCCGGTCTACGAACCGCGCACCTATGTCACCTCCGCCTACCAGGAAAACCTCGGCTTCGGCTACAACACCGCCCTCGGCGTGAAGGTGGCCAACCCCGACAAGGCCGTGGTCGCCGTCACCGGCGATGGCGGCTTCCTGTTCGGCGCGCAGGAAATGGCGACGGCGGCGCAGCACCGGATCGGGGTGGTGGTCGTGGTCTTCGACAATGGCGCCTATGGCAACGTGCTGCGCGATCAGGACACGCAGTTCGAGGGCCGCAGGCTGGGGGCCGAGCTGGGCAACCCCGATTTCGTGGCCATGGCAAAGAGCTTCGGCCTGCACGCCGAGCGCGCCGACACGCCGGAGGCGCTGGAGGTGGCGGTGAAGGCGGCCATCGAGCGGGATGAACCGGCGCTGATCTGCGTGAAGCAGGCGCGCGGCTCGGATGGCTCGCCCTGGCCCCTGCTGATGCCCGCCCCCCATGGCACCGCACCGAAGAAGGGGTATTTCTGAGCGCGCCTCCGCCCGCTAGGGTGGCCGGGAGGAGGAGAGTGCATGGACAAGTCCGTGGCCGGTCTGGCCGAGGCTGTGGCCGATATCGCCGATGGCGACGTGGTGATGATCGCCGGCTTCGGCGGCTCGGGAATCCCGGTGGAGCTGGTCCATGCGCTGGTGGCGCGCTTCCGGAACACCGGCCATCCAGGCAATCTGACCGTGGTCAACAACAACGCGGGCACGGGGGCCGTGGGCATTGCCGCCATGCTCGATGCGGGGATGGTGGGCAAGGTCATCTGCTCCTTCCCGCGCTCCTCCCAGCCCGAGGCCTTCACGCGGCGCTACGAGGCGGGCGAGGTGGCGCTTGAGCTGGTGCCGCAGGGCACGCTGGCCGAACGGATCCGGGCCGGTGGTGCAGGCATCCCCGCCTTCTACACCTCAACCGGCGTCGGCACCGAGCTGGCCGAGGGCAAGCCTTGCGAAGAGTTCGAGGGCCGGATGTATCTGCGCGAACGTTGGCTGAAGGCCGATGTGGCGCTGGTAAAGGCCGAGCTGGCCGACAGGCTCGGCAACCTCACCTACCGCCTCGCGGCGCGCAACTTTGCCCCGATCATGGCCATGGCCGCCCGCAAGACCATTGCCCAGGCCACACGGCTGGTGGCTCCGGGCGCAATCGCGCCCGAGCAGGTGGTCACGCCGGGCATTTTCGTTGCCCGCGTGGTGGAGGTGCCCGAACCCGCGCAGGAAGAGGCGCTGGTGCGGGCAGGGGAGGCCTTCTGATGGACAAGCTCAGCAGCGCCGCCATCGCCTGGCGGGCGGCGCAGGACATCGAAGACGGTGCCTATGTGAACCTCGGTATCGGCTTTCCCGAGATGGTGGCACAGTTCCAGCCCGCCGGCCGGCACGTGACCTACCACAGCGAAAACGGCATTCTCGGCATGGGCCCCGCACCGGAGCCGGGCGCGGAAGACTGGGACGTGATCAACGCCGGCAAGAAGGCCGTCACGCTGACCCCCGGCGCGAGCATCTTTCACCACGCCGACAGCTTCGCCATGGTGCGCGGCGGCCATATCGACCTTGCGGTGCTCGGGGCCTACGAGGTTGCCGAGAACGGAGACCTCGCCAACTGGCGCATCGGCACCCGCGGCGTGCCCGCGGTCGGCGGCGCGATGGACATGGTCACGGGCGCAAAACGCGTGGCGGTTGTGACCGAGCATGTCACCAAGCACGGCGCGCCCAAGCTGGTGGAGCGCTGCACCAACCCGCTGACGGGGGTGGGCTGCGTGAGCCGGATCTACAGCTCGCTGGCGGTGATTGACGTTGAGGAAGGGCGCTTCGTGCTCCGCGAGAGGCTGCCGGGCCTGTCGATGGAGGCCCTGCAATCCGTCACCGGCGCCACATTGCATGTCGAGGGCTCCGTCGCCGACCTCGTGGTGCCCGAGGGGCTCTGAGCAAGGGGCGCATTTCCGCCCAATCGCGCCAAGGTTGTGTCCTTTGCTTGCGCCTTAACCGAAAATTCGTCACTTCACGCCCATAATTCGGTCTCAACCACGGTGTACACCACGAGGCCGAAGCCCTGATCGAGCAGGGTCTCAATGCTGAAAACAGCAGCGTGAACGAATGAGGTAGGCCCATGAACATGGCACGATCTGTCATTGTCGGACTTTTGTTTGCATCGGCGGCGCTGGCCCCTGTGGCCCCCGCATCCGCGGCGGGCCTCTATCTGGTCGCCGCGCGCTCTGCCCCGGCGCCGAGCGGCGCCAAGCGGCTCTGCGCCGAGTTCGCCTGGGCCTGCCAGGCCCGTTCCGGGCCCGAGCGGCCCTCCGAGGTGGCCCTCGTGCAGCGTGTGAACCGCGCCATCAATGCCACCACGCGCGAGGTGTCGGACCGCAGCCAATACGCCCGCGAAGAGCATTGGGCGCTTCCCACCAAGCGCGGTGGCGACTGTGAGGATTTTGCGCTGGTCAAGAAACGCGAGCTGATCCGGCAGGGCGTGGCCCCGGCGCGTCTGCTCATCGCAACCGCGCTCGACCGGCAGCGCCGCAGCCACGCGGTTCTGATCTATCGCGGCGCCGGCGGCGATCTGGTGCTCGACAACCAGACAGACAGCCTGCGCGGATGGCAGCAGACCGGCTACGTGTTCCTGCGTATGCAGAACCCGGCCGATCCGCGCCGTTGGGTCTCGGGGTTCGCTACGCGCTAGCGCAGAACCCCTACAGGTTCAGGACGCACTTTGCGCGGGCCTCGCCACCAAAGCGGCGCTCTGCGCGGGCGTCCTGATCCTCATTCTTGGCGGACCGCAACCTTGTCTTTGTTGTAGTCGTTGTAGTAGCAGCCATCATCCCAGGGCTCTTCCTCTTCAACCGCCGCTGCTGCAGTGGTCACTTCGGCCCGGCCGCTCGGCGGGTTGCGAATGGTCGGCGTCGCCGCTGCGGTGGGCAGGTCGGTCAGCAGAACACCCAGTTTCGGACAGGTCGACTGCACCGAAGAGAGCAGGCCGCCAAAGTTGTCCTTGCGGCTCACGGCCCGCAGGAAGCCCTTGGTGACAACGGAACATCCACAGAGTTCCGCCGCCGAGCCCATGCCGCTCGCAGAGCCTGCGGTGCATTTCTGGGCCGAAGCCGAGCCGGCGGCCAGAATGGCGATGCCGAAGCCGGTAACAAGGGCCCTGGTGGAGCGTGTCAGATAACGAGACATTTGAAATCCTCCTTCTTGAGGTCTGAAAAATTTGAAGCAATGGGTGAGAGTGTTGCGCGGGGCGGGCTGCAGTGCCACGCCCCAGCGCTTCAATTCACGCAATGCGAGGCTGTTTTCACGGGGTTTTCACCCTGACTGTGAAAAACCAGCTGACGAATGTGGTGCATCTGTCCCCCTGTCTCTCCCCGGCTGGACCTGACCCGGCCGGGAGGCCTGTGGACATGCTGTTGACTCTCCTTCCTTCGAATTGCGTTTCTGTATTTAGGGGCGAGGGAAAATGAAGGGTCAGTTGCCCTTTCCCTTGCCTTTGCCCTGACCGCCGCCGTTGGACTTCTCGCCATCCGAGCGTCCCCGGCTGCCGCCGCCAAAGTCGCCGGGGCCTGGATTCTCGCCAGCCTTTCCGACGTTCTTGTCGTTGCCGGGATTGCCGGATCTCGCAGTGTCACCACCACCGCCGGCACCACCACCACCGCCGGCACCGCCGCCACCGGCACCACCGCCGCCACCGGCACCACCGCCGCCACCAGAACCACCGCCGCCACCGGAACCACCGCCGCCGCCGGCACCACCGCCGCCACCAGCACCACCGCCGCCGCCGGCACCACCGCCGCCACCAGCACCACCGCCTCCGCCGGAGCCACCGCCGCCGCCGGAGCCACCGTCTCCACCGGAACCGCCGTCATCACCGGTGTCGTCACCCTCGTCGTCGCCCGTGTCACCAGACCCACCGGATCCGGCCCCACCGCCCGACCCGCCCGAACCGCCAGCGCCATCGCCACCCGTGCCCGGACCGATCGCCGCCGTGGGAAAATCGGTCAGAACAAGCGCGAGCTTCGGGCAGAGTGCTTCGACCGAGTTCAGCAGTTCAGGGAATTGCGGATTTCTTTGAACCCGCCGGAGGAACCCGCGGGTAACGACATCGCATCCGCAGAGAGCTTCGGCGGAGCTGAGTGTGGTCAGGCTGGTGCATCGTTTCGTGTCGGCCGCCTGGGCCGAAGATCCGAAAGCCAGCGTGACAGCAGAGATGAGTAAGGACGCAGTGCGCCCGTGATAGAAATTCATGACACCCCCCAGTGATCAAAATTGGTTCTTGAAAAGGAACGGTCTCCACTATGCGCGAAATCTTGCCGAAAATCAACAAGTTTGGAACATATTCCCGCCACAATCCCTCAATCGCACCTTAGCAGGGCAATTGTTTCGCTTCCGCATGGGAAGAGCAGGAACCCTGTTCTTCCGCTGCGCGCATTGCCGCGCCCGCACTCTGCTCAGGGGAGACTGGAGGAAGCGACAGCAGCGAATCCTTCGCGTCCCAGCAAATGCCCGAAACCGCCTCTGCACCAACCCCTCCGCGCCAGCCCGGCAAGCCCGCCGCACAGCACCCGGCGAACGCCTCCGCCAAGCTGCAAGCCGCCACCCGATCAACGCAAAGCCCTACGGACCCGCCCACCTGCAAAGCGTCGCAAAACGGCAAGAAGCCACAAGCAAGCCTATGGCTGACCCGCAGCTAGAACGCTGATTTTCGTAGGAAATTGGCTCCGGCGGTAGGGATCGAACCTACGACCAATTGATTAACAGAACGAGCAACTGCTTCAGTGTAATCCTGCATGCTTCGTTACGTGGAAGTAGCTCACCGAAACGGGCCTTTTGATTGGGTGGAATGCCTCGTGAAACTTGTGCCGAAAGGGTCGCGTGTAGCCGAACGTCAGGATGGTTTGGAGGCTCTGTCCGCCGCGCCACGCAGCAGGCTGATGATGCCAGAGAAGTCGGAGCCTTTTTCATCGAGGGCGTCATACATGCCGTAGAGTTGGGCCGCTTCCGCACCGAGGGGCGTCTGTGCGCCGCGCGACAGGGCGGCCTGCTGGGCAAGGCGGAGGTCCTTGAGCATCAGGGCGGCGGCGAAGCCCGGTTGATAGGCGCGGTTGGCAGGGGAGGTCGGGACCGGGCCGGGCACCGGGCAATTGGTGTTGACCGACCAGCACTGACCGGAAGAGGTGGAGATGACATCGAAGAGGGCCTGATGTTCGAGCCCGAGCTTTTCGCCAAGCGCGAAGGCTTCACAGGCACCGATCATCGAAATGCCCAGCAGCATGTTGTTGCAGATCTTGGCGGCCTGTCCGGCACCGGGGCTGCCGCAACGCACCACGCGCCCGGCCATCGGCTCCAGCAGCGGGGCGCCGGACTGGAGGGCGGCCTCGGACCCGCCCGTCATGAAGGTCAGGCTGCCGGCTTCGGCCCCGCCGGTGCCGCCGGAGACCGGCGCATCTAGGGTCAGGCACCCTTTGCTTGTAAGAAGCTCGTGGGCTGCGATGGCGCTGTCGACATCTATGGTGGAACTGTCGATCAGGATGGTGCCAGCGGGGACAATCTCGGCAAGCTGGCCCCAGACGTCCAGCACGAGGGGGCCGTTGGGCAGCATGGTGATGATCGCGTCGGCCCCCTGAACGGCCTCCTTGAGATCCTGAAATGTCAGGACGCCCTGCGTCTCGGCTGCCCTGCGCGCGGCTTCGGAAAGATCGTAGCCCTGAACGACATGGCCCGCCTTCACGAGGTTGCCCGACATCGGGCCGCCCATGTTGCCGAGGCCGATGAATGCGATTGTCTTGCTCATTGTGGCGTCCTTTGGTCAGCTTTGATGTTCGAACAGGCTGCGGGGCGGTGAGAGGACAGCCTCCAGCGGCGGGAGGGTGACGCTGCGCAGCTCCTGCGGCTGCCATTTTGGCGCGCGATCCTTGTCGATGACGGCGGCCCGCACGCCCTCATAGAAATCCGGCCAGCTCAGGATGAGGGATGTGGCGGCATATTCCCGATCCAGACAGGCCTTCAGCCCATGGCTGCCACGGGCGGCCCGCAGCAGGCGCAGGGTGAGCTTGAGGCAAGTCGGCGATTTCGCCGCGAGGGTTTGGGCTGTGTGATCGGAAAATGCGGTGTTCTGGGCGGAGAGTGCCGCGAGGATCTCTTCCACGCTGTCGGCGGCGAAGGCTGCGTCAATCAGGGCCTGATTGTGCTGGATGCCGGAGGCCGGTGGCACTTCGGCGAGGGCGCGGATGGCCAGCTCGACCGCGCCTTCGCTGGCATCGGGCGGCAGGCTGGCAAGGCTGGCGGCCAGCGCCGGGATCTGCGCGCTGCTCAGGAAGTGGTCGGCAAAGCCGGTATGGATGGCATCGGCGGCGTCGATATCCGAGCCGGTGAGGCCGATATAGGTGCCCGCTTCGCCGATGGCATTGGAGAGCAGCCAAGTGCCGCCGACATCGGGAAAGGTGCCGATGCCGGTTTCGGGCATGGCGAGCCGGGTGCGCTCGGTCACGATGCGTTGGCTGGCGTGGGCCGACAGGCCGACCCCGCCGCCCATGGTTATGCCATCCATGACGGCGATATAGGGTTTGGGGTATTCGGCGATCCGGGCGTTCAGGCGATATTCGTCGCGCCAGAATTCGGCTGCCATGCCGTCACCGGCCTTGCCCGAGTTGTAGAGCGCGATGATGTCGCCGCCCGCGCAGAGCCCGCGCTCGCCTTCGCCGGTGAGGAGCACCGCGGCGACCGTGTTGTCTGCCTCGAAGCGTGTCAGCCCCTCATTGATCAGGTGAACCATCTCCAGTGTCAGGCTATTGATCGCCTTCGGGCGGTTCAGGTGCAGCCGTCCTAGGCTGCCGTCGCGGCTGATGATGACGGTGGGTTCGGGCATGGGGGCGCTGTCCTTCATTCGCCCGGAACGAGCGAGCGCGACACGATGAGCCGCATGATTTCATTGGTGCCTTCGAGGATCTGGTGCACCCGCAGGTCGCGCACGATCTTTTCGATCCCGTATTCCGAGAGGTAGCCATAGCCGCCGTGCAGTTGCAGCGCCTCGTTGGCGACGCGGAAGCAATGGTCGGTGACGAATTGCTTGGCCATGGCGCAGAGCGTGGTGGCGCGGGGGGATTTTGCATCGAGGCTAGCGGCAGCGCGCCAGAGGATGGTGCGGGAGACCTCGACGTCCGTGGCCATGTCGGCGAGGCGGAATTGCAGCGTGGGCATGTCGATGAGGGCTTTGCCGAAGGCCCTGCGATCGCGCATGTAGTGCTGGCTGGCGTCGAGCGCGGCCTGGGCACCGCCCAGCGAACAGGCGGCGATGTTGAGGCGCCCGCCGTCCAGCCCGGCCATCGCGATGTTGAAGCCCTTTCCCTCGGCGCCAAGCATGTTGCTGGCCGGGATACGCAGGTTGTCCATGGTCACGGTACGGGTGGGCTGGGCGTTCCAGCCCATTTTCTGTTCGTTGGCGCCAAAGCTCAGACCCGGTGTGTCGCGCTCCACGAGGAAGGCGGAGATGCCGCTCGGTCCCGGCGCGCCGGTGCGGGCCATGATGATGTAGACATCGGAGGTGCCGGCGCCGGAGATGAACTGCTTCTGCCCATTCAGGATGAACTCGTCGCCCTCGCGGGTGGCCCTTGTGGAGAGGGCCGAGGCATCGGAGCCCGCGCCCGGCTCGGTCAGGCAGTAGCTGGCGAGCGTTTCCATGGTGGCCAGCTTCGGGCACCAATGGGCGCGTTGCTCGGGGGAGCCGAACCTGTCGATCATCCAGCAGCACATGTTGTGGATCGAGATATAGGCGGCGATGGTGGGACAGCCCTTGGCGAGGGCTTCGAAGATCATCACCGCATCGACACGTCCGAGCGCGGAGCCGCCGACATCTTCGCGGGTGTAGATGGCGCCGAGGCCAAGGCTTCCGGCCTGGGCAAGAACATCGGTGGGAAAGTGTTTCAGGCTGTCCCATTCAACAGCCTTGGGGCGCAGCTCGTTGAGCGCGAACCCTTCTGTCATCTCGAGGATGGCGATTTGGTCGTCGTTTGGCGTGAAGTCGATCATGGGGCGCCTTTCAGAGCTTTTCGATCAGCTCGGGGACGGCGGTGAAGAGGTCTGCGACGAGGCCGTAGTCGGCGACCTGGAATATCGGGGCCTCTTCGTCCTTGTTGATCGCCACGATCACCTTGGAGTCCTTCATGCCCGCGAGGTGCTGGATCGCGCCGGAGATGCCGACCGCGACGTAGAGGTCGGGGGCGACCACCTTGCCGGTCTGGCCGACCTGCCAGTCGTTCGGGGCGAAGCCCGAGTCGACCGCGGCGCGCGAGGCACCCACGGCGGCGCCGAGCTTGTCGGCGAGCTTCTCGATCAGCGCGAAGTCCTCTTCCGAGCCCACGCCGCGGCCGCCGGAGACGACGATGCCGGCGGAGGTCAGCTCGGGGCGGTCGCTCTCGGCCACCTTGTCTTCGACCCATTCGGAGAGGCCGGGGTTGTCGGCTGCGGAGGCGGTTTCGACCGAGGCCGAACCGCCCTCACCGGCGGCGTCGAAGGTGGAGGTTCGGAAGGTGATAACCTTCTTTTCATCTTTCGACTTCACGGTCTGGATCGCGTTCCCGGCGTAAATCGGGCGCTCGAAGGTATCGGCGTCGACAACGCCGGACACGTCCGAGAGGATCATCACATCGAGCAGGGCGGCGACGCGGGGCATCACGTTCTTTGCATCGGTCGTGGCGGGGGCGACGATGTGCGAGTAGTCACCCGCAAGCGAGACGATCAGCGCGGCGGTCGGCTCGGCAAGACGGTGGCCCAGCGAAGCGTCTTCGGCGACGAGCACCTTGGCCACGCCGTCAATCTTGGCAGCGGCCTCACCGGCGGCAGAGGCAGAGGCCCCGGCGCAGAGCACGGTCACATCACCCAGCGACTTCGCGGCGGAGACGGCCTTGGCGGTGGCGTCCATCGCCAGCTCGCCATCGGTCACTTCGGCAAGAAGGAGAACAGCCATCAGATAACCCCCTTTTCTTTGAGTTTCGCCACCAGCGCATCGACATCGGCCACGATCTCGCCTGCCTGGCGGGTTTCGGGCTCGGAGGTCTTGACCACTTCGAGGCGCGGGGAGACGTCGACGCCGTAGTCGGCGGCGGTCTTCTCATCCAGCGGCTTCTTCTTGGCCTTCATGATGTTGGGCAGCGAGGCGTAGCGCGGCTCGTTCAGGCGCAGGTCCACGGTGACGATGGCGGGCATCTTCACCTTGATGGTCTGCAGGCCGCCGTCGACCTCACGGGTCACCACGGCATGATCGCCCTCGACCTTCACCTCGGAGGCGAAAGTGGCCTGCGACCAGCCGAGCAGGGCCGAGAGCATCTGGCCGGTGGCGTTCATGTCGTTGTCGATCGCCTGCTTGCCGGCGAGCACGAGGCCCGGCTGCTCTTCCTCGACGATCTTGGCGAGGATCTTGGCGACCGCCAGCGGCTCGATGTCCTGGTGGACATCATCGGCGGCCACCACGAGGATCGCGCGGTCGGCGCCCATGGCGAGCGCGGTGCGGAGCGTTTCCTGCGCCTGTTTCACGCCGATGGATACGGCGACAACCTCTTCGGCCGTCCCCGCCTCCTTCAGCCGGATCGCCTCTTCCACTGCGATCTCGTCGAAGGGGTTCATCGACATCTTCACGTTGGCAAGATCGACACCGGAACCGTCCGACTTCACCCGGACCTTCACGTTGTAGTCGATCACCCGTTTCACAGGCACTAGCACCTTCATTGGCAGCACGCCCTTTCGAATGGTTGGGAGATTCAAAGACCGGGGCCGGGGCGCGGATTGCGCCCCGCGAGCGGGTCACATTGCCAGAAAGCCGCCATCGACCGGGATGACGACGCCGGTGACGTAGGAGGACATCTCGGAGGCAAGAAACAGGGCCGGGCCGCCGATCTCGTCGGCTTCGCCGTTGCGCCCGAGCGCTACCCGCTCGAGAAACTTGGCCCCGGCGGGCCCCTTGACGGCCTTGAAGGTCATGTCGGTGAGCATGCGCCCCGGCGCGAGCCCGTTGACCCGCACGCCGTCGGGGCCGAGTTGCTGGGCGAAATACTGGATCAGCGAGCGGATGCCCCCCTTGGCTGCCCCGTAGGCGGCACTGGAGCGCGGCGCGGTGAAGGCGGCGATGGAGGCGGTGAAGATGAGGCTGGCACTGCTCTTGCGCAGCGCGGGCAGGAAGGCGATTGTCATGTCCCACTGGCCGCGCAGGTTGACGTCTATGACGTGATCCCACTTGTTCATGAGGTCAGGGTCATCAAGGCTGACGCGGGGCGAGATCCCGGCGTTGTTGACCAGCACGTCGATGGAGGGGAAGGCCTCGGAGATGCGTTTTCCGAAGGCCATCACATCATCCCGCGAGGTGATGTCGAGCGCCTCGGCCCGGGCGGTGCCGCCGTTGGCCTCGATCTCGGCGACCACCTCCTGAGCGGCACTGGCGTCCATGTCGACCACGATGACCGTGGCGCCTTCCTGTGCGAAACGCCGGGCCATCGAAGCACCCAGTCCGCGGCCCGCGCCGGTGACGACGGCGGTCTTGTTGTCGAGTAATGCCATTGCAGTGGCTCCCCTGCCGGATTTCATTTGCGACAGGGTGAGGCCCTGCGGAGGCTTCGTCCAGAGCAGGTCGCGCAAGGCATCGTTGCAGGTTTTCGCGCCATGTTCGGCCGGGTGAAGCCAGGGGGCACGCTGGTTCTGCAACGCTGCATTGCTGCCCGAAGGGCGCAGGGGGCATTGGCACCGGGCGTTCAGGCCCGCATGTTTCACGGGACCTTCTCAAGCGGAAAGAACTGCTGATCGGACCCGCCATGACACCTGAAGCCCAAGACCCGGCCCGGCCGGTTTTCGATGCACCGGCGCAGCGCCGCAAGGCGCTTGAAGCCATCACCGGCACATGGGAGCCGATGACGATTGCGCAGGCGCTGGACCGGGCCTGCGCGCGATATGCTGACCGCCCGTTCTGCCTGACCGACGAGAAAAGCTGGAGTTACGGCGAGATCCGCGATGCCGCCGACAAGCTGGCGGCACGGTTTCTGGCAGACGGGATTTCGGGGGGCGATCACGTGGGCCTGTGGCTGGCCAACTATGTGGAGTTCGTCATAGCGAAATTCGCCATTGCCCGGATCGGTGCGGTGGCGGTTCCGTTCAACTTCATGTTGCGGCAGACCGAGATCGCCTATGTGCTGGAGCAGTCGGACTGCGTGGCGCTGGTGACGATGGATGCGTTTCGCGGGCACGATCATCTGGCCGATCTCGATGCGATCATGCCCGGTTGGGTGGAGCAGGCTGGCGGCGCGAAATTTCCCAAGCTGCGCAACATCTACCTTTGCCGGATCGAGGGCGAGGGCCGGGACGGCGCGCGGGCGCTCATTGACCCGGCATGGGAGCCGAGCGCGGCGCAGGTAGAGGCCGTCAGAGCCGCCGATGCCGAGGCCGCGCCGGAGGCCAATTGCGACATACTCTACACTTCGGGCACCACCGGCCAGCCCAAGGGCGCGATGATTACCCATGACATGGTGCTGCGCACGGCCTACGCCTCCAACTACGCGATGGCGCGCGAGGAGGGCAGGCGGCTGCTGTTCGCGCTGCCGCTCTACCATGTGTTCGGCTACGTGGAGTGCATGATCGCGGCGATGTTCTTTGGCGGCGCGATCGTGCCGCGCCCGATCTTCGATGCCAATGACATGGTGGAGGCGGCAGAGCGTTTTCAGGTGGGAGAGATCACCTGCGTGCCGGTGATGACCAACCTGATGATGGAGGCGGTGCGAGCGCGGGGCGGCTTTGATTGCCCCTCGCTGATTGCCTATTTCAACTCGGGTGGGGTGAACCCGCCGGAGATCTGGGACGCGATCCGCGAGAGCTTTCGCCCGCGCGAGTTGCTGACCGGCTACGGCATGACCGAGACCACCGCTTCGACCTGTTGCTGCCTGCCCGAGGGCGATCGCAAGTGGCTGAGCCAGAGCAACGGGCGGCTGAAGGAGGCCGGCTGCGCGGGGTTTGCCGAGTTCGGCGGACGGCTGGCGGTTTACAAGGCGGTGGACCCGCAGACCGGCGCCGATTTGCCGCCGGGCGAGAAGGGCGAATTGCTGGTACGCGGCTACTGCGTGACGCCGGGATATTATCGCAAGCCGGAAGAGACCGCGCGGGCGATGACGGCAGATGGCTGGCTGAAAACGGGCGATGTGGGGACGGTGGATGCCCAGGGCTACGTGACGCTGCTCGGGCGGATCAAGGAATCCTATCGGTGCGGCGGCGAGATGGTGATGCCCGAGGAGGTCGAGAACTTTCTGCGGACCCATGAGGCGATCGAGGCGGCCTATGTGGTTGGCGTGCCGGATGCGCGGATGGGCGAGGTTGGCTGTGCGCTGATCGTCGCCAAGGGTGGCGCGGCCCCCGATGCCGCCTCATTGGACGGGTTTTGCCGCGACCGGATCGCGAGGTTCAAGATTCCGAAATTCGTCATTCCGGTGACGGCGCAGGATGTGCCCTTCACCGCGACCGGTCGCGCGCGGCGGGTGCATCTGGCGCAATATGCACGGGAGAAGCTGGGGCTGTGACGGCCCGGTTCTTTCACAACAGGCGAGGCAGATAATGACCCATACGATCAAGGAACTTCAGGATGTCATCGACACCTGCGAATTCGACCGCTGGCTCGGGCTGACGGTGGAGGCGGTGAGCGAGGACAGCGTGACCCTGAGCATGCCCCAGCGGCGGGAAATTCTGGGCACGCCGAAGGTCGAGCGGCTGCATGGCGGCGCGGTGGGAAGCCTGATCGACGCGGCGGGCTGTTACGTGCTGATCGCGCGCCTCAACCGGCGGCTTTCGACCATCAGCCTCGTGGTCGATTACCTGAGGCCGGCCCATGGCACGATGGTTGCGCTCGCCCGCATCGTCAAACTGGGGCGCAGGATTTGCACGACTTCTGTGGAGGTGACGGGGTCGGACGGCAAGCTGGTGGCGACCGGGCGGCTGACCGTGGTGCTTTCGGATGTCGAGGTCGGGCAGGAGCACAAGGTTGAGCGGATCGCGTAGCGGCGCGTTCTGCAAAGCTCCGTTGCCGCCTCAGGGCTGCCTGCGCCCTGTAGCAGGCGGCCCGTGCCGGGTTACACCGGGGTAGATGATCAGCCGGTATTCCAACACCGGCGCGAAGGAGAACTGAGATGGACAAGCAGCCCGATTTCGATGCGGTGGTGATCGGCGCCGGCCTGACGGGGCTTTACATGGCATATCGCCTGCGCGAGCTGGGATACAGCGTGCGCGGCATTGAGGCCTCCGACGATATCGGTGGGGTCTGGCACCAGAACCGCTATCCCGGCGCGCGCATCGACTCCGAGAGTGAGGTATACGGGTACTTCTGGAATGAAGAGCTGATGCAGGAGTTCAACTGGAGCGAGCGGTTCGCGGCCCAGCCCGAGGTGCTGAAATACATCCACCGCGCCAATGACTACATGGATATCCGAAAGGACTACATGTTCAACGCGCGGGTCGGGGGGGCGGCTTTTGACGAGGATAGCGGCCTCTGGACGATCACCTTTCAGGATGGCGGCAAGGCGCCGCTGACCGCGCGCTTCGTGTTTTCGGCGCTTGGCCCGCTTTCGGCGCCGCAGATGCCCAATGTGCCCGGCGTGCATACCTTCACGGGCACCAGCCTTCACACCGCCCAGTGGCCACGTGATCCCGATGGCTTGGGGCCGGCCAAGCTGGACCTGAAGGGCAAGCGGATCGCGGTGATCGGCACCGGCTCTTCCGGGGTGCAGGTGATACAGGAGATGGCGAAGATCGCCGGGGAGCTGACGGTTTTCCTGCGCTCGCCCAACTGGTGCACGCCGCTCGGAAACGGCCCGATGAGCGCGGAGCGGATGGCGGCGATCAAGGCGGATTACGGCAGCTTCATCGACAAGTGCGACCGTTCGATAGCCGGGTTTCCCCATGAGTTCATCGAGCGCGACATTTTCGATGTGCCCAAGGAGGAGCGCGACGCCAAGCTGGAAGAGCTTTACAACGGCCCCGGTTTCTCGCTCTGGCTCGGGGCCTATCAGGATGTGCTGATGACCCCGGAGGCCAATAAATACGTTTCCGATTTCGTGGCCGAAAAGATCCGCCAGCGGGTCAAAGACCCGGCCGTTGCGGAAAAGCTGATCCCCAAGGATCACGGCTTCGGAATGAAGCGCGTGCCGCTGGAGACCCGCTATTACGAGGTTTACAATCAAGACAACGTGTCGATCGTGGATCTCAACGAAACACCGATCACGCGGATCGAGCCAGAGGGCATCCGCACCGGCGAGGCGTTGCACGAGTTCGATGTGATCATCTATGCCACCGGGTTTGATGCGATCAAGGGATCGTGGAACCGCATCGATGTGCGGGGCAAGGGCGGGCTGAAGCTGAAGGACGAATGGGACAAGGGCGTGAAGACCTATCTGGGGCTTCAATGCGGCGGTTTTCCCAACTTCTTCACCCTGGTTGGGCCGCAGAACCCGGCGACCTTCTGCAACATCCCGCGCTGCTCGGCTGTGGTGGTCGACTGGCTGAGCGAGATGATGGAGCACGCGAGGGCAGAGGGCATCCGCCGGATCGAGCCGGAGAGCGCGGCCATCGACTCCTGGACCGGCTATTGCGACAAGCTGATGAGCCGGATGCTGCTTGGGCAGACGAACTCGTGGTTTACCGGGATCAACAAGAATATCGAGGGCCGCGACAAGCGGGAGACGCTGCTTTTTGTTGGTGGCAACCCGAAGTTTCGCCAGTATAGCGAAGACGTGCGCGATAACGGCTACCGGGGATTTCAGTTTTCCTGACATGGCGGAGCGGGCCGGCAGAGAGCGCCGGGCGGGGCACCGGGCATGCATTGGAGAAGCCCCGTGCAGGCCGGTGGGAAGCGCCGGGCCGGGCGGATTGGCGGCGGGCTCTGCATACCAGCGTTGCGACCTTTGGCGGTGATGGAGGCGGGATCGCCCGATACTGTAATGCTCACCGGGGATGCGCCGCCTCAAGTCGCGGCGCCCGGAGTCTGGGAGGACACGATATGAGACCGATCTTGCTGGCAACCTGTGCCACCTTTCTTGCCGCGCCGGCCTTTGCGCAGGCCACATCCGAGGCCTGCGCGGCCGCCGCAGGGGAGCCGCCGCTGGTGTGGTATTCTTCGCAGGATCCGTCCCGGAACGAGGCCGCCGCAGAGGCCTTTACCGCCGCCAACCCGGAGATCGAGATCGAGCATTTCCGCCTCTCGACCGGCAAGTTGGCAACGCGCTATGCCACGGAGCGGGACGCGGGCGTCATCTACGCCGATGTCATCTCGCTGGCCGATCCGGTGTTCATCGCGCAGGGCAACGCCGATGGGTGGTTTGCTCCGCTCTCCAAGGAGGAGATCCCTGCGCTGGCCGGGTTCGACGATGCGTGGCTCGAGAACAACGCGGTGACCACGAGCCTGAGCATGTTGGGTTTTGCCTATAACACCGATCAGGCGGGAGACGCTGCGCCGGTGAGCTGGGAGGACATCCTGAAGCCCGAATACAAGGGCCGGATCATCCTTGGCGATCCGCGCAACGTGCCTTCTTACATGGCGCTTTTCCGCATTCTGAAGGACAAGCTGGGAGAGGATTATCTCACGCGGCTGGCCGAGCAGGAACCGGTCCTCGTGCCCAGCGTGGTGCCCGCCACCCAGCAGCTTGCTGCCGGAGAGGTGGCGATCGTGCTGCCCAACGTGATGACCGTGGTGCGGGTGCTCAAGGAGGAGGGTGCGCCGATTGACTTTACGGCCCCCGAGCTGACCACCGGCAACGAGTTCGAGACGATGATCTCGCAGGGCGCCGACAGCCCGAATGCGGCGGTCTGTTTCCTGTCCTTCCTGCTTTCGGACGAGGGGCAGATTGCCTACAACGGGCTCACCAGCGTGTCCCCCAAGCAGGCCTACGACGAGACCGCGCCGATGCCGGGGGATTACGTCGATCCGGATATCGCCTCGATCGGGGATGACGCGCCGGAAATCGTCAGGCTTCTGAAGCTGGAATAGGATCTCACGTGCGGCAGGAAAGCATGGCAGAGGCCACCTCCGGGCTGGCCTTGGAGGTGACTGGCCTCAGGAAGACATTCCGCCGGTCCGATGGCGGGATGGTCCGGGCGATCGACGATGTGTCGCTGCGGGTCGGGCAGGGGGACTTCGTGGTGCTGCTGGGGCCGAGCGGCTGCGGCAAGACCACCTTGCTGCGGGCCGTGGCCGGGCTGGAAACGCCCGACGAGGGGCGGATTGCGGTGCCGCGCGGCCCGCTGTTCGACAGTGCCGCTGGGCTGGATCTGGCCCCGGAGCGGCGTCAGGTGGGCATGGTTTTTCAGAGCTATGCGCTTTGGCCGCACATGACGGTGGCGCGCAATGTGGCTTACCCGATGCGGATGCGCGGCGTGGCGAAAGGCGAGCGGGACCGGCGGGTTTCGGAGATCCTTCAGAAGATGCATATCGGCGATCTTGGGCCGAGCTATCCTTCAGCCATCAGCGGGGGGCAGCAGCAGCGCGTTGCACTGGCGCGGGCACTGGTGTGCGGCGATCCGTTGATCCTGTTCGACGAGCCGCTTTCGAACGTCGATGCCAAGGTGCGCGAGCACCTGCGGCTGGAGATCCTGACGATGCAGCGCGAGTTCGGCTTTACCGCGCTTTACGTCACCCATGATCAGGAAGAGGCGATGGCCCTGGCCAGCCACATTGCCGTGGTCGATGCCGGGCAGGTGGTGCAATACGGCGTTCCCGAAGAGATTTATGCGCAGCCGGCCACCTTGGATGTGGCGCGTTTCATCGGCACCGCCAACGAGCTGCCGGTGGAAATCGGCGAGGGCGGCGCGCTGACAACGCCGGCCGGGCAGGTGAGGGTTGCGGCGCCGCCGCCCGGAGGCGGTGGCAGGGATGCGATCCTGCTGAGCCGCCCCGAGCAGTGGCGCATCATGCCCCGTGGCGCGGAGGGGCTGCATGGGCGGGTGGTGTCTTCGGCCTTTCTGGGGCCGGTGATGGAACATGTGGTGCAGCTTGAAACCGCGGGTCCCGAGGTGCTGACCTTGCTGATCCGCGGCGGGGCAGTCACGCGGTTTGCTGTGGGCACCGAGGTGAGTTGCCTGATCGAGCCGGACGGGCCGATGCTGTTTGCGGCAGAGCCTGCATGACGGGCGCGGCCAGCACTGCCGCCCCTCGCAGGCGCTGGCACGGCGGCTTTACGCTGTTTGCCGGGCTGCTGTCGCTGACCATTGCGGCGATGATCCTCTATCCGCTGATAAATGTCTTCCTGACGACCTTCTTTCCGGGCGGGCGGTTTGCGGTGGAGGCGTTTCAGGCGGTGGCGGAGTCGGGGCTGGGCAGCTTGCTGGCGAATACGCTGCTGGCGGTTGGGACGGCCTCGGTGCTGGCGGTGTTCATCGGCAGCCTTTTTGCATGGCTCACGGAGCGCGGCGACCTTGGTCTGAACACGCTCGGCGCGGCGTTGCCGGTGTTGCCGCTGATGGTGCCACCGATTGCTGGTGCCATCGGCTGGGTGCTGCTGGCGGCGCCCCGGTCTGGGTTTGTGAACGCGTGGACGGCGGCGCTTCTGGAGCGCTTCGGCATGACGATGGAGGTGCCGATCATCGACATCTTTTCGATGAAGGGGCTGATCTTCGTTTATGTCATCTATCTGGTGCCGCATGTTTTTCTGACCGTCACTGCGGCGCTGCGCAATCTCGACCCCTCGCTGGAAGAGGCGGCGCGGGTTAGCGGGGCGGGGGCCTTCGCCACGCTCCGGACGGTGACGCTTCCGGCGGTGCTGCCGCAGGTGATCGCCGGGGGTATCCTCGCGTTGATCACCGGGCTGGCGCTTTTTTCGGTGCCGCTTGTGGTGGGCGGGCAGGCCGGGATCGAGGTGCTTTCGGTGCGGATCGTGCATCTGATGACGGTCTCCTATCCGCCGCGCACCGGGGAGGCGCTTATCCTCGGCAT